>NZ_JAQIRN010000006.1:0-379567 GCF_050600815.1 Klebsiella sp. 141161 | reverse complement strand
GAGCCATGATCAAACTCTTCAATTTAAGTTTGATGCTCGTGAATTAAACTTCGTAATGAATTACGTATGTTCACTCAGAGACTTGGTATTCATTTTTCGTCCGAGGACGTTAAGAATCCATGTCACTTTGAGTGCCCACACAGATTGTCTGATAAATTGTTAAAGAGCAGTTGCGACGCGCTTTAGCGCTCTGTCGCGAGGTGGCGTATATTACGCTTTCCTCTTTCAGAGTCAACCCTGAATTTCAGAATTTTTCTCTTCAACCGAACCGGCTGTTTGTGTGAAGTGATTCACATCCGCCGTGTCGATGGAGGCGCATTATAGGGAGCCCGCCGGGAATGACAAGCGGAAAAATACATTTTTATTTCAACCGCTCATCTTTTATACGTAACGCTTATTTTTGCTGCTTTTTGATAGCCGCAGGCAGGTCCGCCAGGCTATTTAGCACCCAATCTGCGGCGCTTTCCGCTTCTTCGGTAACCGGCTTACCGGTACGCACCAGCACTTTCGTTCCGACATTCGCCGCCGCAGCCGCCTGCATGTCTTCGAGTTTATCGCCCACCATATAAGAAGCGGCCATATCAATATGCAGGAAATCGCGTGCGGAAATGAGCATCCCTGGATGCGGCTTACGGCAATCGCAGGTCTGGCGGAACTCTTCAACGCTCCCCTGCGGGTGATGCGGACAATAATAGATACCGTCGAGATCCACGCCGCGGTCTGCCAGCGACCAATCCATCCATTCGGTGAGGGTCTCAAATTGCGCTTCCGTGAATTTACCGCGCGCGATGCCTGACTGGTTGGTCACCAGCACTAACGCAAATCCCATTGCCTTTAGTTCACGCATGGCATCAATGACGCCGTCGATAAACTCAAAGTTGTCGATTTCGTGGACATAACCATGATCGATATTAATCGTGCCGTCACGGTCGAGAAAAATTGCGGGTACAGACTTTGCCACCGGTTTGCTCCTGATAAAGGCTAATGCCGTTAGTATCGCATGTTTCGGCATGCAAGAAAGTGCTCATTATAAAGAGTCAGATTGATTTAGACGTCTGGATGCCTTAACATCCATTTCATTGACAGGCATCGCCTGGACACGGCAGAAGAAAATGCCACGGCAAACGGCTAAACGATAATAAATAACTGATGATTAAACTTTCGAATATTACCAAAGTGTTCCAGCAGGGGAACCGCACCATACAGGCGCTGAACGATGTCAGCCTGCATGTCCCTGCCGGGCAAATTTACGGCGTGATCGGCGCTTCCGGCGCAGGTAAAAGTACGCTGATTCGCTGCGTTAACCTGCTGGAACGCCCAACCGAAGGTAGCGTGCAGGTTGATAACCAGGAACTCACCGCGCTGACTGAAAAAGAACTGACTCGCGCGCGCCGTCAGATTGGCATGATCTTCCAGCACTTTAATTTGCTTGCTTCACGTACCGTTTTCGGCAACGTGGCGCTGCCGCTTGAGCTGGACAACACGCCGCCGGCGGAAATCAAACGCCGCGTTAATGAACTGCTTGACCTGGTTGGTCTTGGCGATAAGCACGACAGCTATCCGGCAAACCTCTCCGGCGGCCAGAAACAACGCGTGGCGATTGCCCGTGCTCTGGCCAGCAATCCAAAGGTGCTGCTGTGCGATGAAGCCACCAGCGCGCTCGACCCGGCAACGACCCGTTCGATCCTCGAACTGTTAAAAGACATTAACCGTCGTCTGGGGCTGACCATTCTGTTGATCACCCATGAAATGGACGTGGTTAAACGTATCTGCGACTGCGTGGCGGTCATTAGCAATGGTCAACTGATCGAGCAGGACACCGTGAGCGAAGTCTTCTCCCATCCTAAGACGCCGCTCGCCCAACAGTTCATTCAATCTACCCTGCATCTGGATATTCCGGATGACTATCAGGCGCGCCTGAAGCCCACGCCGCTGCCTGACAGCGTGCCGATGCTGCGTATGGAGTTCACCGGCCATTCCGTCGATGCGCCGCTGCTGTCGGAAACCGCCCGCCGCTTTAATGTGAATAACAACATTATTAGCGCGCAGATGGATTACGCCGGCGGAGTGAAGTTCGGCATCATGCTGACTGAAATGCACGGCACACCAGAAGATACCCAGGCGGCGATCGCCTGGCTGCAGGAACATCATGTAAAAGTAGAGGTACTGGGATATGTCTGAACCAATGATCTGGCTGCTGGTTCGCGGCGTGTGGGAAACGCTGGCTATGACGTTTGTCTCCGGCTTCTTTGGCTTTGTGCTCGGCCTGCCGGTCGGCGTACTGCTGTACGTTACCCGTCCGGGGCAGATTGCCGCCAACGCCCGACTGTATCGTACGCTATCGGCGCTGGTGAATATCTTCCGCTCGATTCCATTCATTATTTTGCTGGTGTGGATGATTCCGTTTACCCGCGTGATCGTCGGTACCTCGATCGGCCTGCAGGCAGCGATTGTGCCATTAACGGTTGGCGCCGCGCCGTTTATCGCGCGTATGGTGGAAAACGCGCTGTTGGAGATCCCAACCGGGCTTATCGAAGCCTCACGCGCGATGGGCGCAACGCCGCTGCAGATCGTGCGTAAAGTTCTGCTCCCTGAAGCGCTGCCGGGTCTGGTGAACGCCGCCACCATCACACTCATCACCCTGGTGGGTTATTCCGCGATGGGCGGTGCGGTCGGTGCCGGTGGTCTGGGTCAGATTGGCTATCAGTACGGTTACATCGGCTATAACGCGACGGTAATGAATACCGTACTGGTATTGCTGGTTATTCTGGTTTATTTAATTCAATTCTCTGGCGATCGTATCGTCCGGGCTGTGACTCACAAATAACGTTATTGACACACAACACTAATTCTTACAGGAAGGAAATAACATGGCCTTTAATTTAAAAACCTTTGCGGCAGTTGGCGCATTAATCGGTTCTCTGGCTCTGGTGGGTTGCGGTCAGGATGAAAAAGATCCTAACCATATTAAAGTCGGCGTGATCGTCGGCGCGGAACAGCAGGTTGCTGAAGTCGCGCAGAAAGTGGCAAAAGAGAAGTATGGCCTCGACGTTGAGCTGGTAACCTTCAACGACTACGTGTTGCCGAACGAAGCGCTGAGCAAAGGCGACATCGACGTTAACGCCTTCCAGCACAAACCGTATCTCGACCAGCAGATTAAAGATCGCGGTTATAAACTGGTTTCCGTCGGTAACACCTTCGTCTATCCGATCGCTGGCTACTCGAAGAAAATCAAATCTCTGGACGAACTGCAGCCGGGCTCACAGATTGCCGTACCGAATGACCCGACCAACCTCGGCCGTTCTCTGCTGCTGCTGCAGCAAGTGGGTCTGATTAAACTGAAAGAAGGCGTAGGCCTGCTGCCGACGTCTCTGGACGTGGTTGAAAACCCGAAAAACCTGAAGATTGTTGAGCTGGAAGCGCCACAGCTGCCGCGTTCTCTGGACGACGCGCAGATCGCTCTGGCGGTCATCAACACCACCTACGCCAGCCAGATTGGCCTGACGCCGGCGAAAGACGGTATCTTCGTTGAAGATAAAAACTCGCCATACGTAAACCTGATCGTCGCCCGCGAAGATAATAAAGACGCGGAAAATGTTAAGAAATTTGTTCAGGCTTACCAAAGCGATGAAGTTTACGAAGCCGCTAACAAAATCTTTAACGGTGGCGCAGTGAAAGGCTGGTAATCTGCTTTCAGCGTAATATCATTCAGGACGGGCTTTATGCCCGTCTTGTCATTTATGCAAGCACCTGATTCAATAGCGCCCTGTTTTATAATTCATTGAGGAAATACTATGCGTGCTTTACCGGTCTGTTTGTTAGCACTCATGTTAAGCGGTTGTTCTATGCTAAGCAGATCCCCCGTTGAGCCTGTTAAAAGCACCGCAACCACGCCAGTCCAGACGGAAACGGCTAAACCAAAAGTCTCACGTCCCGCACCGGTTAGAATCTATACCGATGCCGCCGCGCTGGTAGGGAAACCTTTCCGCGATCTGGGTGAAGTGAGCGGCGAATCATGCCAGGCTTCAAACCAGGACTCCCCGCCGAACATCCCGACCGCCCGTAAACGCATGCAAATCAACGCGGCCAAAATGAAGGCCAACGCCGTGCTGCTGCACAGCTGCGAAGTGACCAGCGGTACGCCAGGCTGCTACCGTCAGGCCGTTTGCCTGGGTTCAGCGCTTAACGTCTCGGCGCAATGAGTGCATTTCAGTTCGCGCAGATAGGCGTCATCCGCTCGCCGTATAAAGAGAAGTTTGCCGTTCCTCGCCAGCCTGGTCTGGTTGAACACGGCGGCGGAGAACTGCATCTATTAGCGCCTTATAACCAGGCTGACGCCGTGCGTGGACTGGAAAACTTCAGCCATCTGTGGGTGCTGTTCGTCTTTCATCAGACCATGGCTGGCGGCTGGCGCCCGACCGTGCGCCCTCCCCGCCTTGGCGGCAACGCGCGCATGGGCGTCTTCGCGACCCGCTCGACATTTCGCCCCAACCCTATCGGCATGTCGCTGGTTGAACTGAAAGGCGTTCGCTGCCAGAAGGATCAGGTAATACTGGAACTTGGCAGCCTCGATCTCGTTGACGGCACGCCGGTGGTTGATATCAAACCTTATCTTCCCTTTGCCGAAGCCCTGCCTGATGCCAGCGCCAGCTATGCGCAACAGGCGCCGCTGGCAGGCATGAATGTCAGCTTTACGCCGGAAATAGAAGCACAGTTACTGACGCTGGAAAAACGCTACCCGCATATCAAAGCGTTTATCCGTGAAGTACTGGCGCAGGATCCGCGTCCGGCTTATCGCAAAGAGGAAGAAGCAGGGAAAACCTACGCCGTCTGGCTGCTCGATTTCAACGTGCGCTGGCGGGTAATCCCCTCCGGTTTTGAAGTCTTTTCTCTCGAACCGCGCTAATTTTATTTTCCTCTCTTTTGGCATCTTTGCCACACTGGTAAACTAAACCACTTTTTTTGTTTCAGGCTGGCTCTCCAGCCTGTTCCGATCGTCCAAATGGAACCGTAACAACATGCGTACTAGCCAATATCTGCTCTCCACTCTGAAGGAGACACCTGCCGACGCCGAAGTCATCAGCCATCAGCTGATGCTGCGCGCCGGGATGATCCGCAAGCTGGCCTCAGGGTTGTACACCTGGCTGCCGACCGGCGTGCGCGTTCTGAAAAAAGTCGAGAACATCGTGCGTGAAGAGATGAACAACGCCGGTGCTATCGAGGTGTTAATGCCGGTAGTTCAGCCTTCTGAACTGTGGCAGGAGAGCGGTCGCTGGGAGCAATATGGCCCTGAGCTGCTGCGCATTGCCGATCGTGGCGATCGCCCATTCGTCCTCGGGCCGACTCACGAAGAGGTCATTACTGACCTGATTCGCAATGAGCTGAACTCGTACAAACAGCTGCCGCTGAACTTTTACCAGATTCAGACCAAGTTCCGCGATGAAGTTCGCCCGCGTTTCGGCGTGATGCGCTCCCGTGAGTTCCTGATGAAAGATGCTTACTCTTTCCATACCTCTCAGGAATCGCTGCAGGAAACCTACGACGCGATGTATACCGCTTACAGCAAAATCTTCAGCCGTATGGGGCTGGATTTCCGCGCGGTACAGGCTGACACCGGTTCGATCGGCGGTAGCGCTTCCCATGAGTTCCAGGTACTGGCGCAGAGCGGCGAAGATGACGTGATCTTCTCTGACAGCTCCGACTACGCGGCGAACATTGAATTTGCCGAAGCCGTCGCGCCGAAAGAACCGCGCGCAGCAGCGACGCAAGAGATGACGCTGGTGGATACGCCGAACGCGAAAACCATCGCCGAGTTGGTTGAGCAGTTCAATCTGCCAATCGAAAAAACCGTGAAGACCCTGCTGGTGAAAGCGGTAGAAGATAGCAGCTACCCGCTGGTCGCCCTGCTGGTACGCGGCGATCACGAACTCAACGAAGTAAAAGCGGAAAAACTGCCGCAGGTCGCGAGCCCGCTGACCTTCGCCAGCGAAGAAGAGATCCGCGCTCTCGTTAACGCGGGCCCGGGTTCTCTCGGTCCGGTTAACATGCCGATTCCGGTAGTTATCGACCGTACCGTCGCGGCCATGAGCGATTTCGCCGCCGGCGCTAACATTGATGGCAAACATTACTTCGGCATCAACTGGGATCGCGATGTCGCGACTCCGGAAGTTGCTGATATTCGTAACGTCGTTGCCGGCGATCCGAGCCCGGATGGAAAAGGCACTCTGCTTATCAAACGCGGTATCGAAGTGGGCCACATCTTCCAGCTGGGCACCAAGTACTCTCAAGCAATGAATGCCGCGGTGCAGGGCGAAGATGGCCGCAACCAGATCCTGACCATGGGCTGCTACGGCATTGGGGTGACCCGCGTGGTGGCCGCCGCTATTGAGCAGAACTTTGACGATCGCGGGATTATCTGGCCGGACGCTATCGCGCCGTTCCAGGTCGCTATTCTGCCGATGAACATGCACAAGTCCTATCGCGTGCAGGAGCTGGCCGAGAAACTCTATGCTGAACTGCGTGCGCATGGCATCGACGTGCTGATGGACGATCGTAAAGAGCGTCCGGGCGTGATGTTCGCCGATATGGAGCTGATCGGCATCCCTCATACCATCGTGCTTGGCGATCGTAACCTCGACAACGATGATATTGAATATAAACATCGTCGCAACGGCGAGAAACAGCTGATTAAGACCGGGGATATTGTGAATTACCTGGTGCAGCAAATTAAAGGTTAATTTCCCCTTTAAAGCTAAAAGGCCTCGCAATAGCGAGGCCTTTTTAATTACAACTGCACGGATTACTTACCGCAATCTTTACCTGGAATAAATTTACTGTCTTTATCCGTCATTAGCGTTTTCATCATCTCGCCGGTATCCGGGTTCGCTTCGAGAGTGAAGTGCCCTTCTACCACCAGCAGTACCGGACGAGTATCGGTCCCGCGCGCGGCGGCGTAATCACGTTCAAGCTGAGCGTTATTGGCAACGGCCACCGTTTTACCTGTGACGCAATCGGTAAAGGTTGCCGCATCCGCCATATAGAAATACATCCCGCGCATTGCCATCGGCGTCGTCGGCAGGCTGGCTTTCACCGACTCCAGCGTATAGTTAAGCGTTGACTGAATCGGGTTGCCGTCACGATCGAGCATTTCCAGCTTGTCGCCTTTCGCCCGATAGTAGGATTTCTCGCCTTTGCTATTGGTCAAGACCAGTTTATCGGCGGTACGCGCCCAGGTCCCATATGAAGCGAAAGATGACGGCTCGCGGCTAACGCCCTGATAACGTTCATTCATTACCCAGGTGCCATCTTTCTCAAGGAACAAAGAGGTTTCAATCCCTTCGCAATCCGCGCAAGGCAAAATACCGCGCCAGCTTTGCTGCATCGGTTTCAGCTCTTCCATCGCCGCCGGCTGAACCGTCTCCACCTCAGCGCGATGATTGCAGCCAAACAGCGCAAAGAGCGAACAGGCCGCTGCGAGCGAAAATACAATTTTCTTCACTGTGAATTCCTTATAATCCATTCCACCCGTCCGCCACGCCTCTTAATGGCGAACTTTCCCACGCAGCGCTTTGACTGAGGACTTTTGCGCCTTGGAGGCAAGTCGTCGCTCTTTTGACGCCCGAGTCGGTCGCGTCTCCCGGCGGCTTTTTTGCACTGCGGTTAATTCTTTTATCAGCGTAACCAGTCGCGAGATCGCCGCTTCGCGATTCATCTCCTGGCTGCGATATTCCTGAGCCTTAATGATAACCACACCGTCAGCAGAAATTAAGTGGTGACTGGCGGCGAGCAGGCGTTCTTTATAAAACTCAGGCAGGCTCGATGCTTTAATATCAAAACGTAAGTGAATCGCCGTCGAGGCCTTATTCACATGCTGACCGCCCGCCCCCTGTGCGCGGACCCCGGTAAGCGAGATCTCCTCATCCGGGATGGAAACGCTGCGGCTAATCGTTATCATGCCGGCTGCTGCCAGGCCGTTAAATGAATTTCCAGATTATTCCGATCGTCAGATAACCAGATACCCCCGTCCTGCAGGGTTGCCTGCAGCGTCATGGTGCGATCGGCAAAAGCGCTCAGCTGCGCCAGTTGCGCATCATCAAGATACCAGATGGTCAGCTTCGGATACGCCGCAAGCTTGTTCTGATTCTGCTGCCACCAGATTTCAGCCGCTCGGCTATTATAGGCAAACAGCGCCACCTCCTGCGCCCGCGAGCAGGCTTTCTTGAGGCGTTTCTCGTCCGGTAACCCCAGCTCAATCCACAGATCGACGCCCAAATGGTCGTTTAATTGCCACAGCTCCGGTTCATCATCCGAGGACAACCCGCGGGTGAACTGCAAGCGCTCGTTGGCATATTTTATCCACGCCAGCAGGCGCAGCATCATACGCTCCTGGGTTTCTGAGGGATGTTGCGCCAGCGTCAGGTTAGCATCCAGAAACTGGTTGCGATCCAAATCGGCAACATTCACCACAGCTTTATAAATCGTCGCTTTCAGCGCCATGAATAAACTCCTGAAAAAAATGGCGTACATTGTAGCGAAACTGGCGACAAAAGGCTGTCGGCAATCGCAGGTACTCCTTTCATCCTGCTGATATTGCTTAGATGACTATGGTATAGTCACCTTGCTAAACAGAGTTTATCTTCGTAGGCTTAAACTTGCATCCCACGGTTAAGTCAGAACGCTGACAGGAGGGCATGTGGATCAATATTGTGAGTTAATACGCAAGCGGTATGCGGAAATAGCCAGCGGAGACTTAGGGTATATCCCGGATGCGCTGGGCTGCGCGTTGAAAGTATTAAATGAGGTTGCGGCGGATCAGGCCCTTTCGGAGTCAGTCAGGGAAAAGGCCGCTTATGCGGCGGCAAACTTATTGGTGAGCGATTATGTCAATGAATGATACTTATCAACCCATTAACTGCGATGATTATGACAACCTCGAGCTTGCCTGCCAGCATCACCTGGTGCTGGCGCTGGCCCTGAAAGATGGTGAACAGCTGCAGGCCAAAGCGAACGATCTTATCTCGCGTAAAAATGTCGAGTATCTGGTGGTAGAACTTGCCGGTAACGTCCGCGAGCTACGCCTGGATAAAATCGCCAGTTTCAGCCACCCGGAAATTGGCACCGTAGTGGTCAGCGAATCCTGAAGCCCATCGGGCGGCTTAGCCGCCCGTTTTCCGCCATACCAGCTGTAACCCCTCGCCTTCCTGCACTTGCCCCTCTCTGGTGACAAACAGTCCATCGGCCGCCGCAATCAACGTTTCGCCATAAAATAGCAGCGGCGTAGTATCCCGACGCCAGGGGGCGACCGCCATTTCCTGCCAGATTTTCTTAAGCTTACGCCCGCCCGGACGCCCGACGATGTGCAGATTACCGCTGGCGCGAAAACGTATCGATACCGGCTCATCCGCGCGCGGCATGCGTAACGGCCCGCCGGACTGCAACGCCAGTTCTCCCAGCGTTTCCGGCAATATTAGCGATGTAGTGGGGTCCTCCCATGGCAACTCACGCTCGGTCAGGCCAGGCAGATGCTTTACCCAATACAGGCGCTGCTGGTAGCGCCGGACGGCAAAACCGCCTAACCGCAGGCAAGGCGCGGCGTCTTCACGCGCCAGCGCCACTTCCTGCCAGATGCGCTCCGGCATTTCGCGCGACGGCATCGGCGCCTGTTGGGAGGCCAGCCAGCGGCGCAGCAGCGCCGCACGACGCGCCGCGCTCATCGCGCTTAGCGGTTCTATCGCCAGCGAACCGCGCTCATCGACCAGCGCGGCGAGCTCCGCCGACAGCATTTCATCGAGCAACTGTTCCTGTTCGCCACATAAGCTGGCGCTGCGGGCAACGGCCTCGGCAAAATGCGGCCAGCGCTCGCTCAGTAGCGGTACCACCCGCAGGCGCAGAAAGTTACGATCGTAGGCATCGTCCTGATTACTTTCGTCTTCAATCCACCGCAGTTGATAAGTCAGCGCCCACTGATGCAGGGATTCACGGCTCTCATTGAGCAGCGGACGCAGCAATTTGCCACCAGCGAACTCGCTACAGGCCGCCATCGCCGATAAGCCGGTCGGGCCGCTACCGCGTTTGAGCGCCAGCAGGAAAGTCTCGCATTGGTCGTCGAGATGTTGTGCCGTCAATAACGCTTCACCTGGCAAAAGCGCTTCACGGAAGGCTTGATAGCGCGCCTGGCGAGCATGCGCTTCGATCCCCAACCCCTCATCCGCCAGCGTCACGCGCACCACCTGTAACGGTACCTGCCATTGCTGGCAAATCTGTTCGCAATGCTCAACCCAGTGGTCTGCGTTGGCGCTCAGGCCATGGTGAATGTGAATCGCGCGCAGTTGAACCGCTGGCTCGCGCTGGCGCCAGCGTACCAGCCGGTGCAGCAGGACGGTTGAGTCCAGGCCGCCGCTGAAGGCCAGCAGAAACTGACGATGTGGTCGAAGCGATGAGGCAATATCCGGCGTCATGATCGTGCGTATGCAGCTAAGAAGAGATAGCCCGGCACGTTACGCGCCAGGGCTGGTTCTGGCAAGTACTACTGTTGGTAAATCTCCAGCGGCAGGCCGTCGGGATCGTTGAAAAAGGTAAAACGCTTATCGGTAAACGGATCGATGCGGATAGCTTCACAGGCGACGCCGTGCGCCTGCAAATGCGCAACCGCGGCATCAATATCGTCGACGCTAAACGCCAGGTGGCGCAGACCACAGGCTTCCGGGCGGCTTGGACGCGCAGGAGGGAACGGGAACGAAAACAGCTCGATGACATACTCGCCGTTCAGCGCCAGGTCGCCCTTCCACGAATCACGCTCGGCGCGGTAGAACTCGCTTTGCAGCGTAAACCCGAGGATGTCGCAATAGAACGCTTTGCTCTTCGCGTAGTCTGTCGCGATGATGGCAATATGGTGAACCCGTTTTAAACCCAGCATGGTTGTTCTCCTCCTGTTGAAGCCCAACACGTTACTCGCGCCGCCCGCCGCCGCGCAAGCCCCTAATTATTTTTTAAGACTCGTACACGGTAGACGCCATCTTCATCACGTTTGGCCCCGTGGATATCGGTTTCAAAACCTGGGTAGTGGCGGCCGATCGAACAGAGCATCAACAGGAAATCGAGCACCGCGCGGCTCTCTTCGGTGATCATCTCTCCCGGCATCAGCAACGGCACGCCAGGCGGATACGGCAGGATCATATTTGCCGAAATACGCCCCACCAGTTTCTCCAGTTCGATGGTTTCTACTTCGCCCTTAATCTGTCGCTGCCAGGCCTGATGCGGGGTCATTTTCATCTCCGGCAACACGTCGAACGCCCGCAGCATCAGCTGTGAGAGCTGGTGCTGACGGATCAGGCGGTGGATCCCCTGCGCCAGATCCTGGATGCGCATATTGCGGTAGAAGTCCGGATCCTCAGCGTAGAGATCCGGCAACATGTTTTTCACCCTCAGGTTAAGATCGTAGGCGCGTTTAAACTCGGTCAGACCGCGCAGCAGGCCCATCGCTCGAGTTTTATCAATACCGATACTGAACAAGAACAGCAGATTGTACGGCCCGGTTTTCTCCACCACCACGCCGCGCTCGTCGAGGAATTTCGCCACCAGCGCCGCCGGTATCCCCTCTTCCGCCATATTGCCCTGCTCGTCCATACCCGGCGTGAGAATCGTGACTTTGACCGGATCGAGGAACATATGGTCGGCATCGGCGTCCTGGAATCCATGCCACGTTTCTCCAGGGGAAACAGGCCAGCATTGCGCTTCTTCGACCTCTTCCGGCTGCCAGATATCGAAGAACCAGCCGTCAGCCTCCTCACGCAGGCGCTGAACCTCCTTACGGAAATGTAGCGCGCGTTCGATGGAGCGCTGAATCAGGCGTTTTCCGGAGTTACCGCGCAGCATCGCCGCCGCGGTCTCTATCGAGGCGACGATCGGATAGCTTGGCGAGGTAGAGGTATGCATCATAAAGGCTTCATTGAAGGTATCTTCATCGTAGCTGCCTTTAATATGGATAAGCGAAGCCTGTGACAACGCCGCCAGCATTTTATGCGTCGACTGGGTTTCGAAGATCACTTTCCCCGGTACGCGGTCGCCGCTCATACCGCTTTTCCCCTGATAAATCGGGTGGAAGTGGGTATAAGGCACCCAGGCGGAATCGAAGTGGATCGACGGCACGTCAAGGGTTTGTTTAATCCAGGTGGTGTTATACAACAGCCCATCATAGGTGGAGTTGGTGATCACCGCATGCACCGGCCACTGCGCGCCGCGAGTTGTCTCGACTTTGTGCTGGACGCTGTCGCGGGTAAATTCCCGTTTCGGGATGCCGCCGAGGATCCCCAGCGCGTTACGGGTCGGTTTTAGCCATAGCGGTACGATATCGCTCATCATCAGCAGATGCGCCAGCGATTTATGGCAGTTACGATCGATAAGCAACGTACTGCCAGCGGGCGCCGAATACATGCCGACAATTTTATTTGAAGTCGAGGTACCGTTGGTCACCATGTAGCTCTGCTCGGCGCCAAAGGCGCGGGCAATATACTCTTCCGCTTCCAGATGCGGGCCGGTATGGTCCAACAGCGACCCCAGTTCGGTAACGGAGATAGAAACATCGGCCTTCAGCGTATTACCGCCGAAAAAATCATAAAACAGGCAGCCGACCGGGCTTTTCTGGTAGGCGGTTCCCGCCATGTGTCCGGGGGTACAAAAGGTATATTTCCCCTCCTGCACATAGTTAAATAACGCTTTGGTAAATGGCGGCGTGATGTTGTCCAGATATTCATTGGTATACTGGCGAATGCGGGTAGCGATATCTTCCGCCAGACCCAGCGCATATTCGAAGAACCATAGCGCCATGCGCAGGTCCTGGCTACTGACGTCCATCGTCGAGTGCGTATTGATAAAAGCATACAGCGGCAGGTATTCGTTCAGTCGATTGATATCGCTGCATAAATCAACGCTGTACTCGTCCCAGTCAAAGATAACGCCGCAGATACGCGGGTTGTGTTCGATAAACTGCAGCAGGTCGGCGCTGTTTTGCGGCCAGATGGTCTGGAATCCTTGCTTCTGCAGAGCGGCTTCCAGCTCTTTGATCGGTTCGTCTTTATGGTAGACGCCGTGGGGCCCCATGATGGCGATGATATTCACGCTTTCCTCCTGGATTTACCTAAGGTAAGCATAATATCAATCGCGCCAGTGCTTAGCACTGGCGGATTTATCTTAGTCCTGAATCATAGCAAAGCGATGATTACAGCGCCTTCCACGCATCCCCCCAGGCCAGACCTGCGCCCGGTTCGTAGTAAGTTGGCGCCACGTTGCACCAGGCTCCTTCCGGGAAGGGCTTGCACTGGAAAAGCGCGCCGTGGTTATTGACGATGTCACCCGGCTTCCAGCTCTGGCTGGCGCTCCACGCTGGATAGCTGATGACGCCGCTATCGCCTGCCGGCTCATCCTTCGCTTCCTCTGCCGACGTTTTCGCCTTCACATTGAGAGTGTAGGTTGCGGTACTGGACAGACTACCATCGCTGACGGTCAGGCTAACCACATACTGAGCATCTTTGTCGCTCTGCGGCGCGCTGAAATTGATAACCGCTTTATCCGCGCCGCTTAACGTCTGCCCATCCTGCGACATCCAGCTATAGCTCAGCTTATCGCCGTTAGCATCGGTAGAGCCTTCCGCACTCAGCGACACCAGGCTACCGGCTTCAACAGCGCCCACCGGGCCGGCAATACGCGCCACCGGCGCCACGTTTACCTGTGGGGCAGGCGTAACGTCATCCGTCTTATCAGACGCGCCATCGCTACCCGCATCATCAACCACGGTTACGTTGAAGTAGTGCTGCACGCATTTGCTGTAATCCCCCTCTTTGAACGCGCTGTACGGCGTCTGATAACTCACCAGCTGGCAGGCATTGGTTTTGCCGTCTGCGCTGTTCGGATCCCATCCCCAATCCTGTTCCCAGTAGATTGGCAGCGCGCCGGCACCGCCTTCATCAAACTGCTTCATGTTCTTACAGCCCAGCACTTCATCATCAGCAATAGGCACTTTGAGGTAGTTGGCGAACTCTTTGTAATAGGCAATACGGTTAAGCGACTGGGCATTTTCCGTGGAGCCACCGCATTCGACGCCGCCGTTGATGATCTGGATGCTCACGCCAAACCCCGGCACCAGGCCATTGCTCTTATCACGATCGTTTGGCTGCCAGGTGCCGTCGATAACGTGCAGCATGGAGGGTTTTGGCGGCTGCGGGTAAACAAAGAAGAAGACCGCGCTGGCGAGGTTCATCCATGAGTCCGCCACCAGCTGTGGTTTATCCAACAGCGGACGGACGTCGCCATACATCGCCTCGGAGAACGGTCCGTAGTTGTAGTTATAGGAAAGCTGTTTAGCGCCGCGGCCAAAATAGCTGAGGAAATCGCCATCGGCATCTTTACCGCAAGGCCAGGTCTGTCCCTGCCAGACATCCGGGTTACATTCGCCGTTATAGCCGCCTTTTTGTCCTTCGGTCCAGCCAACTTCGCGCAGATAGACCAGCGCCTGGCGCCATTCCGGAATATCGCGCCAGCTCTCGTGACCGCCGGTTTCCTGGGCGAAGTGGGCAAACATGGTAGCCAGCGATTTACGGCAGATTGCGTCGCTATCACGACCGTCGGTGTAGGTGCCGCAGACCGCCGGGAATTTACCAATCGCCTTCAGGAAGTTGCTGTAGGTATATTCCGGCGCGCGCATCGGGAACAGATAATCCCAATCCTGCTCGCTGAGCATGCCTTCAACGCGTTTAACGTTCTCCGGGTTAGCCGCCCGACCGGGCTCAATCTTTTCGACTGAAGCGTTATCGAGGGTACGAATAGAAGACTTCACCGCGTCCATTAGAGGAAAATCGGTTAATGCTTTTTCTTTCGCCGCCAGCTCGCTGGCTGTCATGGTGGTGGCTTCAGTGGCGCTGAGCAGCGGCGCAGCCTGTGCGGCGCTCAGACTTAACATGATCCCTGCGGCCACGGCGCTCAAGGCGACAGTTTTATGAATTGCCATAATATTATTCTCCTTTTCCTTGTGAACGGTCTGCCCAGGCGTTGTCCCCGGCAGTTAGCGCAGTGTCACGGGAGAAGGACATCATCGGCTAATCACATCACCTCATTGGCGCATCATCTTGCCTCAGTAGAAAAATGATAAAAAAAGGGGCCGGAAATCCGGCCCCTTAGAGAAAATAATGTGCTGAATAATCAGGCGTAGCCGTAGCTCATCAGACGCTGATAGCGGCGGTTACGCAGCTCTTCTTCGCTGAGGGTATCCAGGTCAGCCAGGTCGGCCAACAGCTGTGCCTTCAGGCTCGCCGCCATCGCTTCCGGGTTACGGTGGGCGCCGCCCAGCGGTTCTGGAATGATGGAATCAATCAGCTTCAGCTCTTTGAGACGCGGGGCAACGATACCCATCGCTTCCGCGGCCAGCGGCGCTTTATCCGCGCTTTTCCACAGAATAGATGCGCAGCCTTCCGGCGAGATAACCGAATAGGTGCTGTATTGCAGCATGTTGACCTTATCACCTACGCCAATCGCCAGCGCGCCGCCAGAGCCGCCTTCGCCAATCACGGTGCAGATAACCGGCACGCTCAGACGCGACATTTCACGCAGGTTGCGGGCAATCGCTTCCGACTGGCCGCGCTCTTCCGCGCCAACGCCCGGATAGGCGCCAGGGGTGTCGATGAAGGTAATGATCGGCATTTTGAAACGCTCAGCCATTTCCATCAGGCGCAGCGCTTTGCGGTAGCCTTCCGGCGCCGGCATACCAAAGTTACGACGGATCTTCTCTTTGGTTTCACGGCCTTTCTGATGACCGATGATCATCACCGGGCGACCATCAAGGCGCGCAATACCGCCAACGATAGCTTTATCGTCAGCGTAGGCGCGATCGCCTGCCAGCTCGTCAAATTCGTCGAAAGCCAGGCGGACATAATCCAGGGTATAGGGACGACGTGGATGGCGCGCCAGTTGGGCTACCTGCCATGCGCCAAGATCGGCGAAGATTTTGCGCGTCAGCTCTACGCTTTTTTCGCGCAGACGATGCACTTCTTCATCGATGTTAATATCCAGTTTCTCATCCTGACGGCTTACTGCAGTCAGGGAATCGATTTTCGCTTCCAGCTCTGCGATAGGCTGTTCAAAATCTAGGAAATTCAGACTCATAGTATTCCTGTATTAGTCAAACTCCAGTTCCACCTGCTCCGAGCCGATAAGGCCACGCAGATCGTTAAGTAAACGATCGCTCGGAGAGACGCGCCATGTTGCGCCAAAACGCAACCGCGCGCGCGCATCCGCCCTCTGATAATAGAGGTGTACTGGAATGGTTCCCGAACGGTGGGGTTCCAGAGACTGACGGAGTCGGTTTAAAAGCTGGTCATCAATTTGCCTGTCCGTCAGCGAGATAGCAAGCCCGCGAGCATATTTTTCCCGGGCTTCGTCAATATCCATGACTTCACGGGCGGTCATTTTAAGGCCCCCGCTGAAGTCATCAAAGCTGACCTGTCCGCTGACGATAAGTATGCGGTCTTTTTCCAGCAACTGCTGGTATTTATCCAGAGCGTCGGTGAATAACATCACCTCCAGACGCCCGGAACGGTCATCCAACGTACAGATGCCGATACGATTGCCGCGCTTGGTGACCATTACCCGCGCAGCAATAACCAGACCCGCCGCCGTGGTCACTTTACCACGATCGGTCGGGTGCATGTCTTTGAGTCTCACGCCCCCAACGTAGCGTTCGATCTCTTTCAGGTATTGGTTAATCGGGTGGCCGGTCAGGTACAGCCCCAGCGTTTCCCTTTCACCATCCAGCACCACCTGCTCCGGCCACGGCTGGCAGCTGGCGTAGGATTGCTCGATTTGCTCCGGCTCTTCCGCCAGCACGCCGAACATATCCGCCTGACCAATCGCTTCGGCTTTGGCGTGCTGATCGGCGGCTTTCAGCGCATCGTTCAGCGAGTTCATCAGCGCCGCGCGATGTGGGCCGAGGCGGTCGAACGCCCCGGACATAATCAGTTTTTCCAGTACCCGGCGATTGAGCTTTTTGATATCGGTACGGGCGCACAGGTCAAACAGCTCGCGGAAGTAGCCGCCATTGTTACGCGCTTCGATGATGGCTTCAATCGGGCCTTCGCCGACGCCCTTAATGGCGCCGATACCATACACGATTTCCCCGTCGTCGTTGACGTGGAAATGATACAGACCGGAGTTGATGTCCGGCGGCAGGATTTTAAGCCCCATGCGCCAGCATTCATCGACCAGGCCCACCACCTTCTCGGTGTTGTCCATATCGGCGGTCATTACCGCCGCCATAAACTCGGCCGGATAGTGGGCTTTCAGCCACAGCGTCTGGTAGGAAACCAGCGCATAGGCGGCGGAGTGGGATTTGTTAAATCCATAACCGGCGAATTTCTCCACCAGGTCAAAGATTTTCATCGCCAGTTCGCCGTCCACGCCGCGCTTTTTCGCCCCTTCTTCAAAGGTGCCGCGCTGCTTGGCCATCTCTTCCGGCTTTTTCTTACCCATCGCACGACGCAGCATATCCGCGCCGCCGAGGGTATAACCAGAGAGCTCCTGGGCAATCTGCATGACCTGTTCCTGGTACAGGATGATGCCGTAAGTCGGCTCCAGTACGGGTTTCAGACATTCGTGCTGCCACTGCACATCCGGGTAGGAAATCTCTTCACGGCCGTGCTTACGGTCGATAAAGTTATCTACCATCCCCGACTGCAGCGGGCCCGGACGGAACAGGGCCACCAGTGCGATCATGTCTTCGAAGCAGTCAGGCTGCAGACGTTTAATCAGATCTTTCATGCCGCGCGATTCAAGCTGGAAGACCGCGGTGGTTTCCGAGCGCTGCAGCATGTCGAAGCTTTTCTTGTCATCCAGCGGAATCGCGGCGATGTCCAGCGGCCCTTCGCCGTTCTTCGCCCGGCGCTTATTGATCATCTCCAGCGCCCAGTTGATGATGGTCAGCGTACGCAGGCCGAGGAAGTCGAATTTTACCAGCCCGGCGTATTCAACGTCGTTCTTATCAAACTGGGTAACCGGGTGTAGCCCCTGCTCATCGCAGTACAGCGGCGCGAAATCGGTGATTTTGGTCGGCGCGATAACCACGCCGCCCGCGTGCTTACCGGCGTTACGCGTCACGCCTTCAAGCTTACGCGCCATATCAATCAGCGCTTTAACTTCTTCGTCCGCTTCGTAGATTTCCGGCAGTTGCGGTTCCGCTTCAAAGGCTTTCGCCAGCGTCATGCCAGGATCCGGCGGCACCAGCTTGGAGATTCGGTCAACAAAGCCATACGGGTGGCCCAGCACGCGGCCCACGTCGCGAATAACCGCCTTCGCCGCCATGGTACCGAAGGTGATGATCTGCGATACCGCGTCGCGGCCATACATATCCGCAACGTGCTCAATCACCTGGTCGCGTTTCTCCATGCAGAAATCGACGTCGAAGTCGGGCATCGAAACACGTTCCGGGTTAAGGAAACGTTCGAACAGCAGGTCGAACTCCAGCGGGTCAAGGTCGGTAATTTTCAGCGCGTAGGCTACCAGCGAGCCGGCGCCGGAACCGCGTCCCGGCCCTACCGGCACGCCGTTATCTTTCGACCACTGGATAAATTCCATGACGATCAGGAAGTAGCCAGGGAACCCCATCTGGTTGATAACCTGCAGTTCGACATCCAGACGTTGGTCATATTCCGGGCGACGCTTAGCGCGCTCTTCGGGATCCGGGAACAGGAATTCGAGACGCTCTTCCAGCCCCTCTTTCGACTTCATTACCAGGAAATCTTCGGTGGTCATGTCGCCGGTCGGGAACTGCGGCAGGAAGTATTCGCCAAGGCGCACGGTAACGTTGCAGCGTTTGGCGATCTCAACGGTGTTTTCCAGCGCTTCCGGAATATCGGCAAATAGCTCGCACATCTCCTCCTCGCTGCGCATATATTGCTGCGGCGAGTAGTTGCGCGGACGCTTCGGATCGTCGAGGGTGAAGCCATCGTGAATGGCGACGCGAATTTCATGAGCGTCGAAGTCGCCGGTTTCCAGGAAGCGCACATCGTTGGTCGCCACTACCGGCAAACCATGCTCCTCCGCCAGTTGAACCGCGGCATGAAGATAGCTTTCTTCGTCCTGACGACCGGTACGGATCAGCTCCAGATAGTAGCGATCCGGGAAATGTTGTTGATAGAAGGCGAGACACTGCTCTACCAGCGGCATGTTTCCGCGGATCAGGCTGACGCCAACGTCGCCTTTACGCCCGCCGGATAGCAAAATCAGCCCTTCCTGATGCTCAACCAGCCAGTCGCGATCGATCCAGGGTCCGAGCGCGCCATAGCCGCGCTGATAGGCGCGAGAAATGAGCAGAGTCAGGTTCTGATAGCCGGTATTGTTGGCCGCTAAAACCGTCAGCTCGCTGAATTCATCGCCAAGCAGATCGCACTGAACATGGAAGTCAGCGCCGACAATGGGCTTAATCCCGGCGCCATGGCCCGTTCCGTAGAACTTAACCAGACCGCAGAGGTTGGTAAAATCGGTGATCGCCAGCGCAGGCATGCCTAGAGCGGCCGCCTTTTTCACCAGCGGCCCGGTTTTCGCCAGCCCATCGATCATGGAATAGTCGCTGTGCACCCGCAGGTGTACGAAACGTGGTTCAGACATCTTTAAATCCCAGTGACTTAGTTGGACGCCAGGCCCAGCGCGCGTTTCACCGGGCCGAAGCTACGCCGGTGGTGCTCTGTTGCGCCGTGTTCCTGCAGTTTTTGCAGATGTACAACGGTAGGATAGCCTTTGTGCTGGGCAAAACCGTATTGCGGAAATGCAATATCCAGCGTAGCCATTTCGGCGTCGCGAGTGACTTTAGCCAGAATAGACGCTGCGCTGATTTCCGCCACCCGGCTATCACCTTTCACTACCGCCTGCGACGGCATCGGTAGCGGTGGACAGCGGTTGCCGTCGATAAGCACGAACTCAGGGGTAATACTCAGACCAGCGACGGCGCGCTGCATCGCCAGCATCGTGGCGTGTAGGATGTTCAGCTCGTCGATTTCATGCGGCTCGGCGCGACCCAGGCTCCAGCACAGCGCTTTGTCTTTGATTTCATCGAACAGCGCCAGGCGGCGCTTTTCGCTTAATTTTTTAGAGTCGTTGAGGCCTACGATCGGCTTGCGTGGGTCCAGGATTACCGCGGCAGTGACCACCGCGCCGACCAGCGGCCCGCGGCCAACCTCATCGACACCGGCGACCAGATGGGTATGTGGATAAACGAACTCCATCATTTTGCTAACTCCAGTACTGCGTCCGCCGCCTGCTCGTCCGCGTTGCAGCGGATCTGCTGATGCAGCGCGCGGAAAGTATCATGCATATCGTGGCTGGTTTTGCCGTCGGCCAACAGCGGCTTCAAGGCGGCGGCCAGCGCCTGCGGCTCGCATTCATCCTGCAGCAGCTCTTTCACCAGCTCGCGCCCGGCCAGCAGATTTGGCAAGGAAACATAATCGGTTTTCACCAACCGCTTCGCCAGCCAGAAGGTAAACGGCTTCATACGGTAGCCAACGACCATCGGGCATTTCGCCAGCATGCACTCCAGCGCCGCCGTCCCCGAGGCCAGCAGCGCAGCATCACTGGCGATCATCGCATCGCGCGCCTGACCGTCCAGCATGTGCACCGTCATATCCGGCGCCGTCTCCGCTTTTATTCGTTCAAACTGTTCCCGCCGTTTCGCATTGACCAGCGGCACCACAACCTGCAGATCGGGATAGGTACCACGCAGAAGCTGCGCGGTTTTCAGGAAGTCGGCGCTGAGCATTTCGACCTCCGCGCCGCGGCTACCGGGCAGCAGCGCCAGGCAGTGAACATCATGCGGGATACCCAGACGGTCACGTGCCGCGCCCTTGTCAGGATCCAGCGGCATGGCATCCGCCATGGTGTGGCCGATGAAACGGCAGGGAACGTTAAATCTGTCGTAAAACGCTTTTTCGAAAGGCAGGAATGCCAGAACCAGATCGGTGGATCTGCCAATTTTGAAAACGCGTTTTTGTCGCCATGCCCAAACGGACGGGCTGACGTAATGAATGGTTTTGATGCCCTGCTTTTTCAGGTTACCTTCGAGGGTAATATTGAAATCAGGGGCGTCGATGCCAACGAAGACATCGGGACGCAGTTCGCCGAAGCGGCGCGTTAAATCGGCACGAATATGCAGTAAGCGGCGCAGACGACCAAGCACTTCAACAATGCCCATCACCGCCAGCTCTTCCATTTCGTACCAGGCTTCGCATCCTTCCGCCTGCATCAGCGGCCCCGCCACGCCGACAAAGCGCGCATCAGGGACGCGTGCTTTGAGGGCGCGGATGAGACCGGCGCCAAGAATATCGCCGGAGGTTTCTCCGGCGACCAGGGCAATCGTCAGGGGACGCTGTTCGGCCATTAACGAATCAAGCCGCGAGTTGAACGGGCGAAGAAATCGACAAACGGCTGAACTTCGGGATGCTGAGCCGCCAGTTCGGCGATTTCCGGCTTGGCTTCGTCCAGCGTTTTGCCGCTGCGGTACAGCAGTTTATAGGCGTTACGAATCGCGGTAATCGCTTCACGGCTAAAGCCGCGGCGTTTCAGACCTTCGATGTTGACGCCAAACGGCGTGGCGTGGTTGCCCTGGGCAATCACGAACGGCGGAACGTCCTGAGCGACGCCGGAGCAGCCGCCTACCATAACGTGCGCGCCGATGATGCAGAACTGATGTACTGCAGTCATGCCGCCAATGATGACGAAATCATCCAGAGATACGTGACCGGCCAGCGTCGCGTTGTTGGCCAGAATGCAGCGGTCGCCAAGCGTACAATCATGCGCCACGTGGGCGTTGATCATCAGCAGGTTATCGCTGCCCACCTTCGTTAATCCACCGCCCTGTACTGTACCGCGATGAATGGTGACGCTTTCGCGAATGCGGTTGCGATCGCCAATTTCCACTCGGGTCGGCTCGCCAGCATATTTCAGATCCTGGTTGACTTCACCGATAGATGCGAACTGATAGATCTCATTGTCGCGACCAATTTTTGTGTGGCCATTCACGACAACATGAGACTTCAGTACGGTGCCCTCGCCAATTTCGACGTTGGCGCCCACAATACAAAACGGACCAATGTGAACGTTAGCGCCAATGACGGCGCCTTCTTCTACAATGGCGGTAGGATGAATAAAGGCGGTTTTATCAATCACGTATCAGGCCTCCCGGCTACGCGCACACATCATCGTCGCTTCGCAAACCACTTTACCGTCAACCAGCGCAACGCCTTTGAAACGGGTCAGGCCGCGACGGGTTTTCTCAAAAGTGACTTCCATAATCATCTGATCGCCTGGTACTACCGGACGTTTGAAACGCGCTTCATCGATACCCGCGAAGTAATACAGCTCGCCCGGCTCAAGTTTTCCAACGCTTTTAAATGCCAGAATACCGGTGGCCTGCGCCATCGCTTCCAGAATCAGAACGCCAGGTAAAATCGGCTTACCAGGGAAATGCCCCTGGAAAAACGGCTCGTTTACGGAAACATTTTTTACTGCGCGCAGAAAACGACCTTCTTCAAAATCCAGCACGCGGTCTACCAGCAGGAACGGGTAACGGTGAGGCAGAAGTTCCAGAATCTCTTCAATGTGCAGAGTATGAGTGTCAGTAGTCAAAATACTCTTCCTGTCTAAATATACTAAAAGGCAATAATAACACGGCCTGCGGCAATCTTATTAACGAATGCAACAGGCCGGGAATGTAACGTGACCGAATGATGAATTAGTCTTGTTGATTAACCTTGCGCTCAACCGCTTTCAGGCGCTTGCTCATCTCGTCAATATTCATCACCAGCGCCGCAGTTTTACGCCACGCCTTGTTCGGCTGTAGCGGAATACCTGAGGAATAGACGCCAGGTTCAGAGATAGGACGCATAACCATCCCCATCCCGGTAACGGTGACTTTATCGCAGATTTCCATATGGCCGTTAATCACGCTGGCGCCGCCAATCATGCAGTAACGGCCAATTTTCAGGCTGCCGGCCATAATCACGCCGCCAGCGACGGCGGTATTGTCGCCAATCACCACGTTGTGCGCAATCTGGCACTGGTTATCAATGATAACGCCATTGCCGATCACGGTATCGTCCAGCGCGCCGCGATCGATGGTGGTACAGGCGCCGATCTCCACGCGATCGCCAATAATAACGCGACCAAGCTGCGGGATCTTCACCCAATTACCGCGATCGTTAGCGTAACCGAAACCGTCCGCGCCGATCACCGTACTGGACTGGATCAGGCAATTTTCACCGATCTCAATCTCATGGTAAACGGTAACGTTGGCCCATAAACGCGAGCCGGCGCCGATTTTGCTATTTTTGCCAACGAAGCAGCCTGCGCCGATAACCACGTTATCGCCCAGCACCACGCCGGATTCGATAACGGCATTTGCGCCAACGGAGACGTTGTCACCCAGCTTCGCCGTGGGATCGATCACCGCGCTTGGCGCGATGTCTTTCGCCGGCTGCGGCGTGGTATCTAAAATTTGAGCCATGCGCGCGTAGGTCAGGTAGGGATTACGCACTACCAGCGCGGCGCCGTGGGCAAAGGGTAAATCGTCCGGCGTCATCACAACGGCGGAGGCCTGGCAAGCGGCCAGGTGTTCACGGTATTTAGGATTTACCATGAAAGTAATTTGGCCTGCTTTAGCGCTCTGCATGGACGCAACGCCGGTGATGACGATATCGCCATCACCGTGTAACTCTGCATCCAACTGCTGTGCTAAGTCAGCCAGTCGAATTGAAGGCATTACTTATTTAACCTGTTTCAGTACATCAGCGGTGATGTCTTTCACATCGCTGCTGTTGTATGCGACGGCATTAGAGTCAACAACCAGATCGATGCTCTGATCTTTCGCTACGCTCTGAACGGCGGTCTGGATACGGGTAACCAGTTTGCCACGTTCTTCGTTGGAACGACGTGCGCGATCCTGCTCAAAAGCCTGTGCTTTCTGCGCGAAGGACTGACGCTGAGACATCACGTCTTTTTCCAGCTTGCTACGATCTGCGCCCGGTTTCATAGACTGCAGACGCTGCATTTTGGACTGCAGATCGCCTTCCAAACGCTGCAGTTCGCTAGCGCGGCCTTTGAACTCATTTTCCAGCGTGTTGGAAACGCCAGTTTTCTGGGCTACCTGTTGGAACAGGTTGTTCATGTTAACCATTGCAATTTTATCTGCCGCCTGAGCGGAAGTTACCATTGCTAAACCCAGACCTGCAGCTAATAACCACTTTTTCACAATTGACTCCTTACCATCCCATGAGTACCCAGGGGTACCGTTATTTGCGTGGCCAGGCGATAGCATCCGCTATCGCCTACAGTCAGCGCTATACTGCACTTACATTCCGTTGTTGCCAACAATTACCAGGTTTTACCAATGTTAAACTGGAACTGCTCGGCTTTGTCTCCATCGTACTTTTTAAACGGTTGGGCGTAGGAGAAGACCAACGGCCCCAACGGCGACATCCACTGTACCGCGATACCCGCAGACATACGAATGTTGTTCGGATCGCTGTAGTCAGGCACGCCTGCTGCTCGAGTCGCCGCAGTATTTTCCCAGTTTGTATCCCACACGGTACCCATATCCCAGAAAATGGAGGTACGTACCGAGTTCGCATATTTATCGCTGATAAACGGCGTCGGGGTAATCAGCTCCAGGCTGGCGACCGCCATGGCGTTACCGCCGACCGCATCGTCTGATTTACAGTATGAACCGTCAGAGTTGGAACATTCTTCGTAGTCGCTATTATCTCCGGCATAAGCCCCGGATTTATAGACCGCTTTCGGACCGATGGTGTTCGACTGGAAGCCACGCACGGTACTTGAACCACCAGCGTAGAAGTTCTCATAGAACGGCATCTCTTTGCTGCCGATACCGTCGCCATAACCCAGGCGGGTACGACCCAGCACAACCCACTGGTGATCGTCATCGATCGGCACGTACGTCGCGGTATCCAACGTCGCTTTGTAGTATTCGTTGTCTGACCCCGGAATGGTCACTTTACCGTTCAGGTTGACGCGCGAACCTTCCGTTGGGAAATAACCACGGTCCAGCTTGTTATAGGTCCAGCCGTAGTTAAAGGTGAAGTCATTCGCGGTAAAGCTGCCGGTGCTGTCTGACCCTACAGAGTCAAGGTAACGATCCATCGCCACCTGCGGCTGCATGTTGGACAGGGAGTTATGAACATAACCTAAACCTGCACGCAGAGAGTTGTATTCGTTGATCGGGAAGCCGAGGGTGACGTCCGTACCATAGCTTTTGTTGGTATAGTCAGACAGATCCGCGTCATTCGCATCGAAGTCGTTATAGAAGAGGCGACCGCCGAGGCTCACGCCGTCTACGGTGAAGTACGGGTTGGTAACCGACAGTTCAGCGTAGGTCTGGTAGTCGTTCTTGGTCCCGTTGATGCCAACCGAGTAACCCGTACCTAACCAGTTATCCTGCTGTACGCCCGCCTGGAAGCTGACGCCGCTTTCGGTACCGTAACCGATACCGAAGTTCAGGCTACCGGTGTTACGTTCTTTCACCTTGTAAACGACATCAACCTGATCCGGGCTACCCGGCACGCGCTGGGTGTCGGTATCGACGGTTTCGAAATAACCTAAACGGTTAAGACGGTCTTTACCCTGGTCAACCAGGTCGCTGCCCAGCCACGCCCCTTCCATCTGGCGCATTTCGCGGCGCAGTACGGAATCTTTGGAGGTGTCGTTACCTTCGAAGCGTATTTTACGCACGTAGTAACGGTTGCCGGCATCAACGTTAATATGCAGCTTCACGGTTTTATCCGTGTCGTTGATTTCGGGCTGCGACTGAACGCGCGGATAGGCGTAGCCATAGCGACCGAGGAGTTTCTTAATATCATTCTCCATTTTGGTCACTTTGGTGCCGTTATACAGCTCGCCCGGCTCAATTTTGGTCAGCGATTCGATTTCCGCCGAATGGCCCGCCAGATCGCCCGTTATCTGCACGCCGGAGAGCTTGTACTGCTCGCCTTCGGTGATGTTAACGGTGATATAGATGCCTTTCTTGTCCGGCGTCAGGCTAACCTGCGTCGAATCGATGTTGAAACGCGCGTAACCGCGATCCAGATAGTAGCTGCGCAGGGTTTCAAGGTCGCCCGCCAGTTTCTGTTTCTGGTATTTACGATCGCCGACGACGTTCCACCACGGTACTTCATCGCGCAGTTGGAAGTGAGAGATCAGTTCGTCAGTGGTGAACGCGTGGTTACCGACAATGTTAATCTGCTGGATTTTCGCCGAGACGCCTTCCTGGAAAACCAGTTTCAGGTCGACGCGGTTACGCGGCAGCGGCGTCACGACAGCTTTTACGCTGGCGCTATATTTACCGACGCTGTAGTAGAAATCTTCCAGCCCTTTTTCGATATCGGCAAGCTTGGTGCGATCGAGAGATTCCCCAACGCGAACGCCGGATGCCTCAAGGTTTTGCTTGAGCATGTCATCCTTCACCGACTTGTTGCCGGAGAAGGTAATGCTCGCAATTGTTGGGCGCTCTTTCACCTGCACCAGCAGGGTATCACCATCGCGCAGGACGCGGACGTCCTCAAAGTTGCCAGTGGCAAACAGAGCGCGAATGGTGTTACTGATATCATCATCGGTCACCGTATCGCCAGGACGCACTGGCATGCTGAGGAGGGCCGCACCAACAGCGACACGCTGCAAGCCTTCGAAATGAATGTCCTTCACCACGAACCCTTCAGCACCGTATACAGTCGCGCTGCTAAACAGCAGCGACGCTATGAGCAACTTTTTCATCGCCATCGTTATTATGCGTTCTTCCTAACAAACTCTCTTACAACCGAGAGAAATCATTGAAAAGTGCAAGCCCCATTAACAGCACCAGCAGTATTGAGCCAATGCGATAACTAAAGTCTTGAACTCGCTCGGATACCGGCCCGCCCTTCAGCTTTTCAATCGCTAAAAACAGCAGATGCCCCCCGTCGAGGACGGGTAGCGGGAACAAGTTGATTATTCCGAGGTTCACGCTAATCAGCGCAAGGAACATCAGATAGTAAATCAACCCAAATTCCGCTGACATTCCAGCCCCCTGAGCGATAGAGATCGGCCCACTGAGGTTGTTCAGTTTGACATCACCGGTTATCAATTTGCCCAGCATCCTGACCGTTAACGACATCAGTTGCCAGGTTTTATCCGTGGCTTCGGCGATGGCGGCAAACGGCCCGTACTGACGCACTGTCTTGTATTCATCAGGCAGCGGGATAACTTTTGGCACTACCCCTGCAAACCCTTCAGCCTTGCCTTTTACCGACTTCGTATCCGGAGTCAGGGTCAACGACAGCGGCGTACCTTGTCTGTCGACCTCCAGAGCCAGCGCCTTGCCCGGATTGTCACGCACCAGATTAACAAACGTCATCCACTGCGTTAACGGTTGACCATCGACTTTAACGATCCTGTCTCCCGCTTGCAAACCTGCTTTCTGCGCGGCCGACTGAGATTGTACCTCAGCCAGCGCGGTATCAATCTGCGCACTACGCGGCTTGATGCCCAGCGAGGCCACCGGATCTTGCTTATCCGGCTCAAACGCCCAGTGCCGCAGGTCGAGGATTTTATCCTGACGTTGGTTCGTCCCGAAAGGGGCGACGGTAAGTATTGTTTGTTGGTCGCCAATCTTCGCGACTAACGCCATACGTACTGCATCCCAATCAGGCGTTTCGATGCCATCTATCGCTTTAAGTTCCATTCCTTTTGCAATTTGTGCTTGCGCAGCGATGGAATTGGGCGATATTTCATCAACAACCGGACGCACGCCAGGGACGCCGATGATAAACACCAGCCAGTAGGCAAAGATGGCAAAAATGAAGTTGGCGATAGGGCCTGCGGCAATGATGGCCGCGCGCTGACCAACGGTTTTATTATTGAAAGCGTAGTGACGCATTTCCGGCGCCACCGGTTCGACGCGTTCGTCGAGCATCTTCACATAACCGCCGAGCGGGATCAGCGCGATAACAAACTCGGTCCCCTGCTTATCCACGCGGCGCCACAGCGCTTTACCAAAACCAATGGAAAAACGTTCAACGCGCACGCCGCATCGACGAGCCACCCAGAAATGGCCGAACTCGTGCACGGTGATCAGTACGCCAAGCGCAATAATAAAAGCGGCCAAATTCCAGAGAACGCTCAGCATAAAACCTTCCGTCAAATCGTCCTGAAGACTAACAACAGCAGACAAGCGAACACCGGCACCGCAGCCGTCAGGCTATCAATGCGATCTAAAATACCGCCATGTCCAGGGATCAGATGCCCGCTATCCTTGATGCCGGCTTCACGTTTAAACATACTTTCCGTCAAATCGCCCAGCACTGAAGCCAGCGCCGCCACCACCGAGCAAATCAGCAACACGGTTGGGGTGACATCCAGATGAGCCCATACGCCATAAACCCAAGAGATAACGGCTGCCGTCAACAGGCCGCCGAAGAAGCCCTGCCAGGTTTTACCCGGAGAAACCTTCGGCGCCAGCTTATGCTTGCCGAACATTTTACCGAACATGTAGGCGCCGGAATCCGCGCCCCACACCAGAATCATGACGTACAGCAACCACACCGCGCCGCTATAGTGGTTATCGGCATAATGCCATGCGCGCAGCGCCAGCATGCCCCAAAAAAACGGGACGATAGTCAGCAAGCCGAAGATCAGACGCAACGCTTTTGAATGGCGCCACAACGCCGCCGAGGCCGGATAAGAGAGGACCAGCACCAGCGCGACAATCCACCAGCCAAACGAGGCCCATAACGATCCCTCAACCATCGGTTGATGCGCGTCATAGTGGTATTCGGGCAACATAAAGAGCATCAGCGCCAACAGCAGGCCGCAAAGCACCGCGAGCCACACGCGCTGCGTCGTTGAGGTAAAACCGCTTAATTGCCCCCACTCCCACGCGGCGAGCATACAAACGACCAGGGTGACGATAGCAAAGCCCGCGGGCGGCAATAGAAAAAGCGCCGCAATAACGACGGGAATTAAAACGAAAGCGGAAATCAGGCGATACTTCAGCAAAAGTGACCCCCATCAGGCATGACTGCCACCCGGCTCTTCTGTGCCGCCAAAACGACGCTCTCGACTAACGAATGCATGGAGTGCACCTTCAAAGTCCTGTTCAGCAAAATCGGGCCAAAGAACATCCGTAAAGTAAAGTTCGGCATAGGCAATTTGCCAAATCAAAAAGTTACTTATTCGGTGCTCTCCCCCGGTCCTAATAACTAAATCAACGGGAGCCAGTTCATGCATACACACCTGCTGGCTAAGCATCTCTTCCGTGATCTCTTCAGGTTTTAACAACCCTTTTTGTACCTGTTCGGCCAGTTGACGCGCGCCCTGGACAATATCCCAGCGGCCGCCGTAATTAGCGGCGATATTCAGCGTTAACCCCGTATTGTTTGCCGTTAGCGCCTCCGCCTTACGGATGCGCTCCTGCAGCCGGGCATTAAAACGCGTCGTCTCGCCGATAATCCGCAGGCGGACATTGTGACGATGCAGGCTTTTTACTTCGCTATCCAGCGCCCAGACAAACAGTTCCATCAGCGCGCTCACTTCCTGCGCCGGACGGTTCCAGTTTTCACTACTGAATGCGTAAAGCGTTAATGCTTCAATACCATTATTCGCCGCGAAGGAGACCGCGCGACGAACAGATTTCGCTCCAGCTTTATGGCCAAAGGCGCGAATTTTACCTTGTTGTTTCGCCCAACGACCGTTGCCGTCCATGATAATGGCGACATGGCGACAACCATGTGCAGGCGACATTTTGCTGACAGTTTGATTAGCAGACAACATAACGCGTTTTAAGTCCATAATAAGGATTAGCTTAGCCACAACACACACGCCGCCGGGCAGCGCTGAATACGCATTTTTATCCGGCGCCGGAGCTACAGCCAATCGCAGAGAACAACCAAAAGCTTTACGCAAAAAAGCCGTGTCTTGCCACGGCCACCGTAATCTTTCACAACAAAATGCAACGATCGGGTGGCGCAGACTATATCACTGAAGCCCAGCGCCCACAAATATCACAACGCGTTGTAGGGACTCCCCTGCGCCATGTGTTATCGAAGTTGTCGCTGTGCGGCGACGCGTGCTTCGGCATCAATTGCAACCACTTCATCAATGCTTTGCGGTTCATTGAGCGCCATATTATCCAGCACCGCCTGGTTCACTGCCGCAATATCGGTAAAGCGGATTTCACTATTCAGAAACGCCGCCACCGAGACTTCGTTAGCGGCATTCAACGCCGTCGTCGCCGCCTGGCCGACATCAAAAGCGTCCATCGCCAACTTGAGGCACGGATAGCGATCGTAATCCGGCGCCGAGAAGCTCAGGTTGCTCAATTGACAGAAGTCCAACGGTTTAACGCCGGAGTTCAGACGCTGCGGCCAGCCCATGGTATGGGCGATCGGCGTGCGCATATCCGGCTCGCCTAATTGCGCCAATACGCTACCGTCCTGATAGCGAACCATGGAGTGAATCACCGATTGCGGATGAATAATGACTTCCATCTGCTGCGCAGAGGCATTAAAAAGCCAGCGGGCTTCGATGTACTCCAGCCCTTTATTCATCATCGTGGCGGAATCAACGGAAATTTTGCGTCCCATTGACCAGTTCGGGTGGCGGCAAGCCTGATCCGGCGTCATTGCCGCCAGCTCAGAAATCGCCGTTTCCCGGAAAGGACCACCGGAACCGGTCAGCAGAATCGACGAGACGCCGTTCTGCGTCAGGTCAGCGTATCCCAGATGGTTTTGAATTGTTTCCGGCAAACTCTGAAAAATCGCGTTATGTTCGCTATCAACCGGCAACAGTCGAGCGCCATACTGCTGAACCGCGTCCATAAACAGGCGGCCGCAGGTTACCAGAGACTCTTTGTTCGCCAGCAGTACCGTTTTGCCGGCGCGAATTGCCGCCAGCGTCGGCGCCAGGCCGGCCGCGCCAACGATGGCCGCCATCACCTGATCGACCTCATCCAGCGCCGCGACATCAGCCGCCGCCTGCTTGCCGCTCAGCACTTCGGTGCGGCAGCCCTGTTCACGCAGCAGCGTACGTAAACGCTCAGCGCTTTGCGCATCATCCATCACCGCGAATCGGGGAGAAAATTCCAGACATTGTTCAACCATACGGTCGACATTTTTCCCCGCGACCAGCGCGGCGACGGAAAAGCTTTCGGGATTATGACGCACCACGTCCAACGTGCTGCAGCCGATTGAACCGGTCGAACCGAGAACGGTTAATTGCTTCATGAGACGTCCAGAAGAATTGTGACAGGATAAAAAGCAAAACGCCGCCAGCAAGCCCTTTACGCATCAATCCTCGGGGCTAAAACGGCGGCGAATGACCTTCGGTATAAAAAGGAAGGCTACAAGGCCAGCGATTTTAACGCAATCCCAAATATTGAGCGTACGGTCTTCTGTACGGCGTTTCAGACTTTACGCAGCCCCGAATTCCCCGGGCCTGCGTAGCGGCAGAAAATCAGAACTGCATCAGTTCCGCTTCTTTCTCTGCCAGCGCCGCATCAACTTTCTTAATGGCGGCGTCAGTCATTTTCTGCACGTCGTCCTGAGAGCGGCGATCGTCATCTTCGCTGATCTCTTTCTCTTTGAGCAGAGCTTTAACTTTGTCGTTCGCGTCACGGCGAACGTTACGCACGGCGACACGCGCCTGCTCAGCTTCGCCACGCACGATCTTAGTCAGATCTTTACGACGTTCTTCAGTCAGCGGCGGCAGCGGAACGCGGATATCGCTACCCGCAGAACTTGGGTTCAGACCCAGGTCAGACGCCATAATCGCTTTTTCAACGGCCGGGCTCATAGAGCGGTCGAAGACGTTGATTTTCAGCGTACGGGAATCTTCCACCGTAACGCTTGCCAGCTGGCGCAGCGGGGTCGGCGTGCCGTAGTATTCCACGATGATGCCATCCAGCAGGCTTGGAGAAGCACGGCCCGTGCGAATTTTGCTGATTTGGTTTTTGAATGCTTCAACGCATTTTTCCATGCGTACTTCAGCATCTTTTCTGATATCGCTAATCACGTTACGAATCCTTGAAAACTTGTCTCAGACAGACCACACGGTCGCCCACTGCGAAAGTGAGCTAAGTATAGTCCTGATTAATTCAATTAACCGGGCAACTTCCCCGCTAAAGTAAAGCGGAATATTACCCGGAATTAGCGCCGACGGGAATTATTCCGTAATCAACGTGCCTTCTTTTTCGCCCATGACCACGCGACGCAGCGCGCCTGGTTTGTTCATGTTAAATACGCGAATTGGCAGTTTGTGGTCGCGCGCCAGGGTGAAGGCGGCAAGATCCATCACTTTCAGCTCTTTATCCAGCACTTCGCTATAGGTCAGCTGATCGTACATGGTAGCGGAAGGATCTTTCGCCGGGTCAGCGGTAAACACGCCGTCAACCTTGGTCGCTTTCAGAACCACGTCGGCTTCGATTTCAATACCGCGCAGGCAGGCTGCGGAGTCGGTGGTAAAGAATGGGTTGCCGGTACCCGCGGAGAGGATCACCACGCGATTGTTACGCAGCAGGCTAATCGCTTCCGCCCAGCTGTAGTTGTCGCACACGCCGTTCAGCGGGATTGCGGACATCAGGCGAGCGTTCACATAGGCGCGATGGAGCGCATCACGCATTGCCAGGCCGTTCATGACCGTTGCCAGCATGCCCATGTGGTCGCCCACAACGCGGTTCATACCCGCTTTCGCCAGACCAGCACCACGGAACAGGTTACCGCCACCAATCACTACGCCAACCTGAATACCCAGTTCAACCAGTTCTTTGATTTCCTGAGCCATACGGTCAAGTATGCTTGCATCAATACCGAAGCCTTCTGAACCCTGCAGAGCTTCGCCACTTAACTTCAGCAGAATACGTTTGTAGACGGGTTTTGCATTGGTAGCCATGTTTCTTTCCTGAGACTGTCAACGATTGAGATGAGTTAATTCTGACGACATTGTATGCCATCGTTCAGCGCAGTCACTATAAGCGATTGGCTGATTTTACAAGAGAGGCGCAAAAAGAAGCCGCCCTCAGGCGGCTCCTTTTTTAAAAATTAAGACTGCTTGGACATCGCAGCAACTTCTGCTGCAAAGTCAGTCTCAACTTTCTCGATGCCTTCGCCCACTTCAAAGCGGATGAAGCCAGTAACGTCGGCGTTGTGCTCTTTCAGCAGCTGACCAACAGATTTGCTCGGTTCCATAACGAAAGGCTGACCAGTCAGAGAAACTTCGCCGGTGAATTTCTTCATGCGGCCTTCAACCATTTTCTCTGCGATTTCTTTCGGCTTACCGGACTGCATCGCGATGTCCAGCTGAACCTGGTACTCTTTTTCTACTACTTCAGCAGAAACGTCTTCCGGCTTAACGAATTCCGGCTTGCTTGCAGCAACGTGCATTGCCAGCTGCTTAACCAGCTCTTCGTCAGCGCCTTTAGCGGCAACCAGAACGCCGATGCGAGCACCGTGCTGGTAGCTGCCCAGAACGTCGCCTTCCAGGATAGCGATACGACGGATGTTGATGTTCTCGCCGATTTTAGCAACCAGGGCAACACGTTCTTCTTCGAACTGCGCTTTCAGAACTTCAACGTCGGAGATTTTACCAGCAACAGCGGCGTCCAGTACTTTGTCAGCAAATGCCTGGAAACCACCATCTTTAGCAACGAAGTCAGTCTGGCAGTTAACTTCCAGAATGTAACCGTAGTTGCCGTCGATTTTGGTTTTGATCACGCCGTCAGCAGCAACGTTGCCTGCTTTTTTCGCCGCTTTGATCGCGCCGGATTTACGCATGTTTTCGATTGCCAGCTCGATGTCGCCATTAGCTTCAGTCAGTGCTTTTTTGCAATCCATCATGCCTGCGCCAGTACGTTCGCGCAGCTCTTTTACCAGGGAAGCGGTAATTTCAGCCATTCTAAAATCCTCGGGAGATGTGGAAACTGCCCGGCCTGCGGCCAAACAGCATAAATTGAAAAAAGGGGCCTAAAATTGGCCCCTATTCATACACGGTACTAATAAGGGCTTAAACCTTATTATTCAGCTTCTACGAAGCTTTCTTCCGCCTGAGAAGCCAGGTCCTGAGAGCGACCTTCACGAACGGTAGCTGCAACAGCGCCCAGGTACAGGCTAACTGCGCGGATTGCATCGTCGTTACCCGGGATAACGAAGTCTACGCCGTCCGGATCAGAGTTGGTATCAACGATAGCAAATACCGGGATACCCAGGTTGTTTGCTTCTTTGATAGCGATGTGCTCGTGGTCAGCGTCGATAACGAACAGTGCGTCCGGCAGGCCGCCCATGTCTTTGATACCGCCCAGGCTGTTTTCCAGCTTGTCCAGCTCACGAGTGCGCATCAGCGCTTCTTTCTTGGTCAGCTTCTCGAAAGTACCGTCCTGGGACTGAGTTTCCAGGTCTTTCAGACGTTTGATGGACTGACGAACGGTTTTCCAGTTAGTCAGCATACCGCCCAGCCAGCGATGGTTCACGAAGAACTGGTCGCAGCTGTTAGCAGCTTCTTTTACCGCTTCGCTTGCAGCGCGCTTAGTACCAACGAACAGGATCTTGCCTTTACGGGCAGAGATTTTGTTCAGCTCAGCCAGAGCTTCGTTGAACATCGGTACAGTTTTCTCAAGGTTGATGATGTGAACTTTGTTACGCGCGCCGAAGATGAAAGGCTTCATTTTCGGGTTCCAGTAACGGGTCTGGTGACCAAAGTGAACACCAGCCTTGAGCATGTCGCGCATGGAAACAGTTGCCATGTTTAAAACCTCTATAGATTAAATTGGGGTTATGCCTCCACGTATCCCATATTACCGACCCCAAAGGGCACCCCGGAATATGTGCCGATACGTGTGTGTTATTTACACAATATGAGTATGTCGCTTACGCCCATCCTTGTGTATCTGAGATGGAACGGAAGTCCGGCGCGCTTTATACCACAAAACCTGGCCAGACACCAACTCTTGTTGACGTCGCGTGCTGTTAATGATTCTCAATTTGGCACCAACGTACCCGGACTGTTACCATTGACAGGACTTAATCTATTATTGTCGAAAAAATCGACACTGCTGGACATATTCCATGGCTATCTCTATCAAGACATCTGAAGACATCGAAAAAATGCGCGTTGCCGGCCGTCTGGCCGCCGAAGTGCTGGAAATGATCGAACCCTACGTCAAACCGGGCGTCAGCACCGGCGAACTGGATCGCATCTGCAACGACTACATTGTTAATGAGCAGAAAGCGGTCTCCGCCTGCCTCGGCTATCACGGCTTCCCGAAATCGGTCTGTATCTCTATTAATGAAGTGGTGTGCCACGGCATCCCGGATGACGGCAAGCTGCTGAAAGACGGCGACATCGTCAATATCGACGTGACCGTGATTAAAGATGAGTTCCACGGCGATACCTCAAAAATGTTCATCGTCGGCAAACCGACTATCCTCGGCGAGCGCCTGTGCCGCATCACTCAGGAAAGCCTCTATCTGGCGCTGAAGATGGTCAAACCGGGTATTAACCTGCGCGCGATCGGCGCGGCGATCCAGAAATTCATCGAAGCGGAAGGTTTCTCCGTGGTACGTGAATACTGCGGGCACGGTATCGGCCGCGGCTTCCACGAGGAACCACAGGTACTGCACTATGACTCGCCGGAAACCGACGTGGTGCTCAAGCCGGGTATGACCTTCACCATCGAACCGATGGTCAACGCCGGTAAGAAAGAGATCCGCAGCATGAAGGACGGCTGGACGGTGAAAACCAAAGACCGTAGCTTGTCTGCGCAGTACGAGCATACTATTGTGGTAACCGATAACGGCTGCGAAATTCTGACGCTACGCAAGGATGACACCATCCCGGCGATAATCTCGCACGATGCATAATGAAAAGCCGGCGCCCGCCGGCTTTTTTATTAGATAGCTTTTTCTTATGGTGACGCGATGAGCAACTCTTTCCCTGACACAGCTTCCCCCCTTCTGCCCATCCCGCCGGAACATCCCGTGAGCTGGCCGCAGGGCGATCTGAACTGTGCCGCAATCAAGGCGCACATCGATACCTTCCAGCACTGGCTCGGAGAGGCGTTTGATAACGGCATCGCCGCAGAGCGGCTCATCGCGGCGCGCACCGAGTTTATCGACCAGTTGCTGCAGCGGCTGTGGGTCGACTACGGTTTTGACTCCGTCTGCGACCTGGCGCTGGTGGCCGTCGGCGGCTATGGTCGCGGCGAGTTGCATCCGCTCTCCGACGTCGATCTACTGATCCTCAGCCGCAAAAAGCTGCCGGACGACCAGGCGCAAAAGGTCGGCGAACTGCTGACGCTATTGTGGGACGTCAAGCTGGAGGTGGGTCACAGCGTGCGCACCCTCGAAGAGTGTTTGCTGGAAGGACTTTCGGATCTCACCGTCGCCACCAATTTAATTGAATCCCGCCTGCTGATCGGCGACGTCGCGCTGTTCCTTGAACTGCAAAAACATATTTTTAGCGACGGCTTCTGGCCGTCGGAAAAGTTCTTCGCCGCCAAGGTTGACGAGCAGAATGTCCGTCATCAGCGCTACCACGGCACCAGTTACAACCTGGAGCCTGACGTCAAAAGCAGCCCCGGCGGCCTGCGCGATATACATACCCTGCAGTGGGTGGCCCGCCGCCACTTCGGCGCTACCTCGCTTGATGAAATGGTCGGTTTCGGCTTCCTCACCGAAGCCGAGCGCAACGAGCTTAACGAGTGCCTGCACCAGCTCTGGCGCATCCGTTTTGCTTTGCACCTTGAAGTGAATCGCTACGATAACCGCCTGCTTTTCGATCGCCAGCTGAATGTCGCCCACCGCCTCGGCTATGAAGGCGAAGGTAATCAGCCGATCGAACACATGATGAAAGATTTCTTCCGCGTTACGCGCCGGGTGAGCGAACTCAACAACATGCTGCTGCAGCTGTTTGACGAGGCGATCCTCGCGCTAACCGAGAACGAAAAGCCGCGGCCTATTGATGATGATTTCCAACTGCGCGGCACCCTGATAGACCTGCGTGACGATACCCTGTTTATGCGCGAGCCGCAGGCGATTCTGCGGATGTTCTTTATTATGGTGCGTAACAGCAGCATCACCGGTATTTACTCCACCACCCTGCGTCATCTGCGCCACGCGCGCCGCCACCTGACGCAGCCGCTGTGCTATATCCCGGAGGCGCGAACCCTCTTTCTCAGCATGCTGCGCCATCAGGGCGCGGTGAGTCGCGGTCTGCTGCCGATGCATCGCCACAGCGTGCTGTGGGCCTATATGCCGCAGTGGTCGCATATTGTCGGCCAGATGCAGTTCGACCTGTTTCACGCCTATACCGTCGACGAACATACCATACGCGTCTTGTTAAAGCTGGAAAGCTTCGCGAAAGAAGAGACCCGCAGCCGCCATCCGCTGTGCGTAGAGCTGTGGCCGCGGCTGGCCCATCCTGAACTTATCCTCATCGCCGCCCTGTTTCACGATATCGCTAAAGGCCGCGGCGGCGACCATTCGATTCTCGGCGCCGAAGACGTGCTGAAATTCGCCGAGCTCCACGGGCTCAATTCACGGGAGACGCAACTGGTCGCCTGGCTGGTACGCCAGCATCTCTTGATGTCGGTAACCGCCCAGCGCCGCGATATTCAGGACCCGGAGGTCATTAAACAGTTTGCCGAAGAAGTGCAGACAGAAAACCGACTGCGCTATCTGGTATGCCTGACCGTCGCCGATATCTGCGCCACCAACGAAACGCTGTGGAATAGCTGGAAGCAAAGCCTGCTGCGCGAACTCTATTTCGCCACCGAAAAACAGCTGCGCCGCGGTATGCAAAGTACGCCGGATATGCGCGAACGCGTACGCCACCATCAGCTGCAGGCGCTGGCGCTGTTGCGCATGGACAATATCAATGAAGAGGCGCTACACCAGATCTGGAACCGCTGCCGGGCGAACTACTTTGTGCGGCACACGCCGAATCAGCTCGCCTGGCACGCCCGCAACCTGCTGAAGCACGATCTCAGTAAGCCGATGATCCTGCTGAGTTCACGGGCCACCCGCGGCGGCACCGAGATCTTCATCTGGAGTCCGGACCGCCCTTACCTGTTCGCCGCCGTCTGCGGCGAGCTGGATCGGCGCAACCTCAGCGTTCACGATGCGCAGATCTTCACCACCCGCGATGGCATGGCGATGGATACCTTTATCGTCCTCGAACCCGACGGCAGCCCGCTTTCCGCCGATCGCCACGAAGCGATTCGTCACGGTCTGGAGCAGACGATAACCCAACGCAGCTGGGAGCCGCCGGCCCCGCGTCGTCAGGCGGCGAAACTGCGCCACTTTTCCGTCGCCACTGAAGTGAATTTTCTGCCGACCCATACCGACAGAAAATCATTTCTTGAGCTCATTGCGCTCGATCAGCCAGGGCTGCTCGCCCGCGTCGGCCAGGTGTTTGCCGACCTCGGAATATCGCTTCACGGAGCCCGAATTACGACAATTGGTGAGCGAGTAGAAGATTTATTTATAATCGCCACCGCCGACCGGCGTGCCCTTAATAATGAGCTGCAACAAGAAGTGCAACAACGGTTGACAGAGGCCCTCAATCCAAACGATAAAGGGTAACGTATTTTTTTTAAGTGAATGGAAAGAAACAATGCAGCAGTTACAGAACGTTATTGAGTCCGCCTTTGAGCGTCGCGCCGACATCACGCCGGCAAATGTGGATACCGTAACCCGCGAAGCGGTTAACCAGGTTATTGCCCTGCTGGATTCCGGTGCGCTGCGCGTCGCTGAGAAGAACGATGGTCAGTGGGTAACGCATCAATGGCTGAAGAAAGCGGTACTGCTCTCTTTCCGTATTAACGATAACCAGGTTATCGATGGTGCGGAAAGCCGCTACTTCGATAAAGTTCCGATGAAATTCGCCGACTACGACGAAGCGCGCTTCCAGAAAGAAGGCTTCCGCGTAGTGCCGCCGGCTGCCGTCCGCCAGGGCGCGTTCATCGCACGCAATACCGTGCTGATGCCGTCCTACGTCAACATCGGCGCTTACGTTGATGAAGGCACCATGGTTGATACCTGGGCCACCGTCGGCTCTTGTGCGCAGATCGGTAAAAACGTTCACCTGTCCGGCGGCGTTGGCATCGGCGGGGTTCTCGAACCGCTGCAGGCTAACCCGACTATCATCGAAGATAACTGCTTCATCGGCGCGCGTTCTGAAATCGTTGAAGGCGTTATCGTTGAAGAAGGCGCGGTAATCTCCATGGGCGTGTACATCGGCCAGAGCACCAAAATCTACGACCGCGAAACCGGTGAAGTCCATTACGGCCGCGTGCCGGCGGGCTCGGTTGTCGTTTCCGGCAACCTGCCGTCGAAAGATGGCAAATACAGCCTGTACTGTGCGGTGATCGTGAAAAAGGTTGATGCGAAGACCCGCGGTAAGGTCGGCATCAACGAACTGCTGCGCACCATCGACTAAGCAGAACAAAAAGCGGGAGATATCCCGCTTTTTTTATATCTGACGCTGGCGAAGATGGATTTTTTCGTTAATTATTCAATGGTTATGATGATATCAAAGGTACCGTTATGTACGATAATCTGAAAAGTCTTGGCATTACCAATCCTGATGAAATCGATCGCTATAGCCTGCGCCAGGAAGCTAACAACGACATCCTGAAGATCTATTTCCAGAAAGATAAAGGCGAATTCTTCGCCAAAAGCGTGAAGTTTAAATACCCACGCCAGCGTAAAACCGTGGTCGCCGACGGCGTCGGTCAGGGCTACAAAGAGGTGCAGGAGATAAGCCCGAACCTGCGATATGTGATCGACGAGCTGGACCAGCTCTGCCAGCGCGACCGCACAGAAATCGACCTCAAGCGTAAGATCCTTGACGATTTACGCCATCTGGAAAGCGTGGTCACCAATAAGATCAGCGAAATTGAAGCCGATCTGGAAAAGCTGACGCGTAAATAAATCAGCCTGATAGGGCCAGCGACTGGCCCTCTTCCCCTGCCCCATCCCCTGTTTCCTTAGCCGTAGATCATCTTCGCCATCAGCAAACCTCAGTTATCCCTCACTGACATCATTTCACATCACAACCCTATCCATATGAATTACTTAAAATTTCATTTCGTTTATGTTCAGTTTCCGCTTAAAAGGAGATAGCTCTATGACACAGGAAATTGAACAAAAATGTTATACCCTGCCATCGGCCCCCTGGCTGGATAAAGCCGGTTTTGAAAAAGGGCGGCAGCACGATCGTCAGGCGCTGGGGTTTATTCTACCCGCCAATACCGTACTGCAAATTCGACAAACCGATCTCAGCAACGGCATCTCGACCCTGCGCCTGCTCTGCGACGATACCGCGCTGGAGAAAACCTGCGCCCTGACCACCAATTGGAAAACGATCAGCACCACCGTCGATTCCGTCCCTTTTATCGATACATTATTTACCGACAGCCCCTGCGAGTTCTCCGTGGTTTACCAGCAACCCGCGACGACGAAACCGCTCCCCAGCTGGAAATCAGGGCAATCTGAAGAGGCGTTTTTCCTTGGCTGGGAGAATAATAAATCATCGTTCGCGCTGATTGATTTGGATGTTATCAACCTGCTGCTACCCTATGCCGACCGCGATAATGCGCTGAAAGCGGGATTAGCGGCATTACACCGTTTCTATAATCACCTTTTCACCTGCTATAACGAGTGGGCCGGGCTAAGCAATAATCCAGATTCACAATGGAATCAGGATGTTGCTAACCGCTATTTTCTGCGGGCGGATAAACATGGCGTCGGCGCGGCCTATTATAATAGCAGCTGGTGCGCGCAAACCGCCGCAACGGTGGGCGAAGGCTGGCTGGATAACGTCGCCACGCAGTGGGTTATCCTGCATGAAATTGGCCACGGCTATCAGGGTAAATTTATGCAAGATCCCACGCTGTCCGTCAGCGAAGTGTGGAACAATATTTACGCCTCCTTTTATCAACAGCTCACGCTGAGTCAGGATAATCATCTCTATACCGATGGCTGGTTATACAACTATGGGCAGCTGGCCGTGCAGGAAGCACAGTTGATAAACTATATTACCGATAAGACGCCGGTCACCAGTTGGGGTTTGCGTCCTCGCCTGCTATTCCTGATGCTGATGTTATTCAAAGCAGGCGCCAACGCTTTCCGCGTCTTTAACCAGAATTATCGCCAACTCGCCAACAGCGATGGCTTCCAGCCGACCGATCATCAGCTTGCCGATATGCTGGCAACCGCCATTGCTACCTCTGCGGGATATGATGTGACGCCGTTTATCGATCTCTGCGGTTTAACGCTGAAGCACGCCACCCGGGAAAATATCGTTTCACTGGCGACAAAACCGCTCTATCCACTGTATCGTTTTCTGCCGCAAAGCGAGTGGGATAGCGCGCGCCAGCAGTTAGGGCTGGATTCCTTCTTCTGGCTGGTGGATAACAGCGAGCTGGCAATATTAGGTAAAACGGGGACGCTAACCCTGACGCTGAATATCGATCATCCGGAGCAAATTTACGGTCAGACGCTGACTATCAAGGATAATTGCGGTAACCATTATTCACTGGTTATTAATGGGGACGCCCTGACCCTGAAAGAGATGCCAATTGGCGTGTATCAGATTGAGCTTCCAAAAGGTCGGTCACAAAAATATCGCCCGGACATCAGCTATCTCACCGTAAAAGAAGGCGCCAACGCGGTTACCGTTAACTACATTCCACAAAACGATACCAGCGAACGTAACGTGAGAATAACCTTTTTAGGGCTTAGTGACGCGCCTTTCGCCCGCCTTGATATCGATTACGAAAATCAGCAGCTTATTCTTAATGTCACCAGCTCTACGCCGCACAGCTACTACCCTGGGGCATTGTATGCTGCGGTAAGCGTACTTTCCGCCAGTGGGGAAAAAGTATTTGAACGCAACATGACCGGTACCAATTGCGCCACAGGAAAAGTCGTTATCCCATTCAGTCCTCACTATCACCTGTACATTACTCACGTGGAACCTGGACGGCTGAAAGCTTCTCTCGGATATTTAACGCTGGTCGCACGCGAGAAATACCAGCTGATACGCATTGATGATAATGGTCTGTATAACTTTATCCTCAATAATAATCCGGCGGATGATTTACAGGCTATTTTCGAGCACAACGCCCAGGCGATCCGGAGCCAGCCCTCGCTGCTAGCGCAGGAAGAGTGCGTCTGTAAAAACGACCTCTGGCTGATGCTCCCTCATATTGAAGAACCCCAACGCAGCCGCTTGCTGAAAGCCTATGCCGATGTCCTGCCCCTGGCTAATGACGATCCTGGCGAGCTGACGGGCAAAAGCGTGACGCTCAATCTCCGCGGTCGGGGCAATAACGAGTTTTGCCAGATCGTTATTGATAATAAACAGCGCGCGATGACGGTCGCCACGCGGGCCGGTACGCCGCACTCGTATTACGTCGCCCATACTTATGCCAGCATTACGGTCAGCGACGAGAACGATACGGTCGTTTATCAACGCAGCTATGCCGGCGCAACTAACAATCTGGCAAACAGTGAAACTATCGCTCTCGCGGAAGGGATGATCATCGATATTTTCCATGATGAAGCATTCCGCTCCAGCGCCACGAATGGCACAACCCAAAACGCCGTCCCCCTTAAGCAACATAACCGCTGGCGCGTGGTGAAAACGGGTCTCGAAGCCTTTGCGCTCGCACATGATGTGCCGGATGAGGAAGCCGCTGGTACAGAAGAGGAAACTCAGGAGGCCACCGCGCTGTATGGCGATTGCTTCAGCTGGCAGCTGCTTGGCGATGATGACGTGTGCTTTGCCGCGATGGAGCTGGATATTGGTAACAGTCTGCTGACCTTTACCGCGAGTCCAGTGGTGCCGAACAAGCACTTTACGACCACATACGCCACGGTCAATGTCTACAATACGCGCGGTTCGGTGGTGTATCGTCAGTCGTTCAAAGGATCGTCGCAGCTGGGCGACTATGTTGATACCGCTATGCTGGAGGAAGGCTATACCATTGAAGTCTTCCATGCCGAAGCGGGAAATCGTTCCGTTATTATTAACCCGCTCAATGGCAATAGCTGGCAACAGTCCAATACCGTCACCTGGCAAGTGACCGCTCGCGGGCTACAGCGCCTGTAGTCCGTCATTTCCACTCCCGCCTCAGGCGGGAGTGTTTTTAGCGTTGCTCATCCAGCTGCAATGCAATGTACAACAGCAGACGGTCGTCAAAACTCCCGAGATCCAACCCGGTCAATTCCGAAATCCGATTGAGCCGATACTCCAGGGTATTACGATGAATAAACAGCGCCTTTGACGTGGCCAGCGGCTGCACGTTATGACGAAACCATGCCTGCAAGGTGCGGCGCAGCAGGCCGTTGTTATCCATCGCCTTCAGCCGCGTCAGCGGGCGCGCCAGCTCATTGGCCTGCCAGCCGCCGCGCAGGCTATCCAGCAGCACCGGCAGCATCAGATCCTGATAAAAATAGCTGCGGCTCTCCGGCATTCGCTGCTTACCCACCATCATCGTCGTGCGTGCGGTCCGATAAGAACGTGCGATACTGCCGGGTCCGGTAAAGAAATTACCTAACGCAACGCGGAACTGCAGCTGGCCGTTCTCTTTCATACGGGCAATCAGTTGCTCAACGCGCCTGCAGTGGTCATCGGCGTCCCAGCGGCCAAAGGCATTTAACGCGGGTTTCAATACCACCATCTCGGTCAGCGAGACAATCGCCACCAGGTTGTTGCGATCCGGCGTGGTCAGCGCCGTCTGCAGCTGCTGCAATTCCGCCATCGCGCTATCGACGCCAAGCTGGCCGCTATCGACCTCAATCATCGCCACCACCCGCGGCTGATTGAGGTCGATGCCCAGTCGCTGCGCCCACTCGTTGAGCGCCGGGGTATTTTCTTCCGCCTGAATCAGGTTCATGACCAGTTCTTCACGCAGGCGGCTGTCCTGCGCCAGCAAATGCATCAGCCGCGACTGTTCGAGCATCATCTCCGCGGTCATACACACCAGCTCACCATACTTGCGCAGCGATTCGGGCTCGCCGGTTAATCCAATTACGCCGACGATCTCCCCTTCAAGACGCAGCGGCAGATTAATCCCCTGACGTACGCCGTGCAGATGGCGAGCAACCGCATCATCAATATCAACCACCCGTCCCTGCGATAGCACCAGCAGCGCGCCTTCGTGCAATTCACCAATACGCTCGCGATCGCCGCTGCCGATAATGCGCCCGCGGGCATCCATTACGTTAATATTGGTATCAATGATGCGCATCGTTCGCGCCACGATATCCTGCGCCATTTTGGTATCAAGATGCCAGCCAGCCATGTAACCCTCCCCTGAGCAGGGCATCAGCATAAAAGAGTGACGAAGAGGACGCACTGTGCATATGCACAAAGCATGACAAAGAAGTATGGAGTTGTGGCGGGAATCACAGAACCGGCGGGTAGAATAAAAAAGCCCCCTTCCCATACCGGGAAAGGGGCATTCACGCTAGTATCAGTTACTGCATCAGCAGGTAGATAGAGGTATCACCACGCTGAATATTGAGCGCCAGAACAGACGGTTTCGCGTCGAAGATTTTGCGCAGGTCGGCGATGTTTTTCACCGGCTGCTGGTTAGCGCCGACAATGATGTCGCCTTTCTTCAGACCAATCTGCGCCGCCGGGGTGCCCGCTTTCACGTTGCTCACCACCACGCCTTTATCCTGGCCCTTGTTGCTCATTTCCGCGCCTTCAATACCGTTAAAGATACTGCTGGAGTCAACCTGGTTCTGGTTGCTCTGCTGGAGTTCAACGGTAACGTTGACCGGCTTGCCGTCGCGCAGCAGGCCCAGCTCGACTTTGCTGCCGATAGGCATCGTACCGACCTGCGCACGCAGCGCCGCGAAGCTGCTGATCGGCTTGCCGTTCAGGGTAGTAATCACGTCGCCGGCTTTAATACCCGCTTTCGCCGCCGCAGAGCCCGGCATCACCTGGCTTACGAACGCGCCGCGCTGGGCATCGACTTTCATCGCCTTCGCCAGCTCGGAGTTCAGCTCGGTACCCATGATCCCCAGTTCGCCGCGTTTCACCTGGCCAAACTTGACCATCTGCTCGGTCAGGTTTTTCACCATGTTGCTCGGGATAGCAAAGCCGATACCGATGTTGCCGCCGTCCGGTGCAAGGATCGCGGTGTTGATACCGATCAGCTCACCGTTGAGATTCACCAGCGCGCCGCCGGAGTTACCGCGGTTAATAGCCGCATCGGTCTGGATGAAGTTTTCATAGTTTTCCACGTTCAGGCCGCTACGGCCCAATGCGGAGACGATACCGGAGGTCACGGTTTCGCCGAGGCCAAACGGGTTACCGATAGCCACGGTGTAATCGCCGACGCGCAGCGCGTCAGAGTCGGCAAGCTTAATCGCCGTCAGGTTCTTCGGATCCTGAATTTGAATCAGCGCGATGTCGGAGCGCGGATCTTTACCAACGACTTTCGCGTCGAATTTACGGCCATCGCTCAACTGAACTTTAATCGTGGTGGCATTATCGACCACATGGTTGTTGGTCACCACGTAGCCTTTGGCCGCATCAATGATGACCCCGGAACCGAGCGCCATAAATTTCTGCTGCTGCGCGTTATCGCCAGGCGCGCCCTGGCCGCCGCCCTGACAGAATGGGGAGCTCTGGAATGGCGAACCGTCCTGGCAGAACGGCGAGTTGTCACCGAAGAACTGCTGGAAGTTACGCGGCATCCGCGGCGTGTTAACAGTCGTGCTGCCTTCAACGTTGATGCTCACCACAGACGGCATCACTTTTTCCAGCATCGGCGCCAGGCTCGGCATCTGCTGCGCAGTGGTCGCCGAGGAAGCCGTTTCAGCCGCGCTCGCAGAGAGCGGGGACAACGCCAGACCTAAACTCAGAGCCAGAGCACTCATTGCTAACGTGGTTTTTTTCATAGGTTTCAATCTCAATTTCAAATTTCGGATAACGAAAAAGTTGCTGTGTACGCACTCTCAGAGTCATTTTATAGCGCGAAGTTCCAGAGTTAAGTTTCGGTAAAAGTAAAAATTTATTGTCCGTCTTTACAAAACTCAGACTTATTCCACCGCCATCAGACGACGATATTCATCCCACGCATACAAATCCGTCATTCCGCTGATATAGTCCTGAATCAATCGACAACGGTAATAATACTCCAGCACGGGATATTCTTCGGTATCGCGCGAAAGCTTATTTACCGCCTCCACATAAGCCAACCGATGTCGGGTTGAGAGTTTCTGGAACAATCTCGAAGCAATAGGCAAACTGCGTACCCGCTCTTGTTCCACCAATTGGCTGAACTCCTCCAGCGATAATTTCAGCAGTGGCTCGTAGATATCCAACAGCCCGCTGATAACGCGGTAGCCCTGTAATTCCAGCTGTTCAACATCAGGATGGCTAAACACCTGTTTTATGGCGACGTTTTTATAAAGTTCAAGTAGCTGACTACAATCACTATCGTCCTCTAACAGCGCATGATTAAAGTCGCCGCTAAAAATGGCCGGTAAGTTTTCGATAAATCGATGCGCCGCATAAGGCACCAGTTTATTCAGCGTATTAACCCGTAAATACATAAAGAACTGATCTTCAGTGCTGCGGCTGAGTGAATTAGCGCGCGATTTCTCCCACGCGTTTTCTACGACTTGTGCGAACAGCGATCCTTTTTCATGAACGCCCCATGCGTCATACAGATGCTGATACAATTGCTCCACGCTGAATATCCTTTTTTCCACCGCATCTTCGAGGTCAGCAACACAATATGAGATATCATCGGCAGCTTCCATAATCCACGTTAATGGGAAACGATTGTAAGGCGCCAGATCCAATTCTTTACGCAGCCGCGCGATATACTCTTCTTCGGCTAAATAATAACCAGGCTTTTTCATTAAATAGCTATGGCTGGCTGGCGTCTCTCCCCGCCACCACGCCGGTCGCGTATATTTGAGGATACAGCCGACCTGGGTCCAGGTCAGATTCATACGCATCAGCGTGTGCACCAGCCGGATCCCCTGCGCATTACCTTCAAAGCAGCACAAATCCTGACGCACTTTACGCCGCAGTTCGTTGAGCAACCCTTCGCCGTCGTGCAGACGAAGCGCGTCAACCTGGCAGCGATCCTGGCTTAACGGCTGGCTGGCGGCATCTTTCGGCGCCAGCCGTTTGCTGAACCAATCGTTAATTGCCGCCTCGCCAAAATGTCCAAATGGCGGATTGCCGATATCGTGCATCAGGCAGGCCATCTCCACCACGCTTTCAAACGGGCCGCTCAGTTCATCCAGACCGTAGCATTCCAGCAGCTTTTGCTCTTTCAGGCGGCTTAGCACCTCTTTGGCGATGTAGCGCCCGACCTGCTGGACTTCGAGCGAATGGGTGAGCCGGGTGCGGACCGCCGCGTTACGCTCAAGTGGAAAGACCTGGGTTTTTTGCTGCAGGCGGCGGATGGCCGGTGAATTGATAATGCGCCCGCGATCGCTTTCAAACACCCGCAGGATCTCGCGTTCCGTCTCTACACCCTGCGGCGAACGGTAGCGCCGACGCCAGTGAATCTTGTTGCGAAAATCAATATTTGCCATAGCCTCTCCCGCGCGAGCAATACGCTTCCCCTTAAGCGCATGATAGACTATGCAGCTAATCCTGACACATCGCGAGTAAATCTATGAAAATTGGCATTATTGGCGCCATGGAAGAAGAAGTTACCCTTCTGCGCGACAAAATCGAGAACCGCCAGACTATCTCTATCGGCGGTAGCGAAATCTATACCGGCCAACTTCACGGTACCGAGGTTGCTCTGCTGAAATCCGGCATTGGTAAAGTGGCAGCCGCCATGGGCGCGACCCTGTTGCTGGAGCGCTGCAAGCCGGATGTGATTATCAATACCGGTTCCGCGGGCGGTCTGGCGCCGACGCTAAAAGTCGGCGACATCGTGGTCTCTGACGAAGCGCGTTATCACGATGCCGACGTCACCGCGTTTGGCTATGAATACGGCCAACTGCCGGGCTGTCCGGCGGGTTTCAAAGCTGATGACAAACTGATTGCCGCCGCGGAAACCTGCATCAAAGCGCTGAATCTCAACGCCGTTCGCGGGCTGATCGTCAGCGGTGACGCATTCATCAACGGCTCGGTAGGGCTGGCGAAAATCCGCCACAACTTCCCGCAGGCCGTTGCCGTAGAGATGGAAGCGACTGCCATCGCCCACGTCTGCCATAACTTCAGTATTCCATTTGTGGTGGTACGAGCAATCTCTGACGTCGCTGACCAGCAGTCGCATCTCAGCTTCGACGAGTTCCTCGCCGTTGCCGCCAAGCAGTCCACCCTGATGGTGGAAAATCTGGTGCAGAACCTGGCGCGTGGCTAAGTCGCTACAGAAGGCGTTAACCGCCCTGCTGTTACTCGCCCCGGCGTGGCTTTTCGCCGCGCCGCGGGTGGTGACGCTCTCCCCGGCCAACACCGAATTGGCCTTTGCTGCCGGCATTACGCCGGTCGGCGTCAGCAGTTATTCCGACTACCCTCCCGCCGCGGCTAAAATCGAACAAGTCGCCAGCTGGCAGGGAATGAACCTTGAACGTATTGTCGCTCTGAAGCCCGATCTGGTGCTGGCGTGGCGCGGCGGCAATGCCGAACGCCAGGTCAATCAGCTCAGTTCACTGGGAATCAAGGTTATCTGGGTCGAAACGGGTTCGATTGAGCAAATCATTAGCGCTCTGCGGATGCTGGCGCCGTGGAGCCCGCAGCCGGAAAAAGCCCGTCAGGCCGCGCAGGCGATGCAAGACGATTACCAGGCGCTAAAAGCCCGCTATGCCACCGTGCCGAAAAAGCGCGTATTTTTGCAGTTCGGCGCCAACCCGCTGTTCACCAGCAACAGCGCCTCGATCCAGAATCAAGTATTGAGCCTGTGCGGCGGAGAAAATATTTTTGCCGCCAGCCGCGTTCCCTGGCCGCAGGTCAGCCGCGAACAGGTGCTGTCACGGCATCCGCAGGCTATCGTCATCACCGGCGACGCCAGTAAAATCCCCGCCGTGGATCGCTATTGGCAAAATCAGCTCACAATTTCGCTCATCGCCTTACATAGCGACTGGTTTGAACGCGCGGGCCCACGTATTATCCTTGCCGCAAAACAACTCTGTACTGCGCTTGAGCAGGTAAAATAACCGCCTGGCAGCAGGCTTATAGCGGGAACTGACGATGCTTGTCTATTGGCTGGATATTATTGGCACAGCCGTATTTGCTATCTCCGGCGTATTGCTGGCGGGAAAATTACGCATGGACCCTTTCGGCGTGCTGGTATTAGGCGTGGTTACCGCCGTGGGCGGCGGGACGATCCGCGATATGGCGCTGGCCAATGGCCCGGTGTTCTGGGTTAAGGACCCTACCGATCTGGTCGTGGCGATGGTCACCAGTATGTTAACGATTCTGCTGGTACGCCAGCCGCGGCGCATGCCGAAATGGGTACTGCCGGTATTAGATGCCGTCGGCCTGGCGGTGTTTGTCGGCATCGGCGTGAATAAAGCCTTTATTGCCCATACCGGCCCGCTGGTAGCTATTTGCATGGGCGTGGTCACCGGCGTCGGCGGCGGGATTATCCGCGACGTGCTGGCGCGAGAAATTCCGATGATTCTGCGCACCGAAATCTATGCCACCGCCTGCATTGTCGGCGGTATCGTGCACGCGACGGCGCACTACACCTTTCAGCTGTCGCTGGAAAACTCGGCGATGTTAGGCATGGTGGTGACGCTGGTAATACGCCTGGCGGCGATTCGCTGGCACCTCAAGCTGCCGACCTTTGCGTTGGATGATAACGGACGGTAATAAAAGCAAAACGGTAACCTCATGGTTACCGTTTTTCGTATTCGTTGCTCTCTGTGGCAAAGAGCTAGTGTGACTACCTTTAAACGCTGAACGAGGAGCCGCAGCCGCAGGTGCTTTTCGCATTCGGGTTGGTCACGATGAAACGCGAACCTTCCAGACCTTCGGTATAGTCGACGGCGCCGCCAACCAGATACTGCAGGCTCATTGGGTCAACCACCAGGCCGACACCCTGTTTCTCGATAGTCATATCGCCTTCGTTGACCTGATCGTCAAAGGTGAAGCCATACTGGAAACCGCTGCAACCGCCGCCGGTGATGTACACGCGCAGTTTCAGGTTCGGATTGTCTTCATCCGCAATCAGATGTTTTACTTTGTTCGCTGCGGCTTCGGTGAACTCCAGCGGCAACGCTACGTCATCACTCATTTTTTGCTCCCATTAATACTTCCGGCCGATTAAAGAATAACCGGACCTTTTGAGCCATTATCTAATACCCTGGTAAATCGTTCAAGTATTCTCCCGGGGTACCTGCTGCGCTTTCGCCGCCTCTTCGGCCTTCTGTTTCGCCAGAGTACGCTGCAGAATGGTCGAATACAAAGGTTTACCGCCGAGGAACTGCGCCAATAGTGTTGCCCCAAGGCAAGTAATAATCATTGGCAAAATGAGCTGATAGTTATCGGTCATCTCCAGCACCAGCACAATCCCGGTAAGCGGGGCGCGTACCGAAGCCGCCAGCAACGCCCCCATCCCGGCGATAGCGAAGGTACCGGCATCCAGATGATAGGACGGAAACAGCGGGATGGCAGCCATGCCGAATGCCGTCCCCAGCAGCGTGCCGAGCGCCAGCATCGGAGCGAAAATCCCCCCCGGCGCGCCGGAAGAGAAGCACAGCAACGTGGTGATGACACGCGCAATAAAAATGAACAGCAGCAGCCCAACCGAGAAGTTGCCGGCAGCGGCGATCGGGATAAGGTTAAAACCGCCGCCCACCGCGGTCGGCTGCATCAGACCCAGCAGGCCGCACAGCCCGCCGATAAGCCCGCCAATCAACACCCATTTTTTGATATTGCCGCCATGGAGGCGCTGGAACATATCCTGCGTCCGCAGCACCAGGGTATTAAACAATGGCCCGAAACAGCCGAAAATCATGCCCAGCACCAGATACAGCCACAGGGTATTCACCGGCGCATTGCTTAACTTGCCGACTTCGATAATCGCCCCTTCGCCGTTAAAAATGCGAAATACAATGCTCGACATGATCACGCCGGTAAACACGGCTTTAATTGAAATCAGATTGTAGCGGAACTGCGGGCGCATCTCTTCGATGATAAACAGGATCCCCGCCAGCGGCGCGTTGAAGGCCGCGGAGAGGCCCGATGCCGCACCGGTAGCCAACAGCGTGTGCCGCGCTTCCGGGCTGCGCAGACGAAACACATCCACCACCATGCGCCCAATATTACCGCCAAGCTGCACCATCGGCCCTTCGCGCCCCAGCACCATCCCGGCGCCCAGGGTTCCCATACCGCCGATAAATTTTACCGGCAGCACGCGCCACCAGCGTACCGGGCGCAGCTCTTCCAGCGCGCCTTCGATTTCCGGGATCCCGGAACCGCCGGCTTCCGGCGCAAAGCGGCGCACCAGAAAATAACCGACCATCGCCAGCAGCGCCGACAGGATAAAGGCCAGCGGCCAGACGAGGTACCAGTGGTCCGCCACCTGCACCAGGGCGCCAATTCGCTGGTTCTGTACCCAGTTCACGCTCTTTTCAAACGCCACGCCCACCAGCCCGGCCAGCGTGCCGACCACCGCCGCCATCAACAATACCGCCAGCGGCGTTTTGTCGCGTTGAATTAACCGGCGGACCGCATCGCTACGGCGTACGCGAACAAACTGATGTGCTTCAAAAGAGGGAGTTTCTGCTTTCATGCCATTATCATTTATTGGTAATACAAATGAGAAGAGAGGCATTCTAGCCGCCTCCGCGCCGCGCGTCGCCAAAAAATTGTTTCGTCTACTTAATGTTTCAATTGGGCAAAACTTTCATAACCTTCATGGAATAACTTAGAATAGCCCGATAACTTTATTCACGAACCAGGATCCTGGCCATGAGCAAATCTGAAAATCTGTATAACGCCGCCCGCGAACTTATCCCCGGCGGCGTCAACTCGCCGGTCCGCGCCTTTACTGGCGTCGGCGGCACCCCGCTGTTTATTGAACGTGCGGATGGCGCCTACCTGTACGATGTCGATGGTAAAGCTTATATCGATTATGTCGGTTCCTGGGGCCCAATGGTGCTGGGTCACAACCACCCGGCCATTCGTAACGCGGTGATTGAAGCGGCAGAGCGCGGGTTAAGCTTCGGCGCGCCAACCGAAATGGAAGTCAAAATGGCGGAACTGGTTACTGAACTGGTACCGACCATGGATATGGTGCGCATGGTAAACTCCGGCACCGAAGCCACCATGAGCGCCATTCGCCTGGCGCGCGGCTTCACCGGCCGCGACAAAATCATCAAGTTTGAAGGATGCTACCACGGCCATGCCGACTGCCTGCTGGTGAAAGCCGGCTCCGGCGCGCTGACCCTCGGCCAGCCGAACTCGCCGGGCGTACCGGCCGATTTCGCGAAGCATACCCTGACCTGCACCTATAACGATCTTGCTTCGGTTCGCGCGGCGTTTGAGCAGTATCCGCAGGATATCGCCTGTATCATCGTTGAACCGGTGGCCGGCAATATGAACTGCATTCCGCCGCAGCCGGAGTTCCTGCCAGGCCTGCGCGCGCTGTGTGACGAATTCGGCGCGTTGCTGATTATTGACGAAGTGATGACCGGCTTCCGCGTCGCGCTGGCCGGCGCCCAGTCTTATTACGGCGTGGAGCCGGATCTGACCTGTCTGGGTAAAATCATCGGCGGCGGTATGCCGGTGGGCGCTTTCGGCGGCCGCCGCGAGGTCATGGACGCGCTGGCGCCGACCGGTCCGGTATACCAGGCCGGTACGCTGTCAGGCAACCCTATCGCCATGGCCGCAGGCTTCGCCTGCTTAAGCGAAGTGGCGCAGCCGGGCGTGCATGAAACCCTGACCGAGCTGACCAATCAACTGGCGGATGGCCTGCTGAACGCGGCGCGCGAAACCGGGATCCCGCTGGTGGTGAATAATGTCGGCGGCATGTTCGGTATCTTCTTTACCGATGCCGAAACCGTCACCTGCTATCAGGACGTGGTGAAGTGCGATGTTGAACGTTTCAAGCGTTTCTTCCACCTGATGCTGGAAGAAGGGGTTTACCTCGCCCCGTCGGCGTTTGAAGCCGGCTTTATGTCCGTCGCCCATAGCGAAGAGGATATCAACAACACTATCGACGCCGCGCGTCGGGTGTTTGCCAAGCTGTAAGGTACTTGAATGCCTGGTGGCGCAGGGATTTTCCCGGAGGCGGCTCGCTGCGCCTTGTCCGGGCTAGCAAATCGCACAGAGCCGTAGCCCCGGTGGCGCTAGCGCCACCGGGATGTTGAGACAATCGGGATCGTTAGCGGCTCTGCTTTCTCAACAAATAGATAAAATACGGCGCGCCGATAAACGTCGATAACAAACCTGCCGGGATTTGGTAAGGGAACATTATCATTCGCCCACACCAATCGGCGAACACCAGCAGCATCCCGCCAATCAGCCCGGAAATGACCATATGCGGCATCGTCCGGCGGAATCCCATCATCCTCGCAATGTGCGGCGCCATTAAACCAACGAAACTTAACGGCCCAATGGTTAGCGTCGCCGTTGCCGTCAGGCTCGCCGCCAGCAGCAGCAACCCAATACGCGATGGCGTCAACGCCATTCCCACCGCTCGCGCCGCCTCGCCGCCGAGCGGCAGGATGGTCAGCCAGCGGCGGCAGAGCGGCACCAGCGCCAATAGCGCCAGCATTACCACCCCGCTACGCAGCACCATCTCCGGCGTCGCGCTATAGGTCGAACCGGACATCCACGTCAGAATCTGCGCCATTCGCGGATCGCCGCTGGCCTGCAACATCATCAATAGCATGGTGAAGGCGGTACTCAACGCCATCCCCGCCAGCAACATCCGGTGCGGCGAGAATCCCCCGCGCCCGGCGGCAACCAGGATAACCAGCAGCGTCGCCGCCGCGCCAAGACTGCCGGCTGGCAGCAGCCAGATAAAGGCGTTGCCCGGCACAAAGAACAGCATCAATACCACGCCGAACGCCGCGCCAGAGCTGATACCCAGCACTTCCGGGCTGGCCATCGGGTTACCGGTCAGGCGTTGAATGATGCAACCCGCGACGGCCAGCATCACCCCGGCGAACAGCGCCGAGAACACCCGCGGCCAGCGCCATGGCATTAATTGCTCCAGCAGATCGCCGCTGGCCCACTGCCACCCCTGCGCATCGCGGCCAAAGGTCAGCGCGGCGGTTACCGCCAACAGCATCAGCGCCAATCCGCCCAGCGCGAACCACTGCACGTTGCGGCGCTCAATCAACGCCTTATCGCCGCCATTCATCACCGGCGCGCTGATGCTACGCAGCCGCGGCAGCAGCCACAGTAATAAAGGCGCGCCAATCAGCGCGGTGACTGACCCGGTCGACACCTCCCGCCATACCCGGCTGAGCCAGAGAATAATTTGGTCGGAAAGCCACAGGATCAACGCGCCAAGTAGCGCCGCCAGCACCAGCCGCGATAGCAGGCGGCGGGCGCCGAGCATTTTCGCCAGCAGCGGCGCGAACAGACCGATAAAGCCGATAATACCGACCGCGTTGACCAGCAGCGCGCTTATTACTATCGCCAGGGTCAAGACGCCAAGGCGCGCCAGAGAGAGCGCCAGCCCGAGATTCCGCGCCACGCCATCATCCAGCCCCATCAACGTTAACGGGCGTAGCAACAGCAGCGTCAACATCGCGCCGCCAAGCAGCTGCGGCCACAGGCGCTGCGCCACGCTCCAGTCGGTCTGCGTCAGCGTACCGGTACTCCACAGGAACATGCTTTGCAGTTGGTCGTGATGGAAAATCACCATCAGCTGATTGACCGCGCCGCAATAGAGACTCACCACCAGGCCGGCCAGAATCAGCGTCACCGGCGACAGACGTTTGCCCCACGAGACGCCGAACACCAGCGCGCCGACCAGGCAAGCGCCTGCCAGCGCGGCAAACTGCGACGCCAGCACGCCTGGGATCGCCCATAACGTCGTCACCGTCATTCCAAGCTGCGCGCCGGTGGCGACGCCGAGCGTGGTCGGCTCCGCCAGCGGGTTACGCAGCACCTGCTGGAACAGTACGCCAACGAGCCCCAGTCCGGCGCCGACCAGCAACGATACAGCCAGCCTCGGCAGCAAGCTGTAATGGAACAGCATCTGGGCGATATTATCGCTATCCGGCTGCCACAGCGCCTGACGCCACTGCGCGTAAGGTAAAGCAACCTGAAGGTTGATGATGCTCAGCGCGAAAGCGGCAACCAGCAACACGACCAACAGGATAATGGCTAACGGCGAGAAACGCGCCTTCATACCGCCCTCCCCTGCGCATCGGCCAGTACGCGGGCGAAATGCATCGCCGACAGCGTCGCGCCATAGAACCACACCGCTGGAAGACGCTGGAAACGCCCCGCGCGCACGAAAGGCATCGCCTGCCACAGCGGGGTCGCCATCAGTTGGGCCATCTCCCGTTCGTTGCCGTGATCGAAACAGATAACATCGGCCTCTTTAAATTCCGCCAGCCGATCGATGCCTACGGTGATACTGCCCCAGAATGCCGCTTCACCGCGCCAGGCGTTTTTGATGCCAAAACGATCGAGCACTTCCTGGAACAGGCAGTTCTCGCCGAATACCAGCACATGTCGGGCATCAAGTAGCGAAATCATCAGCAGCGGGCGATCGCCACGGTCGGCAAATCGCGGACGCAGGCTTTCCATCAACGCGTCGAACTCCGCCAGATGGCGCTTCGCCTGCTGCTGTTTACCCAGCAGATCGGCCATTTCCAGCAGCGAACGCTGAGCCATCGCCAGCGGCCGTTTGCCGTCGCTGAAGGTGAAACCGCGACCGGGCGCGATACGCGCCAGCTTTTCCGGCGACGGGCCATAGCCTGCCGACCAGACGATAAACGACGGTTTCATCTGCGTCAGTAATTCAAGATTGGGTTCAGTGCGCAGGCCGACATCAATCACCGAGGCGGGTAACGCCGGCTCATTGACCCACAGGTTATAGTTGGGAATGTCTGCCACGCCGTAGGGCGTAACGCCGAGCGCCAGCAGCAGTTCGGCCGGCAGCCACTCCAGCGCGACGACGCGCTGCGGGTCAACGTTCGCCGCCTGCGCGCCGCGCATCTGCCACAGCAGCGGCGACAGCGCCATTGCCGTCAACAGGCGCCGGCGTGAGAAGAAGTTCGAATTTTCCATCAATAGACAAAACTTACCGGCGCTGCGCCCGCCGGGTGCGGCAGGATCCCCATCGGGATGCCGTAGATTTGCTCCAGCGTTTCGCTGCGCATCAGCTCCGCGGGCGTCCCCTGGGCGATCATTTCACCGCCGCGCAGCGCGACCAGATAATCGCAATAGCGGGCGGCCATATTAATATCGTGCAGGACCGCGATCACCGTCAGGCCGCGCAGCTGGCTGAGACGATGCACCAGCGCCAGCACATCGACCTGGTGGGCGATATCCAGCGCCGACGTCGGTTCATCAAGCAGCAAACAGCGGCTGTCCTGCGCCACCAGCATGGCGATCCACGCGCGCTGGCGCTCGCCGCCGGAAAGACTGTCCACCAGCCGATGCGCCAGCGGTTTCAGCCCCACCAGCGCAATCGCCTCTTCTACTTTTTCGCGATCCGCCACGCCGAAGCGCCCCAGCGCGCCGTGCCACGGATAGCGGCCAATCGCCACCAGCTCGCGCACCGTCATCCCTTCCGCCGCCGGCAGTTGTTGCGGCAGATAGGCCACTTTGCGGGCAAACGCCTTGCTGCTCCAGCTGTCCAGCGGCTGGCCGTCCAGCAGCACATCGCCTTCGGAAGGCGGCTGATGGCGGCCAAGCATTTTCAGTAACGTGGATTTGCCGGAACCGTTATGGCCTATCAGGCCAGTGACTTTTCCTGCCGGGAAGGTCAACGAAAGGGGATGAAGCAGCGTGCGGCCAGGCACGCGAAAGGTCACGCGATTTAACGCAAACGTCGTCTCAGAGTGCGGAGTCTGTTCCTGCATAGCAACAACCTGATATTGGGCGCGGCGAACCGCGCCCGTGAGTAGTTAGAAGCGGAAGGTTGCGGTAGCAACAACCTGACGTTCCGCTCCCCAGTAGCATGCGTACTCGCTATAGCAGCTGGAGACATATTCGCGGTCAAACAGGTTGTTGACGTTGACGCCGACCGAAGACCCCGGCAGACCAAAGCGCGCCAGATCGTATTTCACCGTCGCATCCATCAGCGCATAACCGGCCACATTGAAGGAGTCATTTTTCTTACCGGTGCTGGTGTCATTTTTGTAGTAGCTGACTGTAGAACCGATATAACGCGCGCCCGCGCCAATGGTCAACCCGCTGAGCGCAGTTTCGTGGAAGGTGTAATCCGCCCACAGCGAGGCCATATTACGCGGCACTTCCGCCGGGCGCTTGCCTTCGAAGACGGTGTCGTGGGTGTACTCGGCATCGGTGTAGCTATACGCCGCGGTCAGGTTGATATTGGCATTGACCGCCGCTTTCGCCTCCAGCTCAAAGCCGCGGGAGCGGATTTCACCGGTTTGTACGCTGAACAGTCCGGTCGGATCGTTCGGGTCTGCCGTCAGGTTCTTATCTTTAGTCAGCTGATAGACCGCCGCGGTTACCACCACCGGCATATCTTTCGGCACATACTTCACGCCGGCTTCATACTGCTTTCCGCGCGACGGATCGAACGGCTTGCCGGTGCTATTGGAACCCGATACCGGTTCGAACGATTCGCTGTAGCTGAAGTACGGGGAGATGCCGTTATCAAATAGATAGTTGATACCGCCGCGCCAGCTGAACTGCTGGTCGTGATTCTCCGCCATGCTGCTGGTGGAACGGGTGAAGGTAGACGTGGTGGCGTAATCGTAACGACCGCCTAAGGTCATCACCCACTTATCCCACTCCATCTGATCCTGCGCGTACAGCCCCGTCTGCTCCATACGGTTAAGGACCGCATACGGGAAGTTGACGTTCACGTTTGGATTGCCGTACTGCGGATTGGTCATGCTAATGGCATCGGCCGTACCGTAATCTGCATCAACGTCGTTACGCATCCGCGAGTAGTCGACGCCGGTCAGCAGCGTGTGATTCACCGCGCCGGTGGCGAAATCAGACTGCAGTTGCGTATCAACGGTAAAGGTATTCAGGTGCTCATCGGAACGCACGTAGGCACGATTGATTTTTCCCGGCTCCTGGTAACCATTGCCGTAGACCGAACGATACAGCGTATGCACGTCGGCATAGCGCAGGTTCTGACGCACGGTAAAGGTGTCATCGAACTGGTGGGAGAAACTATAGCCAACCATCTGCTGGCGACGCGCCATCTTGTTATCGGACTCGCCTTCGTTGAAATCGGTCGGCAGCTTGTGGGCCTTACCGTTGGCATCGTAATACGGCACCACGGTGCCTTCACGCGGCAGCCAACCGTAATAGCCGGCATACGGGTCATTCTGGAAGTTGCTGAGGAAGGTGAAATCGGTTTTATCATCCGGACGCCAGCTGAAAGACGGAGCGACGGCGTAACGGGTCGATTTCGCCATCTGCTGCTGCGCATCCTGGCTGCGGCCTAATCCGGTCAGGCGGTAAGACCACACGCCGTCATCATCGATGGCGTCGCTGAAGTCGAAACCGGTTTGCCACAGGTTATCGGTGCCCATCTTAAACTGTACTTCTTTCAGCGGTTCGGTGGTCGGACGCTTGCTGACCATGCTGACGATACCGCCCGGGTTGCTGTTGCCGTACAGCACCGAAGTTGGCCCGCGCATCACTTCCACGCGTTCCAGGAAATACGGGTCCATGGAGACTTCAGAGTAGTTGTTACCCTGCAGCTTCATGCCATCCAGATACTGGTTGGTGTTCACCGTGCTGGATGTGGTGAATCCACGAATGGTGACTACATCATAGGTGGTCGAGCTACCGCGGGTAGAGAATACGCTCGGGGTGTATGAGAGCGCTTCTTTAACCGTTGTCGGCTGCTTCATGTCCATCTCTTCGCGGGTCACCACGGAGATAGACTGCGGCGTTTTTTCAATGGGAGTATCGGTTTTGGTCGCCGTGGCGGAACGCTTCGCCGCGATAGTCGGAGCCGGTCCCCAGGCGCTTTCCTGGCTGGCGGGCGCCGCGGTAACGACGAGGGTTTCTTCTTTCGGTTGTTCCGCAGCCTGTGCATAGACAGACATGCCGCTAACCGCCGTGGCTACTACGACTGCGATTTTACGCAGCGAGTGATTTGGCTGAGCAGTTTTAAGACGCGCCATTGGTATATCTCTGATGAAAGTGAATGATAACGTAAACGAGAATTATTATTATGACGGGTGACATAATAGGCGAAACGCGGAATCTAAGGCAAGCGCTATGCCGGGAACGAAATGCCAAGGGATTAATAAATAACCAGACGGTTATTAGGGAGTTATCACGGTGTTACGCAGATGCCCACAATAAAAAAGCCCCTTAATACTTTCGTATTAAGGGGCTGTTCAGACGTTCAGCTTAAACGGTTTTAGTTGCCGCCAAACATATCTTTAATCCAGCCGGCCACGCCATCGCTCTTCTCCTGCTTCGCAGGTTGCTGCTGTTGCTGCTGCGGTTGGTTAGCAGGCTGCTGCTGCCCGGACTGGTTGAACGGGTTATTGGCTTCCTGTTGTTGCTGCTGTTGCTGCTGCAGGGCTTCGCCCTGACGGCACAGCGCATCCGGCGAGGTGGTCCATACCGGCAAGGTACGCATACCGCCGCTGCACTGGAAGTAACCATTACTGTCCACGCCCATATCCACCACGTCTTCCGGCGGCGTCAGCGCCAGCGGCGTCGGGGTCTGGTTAGCCAGATAGCGCTGATAAATCGACATCGCGCCGCTGGCCCCGTACAGCTTGGTTGGCTGGTTGTTATCGCGGCCAACCCAGGTAATCGTCACCTGGCTGCCATCGATACCGGCAAACCAGGTATCCACGTTGTTGTTGGTGGTCCCGGTTTTACCCGCCAGATGCAGGCCAGGATACTTGGCGCCAAGCTGACGGCCGGTACCGCGCTGCACCACCTGCTGCATGGTCCACAGGGTCATATAGGCCGCCTGCGCCGGAACGGCGCGTTCCGCCTGCGGGTAGCTCTGGTACAGCACCGTACCATCTTCAGCAATCACGGAACGCAGCGCCGACAGCGTCGCGCGGTTACCGCCGCTGGCGATGGTCTGGAATGCCTGCGCCACTTCGATTGGCGTCAGGTTAAGGGCGCCAAGGATCATCGCTGGAACCGCATTCAGCTGGTCTTTCGGTACGCCCAGCTTCTGCCAGGTATCGGTGATCGCCGGCAGACCCAGCGACATCCCGAGGTTAACCGTCGGCACGTTCATCGAACGGGTCAGCGCATCCACCAGCATCACCTGACCGCTAAAACGACGATCGTCGTTCTGCGGCGACCAGGTCTGGCCGTTAGCCAGGCGGATCGTCACCGGCGCATCGGCAATCCATGTATTCAGGCGGTACTGGTTCGGCTGGCTCAGCGCGGTCAGATAAGTGGCCGGTTTCGCTAACGAACCAATCGAACGACGCGCCTGCATCGCGCGGTTGTAGCCGGCAAACTGCGGCTCCGCGCCGCCGACCATCGCCCGGACTTCACCGGTAAAGCGGTCGACCACCACCATGGCGGTTTCCAGATCCGGCAGCTTACGCTGTTTCTTCAGTACCGGGATCCCTTCAATGGCCGCTTTTTCCGCCGCCTCCTGAGCCACCGGGTCAAAGGTGGTAAAGATCTTCACGCCGGAGAGATCTTTCACTTTATCGCCCAGTTTCGCCTGCAGCTCCTGACGCACCATCTGCATGAACGCCGGCTGCGGAGAAATCACCCCGCCGCGCGGCTGCACGCCCAGCGGACGCGCGCTCAGCATATCGTACAGCTCCTGGTCGATAACATTCTGCTGCTGCAGCAGACGCAGCACCAGGTTACGCCGCTCCAGCGCCAGTTTCGGGTTACGCCACGGGTTGTAGATTGACGCGCCTTTGACCATCCCGACCAGCAGCGCCTGCTGGTCAAGGCTCAGCTCTTCCACCGGGCGGCCAAAGTAGTAAAGACTCGCCAGTGGGAAACCGCGGATTTCGTTATCGCCGCTCTGGCCGAGATACACTTCGTTCATATACAGCTCAAGGATACGATCCTTGCTGTAGCGGGCATCGACGATCAGCGCCATATAGGCTTCGTTGGCTTTACGCCAGTAGGAACGCTCGCTGGAAAGGAACAAGTTCTTCACCAGTTGCTGGGTCAGGGTACTCGCCCCCTGCACCGTACGCCCCGCCGTCAGGTTCGCCAGCACCGCGCGGCCCATTGAGTACAGGCTGATGCCGTCATGCTCGTAGAAGTGGCGGTCTTCGGTCGCCAGCAGGGTATCCACCAGCAGATCCGGGAAACCGCTACGCTTAACGAACAGGCGCTGCTCGCCGTTCGCCGACTGCAGCATGGTGATCAGGCGCGGATCGAGACGGAAGAAACCGAACTGACGGTTGTTATCCATATTCTCGATGGTATCCAGATGATCGCCATCAAAGGTCAGACGCGCGCGTACCTGCCCCTCTTTGCTATCCGGGAAATCGAACGGACGACGGATCATCTCGATGCTGTTAGCCTGTACGGTGTATTCGCCAGGACGCGTCATTGCGCTGACCTGACGGTACTGGGTCGCATTAAGCAGGCGCACCATCTCGTTTTTGCTGATCTGCATATCCGGCTCAAGGTTGACCATCCGGCCATACACTGCCGCCGGCAGTTCCCAGACTTTACCGTCAATGCGGCTGCGAATTTTCTGGTCGAGGTAGACGCCATAGGCGGCGATAATTACCGCAAAGACAATCCCCAGCTTGACCAGCAGCCACGGCCAGCTGCGCTTACGACGAGGCTTATTGCCTTTGCCCTTTCCTTTCTTCGGCATCGGTCGTTCATCCTCATAATCGTCATCGTAATCATCGTCGTAGTCCTCATCCCGGACCCGGCGACGGGTGACTTTTTGTTTTGCCGGGCGTGAAGGTCTCCCTTTACGTCCGATAGGCTCGCGGTCATCTCCCGCCATGCTTTTTCTCCGCAACTTTCAGGCGTAAAGGCCTGATTCTCAATACTTCCCCCTTTAGGAGGAAGAAGATATCTCTCAATTTCACACCCGCCGCGCTGCCGCGCCGACGTCTTTCATATCATCGTCGAAGAATAATTCATTAAACAAATCATATAATTATCTGTTTAAGCTGAAGAATATCTCCGGACATAGCACGAATTGTCCAGGCCACAGAGAATAGCACTAATCCGCGACATTCTTAACCAGCATTTTACAACCGCAAAACGCGATAAACGGTAAAATATGATGTTTTTTAATAACATAAATATTGCGCCGTGTGACTCAGGCCGCCGATTTTCAGAACTGCCTCGGCCGGCGCTGCATCTCAGGAATATTTTTTCGTCCGCCGGGTCGGCGCGGTATTCGCCGGGTCATCCGGCCAGACATGTTTCGGGTAGCGCCCCTTCATCTCTTTTTGCACCTCGCGGTACGCCCCTTGCCAGAAGGCGCTCAAATCGCGGGTAATTTGTAATGGTCGCTGCGCCGGCGAAAGTAATTCCAGCACCAGGGGAACCCGCCCTTCGGCAATGCGCGGCGTCGTCGCCTCGCCAAACATCTCCTGCATTCGTACCGCCAGCGCCGGCGGGTTATCTTCATGATAGCGAATGGCGATACGACTACCGGTCGGCACCGTGTAATGGGTCGGCAGCTCGCTATCCAGCTTCTGGCGTAACGTCCACGGCAGCCAGTTTTGCAGCGCCTGCCGCAGGTCCACCGCGTTAAGCGCCCGAAGCGAATGCACGCCGGTCATCTGCGGCAACAGCCATGCCTCCAGCGCAGCCAACAGCGATGCGTCATCAACGGCTGGCCAGCCTGCTTCCGGCAACCACTGCGCGGCGCAGTGCAGACGCAGGCGCAGTTGTTCAGCCTCCGGCGTCCAGTTCAACACCCTGAGCCCTTTATCGCGAATACCGTTGAGCATTGCCTGATGCAGCTCCGCTTCCGACGGCTTCGCCAACGGCTGGGTTTTTATCACCAGTTGGCCAATACAGTTACGCCGCCAGGCTTTTAACGTCCCCTGCGCTTCATCCCACTCCACGGTATCGGAGCGCTGTATCAGCTCAGGGCGCTGCGCGACGAGTTGGTCAATGTTCAGCGGCAGCGCCAGCAAAATTCGCGCATCGGGCGCCGAACTGCCCTGCAGCAGCAGCGGCGCAATTAACCATTCGTGACGGCCGAGCGCATCATCGGCATCCAGCATCGCGCCCATGCCGTTAGCCAACTGATAGCGTCCCTCCTGGCCGCGTCGACGGGCGATACGGTCGGCAAAGGCTGGAGCCAGCAACGCTGCCATCCGCTCAGCATCAGGCTGACCGCCTCGGCTGGCCAGCCGCTTCAATAACTGCTGCGCCCGCTGCTGCCAGTTGCCCTGCTGGCGGGCAAACGCGGCGCCTAAATCGCTGCTGCCGCCGCGCGGCGGCTCCTCAAGAATAGCCGCCAGTTTCGCCGCCGTCGCCGCGTCATCCGCGGAATCGGCCGCCGTCAACATGGCCGCCAGACGCGGGTCATTACCCAGCATCGCCATTTTGCGCCCGTGAGCCGAAAGGCGTTCGCCCTCCAGCGCCGATAACGCCGTCAACAGACGCCGCGCCGCCGCCAGATTTATCGCCGGCGGTAGATCCAGCCAGCGAAGCTCGGCCGGATCGCGGCAGCCCCACTGCAGCAACTCCAGCAGCAGACCCGACAGATCGCTTTGCAGAATTTCCGGATCGCTCTGCGCCGCCGCGCGCTCCGCCTGCTCTTTCGCCAGCAAATGCAGGCAGATCCCCGGCTCCAGACGCCCGGCGCGACCGGCGCGCTGGGTCATTGACGCCTGGCTTATCCGCTGGGTGATTAGCCGGGTCAGGCCGGTGCGCGGATCGAAGCGCGCGACCCGTTCCTGAGCGCTGTCGACCACCAGACGAATGCCTTCGATCGTCAAACTGGTTTCAGCGATATTGGTCGCCAGCACCACTTTGCGCATTCCGGCAGGCGCCGGGAGAATCGCTTTGCGCTGTTCGCTCAGCGGCAGCGCGCCATACAACGGGCATAACAGCACATCGCTGGCTACGCGCTCGCTTAATTGTTCCTGTACGCGCTGAATTTCGCCAACGCCCGGCAGGAATAATAGCATCGAGCCCTGCTCCTCACGCAGCAGATCCGCGGCGGCGATCGCTACCGCTTCGGCAAAACGCTGATGGGTCGCTAGCGGCGCAAAGCGACGTTCAACCGGAAACGCACGCCCTTCGGAAACTACCACCGGCGCTTCCGGCAACAGGCGCTGCAGACGATCGTTATCCAACGTCGCCGACATGATCAATAACTTGAGATCGTCACGCAGCCCCTGCTGGACATCCAGCAACAACGCCAGCGCCAGATCGGCCTGCAGGCTACGTTCATGAAATTCATCGAGGATCACCAGCCCCACGCCGGAAAGTTCCGGATCGTGCTGCAAAGTGCGGGTTAAGATCCCTTCAGTGACCACTTCCAGACGGGTATTTGGCCCTATGCAGCTTTCGGCGCGCATCCGGTAGCCTATCGTTTCTCCCGGTTTTTCTCCCAGCAGCTCCGCCAGGCGCTGGGCGACGTTACGCGCCGCCAGCCGCCGCGGCTCCAGCAGAATTATCCGGCCGTCGATGTTGCCGTCGGCGAGGATCTGTAGCGGCAGCCAGGTTGATTTACCCGCGCCGGTAGGGGCGTTAAGCAGCACCTGCGGCGCCTGCTGCAGGGCGGAAAGAAGTTCGGGAAGAATTGCGGCAACCGGCAATGAGGACACGAAAGGCTCCGGAGGTTAACATTCGAGGGCAAGCATTGTAGCATCCCCGTAATTCATTACCGAGTCTCTATCATGTCCGAGCCGAAACGGCTGTTTTTCGCTCTTGAACTGCCGAAAGCGATACAGAAACAGATTATTCACTGGCGCGCCGCCCATTTTTCCGACGATGCCGGAAGGCCGGTCGCCGCCGATAACCTACATCTGACGCTGGCGTTTCTCGGCGACGTCAGCGCTGAAAAACAGCGCGCGCTGTCGGCAATGGCCGGACGCATTCAACAACCGCCATTTACCCTGACGCTCGACGACGCCGGCCAGTGGCTGCGCTCTCGCGTAGTCTGGCTCGGTACCCGCCAGCCGCCGCGCGGCATGCTGCAGCTGGCAAATATGCTACGCGCTCAGGCGGCGCGAAGCGGCTGCTATCAAAGCCCGCAGCCGTTTCATCCGCATATCACCCTCCTGCGCGACGCCCGCCACGCGGTGCCGATCCCGCCGCCGGGTTTTTGCTGGCAGGTGCCGGTCAACGAATTCGTGCTTTATGAGTCCAGCTTTCTCCGCGGTCGCACCCGCTACAACGTGCTGGAACGTTATCCATTTACCAGGGAACTCTGATGCTGTTCACTCCGCCTTTGCAGTCCGCCACTTTAATTAAACGTTACAAACGGTTTCTGGCCGATGTCGTCACGCCGGAGGGCCAGGAGCTGACGCTGCACTGCCCGAATACCGGCGCCATGACCGGCTGCGCTGCGCCGGGCGATACCGTCTGGTATTCCACTTCCGATAATCCTAAACGTAAATATGCACATACCTGGGAATTAACTGAAACCCAACAGGGCGCGGTGATCTGCGTCAACACGCTGCGGGCCAATACTCTGGCGAAGGAGGCGGTACTCGCCGGAAATATCCCTGAGCTTGCCGGGTATAACATTCTGAAAAGCGAAGTAAAATATGGCGAAGAAAATAGCCGAATCGACCTTATGTTACAGGCAGAAGGCCGCCGTAACTGCTATATTGAAGTGAAATCGGTTACGTTGGCGGAAAAAGAGTACGGTTATTTTCCCGATGCCGTTACCGCACGCGGCCAGAAGCACCTGCGGGAGCTAATGAGCGTCGCGGCCGCAGGCCATCGGGCCGTGATTTTATTCGCCGTGCTGCATTCGGCGATAGACCGTTTCTCACCCGCGCATCATATTGATGCCAAATACGCACAGCTGTTGATAGAGGCGCAGGAAAAGGGGGTAGAAATTCTCGCCTGGAAAGCGGAACTTTCTACCAAAATGATGACTCTGAATAAGCCGATTGCCGTGGCGTTAACCCCCGGTAATTAAAAGGCTAAATTGTGTCCGGTTCGCGAGCGCAAATACGCTTTTCTTCACAGCGTTGTCAAGTGTAACGTTTAGATAATTGCTATCCGGAAAAGCATCTGCTATTTATAGCGGCCTGATTTTTCCCCCACATGGGGATCGATAGTGCGTGTTAAGGAGAAGCAACATGCAAGAAGGGCAAAACCGTAAAACATCGTCCCTGAGTATTCTCGCCATCGCTGGGGTGGAGCCGTACCAAGAGAAGCCGGGCGAAGAGTATATGAACGAAGCCCAGCTGGCGCACTTCAAGCGCATTCTTGAAGCATGGCGTAATCAACTCAGGGATGAAGTGGATCGCACCGTAACGCATATGCAGGATGAAGCTGCCAACTTCCCGGACCCGGTCGACCGTGCCGCGCAGGAAGAAGAGTTCAGCCTGGAGCTGCGTAACCGCGACCGCGAACGTAAACTCATCAAGAAGATTGAGAAAACACTGAAAAAAGTCGAAGACGAAGACTTCGGCTTCTGCGAATCCTGTGGCGTGGAGATTGGCATTCGCCGTCTGGAAGCGCGTCCAACAGCTGACCTGTGCATCGACTGCAAGACGCTGGCGGAAATTCGCGAAAAACAGATGGCGGGTTAATCCCAGCTACCTCACTCTCTGGCGGGAGTTTCTCCCGCCTGATTCCCCTTGTGTTTAACATGACCGACTCAGACTATATAGGGCGCTTTGCTCCCTCACCTTCCGGCGAACTCCACTTCGGCTCATTAATCGCCGCCCTTGGCAGCTATCTACAAGCGCGGGCGAAAGGCGGTATCTGGCGCGTACGCATTGAAGATATCGACCCGCCGCGGGAAGTTCCTGGCGCCGCCGACACCATTTTGCGACAGCTCGATCGCTACGGTCTGCACTGGGACGGCGAAGTACTGTGGCAATCCCAGCGGCACGATGCTTATCGCGAACGCCTCGCCTGGCTGCGCGATCGGGATCTTTGCTACTACTGCACCTGCACCCGCGCGCGCATTCACAGCGTCGGGGGGATCTACGACGGTCACTGTCGCGATTTGCGCCTTGGCGCCGAAAACGCCGCGCTGCGCCTGCGCCAGACCCGTCCGGTACTGGAATTTTATGACCAGTTGCGCGGGCCCCTAGTCGCCGACGAACCGCTGGCGCGGGAAGATTTCATCATCCATCGTCGCGACGGGCTGTTCGCCTATAACCTGGCGGTAGTGGTTGACGACCATTTTCAGGGGGTCAGCGAAATCGTTCGCGGCGCCGATCTTATCGAGCCAACGGTACGACAAATTTCGCTGTATCAACACTTTGGCTGGCCTGTACCAGACTACGTGCACCTGCCGCTGGCGCTGAATGCCGAAGGTAATAAGCTCTCAAAACAGAACCACGCCCCGGCCCTGCCGGAGGGCGATCCGCGCCCGGAAATTGTGCGGGCATTAACATTTTTGAATCAGGATGTCGTCGAGGATTGGCAAGCGCTGAGTATTGAAGATTTACTCAAACAAGCGGTAGCCAACTGGCAGCCTGCAAAAATCCAGCATTCTCAAATGGCTCCCGCTGAGCTATGATTAGCCGCTATTTTTGCTCGTCGCCCTTCAGGTTGCCCCTGAATTTGCCGTTTAAATGCAACCTGAAGCCCATAGAGTAATGTTTTATCCGAAGTTCGTCTGACACTACGAGGTGCACCATTTTTACCCGAGTCGCTAATTTTTGCCGCAAGGTGCTAAGCCGTGAAGAGCGCGAGGCAGAGGCTGCCGCCGTCGAACAAACGCATATGACGGTGATCCCGCGTGAACAGCATGCAATTTCCCGCAAAGATATCAGTGAAAACGCGCTCAAGGTGCTCTATCGACTGAACAAGGCGGGCTACGAAGCTTACCTGGTCGGCGGCGGCGTTCGCGACCTGCTGCTGGGCAAGAAGCCAAAAGATTTTGACGTCACCACCAGCGCGACCCCGGATCAGGTACGTAAACTGTTCCGCAACTGCCGCCTGGTCGGCCGTCGCTTCCGCCTGGCGCACGTGATGTTCGGGCCGGAAATCATTGAAGTCGCCACCTTCCGCGGCCATCACGAAGGCCACACCAACGACCGCGTCACCTCCCAGCGCGGCCAGAACGGCATGCTGCTGCGCGATAACATCTTCGGCTCTATCGAAGAAGATGCCCAGCGCCGCGACTTCACCATCAACAGCCTTTATTACAGCGTGGCGGATTTCACCGTACGTGACTACGTTGGTGGAATGCGCGATCTGCAGGAAGGGGTAATTCGCCTGATTGGCGACCCGGAAACCCGTTACCGTGAAGATCCGGTGCGTATGTTGCGCGCGGTACGCTTCGCCGCCAAACTCCATATGCGCATCAGCGCCGAAAGCGCCGAGCCAATTCCGCGTCTGGCCGCCCTGCTACACGACGTACCGCCAGCGCGTCTGTTTGAAGAAGTGCTGAAGCTGCTGCAGGCAGGTTATGGTTATGAAACCTATCAGCTGCTGCGCGAATACAGCCTGTTCCAGCCCCTGTTCCCGACAATCACCCGCTACTTCACCGAGCGCGGCGATAGCCCCATGGAACGTATCATTATCCAGGTGCTGAAGAATACCGATAACCGCCTGCATAACGATATGCGCGTCAATCCAGCGTTCCTGTTCGCGGTCATGTTCTGGTATCCGTTGCTGGAAATGGCGCAGAAAATCGCGCAGGAGAGCGGGCTGGCCTATTACGACGCCTTCGCGCTGGCGATGAACGATGTACTGGATGAAGCCTGCCGGACGCTGGCAATCCCTAAACGCATCACCACCCTGGTGCGCGACATCTGGCAGTTGCAGCTACGTATGTCCCGCCGTCAGGGCAAACGCGCGTGGAAACTCATGGAGCATCCGAAGTTCCGCGCCGCCTATGACCTGCTTGAACTGCGCGCAGGCGCCGAGAACAACCACGAACTGCAGCGCCTGACCAAATGGTGGGGTGAGTTCCAGGTGGCCGCGCCGCCGGAACAGAAAGATATGCTCAACGATCTCGGCGACGATCCCGCTCCGCGCCGCCGCCATCGCCGCCCGCGTAAACGCGCGCCGCGTCAGGGTAACGCATGACCCTGGTCTATATCGCCATTGGCAGTAATCTTGCCTCGCCGCTCGAGCAGGTGAATGCCGCTATCCGCGCGCTGGCCGACATTCCGGACAGCCGCGTGGCGAGCGTGTCTTCGCTGTACCGTACGCCGCCGCTGGGGCCGCAGGATCAGCCCGACTATCTCAATGCCGCCGTCGCGCTTGAAACCTCGCTCGCGCCAGAAGCGCTGCTCGATCACACTCAGCGCATTGAGCTGCAGCAGGGACGGGAGCGCAAAGCCGAACGCTGGGGGCCGCGTACGCTGGACCTCGACATCATGCTGTTTGGCGATGCGGTCATTAACAGCGAGCGTCTGACGGTGCCGCACTACGATATGAAAAATCGCGGTTTTATGCTCTGGCCGCTGTTTGAAATCGCCCCACAGCTCCACTTCCCCGATGGCCTCGCCCTTCGCGCCGCGCTGGAAAATCTGGGCGCCGAAAAACCCGCTCTCTGGTAACCCCTACTCCCTTTTTTAGCATTTACGGCGATAGTGGTAATCGGTTGCCCAAAATCATTGCCCCCCTGAATGCTGCTGTTAGAATGCCGGTTAATATGACTTTCATCATCAGGAAACGTTATGAAACCGACCACCATTGCCCTGCTGCAGAAATGCAAACAGGAGAAAAAGCGCTTCGCCACTATCACCGCCTACGACTACAGCTTCGCTAAGCTTTTTGCCGATGAAGGCATTAACGTCCTGCTGGTGGGCGATTCGCTGGGGATGACGGTACAGGGCCACGACTCCACGCTGCCGGTGACCGTTGACGATATCGCTTACCACACCCGCGCGGTTCGTCGCGGCGCGCCGAACAGTCTGTTGCTCGCCGACCTGCCGTTTATGGCCTACGCCACGCCGCAGCAAACTTTCGAAAATGCCGCCGTCGTGATGCGCGCCGGCGCCAATATGGTCAAACTTGAAGGCGGCGCGTGGCTGGCTGATACCGTCAGGATGCTGGCGGAACGCGCGGTACCGGTTTGTGGTCACCTCGGCCTGACGCCGCAGTCGGTGAACGTTTTTGGCGGCTATAAAGTTCAGGGGCGCGGCGATGCGGCGCAGGCGCTGTTCGATGACGCGTTAGCCCTGGAAGCGGCTGGCGCGCAGCTGCTGGTGCTGGAGTGCGTGCCGGTAGAGCTGGCAAAACGCATTACCGAAGCGCTGACGATCCCGGTTATCGGCATCGGCGCAGGTAACGTCACCGACGGGCAAATCCTGGTGATGCATGACGCTTTCGGGATCACCGGCGGCCATATTCCTAAATTCGCGAAGAATTTCCTCGCAGAAGCGGGCGACATCCGCGCCGCGGTACGGCAGTATATTGCCGAAGTCGAATCCGGGGTCTATCCGGGCGAAGAACATAGTTTCCATTAAGGAGTCTTGTTGTGCTGATAATTGAAACCCTGCCGCTGCTGCGCCAGCATATCCGTCGTTTACGCCAGGAAGGCAAGCGCATTGCGCTGGTTCCCACCATGGGCAACCTGCACGATGGCCATATGAAGCTGGTCGATGAAGCCAAAGCCTGCGCGGATGTCGTGGTGGTCAGTATCTTCGTGAATCCGATGCAATTTGACCGCCCGGACGATCTGGCGCGCTACCCGCGTACGTTGCAGGAAGATTGCGAAAAGCTGAACAAGCGTAAGGTCGATTTTGTCTTTGCTCCCGCGCCAGCAGAAGTGTATCCGCAAGGTACCGAAGGACAAACCTTCGTTGATGTCCCTGGTCTGTCGACCATGCTGGAAGGCGCCAGCCGTCCAGGCCACTTCCGTGGCGTCTCGACCATTGTCAGCAAGCTGTTCAACCTGGTACAGCCCGATGTCGCCTGCTTCGGCGAGAAAGATTTCCAGCAGCTGGCGCTGATCCGCAAAATGGTCGCCGATATGGGCTACGACATCGAGATCGTCGGCGTGCCGATTATCCGCGCGAAAGACGGCCTGGCGCTAAGTTCGCGCAACGGTTATCTGACCGCCGAGCAGCGTAAAATCGCCCCGGGTCTGTACAAAGTGCTGAGTTCGGTGGCGGACAAACTTGCCGCTGGCGAGCGTAACCTCGAGGAAATCATTGCCATCGCCGAGCAGGAGCTCAATGAATCAGGTTTTCGCGCCGACGATATCCAGATCCGTGATGCCGACACCCTGCTGGAGCTCACGGATGCCAGCAAACGCGCGGTGATCCTGATGGCGGCATGGCTGGGCCAGGCGCGTCTGATTGATAACAAAATCGTCAAGCTGGGCCAGTAGCCTGGAACGAAAAATCGGGTTATTTTCTCAAAGCGGATGCCGTGTCCGCTTTGCTACATAAAGGTTGGAAGGTAGAAGTTATGATGCGTAATATGCTGCAGGGCAAGCTCCACCGCGTTAAAGTCACGCAGGCTGACCTGCATTACGAAGGGTCCTGCGCCATTGACCAGGATTTCCTCGAAGCGGCCGGTATTCTGGAAAATGAAGCCATTCATTTGTGGAACGTGACCAACGGTAACCGTTTCTCGACTTATGCGATCGCCGCCGAGCGTGGTTCGAAGATTATCTCCGTCAACGGCGCTGCGGCGCACTGCGCAAGCGTCGGCGATATCCTCATTATCGCCAGCTTCGTGACCATGTCTGACGAAGAAGCCCGCACCTGGCAGCCGAAGATCGCCTATTTCGAAGGCGATAACGAAATGAAGCGCCAGGCGAAAGCTATTCCGGTGCAGGTCGCCTGATTCTTACGGCGCTGCGCTCAGCCGCAGCGCCGGTTTACCCTTGCGGCTGATTGCTGATAAGCCGCGACATCGTCTCCAGCGAATCGGTACGCAGGATATACAACCGCTTCAGCAGGAACGGATTATCCCCCGGTTTCACCTTCCCTCTCACCGTCGTTACCGCCAGATGAAAACCGGCATCGTTCGCCGCCTTGACCGCCGTGGCGTTATAGCCGCCGAACGGATACGAAAGATACAGCACGTGCGGATTAAACTGGCTCAGCGCTCGCCGGGAACGCTCGAAATCAAAGAGAATGTTGTGATAATTCCGGCTGAGTAATATCGGGTGACGGGCGGCATCGACCCGGTGCAGAAAATGGGTATGCGACTGCACATCAAACACGTCCTGAATCTGTCTGAGCTCAGAGATACTCATAAACTGCAGCGATTTCGGATCCCACTTTTGCGGATGACGTTTGATCCGCGATGAGATAATAAATGCCGTAGCGTGGAAGCCGTACTGCTTGAGGATCGGATAAGCGTAGCGATTCACCGACTTGAGGCCGTCATCAAAGGTAATCACCACCGAGCGCGCAGGCAGATTAACCTTGTTACGTAAATACCCTTCCAGTTGATACATCGTCAGCGTGGTATAGCCCTGGTCACGCAGCCAGGTCATCTGGTTACTGAAAGCGCGCACCGAGGTGGTGGTCGAGGTATGGCGGAAACGGCTATTTTCTTCATCACGCAGAATATGGTGATAAGTCAGTACCGGAATGCCGTTATCCTCCTGCGCGTCCAGGCTGCTTACCCACGCCAACCGGTTGCCGATACGAATCTGATACCAGGTCTGATTAAGGCGGTCTTTCAGCTTGCTGATAATGGGATAGCGCAGGTTATTCGCTAATGTACCAAACGGCGGGCTGCCCACTGACGGCGCATCGTAAACCGGTGTGTCTTTCCAGGTCAGCAGGTTCTGGTTGCTCAACGGCTGATGTAAATCACCCAGATTATCCTCAACCCGTTTCGCGCCCTGCACCGGCCCCAGGTGTCCTTTATCAATAAAGCCAGTACCGAAGCCGAAATTGAATTCATAATAGTCTGCCGTGGTCGGCACCACGGCGAGGATCTGCCCGGCGCGAACGTTGCCGACGCTCACTACATGGTTGCCGACCTGCGCCCAGATATCGGCATCTTCTGTGATTTGCATATAGCGTGCGGGGACGCCCTGTTGGCTGAGCAGGCTGGCGGAAACGCTGACTGACGTCAGCAAAAGGAATAATGTTATGACTCGGGCAAACATGCGCATCGAACCGGTAAACCTGAATGCCGCCATTGTAACAAAAGCGGCATCAATGCTAATGCCTAATTTCCGAACGTATCATGCAGTAGACGAAAAGGCGGATTCTTTTGCTGTTGATGCCAAAGACTGCTCACCGTCGGGCCTCCAGCGCTAACGATAGCATTACGGAAGGCATCACTGCTGAGGGTATAGCGCTGTAAATACATTTCCTCCAGCAATGGATAGCGAATGCCGGAAATAACTTCACAGTGGGTGTGTTTGTGACTCATCAGCGCGGCGGCGCGATATGGCGCGGCACCGGTTTTATCGGTGAGAAAAATCACGCCATCGCCGCAGTCCGTGGCATGTAGCGCATCGCACATCATGCGGCTCAGCATATTGACGCTCAGATTACGCCAGTAATTCACCGCCCGGCACTGCGCCAACGGACCAAACTTTTTCTCCAGACGATCCAGCATCTCCTGCGCCAGCTCATCATGGCAGGTAATTACCCAACCTAACATCGCCTACCTCCTTAGCAGGCAAACAATTTAGCAGGGCAAGCGTTGAGGTGGGGTGATGGGTATCAAAAATTACCGCTTAGCGCCCCGGCAAGGTGAAATTAGCGGGGGCGCTTGTAGAGAGGATTAGCTACGCAGGCCGCGCCCACGCTGGATCAGGTACCAGCACAGAATATAGAAGGCCACGATAAACACCACCAGCACACCAAAGGTGGTCGCCAGCGGGACGTCATGAATGCCGAGGAAGCCAAAACGGAAGCCGCTAATCATGTAGACGATAGGGTTGAGATGCGACAGCGCCTGCCAGAACGGCGGCAGCAACGTCAGCGAATAGAACACCCCGCCCAGGTAGGTCAGCGGCGTCAGCACGAAAGTCGGGATCAGGCTGATGTCGTCGAAGGTTTTCGCAAACACCGCATTGAGCAGGCCCGCCAGCGAGAACAGAATTGCCGTCAAAATCAGCGTCAGGGCGACAAACAGCCAGGAATGAACCTGGAACGGGACGAAGAACAGCGAGATAGCCGTCACCAGAATGCCGACACACAGCCCGCGCGCCACCCCGCCGCCGACGTAACCGGCGATCACCACGTGGGTTGGCACCGGCGCCACCAGCAGTTCCTCAATGTTGCGCTGGAACTTGGCGCTAAAGAACGACGAAGCAACGTTGGCGTAGGCGTTGGTGATCACCGCCATCATAATTAGCCCCGGCACGATAAACTGCATATAGGTAAAACCGTGCATCTCGCCGATCCGCGAGCCGATCAGATTGCCAAAGATGACGAAATAGAGGGTCATGGTGATCACCGGCGGCACCAGCGTCTGTACCCAGATACGCATAAACCGGTGGATCTCTTTGGTCCAGATGCTTTTCAGCGCGACCCAGTAAAGCTGCATCATGCTGATTCTCCTTTTTTGTCGTGCACCAGCGTGACAAACAGCTCTTCCAGACGGTTGGCCTTGTTACGCATACTTAATACCTGCACGCCCTGGGCGCTTAGCTGGGCGAAAACGCTGTTAATCCCCTGCTCGCGCAGCACTTCAACTTCCAGCGTCGAGGTATCAACCAGCCGGTACTGATACCCGTCGAGGGTTGGCAGCGGGCTTTTCGGCGCCAGATCGAGGATAAAGGTTTCCGATTTCAGCTTAGCCAGCAGCGCCTTCATCGAGGTATTTTCCACCAGCTCGCCGCTCTGGATAATGCCGATATTACGACACAGCATTTCCGCTTCTTCCAGATAGTGGGTCGTGAGGATAATGGTGGTGCCTTTATCGTTGAGATCTTTAAGGAAACCCCACATCGAGCGACGTAGCTCGATATCAACGCCAGCGGTGGGTTCATCAAGAATGAGCAGCTTCGGCTCATGCATCAGCGCGCGGGCAATCATCAGGCGGCGCTTCATCCCGCCGGAGAGCATACGTGCGCGTTCATTGCGCTTTTCCCATAGATCGAGCTGTTTCAGATACTTTTCGCTACGCAAAATTGCTTCTTTACGCTCAACGCCGTAGTAACCCGCCTGGTTAACCACGATTTGCTGTACGGTTTCGAATGGGTTGAAGTTGAACTCCTGCGGCACCAGCCCGAGCTGGCGCTTGGCGTTCACCACATCTTTTTCCAGGTCGTAGCCAAATACATTAACCTGGCCGGAGGTTTTATTAACCAGCGAACTAATGATACCGATAGTCGTGGATTTCCCCGCGCCGTTCGGGCCCAGCAGCGCATAAAAGTCGCCGGCTTCAACCTGCAGGTCGATGCCTTTCAGCGCCTGAACCCCGCCGGGATAGGTTTTCTTGAGCTGTTTTAATTCCAGAGCAATGGTCATTAAATGTCTCTTCTCGTGTCTTCACATCTAATTTACCCAAATAATTCATGTTGCAGGAAGGCGGCAAATGAGCGAATCCTCAGGAGCTTACATAAGTAAGTGACTGGGGTGAACGAGTGCAGCCAACGCACCTGCAGCATGAAGTATGACGGGTAAAGATTGTTTTCAAAAAGGTGAGCTTACCCTATATTAGCGCAACGCACTTACTTGGTTACAGGCCGTAAACGTCCATGAATGATATAGATACACTCATCAGCAATAATGCACTATGGTCAAAAATGCTGGTGGAAGAGGACCCCGGCTTCTTTGCGAAATTGTCGCAGGCGCAGAAACCGCGCTTTCTGTGGATTGGCTGTTCCGATAGCCGCGTCCCCGCGGAGCGCTTAACCGGCCTGGAACCCGGTGAGCTATTCGTACATCGTAACGTCGCCAATCTGGTGATCCACACCGACCTGAACTGCCTGTCGGTGGTGCAATACGCCGTTGACGTGCTGGAAGTCGAACACATTATTATCTGCGGCCACTACGGCTGCGGCGGCGTACAGGCGGCGGTCGAGAACCCGGAACTGGGGCTCATTGATAACTGGCTGCTACACATTCGCGATATCTGGTTTAAACACAGCTCGCTGCTCGGTGAAATGCCGGAAGATCGGCGTCTGGATACGCTTTGCGAACTGAACGTGATGGAGCAGGTATACAACCTGGGACACTCGACTATCATGCAATCGGCGTGGAAACGTGGCCAAAAGGTGACGATCCATGGCTGGGCTTATGGTATTCACGACGGACTACTGCGCGATCTTGATGTCACCGCCGTCAGCCGGGAAACCCTCGAGCAGCGCTATCGCCACGGGATTTCCAATCTCAAGAGCAAGCACGCCAACCATAAATAGCCGCCGCCCTCACCGCCCCGGATAAGGCGCTCGCCTTATCCGGGACCGCAACAATAATTACTCGTCCAGCAGGATCACTTTGCCGACGTACGGCAGATGACGATAGCGCTGAGCGTAGTCGATACCGTAGCCCACCACGAACTCATCCGGAATCGCAAAACCGACAAACTCCACCGGCACGTTCACTTCACGACGGCTTGGTTTATCCAGCAGGGTGCAGATAGCCAGCGATTTCGGCTCGCGCAGGCTGAGGATTTCGCGCACTTTAGACAGGGTGTTGCCGGAATCGATGATGTCTTCGACGATCAGTACGTCCTTACCGCGAATGTCTTCATCCAGGTCTTTAAGGATTTTGACATCACGTGTGGTGGACATGCCGCTGCCATAGCTGGAGGCGGTCATAAAGTCGACTTCATGCGGTACCTGAACCTCACGGCACAGGTCAGCCATAAACATAAATGAACCGCGCAACAAACCCACCAGCACCATTTCGCTGCCGCTGTCTTTGTAGCGTTCATTAATTTGACGACCCAGTTCGGCGATACGCGCTTTGATCTCGGCTTCCGGGATCATCACTTCTACAGTATGTTTCATTAAACTAACCATTTGATTCTTAGGATAAATCTTCAAAGCCGCTGCTTTCACATCGACGTTGACCGGCAAGCGATACAGTATACCAGCAAAACGAAATCTTCGGTGCAGTGAATAATAAAGCCATATTTGTAATTCCGATCACAGTTGTTAAATCCTATAATTAATTGCAGTTAAAAAATTAACAACTGAAGAGTGTCTTTCTATGGCAGAAACAAAATCTCAACAATCACGGTTACTTGTCACGCTGACGGCGCTGTTTGCCGCCTTCTGTGGCCTGTATCTGTTAATCGGTGGGGTATGGCTGGCCGCTATTGGCGGTTCCTGGTACTACCCTATCGCAGGCCTGGTGATGCTGGCCGTCACCGTCATGCTGTTCCGCGGCAAGCGTGCAGCGCTGTGGCTGTATGCCGCCCTGTTGCTGGCAACCATGATTTGGGGGGTATGGGAAGTCGGTTTCGACTTCTGGGCGCTGACGCCGCGTAGCGACATCCTGGTCTTCTTTGGCATCTGGCTGATTCTGCCATTTGTCTGGCGTCGTCTGCCGGTCCCTTCCGCCGGCGCCGTTGGCGGTCTGGTTATCGCCCTGCTGATTAGCGGCGGGATCCTGACCTGGGCCGGTTTCAACGACCCGCAGGAAGTGAACGGTACGCTGAGCGCTGACGCGACGCCGGCCGCGCCGATTTCTACCGTCGCCGATAGCGACTGGCCGGCCTATGGCCGTAACCAGGAAGGCCAGCGTTATTCGCCGCTGAAGCAAATTAACGCCGACAACGTGAAGAACCTGAAGGAAGCCTGGGTATTCCGCACCGGCGACCTGAAGCAGCCGAACGATCCGGGTGAAATCACTAACGAAGTGACGCCGATTAAAGTTGGCGACACGCTGTATCTGTGTACCGCGCACCAGCGTCTGTTCGCGCTTGACGCGGCCACCGGTAAAGAGAAGTGGCATTTTGACCCGCAGCTGAACGCCGATCCGTCGTTCCAGCACGTGACCTGCCGTGGCGTTTCCTATCATGAAGCGAAAGCGGATAACGCCCCTGCCGACGTCGTCGCCGACTGCCCGCGCCGTATTATTCTGCCGGTCAACGATGGCCGTCTGTTCGCGGTGAACGCCGACAACGGTAAGCTGTGCGAAACCTTTGCCAACAAAGGCATTCTCAACCTGCAAACCAATATGCCGGTAACCACGCCGGGTATGTATGAACCGACGTCGCCGCCGATTATCACTGATAAGACTATCGTCATTGCCGGCGCGGTAACCGATAACTTCTCAACCCGCGAGCCATCAGGCGTTATCCGCGGCTTTGATGTGAATACCGGTAAACTGCTGTGGGCCTTTGACCCGGGCGCGAAAGACCCTAATGCGATCCCGAGCGATGAGCATCACTTCACACTCAATTCACCTAACTCCTGGGCGCCTGCCGCCTATGACGCGAAGCTGGATTTAGTCTATCTGCCGATGGGCGTTACCACCCCGGATATCTGGGGCGGCAACCGCACGCCGGAACAGGAACGTTACGCCAGCTCTATCGTGGCGCTGAACGCAACCACCGGGAAACTGGCGTGGAGCTACCAAACCGTACACCACGATCTGTGGGATATGGATATGCCGTCGCAGCCGACGCTGGCCGACATTGATGTGAACGGTAAAACCGTACCGGTGATTTACGCTCCGGCCAAGACCGGCAACATCTTCGTGCTGGATCGCCGTAATGGCGAACTGGTGGTCCCGGCGCCGGAAAAACCGGTTCCGCAAGGTGCGGCGAAAGGCGATTATGTCGCTAAAACCCAGCCGTTCTCCGAGCTGAGTTTCCGTCCGAAGAAAGACCTGACCGGCGCAGACATGTGGGGCGCCACCATGTTTGACCAGCTGGTGTGCCGCGTTATCTTCCATCAGATGCGCTATGAAGGTATCTTCACTCCGCCGTCTGAACAGGGCACGCTGGTGTTCCCTGGTAACCTGGGGATGTTTGAATGGGGCGGTATCTCCGTCGATCCAAACCGTCAGGTGGCTATCGCCAACCCGATGGCGCTGCCGTTCGTCTCTAAATTAATCCCGCGCGGCCCGGGCAACCCGATGGAACCGCCAAAAGACGCGAAAGGCTCTGGTACCGAGTCCGGCGTTCAGCCGCAGTATGGCGTCCCGTTCGGCGTCACCCTGAACCCGTTCCTGTCGCCGTTTGGCCTGCCGTGTAAACAACCGGCATGGGGTTATATCTCGGCGCTGGATCTGAAGACCAATGAAGTGGTGTGGAAAAAACGCATCGGGACGCCGCAGGATAGTCTGCCGTTCCCGCTGCCTGTCCCGCTGCCGTTCAATATGGGTATGCCGATGCTGGGCGGTCCGATCTCAACCGCCGGTAACGTGCTGTTTATCGCCGCCACCGCCGATAACTACCTGCGCGCTTACAACATGAGCAATGGCGAAAAACTGTGGCAGGCGCGTCTGCCGGCAGGTGGCCAGGCGACGCCGATGACCTATGAAGTGAATGGCAAGCAGTACGTTGTCATCTCTGCAGGCGGTCACGGCTCGTTCGGTACCAAGATGGGTGACTACATCGTTGCCTACGCGCTACCGGATGATGCGAAGTAAAATGCAAAACGGCAACGAAAGTTGCCGTTTTTTTATTTGCCCCCCTCACAGGAGAAGGCGGCAGGTCGCACAGCCCTAAACGGTGAACCCCAACATCATCCCGGTATCTTCATGCTCCAGCAGATGACAGTGCGCCATATAGGCAAACTCCTTTGGCGCCTGATGATCGAACTTCACCAGCACTTCACTCACCCCGCCCTCCACTCTTACCGTATCCTTCCAGCCGCGACGATGCGCCGCCGGCGCCTGGCCATTTTCACTCAGAATACGGAATTGCGTGCCATGAATATGGAAAGGATGCAACATCATGTCGCCCTTGCCGGAGATCAGCCAGAGCTCGTACTGACCTCGGGCCGCGGCAAACATCGGCACATTCATATCAAAGGCTTTGCCGTTGATGCGGTTGGCGTTATGGAAATCGAAGCCCTTTCCTGATGAGGTTCCATGCGCCATGCCGCCGCCGTGGTTCATAGTCTCCATCTGGTCATGATTCATATTGCCCATGTCACCATGATCCATCATCATCCCATGGTTCATACCGGACATCGCCTGGTCGCCATATTTCTTCATCAACGCCTGCATTCCCATCATGTCGAGCATAGGATCCATCGACAGCTGCAGCGTGCGCTGCGTCAGCCCCTCCAGTGAGGGCAGCGCAGGCATCGCCGCCAAAGTATCGGGTAACTTACCGGAGGCCGGGATCAATAGCGGCTGTATACGGAGCACCGGTTGCGGTTTATCAAATGGCGCAATCGCCATCCCCATCTGGCTCACCGGCAGCGTCTGCAGATCAAATGCCTTCCCATCGCGGGTATCAATCAACACCTCAAATCGTTCACCCATCAGCACCGACAGTTCGCTCACTTTGACCGGTTCCGCCAACAGGCCGCCGTCGCTTGCTACTACGTACATTGGGCGGCGATCGCTGGTAGCGAAATTCAGCGAGCGGGCATTACAGCCATTAAGCAGACGCAGGCGCAGCCAACCGCGCGGCGGAGCGTGTTCGGGATACAGCGCGCCGTTCGTCAACAGGGTATCGCCAAACCAGCCAACGGCGGCGCTCATGATATCGAGCTGATAATCTATTTCGCCATTGGCATTGAATCTTTTGTCCTGCACGATCACCGGAATATCATCAATTCCCCACTGCTTCGGTAGCAGTAATTGCCCGCTTTCGACATCTTCAATCAGCACCAAACCCGCCAGCCCCATCGCGACCTGACGGCCGGTTTTACCATGCTGATGAGGATGGAACCAGCAGGTTGCCGCTCGCTGCGTCGGCGTAAATTTCACCGTCCTTGAGGCTCCTGCGGCGATGATGCCCTGCGGACCGCCATCGACTTCGCCAGGCACTTCCAGTCCGTGCCAGTGGACCGTGGTCTCCTCCGCCAGGCGGTTATGAATATCTACCGTTACCGCTTCACCTTGCTTCAGCTTCAACGCGGGGCCGAGGAGGCTGCCGTTATAACCCCAGGTCGTCGCAAGATGCGGGCCAAACTGCGTCTTTCCGGCTTGAATCGTCAGCGTAATGCGATTGCGGGCGTCGGCGGTCAATAAATCCGGAACCGGCAAAGCCGGACGGCCGGCAGCGAATACCGAACGGCTCCAGAGCGGTAAGGCGCTGACCGCGCCAAGCGCGGCGCCTAATTTGATAAACTCACGACGTTGCATTTTCACATCCTTTTATTCTGCTGGTGAATATTTAAGCTTAAACCCTCCCGCAACGGGAAGGTCAAGCAGAAGCTTGTGAATAAAGCTCTGCGTGGTGTAAAGAAGTATGCTAACTTTGATTGCCCGTGTTTCAATGGTAGAAAAAATGAAGACGTTTTTCAGAACAATGCTGTTTGGCAGCCTGCTCGCCCTCTCCGCCAATAGCTATGCATTAAACGAGTCCGAAGCGGAAGATATGGCTGATTTAACGGCGGTATTTGTATTCCTGAAAAACGATTGCGGCTATCAAAATTTGCCAAATACGCAAATTCGCCGCGCGCTGGTCTTTTTTGCCCAGCAAAACCAATGGGATCTCAGCAACTACGATAGCTTTAATATGAAAGCATTAGGTGAGGACAGCTATCGCGATCTCAGCGGTATCAAAATCCCGACCGCCAAAAAGTGCAAAGCTCTGGCGCGTGACTCCCTTAGCCTGCTGGCCTATGTGAAGTAAGCCTATCTGCAGCCGCGGCGATGCGGCTGTCTCTGTAGATTTCTGACTTCCCATCTCCGTTAATATTGACTAAACATGAATTCATTAAACAATATTTTTATTTCATGCTCTCGGTTATTCTCTGTTTTTATTAATTAACTGTAAGCTTAATTTATCAGTAAAAATCACATTCGAGAGTAAACAATTCAACTCATCGTTTATTGCAAAGACCTGCTGGCTAATTAAAATCGCCTGCAACCTCTCTTATTGCAATGGAATGACATTTTGAATATCTCACCTGTTTTTCGCTTACTTCCGTTCACTGTTCTCATGTTAGCTGGCTGCCAGGCGCATCGTCAGGCTAACGCTCCCATAACGCCGCCAATCGCCATCGCCACCGACGCGCAGCAGAATGAAAAGCTGCGGCTGGCCGCTGAGCAGGAGCGACTTAATGCCTGCCGCCAGGCGTTGGATTCGTTAAAAGAAGTCAATCCGAAAGAAGCTTCAAGACTGGGTAGTGAATTCACCGCCCTGATAGGCGCGGCGTCGCAATATAACTCGGTGCGTACGAAAGTCGCCGACCCAACCCGTCAGGGCATCGATTCCATGTATCAATTTAAATCCATTAAGCTTTGCGCCGATATTGAAAAGTCGCTGATCGATAGCCTGGTCATGCGCGGCGATAATGCGGTGAAGTGACAGGCGCCATGATAAATCGCCTTAATATATTGACGCTGGCCTTCATTTTGCTGGCGTCCCTTTTTATTAGTCATGCGCACGCGGATGACGGCGCGCCTGCGTTTCTCAACTATGTCCAGCAGCAGGAGAAAAAAGAGAAGAAAGAGATACCTCCGGCACCGGAGGTCAGTAAACCCGCCAAGGTCAGCGAGAACAACACGGCAGCGCTGCACAAAAAACTGGCCGCGCAAAAAATTCTCATCGCCGACAAAGATAAGACCATCCGCCAACTGCAGGCACAGCTCAAATCGCCACCTCCCGCCAGGATGCCAGCGACGGTAGATAATGCAGCGTTGAATAACACTATCGAACAGCTCCAGCGCCGGATCGCTGCTTTGGACACGGAAAACAAACGGCTTGTTCAGCAAGTCCATACCGTCCAGCAGGAAAAAGTCGACACCGCGGATAATCTCAAACGCTCTGCCGCCGCTCTGCAGGCGCAAAAGGTAAAGCTCAACGCGCTGGAGACAGACAAGCAGGCGCTGAGCGATAAGCTGGCTACGGCAATGGCGGAGCAGCAGAAACTGAGCGCCGAACTCGCCGGCGTAAAAACCACCGCCGCCACGACAGCCAAAGCACCCACGCTAAACCTCAGCAGCGCTCCACAGCAGCAGGCATATTCGGTTGGCGTGTCGATAGGGCAAGATGCGCTTAAAACGCTGTCCAGCCAGGCCGCTAAGGGGTTAAACCTGCAACAGGAAACCGTTCTTAAGGGCATTAACGATGTTTTTGCCGGTAAGCCGGCGCTGGATGAACAAGCGCGCAATAAGGCGCTTTTCGACGTCTCGCAGCGGTTATACAAGAACATTGATAAGCTTGAGCAACACACTCTCCGCGAAGGCAAAAAGTATCAACAGCAATTTGCCGCGCAGAAAGGCGTAGCGCTTAAAGCGGGTATTTACAGCCGTATAGACTACCCCGGCAAAGGTAAGGTCGCTGAAAACGATATCGTCACCGTCGTTATCAAAGAAAGCTTGATCGACGGTACCGTGATAAACGATATGGAAGCCGAAGATAAGGTCTGGTCACAGGCGCTAAGTCAGTATCCCGCGACTTTCCGCGAACCGCTTAAACGCCTGAATAACCATGGCGCCATCACTATTGTTGTTCCACCGGAGCGGGCCTACGGCAGCAAAGGAATTCCTGGAAAAATTCCGCCTGGCTCGACGATGGTGTATACCGTGCGAATTGTTGACGCCAGGCCTAACAGCGACCAACAGCCTAAAGCATCTGCGCCGAAAGCCTCACGCTAAGCGAGAGTTCCGCCAAACTTCAGATGGTTTACTATTCGCCATATCAATCTCTACCTATAGTTGGCTATGATGTGGTGCCCGCTTTGCGGGCGCGACAGAAGTTAACAAAGGAGGAGTAAGCCATGGCCGAGAGTAATCAGTGGCATGAGACGCTGCACGACCATTTTGGTCAATATTTTACCGTTGATAACGTGCTGTACCATGAGAAGACCGATCATCAGGATTTAATCATCTTCGAAAATGCGGCATTTGGCCGCGTGATGGCGCTTGATGGCGTGGTGCAAACCACCGAGCGCGATGAGTTTATTTATCATGAAATGATGACCCACGTTCCGCTGCTGGCCCATGGTCACGCAAAGCACGTGCTGATCATTGGCGGCGGCGATGGCGCGATGCTGCGCGAAGTCTCCCGCCATCAACATATCGAAACCATTACCATGGTGGAAATCGACGCCGGGGTGGTCTCGTTCTGCCGTCAGTATCTCCCAAACCATAACGCCGGCGCCTATGACGACCCGCGCTTTACGCTGGTGATCGATGACGGCGTGAACTTCGTCAACCAAACGTCACAAACCTTTGATGTCATTATCTCCGACTGTACCGACCCGATTGGCCCCGGTGAGAGCCTGTTTACCTCGGCGTTTTATGCCGGTTGTAAACGTTGCCTGAACCCCGGCGGAATTTTCGTTGCTCAGAACGGCGTAAGCTTCCTGCAGCAGGATGAAGCGGTCGGTAGTCATCGCAAACTCAGCCATTACTTCAACGATGTCAGCTTCTATCAGGCAGCGATCCCGACCTACTATGGCGGCATCATGACCTTTGCCTGGGCGACCGATAATGAAGCCCTGCGTCATTTGTCGACGGAAATTATTCAGGCCCGCTTCCATAGCGCCGGGCTGAAATGCCGTTATTACAACCCGGCAATTCATACCGCGGCTTTCGCGCTACCGCAGTACCTGCTGGATGCGCTGTCCGCCAGCTAACCTGAAACGAGGAGGTGAACCAAATTGAAAAAGCTTAAGCTGCACGGCTTCAACAACCTGACTAAAAGCCTGAGTTTTTGTATTTACGATATCTGCTACGCTAAAACCGCCGAAGAGCGCGATGGCTATATCGCCTATATCGATGAACTCTATAATGCCAATCGCCTGACGGAAATCCTCTCCGAGACCTGTTCAATCATTGGCGCCAACATACTCAACATCGCACGCCAGGATTATGAACCGCAGGGCGCAAGCGTCACCATTTTGGTTAGCGAAGAGCCTATCGACCCGCAGCTTATCGATCAGAGCGAGCATCCGGGCCCGCTGCCTGAGACCGTGGTCGCACATCTCGATAAAAGCCACATCTGCGTGCATACCTATCCGGAAAGCCATCCGGAAGGCGGTCTGTGCACCTTCCGCGCCGATATTGAAGTCTCTACCTGCGGCGTGATTTCACCGCTGAAGGCGCTGAACTACCTGATTCACCAACTGGAATCCGATATCGTAACCATTGATTATCGCGTGCGTGGTTTCACCCGTGATATCAATGGTATGAAGCATTTTATCGATCATGAAATCAACTCTATTCAGAACTTCATGTCAGAAGACATGAAGTCGCTGTATGACATGGTGGACGTGAACGTCTATCAGGAAAATATGTTCCATACCAAAATGATGCTGAAAGAGTTCGATCTGAAACACTACATGTTCCACACCAAACCGGAAGAGTTAAGCGAGCAAGAGCGCAAGGTGATTACCGACCTGCTGTGGAAAGAGATGCGGGAAATTTATTACGCCCGCAATATACCTGCGGTGTAATGCCTGAAATGCCCGGCGGCGCTTTTGCTTGCCGGGCCTACGGTTGCGCGCCGCCCGGCACAAAACGAATCATTAACGCTGCTGCATAAATTCACGGTATGCGGCAACCACCTGCAGGAAATCCTCCACGCCGCAAAGAGAGAGGCTCTCTTCGTCGTAGTAGTTCATCCCCTCTTCCATTTCATCGCCGGAAAATTCCAGTTGGTTGGCGCGGATCATCACTTCTTCGCCATCCAGCCACAACGTATATTCATGGCCGGCCCGCTGCCAGGAACGTTCACTGCCTTTCACGGTGCGCGCTGCCTGTTCCACTTCATCCAGAAGGGCCAGGTTATCTTTCACCTCTTCGTTGAACCAGTGACCAATCGCCTCGTGGTCCATCGACATTCGCACCTTTACCACACCGGTAATATCGCGCAGAAATTCGTAATCCATAATCTTTTCCTCTGCAAGGGCAATGCGTCACCGCTGCACTGTACCCATAACCTAATTATCGCAGCAGACAGGAAGAAAAAAAGCGCAACGGGTGGGAGGTTTAAAAATAAAAATGCCCGCTGATGCAATGTTCAGCGGGCATTGGAGAGTTTGTAGCCAAACGGTCAGCCGGGCTGACCAAACGGATTACACGGCGGTCTGGAAGATCACGCCGTCAGCTTTTTCAGTGTACTGATCCAGCTGGTTAAAGTTCAGGTAGCGATAGGTATCTTCCGCCGTCTTATCAACCTGAGCGACGAAGGTCTGATACTCTTCCGGCGTCGGCAGTTTGCCCAGCAGAGAGGCGACCGCCGCCAGTTCGGCAGAGGCCAGATAGACGTTGGCGCCGGTACCTAAACGGTTCGGGAAGTTACGGGTAGAGGTCGACACGACCGTCGCGCCGTCAGCCACGCGCGCCTGGTTGCCCATACAAAGGGAACAGCCAGGGATTTCGATACGCGCGCCGCTCTTACCAAACACGCTGTAGTAGCCTTCTTCAGTCAGCTGCGCGGCATCCATACGGGTTGGCGGCGCCACCCACAGGCGAGTAGGCAGTTGGCCTTTATGGCTGTCCAGCAGCTTACCTGCGGCACGGAAGTGGCCAATGTTGGTCATGCAGGAACCGATAAACACTTCGTCGATCTTCTCACCCTGCACGTCTGACAGCAGACGCGCATCGTCCGGATCGTTCGGCGCACACAGGATTGGCTCTTTGATATCCGCCAGATCGATGTCGATCACTGCCGCGTATTCCGCATCAGCGTCGGCTTCCAGCAGTTGCGGATCCGCCAGCCATTTTTCCATGCCCTGGATACGGCGCTCCAGCGTACGACGATCGCCGTAACCTTCTGCGATCATCCACTTCAGCAGGACGATGTTGGAGTTCAGATACTCAACGATCGGCTCTTTGTTCAGCTTGATGGTACAACCAGCAGCAGAACGCTCGGCGGAAGCATCGGTCAGTTCAAATGCCTGCTCGACTTTCAGATCCGGCAGACCTTCGATTTCAAGGATGCGGCCAGAGAAGATGTTTTTCTTACCTTTCTTCTCAACGGTCAGCAGGCCCTGCTTGATAGCATACAGCGGAATGGCATGAACCAGGTCGCGCAGGGTAATGCCCGGCTGCATTTTACCTTTGAAGCGCACCAGTACTGATTCCGGCATATCCAGCGGCATCACGCCGGTCGCGGCGGCGAAGGCCACCAGACCTGAGCCCGCCGGGAAGGAGATACCAATCGGGAAACGGGTATGGGAGTCGCCGCCGGTACCTACAGTATCCGGCAGCAGCATACGGTTCAGCCAGGAGTGGATAACGCCATCGCCCGGACGCAGTGAAACACCGCCGCGGTTCATGATGAAGTCCGGCAGAGTGTGGTGCGTGGTGACGTCAACCGGCTTCGGATAAGCCGCGGTGTGACAGAAGGACTGCATCACCAGGTCAGCGGAGAAGCCCAGGCACGCCAGGTCTTTCAGCTCATCACGGGTCATTGGACCGGTGGTGTCCTGAGAACCGACGGAGGTCATTTTCGGCTCGCAATAAGCGCCCGGACGGATACCGGCAACGCCGCAGGCGCGGCCAACCATTTTCTGCGCCAGAGAGAAGCCGCGGTTGCTTTCCGCTACGTCTTTCGCATGACGGAAGACATCGCTGTGCGGCAGACCCAGCGCTTCGCGCGCTTTGGTCGTCAGGCCGCGACCGATGATCAGCGGAATACGGCCACCAGCGCGCACTTCGTCGATCAGTACATCGGTTTTCAGTTCGAAGCTTGCCAACAGCTCGTTGGTTTCGTGGTTACGCACTTCACCTTTGAACGGGTAAACGTCAATGACGTCGCCCATGTTGAGGTTGCTCACGTCCACTTCAATAGGCAGCGCGCCCGCATCTTCCATGGTGTTGAAGAAGATAGGCGCAATTTTGCCGCCCAGGCACAGGCCGCCGCCGCGCTTGTTCGGTACGTTCGGGATATCGTCGCCCATGAACCACAGCACCGAGTTGGTGGCGGATTTACGCGAAGAACCGGTACCGACAACGTCGCCAACGTAGGCCAGCGGGAAGCCTTTCTGCTGCAGCGCTTCAATTTGTTTAATCGGACCGACCGCGCCCGGCTGATCCGGTTCAATTCCTTCGCGAGCGTTCTTCAGCATCGCCAGAGCGTGCAATGGGATATCCGGACGGGACCAGGCATCAGGCGCCGGAGACAAGTCATCGGTATTGGTTTCGCCGGTAACTTTGAAGACGGTAACGGTGATTTTTTCCGCCAGTTGCGGACGGTTCAGGAACCACTCGGCATCAGCCCAGGATTGCATAACCTGTTTAGCGTACTCATTACCCGCTTTGGCTTTCTCTTCTACATCATAGAAGTTATCGAACATCAGCAGGGTATGGGACAGCGCTTTCGCGGCAATCGGCGCCAGTTTGGCATCGTCCAGCGCTTCAATCAGGGGGTGAATATTGTAACCGCCCTGCATGGTGCCCAGCAGTTCAACGGCTTTTTCAGGGGTAACCAGTGGGGAGGTCGCTTCGCCTTTGGCGATAGCGGCAAGGAATCCGGCTTTAACATAGGCGGCTTCATCGACGCCCGGCGGTACACGGTTGGTAAGCAGATCTAACAGGAATTCATCTTCACCCGCTGGCGGGTTTTTCAGCAGTTCTACCAGCGCGGCCATTTGGGTTGCGTCTAAGGGTTTGGCAACAATCCCCATGGCTGCACGCTCAGCTACGTGCTTACGGTATTCTTCTAGCACGACGGTTCTCCTCGCTCTCATTGTAAAATGCGGTAGGCGATTTTCTTCACGCTCCTGTGAGACAGCAGTTTGTAGGGTAAATGCCCGATACCGCGACGGCAGCATAGCAGGATTTTTGAAGGGTGTTAATCTGTTTACAAAAAAGCAACATTAAAATTTAGCTGAATCGTTAAGGGCAGGATATTGCAGGCTTTCTGTTCAAATGCTGGTAGATAAATTTATTTCTGTTACAGATTTAATGTCAGGATCCCAACAAAAATCAAAAAAAACAATATCGTCTTCATATACTCCCGTAACGTACCGTTTTCGCCGATACTTTAGCGAGATGGGTAACATTTCTGTGTCAGGAGCTTCCATGTCACTACCGTTCAAACCCCATATTATCGCCCTGCTCTGCAGCGCAGGCTTACTCGCGGCGGCGGGAACGCTATATGTTAAAAGCCGTACCCCAGAGACTATCGCTGAAGCGCCGGTGACGGCGCAGCCCACAACGGAACCAGCGCCAGCATCCCCGACTGCGCCGGCGGCGGGACAACCGGTCGCGGCCACCTATACCCAGGCACAAATCGACCAATGGGTCGCGCCAATCGCGCTCTACCCGGACAGTTTACTCTCGCAGGTATTGATGGCCTCCACCTATCCGGACAACGTTATGCAGGCGGTGCAGTGGTCGCAGGATAACCCATCGATGAAAGGCGACGCGGCCGTTCAGGCCGTTGCCAGCCAACCGTGGGATCCGAGCGTCAAATCCCTCGTCGCTTTTCCCGCCCTGCTGGCAATGATGGGCGAAAATCCGCCGTGGGTGGAAAACCTTGGCGACGCATTTTTAGCCCAGCCGCACGATGTGATGGATTCCGTACAGCGTCTGCGCGCCATTGCCCAACAAACCGGGACATTGAAATCCACGCCGCAACAGAAAGTGACCGTCACAGCCTCGGCACCCGCCTCTTCGAGGTCATCGAATAGCAGTAGCACGGTATCATCCTCGACAAGCTCAACGGCATCGCCAGCGCCTTCGCAGATTATCAAAATTGAACCGACTAACCCGCAAGTGGTATACGTTCCGAGCTATAACCCTTCGACCGTCTACGGCAGTTGGCCGAATAGCGCCTATCCCCCGGTTTATCTGCCGCCGCCTCCGGGAGAGCAGTTCACCGATAGCTTCGTCAAAGGTTTTGGTTACAGCCTTGGCGTCGCCACCACCTGGGCACTTTTCAGCAGCATCGACTGGGATGATGATGACCATCATCATGATGACGATTACCATCACGGCGGCTACCAGCACAATGGCGATAACATCAATATTAATGTGAATAATTTCAACCGCATTACCGGGCAGAATCTGCCGGGTAACCATGTTAACTGGCAGCATAACCCCGCCTATCGCGGCAACGTGCCTTATCCGAATAATAATGTCGCCCAGCGCTATCATCAGACCAATGTGCCCGGCGGACTCAGCGCGACCCAACACGCGCCGGTCGATCGCAATGCTCAACGGCAAGCGGCGATGACGCAGCTCCAGCATCCCAACGCGCCTGCCGCCAGCGTAGGCAAGCTGGCGGCTAATAACGCCTCTCGCGATGCGCAGCGTCAGGCGGCTTCTCAACAATTGAAGCAGGCCACCCAGCGCAGCAGCTACCGTGGCTACGACAGCACGCCGACGCCTGCCAAACAGCAGCGTCGCGAAGCGGCGAAAACGCAGCTGCAACATCCAACGCCGCAGCAGCAACAGCATCGCGACGCCGTGAAGAGCCACGTGCAAAATCCTACGCCTCAGCAACAACAGCGCCGTCAGCAGATTCACTCCGCGACGCCGGCCCAACGTCAGCAAGCGGTGAGCACGGCACGCGCCAATGCCTTAAGCGGCAACGAAAGTCGCTCCCCCTCCTGGCAATCGCAGCAGGCGCGCGGGCTGCAAAGCCGCAATATTTCCGGCTTGAGCAGCGAACAGCGCGGCGCCGCCAGAGAGCGTCTTTCCGAACATCATGAATTGCGTCGTCGCTGAGGATGAGCAGATGAGAAAACCATTACAGATCGCCCTATTCACGCTAATGCTGTCGCCGCTCGCCGCCTTCGCCCAGCAACCGTTCCCCACGCCGGAGAAAGCGGCAAGCGCGCTGGCCGATGCGCTCAATCATCGTGATAAAGCCGCGCTCAATAATCTGCTCGGCGATAACTGGCAGCAGTTTTTACCCACCGATGGTATTGATCCCAATGCCGTCGACCGCTTTCAGCGCGACTGGCAGGTGAAACACGTCATTGTCCAGCAGGGTAACAGCGCCTGGCTCGATGTCGGTAGCGAAGCGTGGCGGTTGCCGATTCCCATTGTCAAAGATGAACAGGGCTGGCGTTTTGATATGGCGGCCGGGGAAGATGAAATTCTCACACGCGCCATCGGCCGCAATGAACTGTCGGCAATTGCCGCCATGCACGCCTACGTTGATGCCCAGCAGGATTACTATCAAATGAATCATCGCTGGGCGCAAAAAATCATCAGTAGCGAAGGCAAAAAAGATGGCCTGTACTGGCCTACCTCGCCGGGTGAAACGCCAAGCCCGCTGGGGCCGGCATTCAGCCCGACGGAGCCCGGCGCCGGGTATTATGGCTACCGCTTCCGCATTATCGCCGATAACGATAATCAAGGCGTCGCTTTACTGGCATGGCCGGTAGAGTGGGGAGAAACCGGGGTGATGAGCTTTATGATCGATCAGAACGATAAGGTCTGGCAGGCGAACCTGGGCGAAGAGAGCGCGACGAAAGCGCAGGCAATCACGCATTTTGCCCCCGATTCTGCAGCCGGATGGCAGGCGGTCAATCAATAAAAAAATGCCCGGTTGCGCGATAGCAACCGGGCACTCTCTGGTGCTTAGCCCTGGTGCGGCATCAGCTCCGGATAACCGGCAAAAGCAGGTTTCTGACTGGTCAGCGCCGCTTCATCCGAGCTGATGCTCCCGGAATTCGCCGCCCACACCCCTTCAGTAGTTTTCGTCACCAACTGATGCTGCGCATTCAGATCCTGGCCCATCGCCGCAATATGGCTATTTTCAGTGCCGCCGCTGTTCGCAGCCCAGGGAATGACCGCATCGGCCGCACAGGCCATACCGGAAACTAATGTCGTCGCTAACAGCGCCGTGGTTAACAAGCGTTTCATCTCACACCTCAGATACATAATTAACTGCCTATTAGTTTACTGAGTGACTATTTTCAAAGTATGTATGAGGTGTAGCGGTTTGTGAACATGGACATAGTTCTAAACATTAGCGATAAAAAAAGCGGCTCTGAGAGCCGCTTATGCATTTTACCCGAAAGAAAAAGTTACTTTTTCTTCGCTTTCGCGTTTGGCAGGTCGGTAATGCTACCTTCGAAGACTTCTGCCGCCAGGCCAACGGACTCGTGCAGAGTCGGGTGAGCGTGGATAGTCAGCGCGATGTCTTCCGCGTCGCAGCCCATTTCGATAGCCAGACCGATTTCACCCAGCAACTCGCCGCCGTTGGTGCCGACAATCGCGCCGCCGATAACACGGTGGGTCTCTTTGTCGAAGATCAGTTTGGTCATACCGTCTGCGCAGTCGGAAGCGATAGCACGGCCGGAAGCAGCCCACGGGAAGGTGGCGGTTTCGTAGCTGATGCCCTTCTCTTTCGCTTCTTTCTCAGTCAGGCCAACCCATGCCACTTCTGGCTCGGTGTAGGCGATAGACGGGATAACTTTCGGATCGAAGTAGTGTTTCAGGCCGGAGATAACTTCTGCGGCAACGTGACCTTCGTGTACGCCTTTGTGCGCCAGCATCGGCTGGCCGACGATATCGCCGATAGCAAAGATGTGCGGCACGTTGGTGCGCATTTGTTTGTCAACGCGAATGAAGCCGCGATCGTCAACTTCCACGCCGGCTTTGCCTGCGTCGAGGTTTTTACCGTTCGGCACGCGGCCGATAGCCACCAGCACCGCGTCGTAACGCTGCGCTTCCGCCGGGGCTTTTTTGCCTTCCATGGAAACGTAAATACCGTCTTCTTTTGCTTCAACGGCGGTTACTTTGGTTTCCAGCATCAGGTTGAATTTCTTGCTGATACGTTTGGTGAAGACTTTAACCACGTCTTTGTCGGCAGCCGGGATAACCTGGTCGAACATTTCAACCACGTCAATCTCTGAACCCAGCGCATGGTATACGGTACCCATTTCCAGACCGATGATACCGCCGCCCATAACCAGCATGCGTTTCGGTACAGATTTCAGTTCCAGAGCGTCGGTGGAATCCCAAACGCGCGGGTCTTCATGCGGGATAAACGGCAGTTGAATCGGACGGGAGCCCGCCGCGATGATCGCGTTGTCGAAGTTAATCACGGTTTTGCCGTTTTCGCCTTCAACTTCCAGGGTGTTAGCGCCGGTGAATTTACCCAGACCGTTAACCACCTTCACTTTACGACCTTTGGCCATGCCAGCCAGACCACCGGTCAGCTGAGTGATGACTTTTTCTTTCCAGGTGCGGATCTTGTCAATGTCGGTTTTCGGTTCGCCGAAAACGATGCCGTGTTCGGCCAGCGCTTTCGCTTCTTCGATAACTTTAGCAACGTGCAGCAGTGCTTTAGAAGGGATACAACCCACGTTCAGGCAAACGCCGCCCAGGGAGCTGTAACGTTCTACGATGACGGTTTCCAGACCTAAATCAGCGCAACGGAAGGCTGCAGAGTAGCCTGCAGGACCTGCCCCAAGTACCACGACCTGAGTTTTGATTTCAGTACTCATCATGACCTCTGTAATTTATATCCGGCGGGTCTGACGCTTTTATTATTACGCCCAAGTCCACCGGGACGTTCTATCCGCGTGTATTTTACAAAATTGTTAACAATTTTTAAACAACAAACGGCAAACGATTTTGTCCTTTGTTGCTGATAATCCTCAACAGCCTGAGGTTATCAGAAAAAAGCCGGCCGTCAGGCCGGCTTTTTCGCTTACATCACCAGGCGGCGAATATCGCTCAAGGTGTTGTTAATGATGGTAATGAAGCGGGCACCATCAGCACCGTCGATGACGCGGTGGTCGAAGGACAGAGAGATCGGCATCATCAGACGCGGAACGAACTCTTTACCATTCCATACCGGCTCCATCGCGGACTTAGACACGCCCAGGATGGCCACTTCCGGCGCGTTAACAATCGGCGCGAAGTGGGTGGTACCCAGGCCGCCGATGCTGGAGATGGTGAAGCAACCGCCCTGCATTTCGCCAGCAGTCAGCTTGCCATCGCGCGCTTTCTTCGAGATGGTGGTCAGTTCGCGAGACAGCTCGGTGATGCTCTTCTTGTTCACGTCTTTAAAGACCGGAACCACCAGACCGTTCGGAGTATCAACCGCCACACCGATGTTGATGTATTTCTTCAGCGTCAGACGCTGACCGTCTTCGGACAGCGAGCTGTTGAAGCGCGGCATCTGCTCAAGCGCAGCGGCAACGGCTTTCATGATGAAGACCACTGGGGTGAATTTCACGTCCAGTTTGCGCTTCTCAGCTTCGGCATTCTGCTGCTTACGGAACGCTTCCAGATCGGTGATATCGGTTTTGTCGAAGTGCGTAACGTGCGGGATCATCACCCAGTTACGGCTCAGGTTAGCGCCAGAGATTTTCTGGATACGACCCAGTTCCACTTCTTCGATTTCGCCAAACTTGCTGAAGTCAACTTTCGGCCATGGCAGCATGCCCGGCAGACCGCCGCCTGCGGCAGCAGCCGGTGCGGATTCAGCGCGTTTAACCGCTTCTTTCACGTAAGCCTGAACGTCTTCGCGCAGGATACGACCTTTACGGCCAGTCCCTTTCACTTTCGCCAGGTTTACGCCGAACTCGCGCGCCAGGCGGCGAATCAGCGGAGTCGCGTGAACGTAAGCTTCGTTTTCAGCGAATTCGGTTTTACCTTCTGCTTTCGCAGCCGGCGCGGCAGCTTTCTGAGCCGGTGCCGGTGCAGCAGCCGGTGCCGGTGCAGCAGCCTGAGCTGGAGCAGCAGCAGGCGCGGCGCCTTCCACTTCGAAGACCATGATCAGAGAGCCGGTAGAGACTTTGTCGCCGGTGCTGATTTTGATCTCTTTTACGGTACCCGCGAACGGCGCCGGAACTTCCATAGAAGCTTTGTCGCCTTCGACGGTGATCAGTGACTGCTCAGCGGCAACTTTATCGCCGACTTTTACCATCACTTCGGTGACTTCAACTTCGTCGCCGCCGATATCCGGTACGTTAACATCCTTCACGCCGGCTGCAGCAGCCGGTGCCGCTGCAGCCGGAGCGGCAGCCTGTGCCGGAGCGGCTGCAGGCGCAGCGCCCGCCACTTCGAAGATCATGATCAGAGAGCCGGTGGACACTTTGTCGCCGGTGCTGATTTTGATCTCTTTTACGGTACCCGCGAACGGCGCCGGAACTTCCATAGAAGCTTTGTCGCCTTCGACGGTGATCAGGGATTGCTCAGCGGCGATGGTGTCGCCCACTTTAACCATGATCTCGGTGACTTCAACTTCATCGCCGCCGATATCCGGTACGTGAACTTCTTTCGCTGCGCTTGCCGCCGGCGCTGCTGCCGGTGCCGGAGCAGCTGCTTTCTCTTCCTGCGCAGGTGCAGCGGCTGCTGCACCCTCGGCGGAATCGAAAATCATGATCAGTTTGCCAGTCTCGGTTTTGTCGCCGACGGAGACTTTAATCTCTTTCACGACGCCAGCCTGCGGAGACGGAACTTCCATAGAGGCCTTGTCGCCTTCTACGGTGATCAGCGACTGTTCAGCTTCAACTTTGTCGCCAACTTTGACCAGGATCTCGGTGATTTCAACTTCATCAGCCCCGATGTCCGGTACTTTGATTTCGATAGCCATTATTCTCTTACCTCTTACGCCAGACGCGGGTTAACTTTTTCTGCATCGATGTCGAATTTAGCAATGGCGTCAGCCACGACTTTCTTATCGATTTCACCACGTTTAGCCAGTTCGCCCAGCGCCGCAACGACCACATAGGAAGCATCGACTTCGAAGTGGTGACGCAGGTTTTCACGGCTGTCGGAACGACCGAAGCCATCGGTACCCAGTACGCGGTAATCATCAGCCGGTACGTAAGTACGAACCTGCTCGGCGAACAGTTTCATATAGTCAGTGGATGCCACAGCCGGAGCGTCGTTCATCACCTGAGCGATGTACGGTACGCGCGGAGTTTCCAGCGGGTGCAGCATGTTCCAGCGTTCGCAATCCTGGCCATCACGCGCCAGTTCGGTGAAGGAGGTGACGCTATACACGTCAGAACCCACGCCGTAGTCTTTCGCCAGGATCTGCGCTGCTTCACGAACGTGACGCAGGATAGAACCAGAGCCCAGCAGCTGAACTTTACCTTTGCTACCTTCGAGGGTTTCGAGTTTGTAGATACCTTTACGGATACCTTCCTCGGCGCCTTCCGGCATGGCCGGCATGTGGTAGTTTTCGTTCAGCGTAGTGATGTAGTAGTAAACGTTCTCTTGCGCTTCGCCGTACATACGTACCAGACCGTCATGCATGATGACAGCGACTTCGTACGCGTAAGACGGGTCGTAGGAGATACAGTTCGGGATAGTCAGCGACTGAATGTGGCTGTGACCATCTTCGTGCTGCAGACCTTCGCCGTTCAGCGTAGTACGACCGGAAGTACCGCCGATCAGGAAGCCGCGCGCCTGCTGATCGCCTGCCGCCCAGCACAGATCGCCGATACGCTGGAAGCCGAACATCGAGTAGTAGATGTAGAACGGAATCATCGGCAGGTCGTTGGTGCTGTAGGAGGTCGCAGCAGCCAGCCAGGATGCGCCTGCGCCCAGCTCGTTAATACCTTCCTGCAGAATCTGGCCTTTCTCGTCTTCTTTGTAGTATGCAACCTGCTCACGGTCCTGCGGGGTGTACTGCTGGCCGTTCGGGCTGTAGATACCGATTTGACGGAACAGACCTTCCATACCGAAAGTACGCGCTTCATCGGCGATGATCGGCACCAGACGATCTTTGATCGACTTGTTCTTCAGCATCACGTTCAGGGCACGAACGAAAGCGATAGTGGTAGAGATTTCTTTGTTTTGCTCTTCCAGCAGCGCGCTGAAGTCGGCCAGGGTCGGCAGCTCCAGTTTCTCAGTGAATTTCGGCTGACGAGTCGGCAGGTAGCCGTTCAGCTTTTCACGTTGAGCATGCAGGTAAGTGTGCTCTTCGGAACCTTCCGGGAAGGTCACGTACGGCAGTTTTTCGATATCGGCATCAGCCACCGGCACGTTGAAACGATCGCGGACGTAGCGAACGCCGTCCATGTTCATTTTCTTAACCTGGTGCGCGATGTTTTTACCTTCCGCGGTGTCGCCCATACCATAACCTTTAATGGTATGCGCCAGAATCACGGTCGGCTGGCCTTTGGTTTCCTGCGCTTTTTTCAGTGCAGCGTAGACTTTCTTCGGATCGTGACCACCACGGTTCAGGGCCCAGATCTGCTCGTCAGTCCAGTCGGCAACCAGCGCGGCGGTTTCCGGATATTTACCGAAGAAGTGCTCACGAACGTAGGCGCCGTCTTTGGATTTGAAGGTCTGGTAGTCGCCGTCAACGGTTTCGTTCATCAGCTGAATCAGCTTACCGCTGGTGTCTTTACGCAGCAGCTCATCCCAACGACCGCCCCAGATAACCTTGATAACGTTCCAGCCAGCACCACCGAAGATGCCTTCCAGTTCGTTAATGATTTTACCGTTACCGGTGACCGGGCCGTCCAGACGCTGCAGGTTGCAGTTGATGACGAAGACCAGGTTATCCAGTTTTTCACGGGTCGCGATGGTGATAGCGCCTTTAGATTCCGGCTCATCCATCTCGCCATCGCCCAGGAAGGCGTAAACGGTTTGCGCAGAGGTGTCTTTCAGACCACGGTGTTCCAGATATTTCAGGAATTTAGCCTGATAGATAGCGCCCAACGGCCCCAGACCCATCGATACGGTCGGGAACTGCCAGAATTCCGGCATCAGTTTCGGGTGCGGATAAGAGGACAGACCATTACCGTGAACTTCCTGACGGAAGTTGTTCATCTGCTCTTCAGTCAGACGACCTTCCAGGAAGGCACGTGCATATACGCCCGGAGAGATGTGGCCCTGGAAGTAAACCAGATCGCCGCCGTCTTTCTCAGTGCGCGCACGGAAGAAGTGGTTGAAGCAGACTTCGTAGAAGGTTGCGGAAGACTGGTAGGATGCCATGTGGCCACCCAGCTCCAGATCTTTCTTCGATGCGCGCAGAACGGTCATGATGGCGTTCCAACGGATCGCTGAACGAATACGGCGTTCCAGCTCCAGATTGCCCGGGTATTCCGGTTCATCTTCAACGGCAATAGTGTTGACGTAATTATGCGCTGCCGCACCGGCCGCTACTTTCACGCCGCCTTTGCGGGCCTCAGAAAGAAGCTGGTCGATCAGATACTGAGCACGCTCAACACCTTCTTCACGGATGACCGATTCGATCGCCTGTTGCCAGTCGCGAGTTTCGATCGGATCCACGTCATTCTGGAAACGTTCTGACATGGGGGTATTCCTTATCTATCTAATCGTTGATTTAACTGGAACCTGTCCCATTGAACTCTTTAGCGTTTCACTCTGATGAACAACCAAAAATTCAATAAGACAGGTTCTGCGTTTAGTTGCCGCGCTCTAAAAAATGGCGCTTAAGAACCGGAGTTCTCGTCCTTTCGTTGCTGTAAACGACGCAATGAACGTTCTCTACGACTCTGTTCACGGCTACGATCCAGCAAAATTTCCTCAATGAACGCCAGGTGACGGTGCGACGCCTCACGCGCCTGCTCCGGCTCCCCGGCCATTATCGCCTCGAAAATGCGAGTACGATGGTTGCTGACCAACGGGAGCATTTCCCGGCGGGCATACAGCAATTCAAAGTTCTGACGAACGTTCTGTGCCAGCATCGGCTCCATACACCTTAGCAGATGGAGCAACACCACATTGTGCGCTGCTTCGGTGACGGCGATTTGGTACTGGACGACAGCGCCGGATTCGGCGTCGAGATCGCCGGACTGTTGGGCCCGTTCAATGGCTTGATGCAGTTCGCGAATACGGTCGCGATCTTCATCATTGCTGCGCAGCGCCGCGTAATAAGCCGCGATGCCTTCCAGCGCGTGACGGGTTTCCAGCAAATCGAATTGGGATTCAGGATGGTCGGACAGGAGCTCGACCAACGGGTCGCTAAAGCTCTGCCACAGGCTGCTTTGTACAAAGGTTCCACCGCCCTGGCGACGAAGCAACAGGCCCTTGGCTTCGAGGCGTTGAATCGCCTCACGGAGCGAGGGACGGGAAACGTCGAACTGTTTTGCCAGTTCGCGTTCAGGCGGGAGTTTTTCACCGGGGCGCAACGTCCCCTCAAGAATCAGAAACTCCAGCTGCTGCTCTATCACATCAGAAAGTTTTGGTTGGCGGATCTTGCTGTAGGCCATATTCCCTGTCTCTGCCATTCGCCCGGAGTCAATTGGTCTTACCAATTTAAAGTTCGTAGCGCTAAAGTAACAAAGTATTCACCTCCTGTCCATACAGGTTTTGATTGAAATCAGTAAACCCGGCCTTTTTTAACAACCTTACAGAAATAACGTTTCAGAAATGTAACCTTGCACAAAACTTACATTTACCCAGCAAGGGGTAGCATTAACTTTATATAAACGAAAAATTACGCTTTCTGAACCGATTCAAGAAGCGAAAAAGTGCATTTATAAACCAATAAAGTGAATAGATAACCAATAAAGGGTAGCGGCGACGGTGGTAAGAAAAAATGACAAACGGTGTCTTTTTGTTCGTTCCGTCATCATCCCTTCATAAAGCAGGTGCATTCGCACGCCCTTACCATTATTCTTCATCAGGCGAAAGGTCTTTGAGGGAATTTCCGCTTTTCTTTCCGTAAAGAAATCAATACAAAAATGGAATTTCATAATTACACAAACACAACAATGTGTGCGTTGCGTCACTCGGGTAAAAACTGGCCTCAAACGCCTTGAAATTAGCTAACTATGCTATTTGGCAGAGACGGACAGCAAAGCAGCAACCTGAAGGATGAAGCGTATAAACATAATAACCACACACGAGGTTTCATGATGGAAGGTCAACAGCATGGCGATCGACTCAAGCGCGGCTTGAAGAACCGCCATATACAGCTCATTGCGCTAGGAGGCGCTATCGGTACGGGCTTATTCCTGGGAAGTGCGTCAGTGATTCAATCTGCAGGTCCTGGTATTATTCTCGGCTACGCTATCGCCGGGTTTATCGCCTTCCTGATCATGCGCCAACTCGGCGAAATGGTCGTCGAAGAACCGGTAGCCGGTTCATTCAGCCATTTTGCTTATAAATACTGGGGCGGCTTTGCCGGCTTTGCCTCCGGCTGGAACTATTGGGTGCTGTATGTGCTTGTCGCCATGGCGGAACTGACCGCCGTGGGCAAATATATCCAGTTCTGGTGGCCGGAAATCCCTACCTGGGCCTCCGCGGCGGTCTTCTTCATCGCCATTAACGCCATTAACCTGACCAACGTAAAAGTGTTCGGCGAAATGGAATTCTGGTTCGCGATTATTAAAGTCGTCGCGGTAGTGGCCATGATTCTGTTCGGCGCCTGGCTGTTGTTCAGCGGCAACGGCGGCCCGCAGGCTACGGTCAGAAACTTGTGGGATCAGGGCGGTTTCCTGCCGCACGGTTTCACCGGGCTGGTGATGATGATGGCGATCATTATGTTCTCCTTCGGCGGTCTGGAACTGGTGGGGATCACCGCGGCGGAAGCGGACAACCCGGAAAAGAGCATCCCGAAAGCCACCAACCAGGTTATCTACCGTATCCTTATTTTCTATGTAGGCTCCCTGGCCGTGCTGCTCTCGCTGCTGCCGTGGACGCGCGTCACCGCCGATACCAGCCCGTTCGTCCTGATCTTCCACGAACTCGGCGACACGCTGGTGGCAAACGCCCTCAACATCGTGGTGCTGACCGCCGCGCTCTCGGTTTACAACAGCTGCGTATACTGTAATAGCCGTATGCTATTCGGCCTGGCTCAGCAGGGCAATGCGCCGAAAGCGCTGCTGACTCTCGATAAGCGCGGCGTACCGGTCAACACCATTCTGGTATCCGCCGTGGTCACCGCGCTGTGCGTGCTGATCAACTATCTGGCGCCGGAATCGGCGTTCGGACTGCTGATGGCGCTGGTTGTCTCCGCGCTGGTGATTAACTGGGCGATGATTAGCCTCGCGCATATCAAATTCCGTCGCGCCAAGCAGCAGGAAGGCGTGAAAACGCGTTTCCCGGCGCTGTTCTACCCGCTGGGTAACTGGGTATGCCTGCTGTTTATGATCGCGGTACTGGCCATCATGCTGATGACCCCGGGGATGGCGATTTCGGTGTGGCTGATACCGGTATGGATTGCCGTTCTCGGCGTTGGCTATCTGTTTAAACAGAAAAGCGCCGGCGTCGTAAAAGCACAATAATACATCTCGTCACGCCGTGTCCGTCCTTTACCGACGGGCACGGCGCATTGTTATCTGCTTCACACTTTCCTTCCTGTAACAGTTTTCTCCATATCGATGACGGATTACTGCAACGTAATTCCCGACGCTAAGACCAATAATTCTCTCCAGACTGCAATGGAGAGTTCCAGGATGACAGGCAATACACTTTCGCTGAAAGAAAAGATTGGCTACGGGATGGGCGACGCCGGATGTAACATTATCTTTGGCGCCATCATGTTGTTCGTTAACTACTTTTATACGGATATTTTTGGTCTTGCGCCGGCGCTGGTTGGGGTGCTGCTGCTTTCGGTGCGCGTCATCGATGCCGTCACCGACCCGATCATGGGAGCGATGGCCGACCGCACCCGCAGTAAATATGGCCGCTTTCGCCCATGGCTGCTGTGGATGGCCTTCCCCTACGCCCTGTTCAGCGTACTGATGTTCACCACCCCGGAATGGACCTACAACAGCAAGGTTATCTATGCCTTCGTCACCTACTTCCTGCTGTCGATAACCTATACCGCGATAAATATCCCCTACTGCTCTTTGGGGACAGTGATGACATCCGACCCGCAAGAACGTGTCGCCTGCCAGTCATACCGCTTTGTGCTGGTCGGTATCGCGACGCTTCTGCTCTCGCTGACTCTGCTGCCTATGGCGGAGTGGTTCGGCGGCGCTGATAAAGCCAAAGGTTATCAAATGGCGATGACCGTATTGGCGTTCATCGGCATGTGTATGTTTTTGTTCTGCTTCGCCACCGTACGCGAGCGCATCCGCCCGGCGGTCCAAACCAACGACGAGCTGAAAAAAGACCTCAAAGATGTGTGGAAAAACGACCAGTGGGTTCGCATTTTGCTCTTAACCCTGTGCAACGTTTGCCCCGGCTTTATCCGTATGGCCGCCACCATGTACTACGTCACCTGGGTCATGGGGCAAAGTACCCATTTCGCCACCCTGTTTATCAGCCTTGGCGTCGTCGGCATGATGATCGGCAGCATGCTGGCGAAAGTGCTGACCGACCGTTGGTGTAAACTGCAGGTTTTTTTCTGGACCAACATTGTACTGGCGGTCTTCTCTTGCGCGTTCTACTTCTTTAATCCGCATGCCACGACGCTGATTCTGGTGCTCTACTTCCTGCTCAATATCCTGCATCAAATCCCGTCGCCGCTGCACTGGTCGCTGATGTCCGACGTTGATGACTACGGCGAGTGGAAAACCGGTAAACGGATCACCGGCATCAGCTTCTCCGGCAACCTGTTCTTCCTGAAAGTTGGGCTGGCGGTCGCCGGGGCTATGGTGGGTTTCCTGCTGTCGTGGTACGGCTACGATGCCGGCGCGAAGGAGCAAAGCGCCTCGGCGCTAAATGGTATCGTGCTGCTGTTCTCAGTGATCCCCGGCGTTGGCTACCTGATTACCGCAGGCGTCGTACGCCTGCTGAAAGTTGACCGCAATCTGATGCGCCAAATCCAGAGTGATTTGGAAAAGCGCCGCAGTAACTACAGCGAACTGAATGAACTCCAGGAATTGAAAACCAGTGAACACATAAGGAAAGCCTGATGAACAACTGGCCTAACCCCTTTATTGAACAACGCGCGGACCCTTTTATCCTACGCCATCACGACCACTACTATTTTATTGCCTCCGTGCCGGAATACGATCGGCTGGAGATTCGCCGCGCCGCCACGCTGGAAGGCCTGCGTGAAGCCGAGCCGGTGACCGTCTGGCGCAAGCCGCAAAACGGGCCGATGAGCCAGCTGATTTGGGCGCCGGAGCTCCACCACATCGACGGCAAGTGGTATATCTATTTCGCCGCCGCCCCGACCCATGACCTCGACGCCCAGGGGATGTTCCAGCACCGGATGTTTACCCTTGAGTGTACCGACAGCGATCCGCTCAGCGGCCGTTGGCATGAAAAAGGGCAAATTATCACCCCGTTCGATACCTTTGCCCTCGACGCCACCACCTTCAGCCATCAAGGGAAACGCTGGTATTTATGGGCGCAGAAAGACCCGCAGATCGCCGGCAATAGCAATCTCTATCTGGCGGAGCTGGAAAACCCGTGGACGCTAAAAGGCGCGCCGCTCATGCTGAGCAAGCCGGAGTTCGCCTGGGAATGCCGGGGATTTATGGTCAATGAGGGGCCTGCGGTGCTGGTACACGGCGATAAGCTATTTATCAGCTATTCCGCCAGCGCGACCGATGAAAACTACTGCATGGGATTATTATGGATCGACCGTGAAGCCGACCCGCTGGTGGCTGAAAACTGGCATAAATCCCCGCAGCCGGTATTTCGCACCAGCTATGAAAACCGCCAGTATGGTCCCGGCCACAATAGCTTTACGCAAACGCCGCAGGGGGAAGATGTGCTGGTGTACCACGCGCGCAACTACACCGAAATTGAAGGCGACCCGCTGTACGATCCTAACCGTCACACCCGGCTAAAGCTGGTACGCTGGCAAGAAAACGGGATGCCCGACTTCGGCATCCCGCCCGCTGACTCGCTACGGTTATAGGACCGTAGGCCGGATAAGCGCAGCGCCATCCGGCGACATGAGTGCGCCAAGCCCAGCAGCGCCTGGCTTCGGGCTGTTAAATCAAAGTCCCGTAGATGGTCAGCAGCGCCATAATCACCACCACCACCAGCGAGGTTTTCTTCGCCATGGAAACCGCCGCTTTTGGCGTCTCAACCGCATCGACGTGCGGCTCGCGGGCCAGCGAGAACTGGGCCAGACGAGTTAATACTTGATACTGCGAAGAGTGACGGTCGCCTAGCGAGGCAAACCACGCCGGCAGCGCTTTTTCGCCGTGTCCCAGCAGCGCGTATACTACGCCAACCAACCGCACCGGCACCCAATCGACAATATGCAGAATACCGTCAATGCCGGACTGTAAACGATGGCGCGGCGTCTGATAGCGCGCAAGCCAGGTCTGCCAGGCGCGCAGGACGCAATAGGCCGTCAGCGTCAATAACCCCCACGGGCCGCCGACCACCAGCCAGAACAACGGCGCCAGATAGTAGCGATAGTTAATCCATAGCAGCGCGTTTTGCAGCTCGCGAAGATATTCCTGACGATCGCAGCCCGGCGGCACGCCGTGAATAAGCGTTAGCTCGCTGGCCATCGAATCGCAGGCGTGGCTATCGTTGTTCGCCGCCGCCTTCAGATAGGCATGATAATGCAGGCGCACCTTACCCGCGCCGATACACAGCAGGCCAAGCAAAATCCAGAACACCAGCAGCGGTACGTTAAATAGCTGCCCCTGTAGCAGGCGTTGAATAACATATACCACCGCCACCGCGACGACGGTCATCAGCACGGTGCCGAACAGCGAGAAATGCTTCACGCGGCGGAACAGTACCTCCAGGCGATGATCGAGCTGCCAGTGCTCGCCAAGCTTGAACAGACGCTCGGCGATGAGAACCAGCAGCGTAGTAAACAACGTCATGGTATCTCCTTATGTGACGATGCGGCCAACATACCGCGGTATTTTGCCCAATCAAAGGCCGGGCCGGGATCCGTTTTGCGTACCGGCGCGATATCGCAATGGCCGGTAATATTATCAGCAATACCAGGATAACGCTGGATAAGCGCTTGGGTAATCGCCACTAGCTGCTGGTACTGCGCCTCGGTGTAGGCCTGAGTATCCGTCCCTTCCAGCTCAATGCCGATCGAAAAATCATTGCAGCGCTCGCGGCCGTGATAGCTGGAGACGCCCGCATGCCATGCGCGCTTATCAAAGGGCACATATTGGACTATTTCGCCATCGCGGCGAATCAGACAATGCGCCGAAACGCGCAGATGAGCAATCCCGGCGAAGTAAGGATGCGCGTCGGCATCCAACGTACCGGTAAATAGCGCGTCAATCCACGGGCCGCCAAACTCCCCCGGCGGCAGGCTGATATTGTGTACCACCAGTAAAGAAGGGTTTTCATCGTCCGGGCGGCAATCGTGATGCGGCGAAGGCACCCGACGCGCGCCCACCAGCCATCCGCCATTCAACTGCATGGGGAATCTCCTTTCGCAAACGTAGATCCCGGCGGCCCCACAGGCGACGCGAAATCCATTGGGTATGTGTGGTACAGAAACGTGGTTCAGGTTAGCATGTTTCCCACTTCTGAATCTTATCTATCTGGAGCTTTATCATGACGCCTCGTCGCTACAGCCCCGACCGCCGCCGTGACGCGCTGCTGGAACGTATTAATCTCGATATTACCGACGCCGTCGCGCAATCACTACGCGAAGATCTGGGCGGCGAAGTTGACGCTAACAACGATATTAGCGCGCAACTATTGCCGTCGGACGCGCGCTCTCACGCCGTCGTTATCACCCGCGAAGATGGGGTATTCTGCGGTAAGCGTTGGGTAGAAGAAGTTTTCATTCAGCTTGCCGGCGACGATGTCAGCATCACCTGGCACGTGGCTGACGGCGATACGGTAAAAGCCGATCAGCCGCTGTTCGAACTGGACGGGCCGTCGCGGGTGCTGCTAACCGGCGAACGCACCGCGCTAAATTTCGTGCAGACCCTCTCCGGTGTAGCAAGCGAAGTGCGCCGCTACGTCGACCTGCTCAAAGGCACCAAAACGCAACTGCTTGATACGCGTAAAACGTTACCCGGCCTGCGCACCGCGTTGAAGTACGCGGTACTGTGCGGCGGCGGTGCGAACCACCGTCTGGGCCTTTTCGACGCCTTCCTGATCAAAGAAAACCACATCATTGCCTCCGGTTCGGTACGTCAGGCGGTGGAAAAAGCCTTCTGGCTGCACCCGGACGTACCGGTGGAAGTCGAAGTCGAAACGCTGGATGAACTGGACGAAGCGTTAAAAGCCGGCGCTGATATCATCATGCTCGACAATTTCACCACCGACCTGATGCGCGAGGCGGTAAAACGCACCAACGGCCAGGCGGCGCTGGAAGTCTCCGGCAACGTTACCTTCGATACCATTCGCGAATTCGCGGAAACTGGCGTTGACTATATTTCCGTCGGCGCACTCACTAAGCACGTACGGGCCCTCGACCTGTCCATGCGTTTTCGTTAATTCTCTCCCCGATATCCGCCGGGTATCGGGGCTATTTTTGCGAGACGCCTCGCACGCTTACCGTGCATCTTTGAAAGCGCTACCGAAAAGCTGGATGCCTGCATCCTAAGCGTATTTTTCCTCCTCGCCGCCGCGACGTAATCGCGCCAAAGTCACCCCACAACGAACAAGGAGTGACTTATGGATAAGCAACGTGGTTTTACCCTGATCGAATTAATGGTGGTTATCGGCATTATCGCCATCCTCAGCGCCATCGGCATCCCCGCCTACCAGAATTACCTGCGCAAAGCCGCCCTCACCGATATGCTGCAAACCTTTGTGCCCTACCGCACGGCAATAGAGCTGTGCGCGTTGGACCACGGCGGGCTATCCAGCTGCGATGGCGGCAGCAACGGTATCCCCTCACCAACGACCACCCGCTATGTATCGGCGATGAGCGTCGCCCAAGGCGTAGTCACCCTGACCGGCCAGGAGAGCCTGAACGGGCTGGCCGTCACCCTGACCCCTTCCTGGGATAACGCCAACGGTATCACCGGCTGGCAGCGCGTCTGCGCCATCAGCGATGACAGCGCGTTAAAGCAGGCCTGCGAAGATGTCTTCCGCTTTAACTGAGGTGACAGCCATGAAAACCGAACAGCTACTCTCACTCTGTCAGCGCCATCACGCGCTGTTGTTGAAGAGCGACGAGCAGACCATTGTTATCGCCGTCGTGGATGCGCCGGCGCCAGAACTGATGGAAGCGCTGCGCTTCGCTACCCAAAAGCGCATCGATATTGAATGCTGGAGCCAGGAGCGGATGGATAAGCGTCAGCATGAGGCGCAACAGTCAGCATCAAAGTCCGCCACGGGTAACACCCAGGGCGTAACCGATCTACTGAATCAAATTCTGGAGCAGGCGCTGCGCCAGCGTGCCTCTGATATCCATATTGAGCCGGCGGAAAATCAGCTGCGGATACGCCTGCGCGTCGATGGCGTGTTGCATGCCCTACCGAGACTTGAGGCCGCGCTGGCTGCGCCAATGACAGCACGGCTTAAGGTGCTGGGCAACCTCGATATTGCCGAGCATCGTCTGCCGCAGGATGGACAGTTCACTCTGACGCTGGCCGGGCGCACGGTCTCCTTTCGCATTGCAACCCTCCCCTGCCGCGGCGGGGAGAAAATCGTCCTGCGTTTATTACACCAGGTGGAGCAGGCGCTGGATCTGGAAGCTCTGGGACTCTCCTCTCGTCAGCTGGCTTTTTTCCGCGCCGCATTGAACCAGCCGCAGGGGTTGCTACTGGTTACCGGGCCTACGGGGAGTGGCAAAACCGTCACCCTGTACAGCGCGCTGCAGGCGCGAAACCGCGAAGAGGTCAATATCTGCAGCGTGGAAGATCCGCTGGAGATCCCGCTTACCGGGCTCAACCAAACGCAGATCAACCCGCGATCCGGGCTTACCTTCCAGAGCGTCCTGCGGGCGCTGCTGCGTCAGGATCCGGACATCGTCATGGTCGGAGAAATTCGCGATGCCGAAACCGCGGAAATCGCCATTAAGGCCGCACAGACCGGGCATCTGGTGCTCTCTACATTGCATACTAACTCCACCAGCGAAACGTTGATTCGCCTGCAACAAATGGGCGTAGCGCGCTGGATGATCTCCTCGGCGCTCTCGCTGGTGGTCGCCCAGCGGCTGGTGCGAAAACTGTGCCCCCACTGCCGGCGCGATGGCGGCCGCCCTACCGAGGTGCCGCACAGTCTTTGGCCACGCCCATTGCCCGGCTGGCTGGCGGTTGGCTGCCCACAGTGTTACCACGGTTACTACGGCCGCCTGGCCTTATTCGAACTGCTGCCGGTGGATAGCGCGCTGCGTCAGGCTATTAATCGCGATCTCAGCGCGGCGGAAATCGAAACGCTGGCCCGCGAAGCCGGCATGATGACGCTGTTTGAAAGCGGTTGTGAAGCGGTGGAGCGTGGATTAACCACTCTTGAAGAGATTATCCGAGTGCTGGGGATCCAGCATGGCGACTAAGCAGCTTTGGCAGTGGCGCGGGATGGATAAGCAAGGAATGCCGTGCGAAGGCGCCCTGTGGCAAGAAACGCGCGCGCAGGCGCTGGCATCACTGGAACAGCAGCAGATACTGCTGCTGACGCTGCGCCGCCAGACGGTACAGGGTTCGCTATGGCGTCCGCGCTATAGCAGCGAGGTTATACGCCAGCTTGCCACGCTGCTGCAGGCTGGTTTACCGCTGGCCGAAGGGCTTGAGCTGCTGGCCCAACAACAGCCGCATAAACAGTGGCAGGCGCTGCTGCGAATGCTGGCGCAGGAACTGGCGCAGGGCGTATCTCTTTCCTGCGCCCTGGCGCAATGGCCGCAGGTCTTCCCTCCGCTCTATCTGGCGATGATCCGCACCGGCGAGCTCACCGGTAAGCTGGAACGCTGCTGCTTTCAGCTCGCGCGACAGCAGCAGGAACAGCAGTGTCTGACAGAAAAGGTAAAGAAGGCGCTGCGCTATCCGTTCATTATCCTGATATTAGCGCTGACGCTGGTCGTGGCGATGCTGTTTTTCGTTCTGCCGGAATTTACCGCCATCTATCGGACCTTCAACACGCCGCTTCCCCTGCTGACGCAAATGGTCATTCACATCGGCAATGCGTTGGCCCGCTACTGGCCGTTGCTGCCGCCTCTTTTTGCTATTCCGCTATTTCTCAACCGATTGGCCCGGCGTCGGCCGCGCTGGCTGCTGTTAAGGCAAAGATTATTACACGCGATTCCGATTGCCGGTCGGCTGATCAACGGCCAGCAACTGAGCCAGATATTTACCATTCTTTCACTGACCCAAAGCGCGGGCATAAGCTTTGTCCAGGGGCTGGAGAGCGTCGAGGAAACTGTGAGCTGCCCGCTATGGCGGAAGCGGATTGCACAGGCGCGCGCAGATATCATCCACGGCAATCCAATCTGGCAGGCGCTGACGAATTGCGGCGGATTCACCTCGCTGTGCCTGCAGCTCATTCGTACCGGCGAGGCATCGGGAGCGTTGGATACGATGCTCGATAACCTGGCGCGCCATCATAGCGAGCAAACTCATCAACAGGCGGATAATCTGGCGACGCTGCTGGAGCCAATACTGCTGGTGGTGACCGGAACGATCGTCGGCGTGCTGGTGGTAGCGATGTACCTACCTGTTTTTCATCTGGGGGATGCGCTGGGCACAATGGGGAGTTAATGGCTGGCGCCAGAGCGCCAGCCAACGTCATTACAGGCTGTTGAACACGCGGTTCTCTTGTTCCTGTACGCGGATAAAGGTTGTACGTTTAGTCAGCTCTTTCAGGCGAGAAGCCCCGACATAGGTGCATGCTGAACGCAGGCCGCCGAGGATATCACGCGCGGTATTATCCACCGGGCCGCGCAGCGGCAGCTTGACGGTTTTACCTTCCGCCGCGCGGTACTTCGCGACGCCGCCGACGTGGCGTGTCATCGCCGACTCAGAGCTCATACCGTAAAACAGCATGAATTTTTCACCGTTCTCTTCAACCACGGTACCGCCGCTCTCCTCGTGGCCCGCCAGCATCCCGCCGAGCATCACGAAATCGGCGCCGCCGCCAAAAGCTTTCGCGACATCGCCCGGCATGGTGCAGCCGCCATCGCTGATGATCTGGCCGCCGAGACCGTGCGCGGCATCAGCGCACTCAATCACCGCAGACAGCTGCGGATAGCCAACGCCGGTTTTCACGCGGGTAGTACAGACGGAACCTGGGCCGATGCCGACTTTAACGATATCAGCGCCGGAAAGAATCAGTTCTTCACACATCTCACCGGTCACTACGTTGCCGGCAATAATGGTTTTTTGCGGCCAGGCGGCGCGTGCTTTCGCCACGAACTGAACAAAGTGTTCAGAGTAGCCGTTAGCCACGTCGATGCAGACAAAGTTCAGCTGTGGATTCTGGGTCAGGATCTGCTGAGTTTTTTCAAAGTCCGCGTCAGAGGTGCCGGTGGACACCATCACATGCTGCAGCACTTCTGCGGATTCGCTCTGCACAAATGCCTGCCATTCTTCAACGCTGTAGTGCTTGTGCACGGCGGTCAGAATTCCAAAAGCGGACAGGGCTTTCGCCATGCTGAAGGTGCCGACGGTATCCATGTTAGCAGCAATAATCGGTACGCCGGACCAGGTCTGGCCTGAATGCTTAAAGGTGAATTCACGTTCCAGCTGAACATCAGAACGGCTTTTGAGGGTAGAGCGCTTCGGGCGGATAAGAACGTCTTTAAAACCTAGCTTCAGATCTTCTTCAATACGCATGTGCGAATTCCTGGGGTTAATTGCATTAATGTGAGAGCACAACTCCAGTGACGCTATCATACGCACGAATCATAGCCGCGCAAGACTGCGATTTTCACTTTTTTTACGCTACAATCGTTTAAATTTACCTGGTGAATAGCGAAAAACACGCTCGTGTGCTTTCCTTACCAGTGCATCATTTTTAACCAATTGATTTTCATATATAAAGAAAGTAACGATTCACATAATGGATACTTTTTCGATTTAGCAAAATCTCGATTAAGCTATCCCCGGCGCCTGACGGGCGCGGTGAATCGCCAGGGTTTTGAACAATAATGTGACATCGGGATTGAAGTGTATGGGGTATACGGTAGCGTTAACAGGCGGCATCGGTAGCGGTAAAAGTACCGTCGCCGACGAGTTTGCTCACCTGGGCGTAACCGTCATCGACGCCGATATTATTGCGCGTCAGGTTGTAGAGCCCGGTACACCTGCCCTGCTCGCCATTGCCGAAAGATTTGGTCCGCAGATGATCAACGACGATGGCAGCCTGAATCGCCGCCGCTTACGCGAACGCATTTTCGCTTATAGCGAGGACAAGGCCTGGCTTAACGCGCTGCTGCATCCGCTGATTCAGCAAGAAACGCGCCGTCAGATGCAGGCCTCAACCTCACCTTATCTCCTCTGGGTCGTACCCTTGCTGGTCGAAAACCGCCTGACCGATAAAGCCGATCGCGTACTGGTTGTCGATGTGCCGAAAGAGACGCAAATCGAGCGCACCATGCGCCGCGATGGGGTCAGTCGCGAACACGCTGAACATATTCTTGCCGCCCAGGCGACACGCGAACAGCGTCTTGCCGCAGCGGATGATGTTATTGAAAACATGGGCTCCGCGGATGCCGTCGCATCCCACGTCGCCCGCCTGCACGAAAAGTATTTAATGCTGGCATCGCAGGCCGCCTCACAGGAAAAACCGTAATGCATACCCCTGTTCTCTTCGAACATCCGCTCAATGAGAAAATGCGCACCTGGCTGCGCATTGAATTTTTATTTCAGCAGCTCTCTTCTCGCCCCACCATCGCCAGCTATGCGGACGCCCTCCATTTTTTCCGCAATACCGGCGATCTACTGGATGTGCTGGAACGCGGTGAAGTGCGTACCGATCTGCTGAAAGAGCTGGAGCGACAACAGCGGAAATTACAAACCTGGGCCGAAGTGCCCGGTGTCGACCAGCAGCGTATTGAAGCCCTACGTCAGCAGCTTAAACAGTCCGGCAACACCTTGATCTCCGCTCCGCGCATTGGCCAGTTTCTTCGTGAAGATCGGCTGATTGGCCTGGTGCGCCAGCGTCTGAGCATCCCTGGAGGCTGTTGCGGCTTTGATTTACCAACGCTGCATATCTGGCTGCATATGCCGCAAGAGTATCGTGATGAGCAGGTGGCGAGATGGTTAGCGAGCCTGACGCCGCTGATGCAGTCGCTGGAGCTGATCCTTGATTTGATTCGTAACTCCGCGCCTTTCCGTAAGCAAACCAGCCTCAATGGTTTTTATCAGGATAACGGCGACGATGCCGATCTGCTGCGCCTGCGCCTGGATCTCGCAAGCCAGCTGTATCCGCAAATTTCCGGCCATAAAAGCCGCTTTGCTATCCGTTTCCTGCCGCTGGACAGCGAGCATGGCATCGTGCCGGAACGCTTTGATTTTGAACTGGCTTGTTGCTAAGGAGACACTATGTCAGAAGAGACTATCGTTAACTGCCCAACCTGCGGTAAAAACGTCGTCTGGAGCGAGCAAAGCCCGTTTCGCCCGTTTTGCTCGAAGCGCTGCCAGCTTATCGATCTTGGCGAGTGGGCGGCGGAAGAGAAACGTATACCCAGTTCCGGCGACTTGTCCGACAGCGATGACTGGAGCGAGCCGCAGCAGTAACCTTTCCTATCGCTAATCCGGGACGTTCCGGATTAGCGTTTCAGGCCTGCGCCGGGTTGCCCGGCGCTCAGGCAAGCGTAATAAGTTTATTAATTATCGGCTCGTTCGCCGGCGGAAATGCCTGCGGATCCAGCGCCTGCTGCGCCATCCACTGCCCCGGTTGTCCTTCTTTGCCCCACGGCTCGCCTTGCCAGTTTTCCACCAGGAAGAACCATAGCGTGATATGGCGGTCCGGGAACTGATACTCCAGTTTGTCGAACAACGCAGACGTCGTCACCGTAATCCCGACCTCTTCCTGCAGTTCACGTACCAGCGCCTGTTCCGGCGTTTCACCTGATTCTATTTTGCCGCCGGGGAATTCCAGTTTATTAGCCATATGCGCGTCTGCGGCACGCTGGGTAATAAAAATTTCGCCTTGCGGATTGCGAATTATCCCGACGGCGATTTGCAGTTTTTTCATTGAATCAGCTCCATAAAAAAGGCGCAGAAATCTGCGCCCTTGTTTGCTTTTTATCAGCCCTTAGCTTAGACGGCCGTGGCACTGTTTGTATTTTTTACCGGAACCGCACGGGCACGGATCGTTACGGCCAACTTTACGGTCGCCGGTCTGCTCAGCCAGCGAGGCGGCAGCCAGAGTATCGTCATCCTGATGGCTCAGCTGCTGCATCTGCGCGAGACGCTCCGCCTCTTCACGACGTTGCTGTTCCATCTCTTCGACTTCTTCCGGCATCCGCACCTGCACCTTGCTCAGGGTGCTGATGACTTCATACTTCAGCGATTCGAGCATAGCTGCGAACATTGAGAAGGATTCGCGCTTGTACTCCTGCTTCGGATCTTTCTGCGCATAGCCGCGCAGATGAATACCCTGGCGCAGGTAGTCCATCGCCGCCAGGTGCTCTTTCCACAGGGAATCCAGCGTTTGCAGCATGACGCCTTTCTCGAAGTGACGCATCATTTCGGCGCCGACCACTTCTTCTTTACGCTGGTAGGTTTCTACCGCGCTCTGCAGAATACGTTCGCGCAGGGTCTCTTCATGCAGCTCCGGCTCTTTATCCAGCCACTCTTTGATTGGCAGATCAAGGTCGAAGTCGTTTTTCAGACGTTCCTGCAGGCCTTCGATATCCCACATCTCTTCCAGCGACTGCGGCGGAATGTGCGCATCGATAGTGGCTTTGAAGACATCTTCGCGGATGCTGTTGATGGTTTCGCTCACGTCGGAGATATCCAGCAGCTCGTTACGCTGGGTGTAAATAGCGCGACGCTGATCGTTGGCGACGTCATCATATTCCAGCAGCTGTTTACGAATATCGAAGTTGCGGCTTTCCACTTTACGCTGAGCGTTGGCAATCGCTTTGGTCACCCACGGGTGCTCGATAGCTTCGCCCGGCTTCATCCCCAGTTTACGCATCATGCCGGATACGCGATCGGAGGCGAAGATACGCATCAGGGCATCTTCCATCGACAGGTAGAAGCGGGAAGAACCGGCATCACCCTGACGGCCAGCACGGCCACGTAGCTGGTTATCGATACGGCGGGATTCATGACGCTCGGTACCGATGATGTGCAGACCGCCTGCGGCCAGGACCGCATCGTGGCGCACCTGCCAGTCAGCTTTGATTTTTTCAATCTGCTCCGGCGTTGGATTTTCCAGCGCGGCGACTTCCGCCTGCCAGCTACCGCCGAGCATAATATCGGTACCACGGCCCGCCATGTTGGTGGCGATGGTGACCGCAGCCGGATAACCCGCCTGGGCGACGATATCCGCTTCGCTGGCGTGGAACTTGGCGTTCAGGACGTTGTGCTTGATGCCGGCTTTCGTCAGTTCACGGGAAACCACTTCAGATTTTTCGATTGAGATAGTACCGACCAGCACCGGCTGACCGGCAGCGGTACGATCTTTAATATCCTCGATAATCGCCTGAATTTTTTCCGCTTCGGTCATGTAGACCAGATCCGCCATATCCTTACGGATCATCGGACGGTTAGTCGGGACGACAACGGTATCCAGTTTATAGATGGAGCTGAATTCAAAGGCTTCGGTATCCGCGGTACCGGTCATCCCCGCCAGCTTCTCGTACAGACGGAAGTAGTTCTGGAAGGTGATGGATGCCAGAGTCTGGTTCTCGTTCTGGATCTCCACGCCTTCTTTAGCTTCTACCGCCTGGTGCAGGCCATCGGACCAGCGACGCCCCTGCATCGTACGGCCGGTGTGTTCATCGACGATGATGACTTCGCCATCTTTCACAATGTAGTCAACGTCGCGGGTAAACAGCGCGTGGGCGCGCAGCGCGGCGGTAACGTGGTGCATCAGCATGATGTTGGTCGGAGAATACAGCGATTCGCCTTCCTCCATGATGCCTTCCTGCACCAGCAGCTCTTCGATCAGTACCAGACCGCGTTCGGTCAGGTTAACCTGGCGAGCTTTCTCATCCACGGAGAAGTGGCCTTCACCGGTAAAGGTGTCGGAGTCTTCCTTTTCCTGGCGGATCAGGTGCGGAATAATTTTGTTCACCTTGCGATACATTTCGGAGCTGTCTTCAGCCGGGCCAGAAATGATAAGCGGCGTACGCGCTTCGTCGATCAGGATGGAGTCCACCTCATCCACCAGCGCATAGTGCAGTTTACGCTGTACGCGCTCTTCCGGGCTGAACGCCATGTTATCGCGCAGATAGTCGAAGCCGTATTCGTTGTTGGTACCGTAGGTGATGTCGGCTGCGTAGGCTTCACGCTTCGCCGGCGCAGGCAGGCCGGACATATTGATGCCCACGCTCATGCCGAGGAATTCGAACAGCGGACGGTTGTTTTCGGCGTCACGCTGCGCCAGATAGTCGTTGACGGTAACGACGTGAACGCCTTTACCGGTCAGCGCGTTAAGGTAGGCCGGCAGGGTCGCGGTCAAGGTTTTACCTTCACCGGTACGCATTTCCGCGATGCAGCGGTCGTTCAGTACCATACCGCCCAGCAGCTGCACGTCGAAGTGGCGCATGCCGAAGACGCGTTTACTCGCTTCGCGCACTACGGCAAAAGCTTCCGGGATCAGGCTTTCCAGGCTTTCACCTTTCTCCAGACGCGCGCGGAATTCTCCGGTTTTGGCTTTCAGCTCATCATCAGAGAGCTTTTCCATCGCCGGTTCCATACCGTTGATGATATTGACGACTTTGCGCATACGACGCAGCGTACGGTCGTTACGGCTACCGAACACCTTAGTTAACATTTTAATTAGCATAATAAAATCTCAAACGCCCCGCGGTGCGGAGTCAAAAAAATAGGATGGTCCGTGTTTATTTTCAGCTGAGACGTTGAGGCCCTGCGCGTATCCCCGCCACCTGGCTTATCCAGGCGCTGACGCGGAAGGCAGAATAAGAAGAAGGGATATAAGCCGCCTGGCGGATAACCACCGGCGGTTTGCTGTCCTGGGTCAGCAGCGCGCTGAGCGTGTCGAGCAGGGCCAGATGCTGGGCCTGAAGCGGCGATGATTCTTCCGCCACCGGCAAAGCCTGCGGCGCCATCGCAAACGACAGATGGCGAATGACGGTGCGAATCGCATGCTGATGCCAGTAATCGACGGTAAAGTTCGGCCGACGGTTGGCCTCCAGCAGCGCCAGCTGGGAGAAGTTAACTTTATTCGGGTTATGGTTGCTGGCCGTGGCTTTTGCCGGCGTAGTGGTTTCGTGGCTGTTGTTAAGCGCAGGCAGGCCGAGGCTAGCCGCGACCATCCCCAACAGGAGATGCGGCCAAAAATACCGTCTGCCAAACTGTCGCCAACGCGTCAGCAATCCACTCACTTTCTTTACCTTTAGTTGGTATTCCTGCGTCCTTTCAGGCGGTCCATTTTATTGGCGGTCTTCGCAGTACAGCCTGAAATCGACAGGATAAAGCAACCCAGAGAAAAATTTTGCGCCCAAATACTAACATTAATACCGCGCCGAGACAGCAGGAATGAACGCTAATGCTGCGGGAAAACGCTTAATAAAGCAGCGAACGCGCACAGGTTATTGCCAGCGAAACACAGTCAAAAGCGGTTTGGGGAGGCTAAAAAGAAAAACGACTGGTTCCCTGGACGGAGAGAGTACCAGGTTACCAGTCGAATTTACTGAATGGTCAGGCTTACGCCAGAACCATTGACGGTGCGCGGAATGCCAGCGGCAGTTTTGCGTCGTCTTCGAAGGTCACATACTCCCAGGCTTCCTGTTTTGCCAGAACAGCCTGCAGCAGTTTGTTATTTAACGCGTGACCGGATTTGAACGCCGTGAATGCGCCGATAATGTTGTGACCACACATAAACAGGTCACCGATCGCATCCAGCATTTTGTGGCGAACAAATTCATCTTCAAAGCGCAGACCGTCTTCGTTCAGTACGCGATAATCGTCAACAACGATGGCACAATCGAAGCTGCCGCCCAGGCACAGGCCACGGGACTGCAGATATTCGATATCACGCATGAAACCGAAAGTACGAGCACGGCTAATCTGACGCATGAACGCATCAGCCGAGAAGTTCAGCGCATAGCGTTGGGTGCTGGAGTCGATCGCCGGATGGTTAAAGTCGATGGTAAAGTCCAACGAAAAACCATTGTACGGCTTAAACTCAGCCCATTTGTCGCCATCTTCAACGCGAACCGTCTCTTTGATACGCACAAATTTCTTGGCGCTGTTCAGTTCATCGATGCCGGCATCCAGCAACAGATAAACGAACGGAGCGGCGCTACCGTCCATAATCGGGATTTCCGGCGCATCGACTTCAACAATAATGTTGTCGATACCCAGGCCAGCCAGTGCGGCATTTAAGTGCTCGACTGTAGAAATCCGCACGTCATGCTCGTTCACCAGGCAAGTACAGAGCATGGTATCACGCACAGATTTGGCATCAGCCGGAAAATCAACCGGTGGATTCAAGTCGGTGCGACGATAGATGACCCCGGTATTTGCCGGCGCAGGGCGTAAAGTCAGCGTGACTTTCTTGCCGGTATGCAAACCGACACCAGTCGCCTGAACAATACGTTTAAGAGTCCTTTGTTTGATCATCGTATAATCTCGCCAAGTTACCTATCCAACCGAAGTGTACTATACATTCGGCAGGGCAGTTTAGCACAAAGAGCGCAGATGCCCAACTTCCAGCCAATTCTTAATCAGCTTGCTTACGCAGGAAAGCTGGAATATCCAGATAATCCGGCTCTTTCGCGGTTTGCGGCGTATTGTCGTTCACCACTTTGGCCACCGGTTTCTGCTCTTGAGTCAATGGAGCCATACCGTGCTGCTGGTAGCGATCCATTACCGGCTGCTGTACCTGTTTGTTGGTCACCAGGGTAATTTCCGGACGCTTGTCCATACCGATACCGGTAGCAACAACGGTTACACGCAGTTCGTCGTTCATATCCGGGTCCAGAGAGGTACCGATAACCACGGTCGCGTTATCCGAAGCAAAGGCGCGGATAGTGTTACCAACGGTTTCGAACTCATCCAGACGCAGGTCGAAGCCAGCGGTGATGTTGACCAGAACGCCGCGCGCACCGGACAGATCGATATCTTCCAGCAGCGGAGAAGAGATAGCCATTTCAGCCGCTTCTTCCGCACGGTCTTCACCGCTCGCCACGCCGGAGCCCATCATCGCGTAGCCCATTTCCGACATCACGGTACGGACGTCCGCGAAGTCGACGTTCATCAGACCCGGACGGGTAATCAGTTCGGCAATACCCTGCACCGCGCCTTTCAGTACGTCGTTCGCCGCGCCGAAAGCGTCGAGCAGAGAGATACCGCGGCCCAGTACTTTCAGCAGCTTGTCGTTCGGGATGGTGATCAGTGAGTCAACGTGCTTGGACAGCTCGGTGATCCCCTGCTCAGCAAACGCCATGCGCTTCTTGCCTTCGAAATTAAATGGCTTAGTGACGACCGCAACGGTCAGGATACCCAGATCCTTCGCCACTTCCGCGACCACTGGCGCCGCACCGGTACCGGTACCGCCGCCCATACCCGCCGCGATAAAGACCATGTCCGCGCCATCAAGCGCAGCGCGCAGCGCTTCACGGTCTTCGTCAGCCGCATTACGGCCAACTTCCGGGTTAGCGCCTGCACCCAGACCTTTGGTAATACCGCTACCGATCTGGATAGTCTGGCCAACAGCCGTTTTACGCAGCGCCTGCGCATCGGTGTTCACCGCGAAGAATTCAACACCCTCAATGCGCTCGCGCACCATGTGTTCAACGGCATTACCGCCGCCGCCACCGACGCCGATGACTTTAATCACCGCGTCGTTGGTCAGTTCCATAGGTTCAAACATAGTTTCTCTCCGTCTTGTGCCTGTCGCCTGAGAACGCTAATTGTCTGCGTTCTCTTAAAAAATTAAAACTCTTTTCGCAGCCAGCTGTTGAGTCGCTTAATCCACGAGCCCACTGACGCCGTCACGCGTTTTTCTACTTCTGCTTCACCACTGAGATGTGACTCTTTTCCGTAGTGCAGCAGCCCAACCGCCGTCGAATAGTACGGCTCCTGAGCGTAATCCGTTAAACCGGTGATGTTCAGCGGCGCGCCAATGCGCACCTGCGTATGGAACACGCGCTGCGCGCAGGCCGCCAGGCCTTCAATTTGCGCGGCGCCGCCGGTTAATACAATCCCCGCCGCCAGATGGTGTTTGACCCCTTGCTGACGGAGCTGTTCCTGCAGCTGCAGGATTTCTTCGTTAACCAGATTGAGCAGTTCGGTATAACGCGGTTCAATCACCTCTGCCAGCGTCTGACGCTGCAGGCTACGCGGCGGACGTCCGCCCACGCTCGGTACTTCCACGTTTTCGTCTTTACCGACGATTGAACCTAATGCGCAACCGTGACGAACCTTGATGGCTTCGGCGTCGCTCGGCGGCGTACCGAAGGCATAGGCGATGTCGCTGGTCACCACGTTGCCCGCGTAAGGGATCACTTTGGTGTGACGCAGCGCGCCGCCGGTATACACGGCGATATCCATTGTACCACCGCCGATGTCCACTACGCAGACACCCAGCTCACGTTCGTCTTCCGTTAATACGGAATAACTGGCCGCTAAACCGGCGAAAATTAGTTGGTCAACTTTCAGACCACAACGTTCAACCGCTTTAACAATGTTTTTCGCCATATCGTTATGGCAGGTAATCAGATGTACCTTCGCCTGCATACGCACGCCGGATAACCCTACCGGGTTTTTAATACCTTCCTGGTAGTCGATGGCGTATTCTTGCGGGATGACGTGCAGTACGCGATGCTCGTCGCGTACGCGTACCGATTTCGCGGTATGAACGACGTTTTCCACGTCATCCTGCGTCACCTCTTCTTCGGAGATAGGCACCATGCCAATCTCATTTTGACAGCTAATATGCTTACCTGAAAGCGCCAGATACACTGATGAGATCTGGCAATCGGCCATCAGTTCAGCCTGGTCGATAGCGCGCTGTACGCATTTCACTACCGACTCGAGGTCATTCACCCCGCCTTTATCCATGCCGCGCGATGGGCAACTGCCCACGCCAATGATATTAATCATACCGTCGGGCAGAACTTCCCCTACTAAAGCGGCAACCTTCGCGGTGCCAATCTCCAGTCCAACTACCAGTTTTCTGTCCGTCGCCTTGATCATCGTTGTTCTGCCTGTGCCTGATTCTGTTGTTGATTATTTTCCTCTACGGGAGCAGGTACCCAACCTACCGCCGCACCCGAGTCATAGCGCAAATCAACGTAGCTTATCCGTTTGCCGTCGGTCTGTGCCTGCTGCTGAAGAACCGGGTAGAGTTCCATAAAGCGCTGAAGCCGTTTCATGGTGTCGCCGCGGCCAAGGTTGAGCTTAATATCGTTATTAAGCGTCAACTGCCAGGAGCGACGCGCGGTCATTGCCGCCACTTTCAACGTGAACTTATCCTTTGCCAGCACCTGCCCCATGTTGCGGTATCCCTGTAGCACTTCATTTTCGCTGCCTTCAGGGCCGTATAACATCGGTAAGTTCTGTTTGCTGGTGCGATCCGCCGGCACGCTGAAAGAATTTCCTTCCACGTCTACCATATGTTGATCATTCCAGCGCGCAATCGGCACATATTCAACCAGATGAATCTTCAATTCATCGGGCCACTGTTTTCTTACGCTCGCCTGTTTAATCCACGGCAGGCGCTCAATTTGGCTCTGGATGATATTGACATCCTGAGTCATAAAGGTGCCCGGCGAGCCCAACGCCAGAATCGCCTGACGGATATCATCGTTACGCGTGTAGTGACGTTCGCCGGTGACGACCATTTTCGACAACGGCAGACGCTGCGCATCTTCCATCCAACCAAGAACCATCCATCCGCTGACCAACACGGTACACAACACCGCCAGCAGGAAAACGATCCCTGCCAGCCGGGTTCCATTATTCCGACGCGAAGAAGCAATCGATTCTTCTTCCTGGTTCCGCGTATTCAGCGCCGCCTGCGACATATCACCCCGCCAGGTCCAGAATTCGTACAACAAGCTGCGAGAAGCTCATCCCCGCCTGGCGGGCCGCCATCGGCACCAGACTATGACTAGTCATACCCGGTGAGGTGTTCGCTTCCAGCAGATAAAACTGGCCATCGCTGTCCAGCATCACGTCAATACGTCCCCATCCTTTGCAACCCAGAACATTCCAGGCTTTAAGCACCAGGCTCTGGATTTCTGTCTCGCGGGCGGGTTCCTCAAAACCAGGGCAGAAATATTGCGTCTCATCAGAGAGATACTTCGCCTCATAATCATAGAAGGTTCCAGCCGCCTGGATACGAATTGACGGTAAAATTTCTTCACCGACGATAGCGACGGTAAATTCCGGGCCACTGAGCCATTTCTCAATCAGAACTTCATCATCATGCTGAAAAGCCAGCGCCAATGCATCCTGCATTGCACAACTTTCGCTAACTTTCGACATGCCGACGCTGGACCCTTCGCGGCTCGGCTTGATGATAACCGGCAGCCCCAGCGCCGCAATCTGCTCAGAAACGCCAGCAGAAAGTCCTGCGTTGAACTGGGCACGAGTCAATGCAACCCACGGCGCGACCGGTAATCCCGCCCCCTGCCACAGTAATTTGCTGCGCAGTTTATCCATCGAAATAGCGGAAGCCATTACGCCGCTGCCGGTGTACGGCAGTTGAATGAGTTCCAGAAGGCCTTGCAGCGTGCCATCTTCGCCGCCGCGCCCGTGCAGGGCAATAAACGCTTTCTGAAAGCCCATGTTTTTCAGCTGGGTGATATCAACGTCGCGCGGATCGACCGGGTGGGCATCCACCCCGCCTTCACGCAGCCCGGCTAACACCGCCGCGCCTGAGTTCAGCGAGACTTCACGTTCAGCGGAGGTTCCGCCGAAGAGAACCGCGATTTTATCAGCCATGTCGGTCCTCCTCCGTTTTTTGCGGTACCAGTTTGATTTCAGCCAGGTGACGCGCGATTTTTCCTATGTTACCGGCGCCCTGCACCAGCACCAGATCGTCGCCGGTCAATACCGACGCCAGCATCTCCGCGGCCTGCGCCGGATCGGAAACCAGAATCGGGTCAACTTTGCCGCGACCGCGGATCGTACGGCATAGCGAGCGGCTATCGGCGCCAGGGATCGGCGCTTCGCCCGCCGGATACACATCCAGCATCAGCAGCGCATCAACCTGGGTCAGCACGTTGGCGAAATCATCGTACAGATCGCGAGTACGGGTATAACGGTGCGGCTGGAATACCATCACCAGATTTTTATCCGGCCAGCCGGCACGCGCCGCTTTGATAGTGGCGTCAACTTCCGTCGGGTGATGACCGTAATCGTCGATTAGCATCGCGCTACCGCTCTTGCCGTTGACTTCCGCCAGCGGATATTCGCCAAGGAAGTCGAAGCGGCGGCCGGTGCCCTGGAAACTTTCCAGCGCGCGCAGAATCGCCTCATCTTCAATGCCTTCTTCCGTCGCGACGGCAACGGCCGCGGCAGCGTTGAGCGCGTTATGGCGACCCGGCGCGTTCAGCGTCACCTGCATGACCTCTTTATCCTGGCGTACCAGGCGGAAATGGCCCTGCGCGCCGACCTGGCGATACTCTTCAATGCGTACGTCGGCGTCATCGCTAAAACCGTAGGTGGTGATTTGGCGGCCAACGCGCGGCAGCAGTTCACGAATCACCGGGTCATCCACGCACATCACCGCGCGCCCGTAGAACGGCAGGTTGTGCAGGAAGTTAATAAAGGTCTGCTTCAGGTTCTCGAAGTCGCCATGGTAAGTATCCATATGGTCAGCTTCGATGTTGGTCACAATGGCGACCATCGGCTGCAGATGCAGGAACGACGCATCGCTCTCATCCGCTTCCGCAATCAGATAGCGGCTATGGCCAAGACGAGCATGCACGCCCGCCGCCTTCACCAGCCCGCCGTTGACGAAGGTCGGATCGAGGCCGGCCTCGGCGTAAATGCTGGATACCATCGCGGTGGTCGTGGTTTTGCCGTGCGTACCGGCAATCGCAATCCCGTGACGGAAACGCATGAGTTCCGCCAGCATTTCCGCGCGGCGGATCACCGGAATGCGGGCTTCGTGCGCGGCGACGATTTCCGGGTTATCCGCGGAGATCGCGCTGGACACCACGACAACGCTGGCATCGCGCACGTTTTCCGGGCGATGGTTGAAATAAATGGTGGCGCCAAGCTGCGACAATTGCTGAGTCACCGGATTCGGCGCGAGATCGGAGCCGCTAATCTGGTAGCCTTCATTCGCCAACACTTCGGCAATACCGCCCATACCGGCACCGCCGATGCCGACAAAGTGAATGTGCCGAACGCGACGCATCTCGGGCACTATGGAACGCAGTTTTGCCAAATCTTGTGTATTCATTCTTTACGCCATCAACTTCTTTATTCGGGCGGTGAAAATCACCGCGATTAGCGCGCCAAAGCTACGGCGCTGACCTCTTCCGCTACCCGCTCGGTAGCATCCGGAATCGAAGCGCCACGCGCTCGTTCCGCCATATCCATCAGGGTTTCCCGATCCCAACCGGCCAGGGTGGCCGCCACGGCATCCGCCGTGAACTCGGGTTGTTCGAGAATTTTCGCTGCGCCGGCTTTTTCCAGCGGCAGCGCATTCCAGTACTGCTGACGATCTTTGTGCTGGAACGGGACGAACAACGCCGGTAAACCTGCGGCGGCAATTTCGCTGACCGTCAGCGCGCCAGAACGACAAACAACCACATCGGCCCAGGCATAGGCTGCCGCCATATCATCAATAAACTCAGTCACTTTATGCTGCGGCTGACCGGCGGCGGCGTACGCCTGGCGCACGGTATCCATGCCACCTTTCCCGCTCTGATGCCAGATAGTCACCGTATCGCCGAGCTTCGCGGCCACCTGCGGCATAGTCTGGTTCAGTACACGCGCGCCCTGAGAGCCGCCGACCACCAGCACGCGAATCGGCCCCTGCCGCCCCACCAGACGCTGTCCCGGCAGCGGTAGTGCGAGAACGTCAGTACGCACCGGATTCCCGACGACATCTGCGTGCGGGAAGGCGCCGGGAAACGCCTGCATCACTTTCTTCGCAATCTTCGCCAGCCATTTATTGGTCAGGCCGGCAATCCCGTTTTGTTCATGCAGCACCACAGGGATCCCGAGCGACCATGCCGCCAGACCGCCAGGCCCGGAAACATAACCGCCCATGCCCAGCACCACATCCGGCTGGAAACGCTTCATGATCGTCCGCGCCTGTCGCCAGGCGTTGAAGATCCGCACCGGCGCTAACAGTTGCGCTTTTATCCCTTTGCCACGCAGGCCGGAGATGCGAATAAAATCGATATCAATGCCGTGTTTCGGCACTAAATCCGCTTCCATACGATCGGCGGTGCCCAGCCAGCGAACCTGCCAGCCCTGGTCCATTAAATGGTGCGCGACCGCCAGCCCCGGGAACACGTGTCCGCCAGTGCCGCCCGCCATCACCATTAACCGCTTTTCCTGACCGCTCATCGAACACCCCGTGTAAACGCCTGCGCTTTCTCGAGGCGCGTTTCATAATCTATTCGCAATAAAAACATAATGGCCGTCGACATAATCAGCAGACTGGAACCACCATAACTAATCAATGGCAGGGTCAGACCTTTGGTCGGCAGCATTCCCGCCGCCGCCCCGACGTTAACCAACGCCTGGAAGCTAAACCACACGCCGATAGCACAGGCCAAAAAGCCGGAGAAGCGGTGGTCAATCTCCAGCGCTTTACGGCCAATCGACATGGCGCGAAAGGCGACGAAGAATACCATTAAAAGCGCGAGTACCACACCGATATAACCGAGTTCTTCGCCGATAATCGCGAAGATGAAGTCGGTATGCGCTTCCGGCAAATACTCCAGTTTCTGTACCGAGTTGCCGAGACCCTGTCCCCACATCTCGCCGCGGCCAAAGGCCATCAGCGACTGGGTCAGCTGATAGCCGCTGCCAAACGGGTCTTCCCACGGGTTCCAGAAGGAGGTGACACGGCGAATACGATACGGTTCGGCGAGGATCAGCAGCACCACCGCCGAGATCCCCATGCCGATAATGGCGATGAACTGCCAGAGTTTCGCGCCGGCCAGGAACAACATCGCCAGCGTGGTCACGAACAGTACGACTACCGTACCGAGGTCAGGCTGCGCCAGCAGCAAAATCGCCAGTACGAAAATCACGCCCATCGGTTTTAAGAAGCCGCGCAGGTTGTTACGCACCTCATCCGCTTTACGCACCAGATAGTTGGCGATGTAGCAGAACAGCGATAGCTTGGTAAACTCCGCTGGCTGAATGCGCAGCGGCCCGAGCGCGATCCAACGCGAGGCGCCGTTAACCGAGCTCCCCACCACCAGTACGATCAGCAGCATCACAATCGAGGCGATCAGCATTGCGGTGCTGTGGCGCTGCCAGAACTCCATCGGTAGACGGAGCGTAATCATCGCCAGCGCGAAGGCCAGTACAATGTACAGCCCATCACGCTTAGCAAACAGGAACGGATCGTTCGCCAGACGCTGTCCGACCGGCATCGATGCCGAAGTCACCATGATAAAACCGATCGCCGCCAGGCCGAAGGTCAGCCACAACAGCATCCGGTCATACATGACCAGGCTATCGTTATCTTTCGGGCGCGAGCCCATCACCCAACCTTTCAGCGCGGCGAAGAGCCAGGCAAAAATAAACATCCCCGGCAGTCGCGGCAGCTTCAACCGGGGCAAGCCCAGCTGTGGCATTTTCAGGCGTGGGAGAGAGAAACGCATCAACCTAACTCCTTCGCCAGACGGGTAAAGATATCGCCCCGTTGTTCAAAGTTTTTAAACTGGTCCAGGCTCGCGCAGGCTGGCGACAGTAAGACCATATCGCCTGATTTGACCTGCGAAGCGATCTGCCGCATCGCCTGTTCCATGGTTTCGGTTTGTACCGCAATTTCCGGACGCAGCGCCGCCAGTTGAGCGCCGTCGCGGCCGAAGCAGTACAGACGAACGTTCTCGCCGCCAAGATAGCGTTTCAGCGGCGTAAAGTCGGCGGATTTACCGTCGCCGCCCAACAGCAGATACAGCGTGCCGTCGAGATGCAGGCCGTTCAGCGCCGCCTCGGTACTGCCGACGTTGGTCGCCTTGGAGTCATTGATCCAACGCACGCCGTTATGCTCCAGCGCCAGCTGGAAACGGTGCGCCAGGCCGGTGAAGGTGGTGAGCGCCTTCAGGCTACTGGCGCGCGGTAAGCCCGCGGCATCCGCCAGCGCCAGCGCCGCCAGGGCATTGCTGTAGTTGTGCTGGCCGCTGATGGTCATTTCTTTCACGTTCAGCACTTTCTCACCCTTCACCCGCAGCCAGGTTTCGCCCTGCTGGCGATTAAGGTGATAGTCGCCAACATCGACGCCGAAGCTGACGCAGCGTTCGTCAGCGCCGCGTACCGGCATGGTCAGCGCGTCATCGGCATTCACCACGCAGGTTTTAGCATTTTCATAGACCCGCAGCTTCGCCGCGCGGTACTGCTGCAGCCCCAGCGGATAGCGGTCCATATGATCCTCAGTCACGTTGAGGATGGTGGCCGCGACGGCTTTCAAACTGGAGGTGGTCTCCAGCTGGAAACTGGAAAGTTCAAGCACGTACAGTTCACGCGCCGGATCCAGCAGCATCAGCGCCGGCAGGCCGATATTGCCGCCAACGCCGACGTTCACACCCGCCGCCTTCGCCATCTCGCCCACCAGGGTAGTGACGGTGCTTTTTCCGTTAGAGCCGGTAATGGCGATAATCGGCGCCTGCGCCTCGCGGCAAAACAGCTCGATATCACCGACGATTTCCACGCCAGCGTCGGCCGCCGCGCTCAGTGAAGGGTGCGCCAGAGCAATCCCCGGGCTTGCGACAATCAGATCCGCCGCCAGCAGCCAGTCGTCGTTAAGGCCGCCAACGTGGCGCTCAACGGCTTCCGGTAGCTTCTCAAGCCCGGCAGGGGCGACGCGGGTATCCATCACGCGCGGGGTTACGCCGCGCGCCATGAAAAAGTCCACGCATGACAGGCCGGTCATGCCCAGCCCAATAATGACGACTTTTTTACCCTGATAATCTGCCATGATTAACGTACCTTCAGCGTCGCCAGGCCAATCAGCACCAGCATCAGCGAAATAATCCAGAAGCGCACGATAACGCGCGGTTCCGGCCAGCCTTTCAGTTCATAGTGGTGGTGAATCGGCGCCATACGGAAGATGCGCTGACCGCGCAGCTTGAACGAGCCGACCTGCAGGATAACCGACAGGGTTTCCACGACGAAAACGCCGCCCATAATCACCAGCAGGAACTCCTGGCGCAGCAGTACGGCGATAATGCCCAGCGCGCCGCCGAGCGCCAGTGAACCGACGTCGCCCATAAAGACCTGCGCCGGGTAGGTGTTGAACCACAGGAAGCCCAGACCTGCGCCGACAATCGCCGTACAGACGATAACCAGTTCCCCGGCGTGACGCAGATAAGGAATGTGCAGGTAGTTGGCGAAGTTCATGTTCCCGGTGGCCCACGCCACCAGCGCAAAACCGGCGGCGACGAAGACGGTCGGCATAATCGCCAGGCCGTCGAGGCCGTCGGTCAGGTTGACCGCGTTGCCGGTACCAACGATAACGAAGTAAGCCAACAGGATGTAAAACAGTCCTAACTGCGGCATCACGTCTTTAAAGAACGGCACAACCAGTTCGGTCGCCGGGGTATCTTTCCCCGCCAGATACAGCGCGAACGCCACGCCCAGCGCAATCACCGACATCCAGAAATACTTCCAGCGGGCAATCAGACCCTTGGTGTCTTTGCGCACGACTTTACGATAATCATCAACAAACCCGATGATGCCGTAGCCGATTAATACCGTCAGCACGCACCAGACGTATGGATTTGACGGATAAGCCCACAGCAGGACGGAAACGGTAATCGCGGTAAGGATCATGATCCCGCCCATGGTTGGGGTACCGCGTTTGCTGAAGTGGGACTCCGGACCATCGTTACGAACGACCTGGCCGAAGGACATTTTTTGCAGACGGGCGATCATGCGCGGGCCCATCCACAGAGAGATGAACAGCGCGGTCAGCAGGCTGACGATGGCGCGAAACGTCAAATAAGAAAAGACGTTAAAGCCGGAATAATATTTGACCAGATGTTCGGCCAGCCATACTAACATGTCGCAATCTCCTGTAATGCGCGTACTACCTCTTCCATAGCGGCACTACGTGAACCCTTCACTAAAATGGTCATGATTTTATGCTCTGCCAGCAGCTCGCGCAGGCGAGCTACGACGGCGGCTTTATCGTTAAAATGTTCGCCCACGCCGCTGGCGCTGCTGATATCCGCGCTCAGGGAACCGACGCTGAGGACGCAATCCAGCCCCGCCGCTTTCGCCGCTTCGCCAACTTCGCGATGACACGCCGCGCTTTCCGCACCGAGTTCAGCCATATCGCCGACCACCATCGCCCGGAAGCCCGGCATTTCCGCCAGTACCTGTACCGCGGCGGTCATCGAACCGACGTTGGCGTTGTAGGAGTCATCCAGCAGCAGCTGGTTTTCCGCCAGTTGGATCGGGAACAGACGTCCCGGCACCGCTTGCAGCTGCGCCAGCCCGGTTTTCACCGCGGCCAGATCGGCGCCTACCGCCATCGCCAGCGAAGTTGCCGCCAGCGCGTTAGCGATGTTATGGCGCCCCGGTAGCGGCAGCAGTACGCCGACGTTGCCGAACGGGGTCTGCAGCGTAAATTCGGTGCCATGACTGGTGATATGTACGTTGGTCGCCGTGAAGTCGCTGTTCGCCGCGTTCGGCGAGAAGCGCCACACTTTGCGATCGCCAATCACGCTCTGCCAGTTCAGCCAGTCATTGTTGTCGGCATTCAAAATCGCGGTGCCGTTTTGCGGCAGGCCGGTAAAGATTTCACCCTTGGCCTTCGCCACGCCCGCCAGCGAGCCGAAGCCTTCGAGGTGCGCGGCGGCGAGGTTGTTGACCAGCGCCGCTTCCGGACGCGTCAGGCTGACGGTCCAGGCGATTTCGCCCTGGTGGTTGGCGCCAAGTTCAATCACCGCATACTGGTGATCTTTGTTCAGACGCAGCAGCGTCATCGGTACCCCGATATCATTATTCAGGTTACCGGCGGTATACAGCGTATTACCGCACTGGCTGAGGATCGCCGCGGTCATCTCTTTGACCGAGGTCTTACCGGACGAACCAGTCAGCGCCACCACGCGGGTCGGCACCTGCTGACGCACCCAGGCCGCTAACTCGCCAAAAGCCAGACGGGTATCTTTCACTACCACCTGCGGTAAATCGCAGGCCAGTTGGCGGCTTACCAGCAGCGCGCCTGCGCCCGCCGCTTTCGCTTGTTCGGCAAAATCATGCGCGTCGAAACGCTCGCCTTTCAGCGCCACAAACAGGCAACCCGCCGTGACTTTGCGGGTATCGGACGTCACGTCATCGATAGCGATATCGCTACCCTGCAGTTCGCCGCGGGTGATAGCGGCGAGCTGGCTTAATGTAAAGCGAATCATGCTACCGCTCCCAGCAGACGCGCAACGGTAACGCGGTCGGAGTAATCCAGACGGCGGTTACCGACGATCTGATAGTCTTCGTGGCCTTTGCCCGCTACCAGCACAACGTCGTTCGCTTTCGCCTGCATCACCGCGCCGGTCACCGCTTCCGCGCGGCCTTCCATCACCTTCACCTGCCCGGCATCAAGCATGCCAGCCAGAATGTCGTTGATAATCGCCCGCGGCTCTTCGGTACGCGGGTTATCGTCAGTCACGACCACGATATCGGCAAACTCTTCCGCGATAGCGCCCATCAGCGGGCGTTTGCCCTTGTCGCGGTCGCCGCCGCAGCCGAAGACGCACCACAGCTTGCCGCTACAGTGCAGACGCGCGGCCTGCAGCGCTTTTTCCAGCGCGTCAGGCGTATGGGCGTAATCGACCACCACGGTCGGTTTGCCCGGCGCGCTGAACACTTCCATACGGCCGCACACCGGCTGTAAGCGCGAAGAGGTTTTCAGCAGATCCGCCAGCGGATAGCCCAGCGCCAGCAGCGTCGCCAGCGCCAGCAGCAGGTTGCTGACGTTAAAGGCGCCCATCAGGCGGCTTTCGATTTCGCCTTTGCCCCAGCTCGAGTCAAACTGAATGGTCGCGCCGCTGTCGTGATAGTTGACCGCGGTCGCCTTCAGCCAGCGGCCGTGGCAGTTCGGATTGATATGATCTTCCATCGACACCGCCACCGCATCCGGCAGTTTCGCCAGCCAGCGGCGCCCGACTTCATCGTCAGCGTTGACGATGGCCTGGCCGCAATGGTGGGTGGAATAGAGCAGCCATTTCGCCGCTTCGTAATGTTCCATGTCGCCATGGTAGTCGAGGTGGTCACGGCTCAGGTTGGTAAACACCGAGGCGGCAAACTGCAGCGCCGCCACGCGGTGCTGCACCAGGCCGTGAGAAGAGACTTCCATCGCGCCGAAAGTCGCCCCCTGCCCTACCAGGCCGGAAAGCACGTGCTGAACATCAACCGCAGAGCCGGTGGTGTTCTCGGTCGGCACTACTTTATCCAGCAGGCCGTTACCGACGGTCCCCATCACCGCGCTGGTTTCGCCGAGCAGTTTCGCCCACTGCGCCAACAGCTGCGTAGTCGTGGTTTTACCGTTAGTACCGGTGACGCCCACCAGACGCATCTGCTGCGAAGGTTGTTGGTAAAAACGCCCGGCTAGCGCGGATAACCGCTCGTTCAGTTGGCTCAGGTAGATGACCGGCACGCCGTGCATCTCGCGAACTTCGCCGTCTGCGGCCTCGCCCTGCGCCTCAGCAATAATGGCAGCAACACCTTGCGCTATCGCCTGCGGGATATAACGACGCCCGTCCGCCTGATGACCCTGTACCGCGACAAAGAGGTCGCCGGACGCCGCCACGCGGCTGTCCAGCGTCATCTCTCGCAGAATTCGCTCCGGCGCATTTGGCACCCACGGAGCGAGAAGGTCGCGCAAATTACGATCTGCCACCTGTTCCCTCGCCTTGATTAATCACAAATTCACTTTTTTCGCCCGTTGCCAGCGCATCCGGTTCGATGTTCATGGTGCGCAATACGCCGCCCATGATGGCACCGAACACCGGCGCGGAAACGGCGCCACCGTAGTATTTACCTGCCTGCGGGTCGTTGATCACCACCACCAACGCGAAACGCGGGTGGCTGGCGGGCGCAACGCCTGCGGTGTAAGCAATATATTTGTTGATGTAGCGGCCATCCGGCCCCACTTTTTTCGCCGTACCGGTTTTAATCGCGATACGATAGCCTTTGATCGCTGCTTTCACGCCGCCGCCGCCGGGAAGCGCCACGCTTTCCATCATGTGAACGACGGTACGTACCAGTGAGTCCGGGAATACGCGCTCGCCCGGCACCGGTGGATCAACTTTGGTAATCGACAGCGGGCGATAGATGCCGTAGCTGCCAATCGTTGCGTAGACTCGCGCTAACTGTAACGGTGTTACCATTAGCCCGTAGCCGAAAGAAAAGGTGGCCCTCTCTATGTCAGACCACCGTTGTTTTTGAGGATATAAGCCACTGCGTTCTCCGACCAACCCCAAATTGGTCGCCTTTCCAAGCCCAAAACGTGAGTAAGTATCTACTAACGCTGAGGACGGCATCGCTAACGCCAACTTAGAAACGCCGACGTTACTCGACTTCTGTAGCACCCCGGTCAGGGTCAATTCGCTGTAGCGCGCCACGTCTTTGATTTCGTGGCCGTTAATTCGATATGGAATGGTATTCAGCACGGTATTTTCATTGACGATGCCGCGCTGCAGCGCCGTCATCACCACCATCGGCTTCACCGTTGAACCCGGTTCAAATACGTCGGTGATGGCGCGGTTACGCATGGTATCTTTGGACGTACCCGCGAAATTATTTGGGTTGTACGACGGGCTGTTGGCCATCGCCAGCACTTCACCGGTGTTGACGTCGACCAAAACGGCAGTGCCTGATTCCGCTTTGTTGAACGCCACCGCATTATTCAGTTCACGATACACCAGCGCCTGCAGGCGTTCGTCGATGCTCAGCGCGAGGTTATGCGCCGCCTGGCTGTCGGTGGAAGAAATGTCTTCAATCACGCGGCCATAGCGGTCTTTACGCACGATACGCTCGCCCGGCTGGCCGGTTAGCCACTTATCGAAGCTTTTCTCAACCCCCTCGATCCCCTGGCTATCGACGTTGGTAAAGCCAATGAGGTGAGCGGTTACTTCGCCTGACGGATAATAACGGCGAGACTCCTCGCGCAGATGTATCCCCGGCAGCTTCAGTTTTTTGATGTAGTCGGCCATGTCAGGGTTCACCTGACGCGCCAGATAGATAAAACGCATCCGCGGGTTGCTGTTGATGCGCGATGCCAGCTGGTCCAGCGGCATATTCAGCGCATCGGCTAACGCTTTCCAGCGGTTATCAAGCGTCACACCGCCCGCATCATGCAGCTCTTTCGGGTCGGCCCAGATGGCTTTTACCGGCACGCTGACTGCCAGCGGGCGGCCGGAGCGGTCGGTAATCATGCCGCGCGCGGTTGACACTTCCTGCACACGCAGGGAACGCATATCTCCCTGACGCACCAGCATATCCGGACTCACCACCTGCAGCCACGCGACGCGGCCAAGCAGGAAGGCGAGAGCGATTAAAATACATCCGCACAGCAACGCAAAACGCCAACTGATAAAGTTGGCCTGTTCTTCCTGACGTTTTGCTTTTGGCGTTTTCGGCGCTGCTTTCATGCGTCGCAATAATCCTTATTTCTGTACCACTATATTTTCTTGTGATGGATCAACGTGTTGCATCTGCAACTTCTCTGTCGCGATCCGCTCAACCCGACTGTGATCGCCAAGGGCGTTCTCTTCGAGGATCAGGTTGCGCCATTCAATATCCAGAGCGTCACGCTCCAGAACTAATTGTTCACGCTGCGCGGTTAACAGACGGGTATGGTGCGCCGTCGTCACCACGGTCACTGCCGTTATGATGATGCAAATGAACAGGCAGAGTGGCAGCTTCCCAAACCGCAGAAGATCGTCCCCGATAACGCCAGGCAAGGCATGGCGCTCGTTGCTTCCTAACGATCCTTTAACTTTGCTTAAGGCTACTGTCACTCTGCCGATCATGCGTTCGTCCTCTCTGCGATACGCAGCACTGAACTACGGGCGCGTGGATTCTCTGCCACCTCTTCTTCGCCCGGCATCAACTTGCCTAGTGCTCGCAACTGACGGCCGCCCAGTTTCCTGAGCTGCTCTTCAGTCATCGGGATCCCCGCTGGAACCTGCGGACCGCGACTTTGTTCACGCATAAAGCGCTTCACAATGCGGTCTTCCAGCGAATGGAAACTGATAATCGACAGCCGGCCGCCGGGGGCCAGCACGCCGAGCGAGCTTTTTAGCGCCTGCTCTATCTCCTCCAGTTCACTGTTCACCCAAATGCGCACCGCCTGGAAGGTACGGGTAGCGGGATGTTTGTGCTTATCTTTCACCGGCGTCGCCGCCGCGATAACTTCCGCCAGCTCTTTAGTACGGGTCATCGGCTCAATGCGGTTACGTTCAACGATCGCGCGCGCGATACGTTTACCGAAACGCTCCTCGCCAAAGGTTTTGATTACCCAGGCGATGTCGGCTTCTTCGGCGGTCTGTAACCATTCGGCGGCGGACTGACCGCGAGTCGGATCCATGCGCATGTCCAGCGGACCATCGCGCATAAAGGAGAATCCGCGTTCCGCGTCGTCCAGCTGCGGTGAAGAAACGCCAAGATCGAGGAGAATACCGTCGATCTTGCCGGTAAGATTGCGCTCGGCGACGTAGTCAGCCAGCTGCGAGAAAGGACCATGTACGATGGAAAAGCGTGGGTCATCGATGGTTTGCGCAACGGCAATAGCCGTTGGGTCGCGATCGATTGCCAGCAGGCGCCCTTCCGCCCCCAGTTGGGAGAGGATCAGACGCGAGTGACCACCGCGGCCAAAGGTTCCATCAATGTAGATACCATTTGGACGAATATTCAGGCCGTTAACGGCTTCATCCAGAAGTACCGTAGTGTGTTTAAAATTTTCCATCATTTTATAAAGACAAATCCTGCAGGCGCTCCGACAGTTCACCGGTAGCGGACTGCTCAGCGTCGATATCTTCCTTGACCCGTTGATACCAGGTCGTTTCATCCCACAGTTCAAATTTATTAAACTGTCCGACCAGCATCACTTCTTTTGTCAGCCCGGCATGTTGCCGCAGCACCGGCGCGATTAGCAATCGTCCGGCGCTATCCATCTGACATTCGCTGGCATGCCCCAAAAGCAGACGCTGTACGCGCCGCTCAACGGGATTCATGCTCGACAAACGCGACAATTTTTGCTCGATGATTTCCCATTCAGGCAAAGGATAAAGCAGCAGGCACGGGTGATGAATGTCAATGGTGCACACCATTTGACCAGAAGCATCCTCGATCAGCCCGTCGCGGTAGCGCGTCGGTACGGCCAAACGGCCTTTACTGTCGAGATTGACTAACGTTGCTCCACGGAACATGCCAGCCTCACCCCTTTTCGCCACTTTACCCCACAAATTCCCACCTAAAGGAGTTTACGGAGCGGAGGAAAAGCTTGTCAAGCCAGCACTAATGCCAACGGAGCGCAAAAACCCATTATTTACAGCCGATATTAGCCCTGATGAATAAATCACCAACAAACGAGGCAAATTAACGTTATGAATACGTGTAAGAAAATAACCAACAAACTCGTAACAGTTAAAAGCGACAAAATATCTTCAGCGGGAAAATATAAAGTGTCAGTTTGCGACGCGAGCGGCATTTTAGGCCATTCTGATGTCCGTTAACAGTGCCTGTTGTGGACGGAGAAGCACTTGTGCCGCGGCCTGACGCTCTCAACGGCGATGAAGGCAGGATAAAGCGATTGTTAATTCAGCAATTATTCCGATGAATGTAACAAAATAATACTAACAGATGGCATTGCGCATTTTCTTGCACCATTTGGATACAAAAAAATCTTTCTCAGGAATAAAACAAAATAAGGCGTAAAGAAGTTTAGGGATTTGTCTGAAAGCGAATAGATTTACGAATCTCTACGTAAATTGTATGGATTATCGCCAGATGCTAATCCATCTGGCGAATAACCTACGAAGAATCTTAATCTTTTTTCGCTAATGGATCAGCGGCGATTCAAACTTCCGCGATGATAAAGGTTACGACGAATACGGCTTAAGCCTGGTTTTGGCTTACGCGGTTCATCCAGGCTTGCCAGTACAATCTCTAAAACACGCTCGGCAACGTCGCGGTGACGCTGCGCAACTGCCAGCACCGGACACTGCAGGAAATCGAGCAGTTCGTTATCACCGAAGGTGGCGATGGCGAGTTCGGATGGCAGTTTGCCTTCACGGCGCAGCGTGACGTCCATCACGCCCTGCAGCAGCGGGAAAGAGGTGGTGAACAGCAGTTGCGGCATCGGATGCGTTTCCAGCCACTTTTCAAACAGCTGGGCCGCGGCTTCGCGTTCATAGCTGTTGGCATAGAGGAAGTTCACTTCCCGCGGGTCATCCTTCCACGCCGAACGGAACCCCTGCTCGCGCAGGAAGCTTACCGACAGCTCCGGCAGCGCTCCCAGATACAGCACATTGTCACCGGGGAATTTGCGCAGCTCGGCGGCGAGCATTTCAGCGTCGTCCTGGTCCGCGCCGACGACGCTGGTAAAGTGTTCACGATCGAGCGCGCGGTCGAGCGCGACAATCGGGAAAGGATCGTTCGCCCAGCGCTGATAGAATGGATGCTCAGGCGGCAATGAAGTCGAAACGATAATGGCATCCACCTGGCGCTGCAGCAGATGCTCAATACAGCGCATTTCGTTATCCGGCTGATCTTCCGAGCAGGCGATCAGCAGCTGGTAGCCGCGCTGACGCGCCTGACGCTCCAGACAGTTCGCAATACGGGTATAACTGGTATTCTCGAGATCCGGGATCACCAGACCAATTGAACGCGTGCGTCCTGCGCGCAGGCCAGCAGCGACCGCATTCGGGTGGTAGTTATGCTCGCGCACCACCGCCATCACCTTCTCGACCGTTTTATCGCTGACGCGATACTGCTTCGCTTTGCCATTAATCACATAGCTCGCGGTGGTTCTTGAAACACCGGCCAGCCGGGCGATTTCATCCAGTTTCACAATTGCCCCTTGGGTAAGAAGTACAAAAAACAACCATTAAATAGATATACTCATTAGAGTATAGAGATCCATTTTTATAACATCTAAACGCAGAATAGTTAGCGCGGCAACCGCTTTCGTCCACAGTTCCTACGGAATTCGCAAAAAAATAACCCGACAGTTTGTGCCGGGCTATTTTTACGTCATTTTTTCAGCGTTTAGCGCATGATTTTATCGCCGCGCGACAGGCCGACCACTCCGGAGCGCGCCACTTCAACAATGCGCGCGACGTCGCGCAAGGAGGCCAGGAAGGCATCCAGCTTATCGCTGGTTCCGGCAAGCTGCACGGTATAGATAGAAGGCGTGACATCAATAATCTGCCCGCGAAATATCTCGGTGTTGCGTTTCACCTCTTCGCGGCCATAACCGCTGGCCTGCACTTTCACCAGCATGATTTCACGCTCGACGTGGGAGCCCTGGCCCAGTTCGCTGACCCGCAGCACGTCCACCAGCTTATGTAATTGCTTTTCGATCTGCTCAATGGCTTTTTCGTCGCCCACCGTCTGGATGGTCATGCGGGACAACGTCGGATCGTCGGTTGGCGCTACCGTCAGGCTTTCAATATTGTAGCCGCGTTGGGAAAACAGGCCGATCACCCGGGATAATGCCCCCGATTCGTTCTCCAGTAATACAGATAATATCCGGCGCATAATCAGGTTCTCTCCGTTTTGCTCAACCACATTTCGTCCATGCCGCCGCCGCGGATCTGCATGGGGTAAACATGCTCGCTACCATCAACCGTAACATCAACGAACACCAGACGGTTATTACGCACCTGCTCCAGCGCTTCCGCCAGTTTAGCCTCCAGCTCTTGCGGCTCGCTGATGCGAATACCGACGTGGCCATAAGCCTCAGCGACGCGCACGAAGTCCGGCAGCGATTCCATATAGGACTGCGAATGGCGGCCGGAATAGAGCATATCCTGCCACTGCTTCACCATCCCGAGGTAACGGTTATTCAGGTTCAATACCAGTACCGGCAGTTCGTACTGCAGGGCGGTGGAAAGCTCCTGAATGTTCATCTGGATGCTGCCGTCCCCGGTCACGCAGATAACGGTTTCATGCGGTAGCGCCATCTTCACGCCCAGCGCCGCAGGCAGACCAAAGCCCATCGTGCCGAGGCCGCCGGAGTTAATCCAACGTCTTGGTTTATCAAATGGATAATAGAGCGCGGCGAACATCTGATGCTGGCCGACGTCGGAAGTCACGTAAGCGTCGCCGTTGGTCAGGCGCCAGATAGCCTCAATCACCGCCTGCGGTTTGATCTTGCCGCTTTGCGTGTCGTATTGCAGGCAATGGCGGGAACGCCACTGTTCGATCTGCTGCCACCAGTCGCGGATCTCATCCAGCGGCTGCTGGCTCTCTTCCTGTTCAAGCAGATCAAACATCTGGTCAAGCACCTGACGCGCGTCGCCGACGATCGGCACATCCGCCGGGACGGTCTTGGAGATCGACGTGGGATCGATATCAATATGCAGCACCGTGGCGTTCGGGCAATACTTAGCCAAATTGTTGGTGGTGCGATCGTCAAAGCGGACGCCAACTGCAAAAATAACGTCAGAATGATGCATAGTCATGTTGGCTTCATAGGTACCGTGCATCCCCAACATCCCCAGCGCCTGCTGATGAGTCGCCGGAAAAGCGCCTAAACCCATTAATGAAGAGACCACCGGTAGCTTCAGCTTTTCGACCAACGTACGCAGCTGCGCTTCACACTGCGAATTGATTGCCCCGCCGCCAACGTATACGACCGGTTTTTTCGCCGCCACCAGCGTTTGCAGCGCGCGTTTAATTTGCCCTTTATGACCGCTGGTGGTCGGGTTATAGGAACGCATGCTAACCGCATCCGGCCAAACGTAAGGCAGCTTCTTCGCCGGATTAAGAATATCCTTCGGCAAATCGACCACCACGGGCCCAGGACGGCCGCTGGCGGCCAGCCAGAACGCTTTCTTTAGAATACCTGGAATATCTTCAGTCTGTTTCACCAGGAAGCTGTGTTTGACCACCGGCCGCGAGATCCCCACCATATCGCACTCCTGGAAGGCATCGTAGCCAATCAGCGAGGTCGCGACCTGCCCGGAAAGAATGACCAGCGGAATAGAATCCATGTAAGCCGTTGCAATACCGGTAATAGCGTTTGTCGCTCCCGGGCCGGAGGTCACCAGCACCACCCCGACTTCGCCAGTCGCGCGCGCCAGCCCGTCGGCCATATGCACCGCCGCCTGCTCATGGCGCACCAGCACATGGTCAATGCCGCCGAGGGTATGTAATGCATCATAGATATCGAGGACTGCGCCTCCGGGATAGCCGAATACTTGCTTGACGCCCTGATCGACAAGCGATTGGACGACCATCTCGGCTCCTGACAACATCTCCATGGTTTGCCTCCAGGCTTATTGTTTTCACGACGGCGGAAGTCATTTTCCGCGCGCGTCGTATGATGCGCCGCCAGCGGCAGCGCATTGAGGTGAACGACTTGCTGTGCATTACCATAACTGCTCGCCAACAGGCAGGCAATTCGCCTGCCGGGGTCTGCAGCGGGTCTCAAAAGCAGAAAAGAAAGCATCTGGAGAAATATATGGAGGATTGCTTCATGAATAGCAAAATGAGACAGCCAATACTCGGGGAAAATGGCTTACGGCAGAAAATCATCCATTTTTCACCGTCGGGTTGCGAGAACCCGCGGTGATAAACAGAATAATATTCTGCTTTTTGGCTATTTATTCAGATAAGCTGGAGCTTTCGCTCCCCTTTGTAGATAACGGCAATTAGCGCTGGCAGATATTCGCCAGTAACTCTTCCATCCATTGATGGCCTTTATCGCGACCGGCCGCTTCGTGCCAGGAGAGGAAGCAGGTGCGGCTATTTACCTTCAGCGGCAGCGGTAATATCTGCAGGTCTAATTTATCCGCGAATTCATTGGCTAACCAGCGTGGCGCTATCGCCACCATGTGGGTTTGCGAAACTACATTTAATACGCTGACCATGGCATTGCCCTGATAAGCGATACAGGATTGTTTATCTACGGAGTCATACCACGGCTGGCTAAATGACGCATAACGATCCAATGCGACGACCGCGTGCTCTTCCTGATAAATATCCGCTTCCGTTAACGGCCCGGAAATACGCGGATGTTTACGGCTGGCAACCAGAACCATTTCATCTTTGAATAAAGGTATGCAGGCGAACTCAGGACGACGAAACTCTTCATAGCCGATAACAAATTCAATTTCCTGATAACGCAGCTGATGTTCGGTGTTTTGATGTAGCGCTGATTTAAAGACCAGATGAATATTTGGCGCGATTTCACCAACTTTATTAAATATTAGCGAGGTTAAGTAATTATCCAATGGGCTACAAACGCAGAGGTTAAATACGCGTTCGCTACTCAGCGGTTCAAAACCGGAACCCGGCAGCTCATTTTGCACTAGTTGCAATGCCTGGCGTACCGAGCCAAACAGCTGATATGCCCGCGCCGTTGGCTGAATGCCGCGCCCATAGCGAACAAACAGTTCATCATTAAACATCACCTTAAGACGAGATACCGCGTTACTTACCGCCGGTTGGGACATGCCGAGAGTATGGGCCGCGCGGGTAATATTTTGTTCCTGCATCACCGCATCAAAGACGGTCAGCAGGTTGAGATCCACCATCCGCAGTTGTGGTTTAACGACTTCCTGTCCCGGGGCTGATTTATATTCAGTATTTTCAATTAACATATCTAACTCCACCGTCACGCTAAATTCCTTTTACCAAAGTGCAGTAATTAATTAAGACAATAGCATTTATCATGCATATTAAATCTGCAAAAGGGTAAAGTTGAATTTTAGGAATATATCAAGGTTATGAGTAGCGACGAAAAACCTCACAGGACATCACCGGAACCCGCCTAAAACATATCATTTACTTGATGATATAAAGTGTACCCATAGATCACAGGAATAAACAACACCACTATTAGTTAATTGCAATTTAAGTATCAATTAACTATCTATTTTCCCTCTGCTATTAATTAACACTTTGTTATCCTTCCTCTCGCCTAAAATTCTCAAAACCAGCAACGACAACACCACTAATCCCTTATGTTTCATTAAGATAAGCACATTCCTCCCTCCTGTCTTTATCGCCCCCCTTTATGATAAAAATTTTTTCTAATTGTTTTATTTTTCCAGAGGCAGATAAATGTCTCAAATAGGATCGTCGGCGAAACAAGGGATAATCCAGCACAATTAGCTAATTCACCAGGCTTGTGAAAAACAGTTTTTATCTTGCCTGGGGTTGACATCAAAACCGCTATCCAGTAACTCTAAAAGCATATCGATTTCAACTGGAGTATGACGCATGATTCGCACTACTCGCTTCACCAGCCTACTACTACTAAACGCATCCATTGTGCGCGGTAGGCTGTTGGGCGACGTTCAGCGTTAAGTCATCTTCCAGCAAGACACTAAACCCGCGCCATTGCGCGGGTTTTTTTATGCTCGAAGCAAGGCGCCAGGCAACAGATTAAGGATCTAAACCATGAGCCAGCAAGTCATTATTTTCGATACGACCTTACGTGATGGGGAACAAGCGTTACAGGCCAGCCTGAGCGTGAAAGAGAAGCTGCAAATAGCCATGGCCCTTGAACGTATGGGCGTCGATGTGATGGAAGTCGGTTTCCCGGTTTCTTCCCCAGGCGATTTTGAATCGGTGCAGACCATCGCTCGCACCATCAAAAATAGCCGCGTGTGCGCGCTGGCGCGCTGCGTTGAGAAAGATATCGACGTGGCGGCGGAATCCTTAAAAGTGGCGGAAGCATTCCGTATTCACACCTTCATCGCCACCTCACCGATGCACATCGCCACCAAGTTGCGCAGTACGCTGGATGAAGTCATCGAGCGCGCTATTTACATGGTGAAACGCGCGCGTAACTATACCGATGACGTCGAATTTTCCTGTGAAGACGCAGGCCGTACGCCGATCGACGATCTGGCTCGCGTTGTCGAAGCGGCTATCCGCGCTGGCGCCACGACCATTAATATCCCGGATACCGTCGGCTACACCATGCCGTTTGAATACGCCAACATCATCAGCGGCCTGTACGAACGCGTACCAAACATTGATAAAGCGATTATTTCAGTCCACACCCATGATGATTTAGGCATCGCCGTCGGCAACGCCCTCGCCGCCGTCCACGCTGGCGCGCGTCAGGTAGAAGGCGCGATGAACGGTATCGGCGAACGCGCCGGCAACTGCGCGCTGGAAGAAGTGATCATGGCGATCAAAGTGCGCAAAGACATTATGAACGTGCACACCAACATCAATCACCACGAAATCTGGCGTACCAGCCAGACCGTCAGCCAAATCTGCAATATGCCGATCCCGGCTAACAAAGCTATCGTCGGTACCGGCGCCTTCGCCCACTCTTCCGGTATTCATCAGGATGGCGTGCTGAAGAACCGCGAAAACTACGAAATCATGACCCCGGAATCCATCGGCCTGAACCAGGTACAGCTGAACCTGACTTCACGCTCCGGCCGCGCGGCGGTGAAACACCGTATGGAAGAGATGGGCTACAAAGAGAGCGACTACAACCTGGATCATCTGTATGACGCCTTCCTGAAGCTGGCGGATAAAAAGGGCCAGGTCTTCGACTACGACCTGGAGGCGCTGGCCTTCATTAACAAACAGCAGGAAGAACCAGAGCATTTCCGTCTCGACTACTTCAGCGTCCAGTCTGGCTCCAGCGATATCGCTACCGCCTCTATCAAGCTGGCCTGCGGTGATGAAATCAAAACCGAAGCCGCCAATGGCAACGGCCCGGTTGACGCTATCTACCAGGCGATCAACCGCGTGACGGACTACAACATCGACTTAGTGAAGTATGGCTTAAGCGCCAAAGGCCACGGCAAAGATGCGCTGGGTCAGGTGGACATTGTTGTGGAATACAACGGTCGCCGCTTCCATGGCGTCGGTCTGGCGACCGATATCGTCGAATCGTCAGCAAAAGCGATGGTACACGTGCTGAACAATATCTGGCGCGCCGCCGAAGTCGAAAAAGAATTGCAACGCCAAGCTCAGAATAAAGAGAACAACAAGGAAACCGTGTAATGTCGAAGAATTATCATATTGCCGTTTTGCCGGGTGATGGAATTGGCCCGGAAGTGATGAACCAGGCGATGAAAGTACTGGAAGCCGTTCGTAACCGTTTTTCAATGCGTATCACCACCAGCCAGTACGACGTTGGCGGCATCGCCATCGACCGTCAGGGCATGCCGCTGCCGCAAGCCACCGTTGATGGCTGCGAGCAGGCTGACGCGATTCTGTTCGGATCCGTCGGCGGCCCGAAGTGGGAACATCTGCCGCCGGCCGAGCAGCCGGAGCGCGGCGCGCTGCTGCCGCTGCGTAAGCACTTCAAATTATTCAGCAACCTGCGCCCGGCTAAACTGTATCAGGGGCTGGAAGCGTTCTGCCCGCTGCGCGCCGATATCGCCGCCAACGGCTTCGACATTCTGTGCGTGCGCGAACTGACCGGCGGCATTTACTTCGGTCAGCCGAAAGGCCGTGAAGGCAGCGGCCAGCATGAAAAAGCCTTCGACACCGAGGTATACCACCGCTTTGAAATCGAGCGTATCGCGCGCATTGCCTTTGAATCGGCGCGCAAGCGTCGTCACAAAGTGACGTCAATCGATAAAGCCAACGTCCTGCAGTCTTCTATCCTGTGGCGCGAAATCGTCAACGAGATTGGCAAAGAGTATCCGGACGTCGAGCTGGCGCATATGTATATCGATAATGCCACTATGCAGCTCATCAAAGATCCGTCGCAGTTCGATGTCCTGCTGTGCTCCAACCTGTTTGGCGACATCCTGTCCGACGAGTGCGCGATGATCACCGGCTCTATGGGCATGTTGCCGTCCGCCAGCCTCAACGAGCAAGGTTTTGGCCTGTATGAACCGGCGGGCGGCTCGGCGCCGGACATCGCGGGCAAAAATATCGCCAACCCGATTGCGCAAATCCTGTCGCTGGCGCTGCTGCTGCGCTACAGCCTGGACGCGGGCGACGCGGCGAGCGCCATTGAACGCGCTATCAACCGCGCATTAGAAGAAGGCATTCGTACCGGCGACTTAGCGCGCGGTACGGCGGCTGTCAGTACAGATGAAATGGGCGATATCATTGCCCGCTATGTCGCGGAAGGGGTGTAATCATGGCGAAGACCTTATACGAAAAATTGTTTGATGCGCACGTGGTGTACGAAGCGCAGAACGAAACCCCACTGCTGTATATCGACCGCCATCTGGTGCACGAAGTCACCTCTCCGCAGGCGTTTGACGGTCTGCGCGCGCACGGTCGTCCGGTGCGCCAGCCGGGCAAAACGTTCGCCACCATGGATCACAACGTCTCAACGCAGACCAAAGATATCAACGCCTCCGGCGAAATGGCCCGTATTCAGATGCAGGAGCTGATTAAGAATTGCAAAGAGTTTGGCGTTGAGCTGTATGACTTAAATCACCCATTCCAGGGCATCGTACACGTCATGGGCCCGGAACAGGGCGTCACCCTGCCGGGGATGACCATCGTATGCGGCGATTCCCATACCGCCACTCACGGCGCATTCGGCGCGCTGGCGTTCGGTATCGGCACCTCTGAAGTTGAACATGTACTGGCGACCCAGACCCTGAAACAGGGTCGCGCGAAGACGATGAAAATCGAAGTTCGTGGCAAAGCGGCGCCGGGCATTACCGCGAAAGACATCGTGCTGGCTATCATCGGCAAAACCGGTAGCGCCGGTGGTACCGGTCACGTGGTCGAATTCTGCGGCGAAGCCATTCGCGACCTGAGCATGGAAGGCCGTATGACTCTGTGCAATATGGCAATCGAAATGGGCGCCAAAGCGGGTCTGGTCGCGCCGGACGAGACCACCTTCAATTACGTGCAGGGCCGCCTGCACGCGCCGAAGGGCCAGGATTTCGCCGACGCGGTGGAATACTGGAAAACGCTGAAAACCGACGATGACGCCACCTTCGATACCGTGGTGACGCTGCAGGCAGAAGAGATTGCGCCGCAGGTCACCTGGGGTACCAATCCCGGCCAGGTCATCTCCGTCACCGATATTATCCCGGATCCGGCATCGTTCAGCGATCCGGTCGAGCGCGCCAGCGCCGAAAAAGCGCTGGCCTATATGGGGCTGAAATCCGGCGTGCCGTTGACCGAGGTCGCGATCGATAAAGTCTTTATCGGTTCCTGCACTAACTCGCGAATCGAAGATTTACGCGCGGCGGCGGAAATCGCCAAAGGGCGTAAAGTGGCGCCGGGCGTACAGGCGCTGGTGGTTCCCGGCTCCGGCCCGGTGAAAGCGCAGGCGGAAGCCGAAGGTCTGGATAAGATTTTCATCGACGCCGGTTTTGAGTGGCGCTTACCGGGCTGCTCCATGTGCCTGGCGATGAACAACGACCGCCTGAATCCCGGCGAACGTTGCGCCTCTACCAGCAACCGTAACTTTGAAGGCCGTCAAGGCCGCGGTGGACGCACTCATTTAGTCAGCCCGGCAATGGCCGCGGCGGCAGCGGTGACCGGCCATTTCGCCGATATTCGTAACTTGAAATAAGGAGACCATCATGGCAGAGAAATTTACCCAACATACTGGCCTGGTGGTTCCGCTGGATGCCGCAAACGTCGATACCGATGCGATCATTCCTAAGCAGTTCCTGCAGAAAGTAACGCGTACCGGCTTTGGCGCGCACCTGTTTAACGACTGGCGTTTTCTCGACGACCAGGGGCAGCAACCAAACCCGGAGTTCGTACTGAACTTCCCGCAATATAAAGGGGCGTCTATCCTGCTGGCGCGTGAAAACTTCGGCTGCGGCTCCTCGCGCGAGCACGCGCCGTGGGCGTTGACCGATTACGGTTTCAAAGTGGTGATTGCGCCAAGCTTTGCCGATATCTTTTACGGTAACAGCTTCAATAACCAACTGCTGCCGGTGACGCTCAGCGATGAGCAGGTGGACGAGCTGTTCAAGCTGGTACAGGCGAGCCCGGGCATCCGCTTTGAAGTGGATCTTGAAGCGCAGGTGGTTAAAGCCGGGGATAAAACCTACAGCTTTAAAATCGACGACTTCCGCCGCCACTGCATGCTCAACGGTCTGGATAGCATCGGCCTGACGCTGCAGCATGAAGAGGCGATTTCCGCCTACGAGCGCCAACAGCCCGCCTTTATGAACTAACCTTCAAGCCCGGCGAACAAGCCGGGCTTTCTCTTTGTGTTTCTCTCCGGCGCCTATTATTACGTATAATTTATAGATAAATTTATCCTTCCCGTACCTCATCGTGCATTTATACCGGCGTTGCCGGGCTATTTTTGTATAGATCCACAATGACAAGTAAATAATCAGCAGAAGTATTTAAAACAAACCGTCCAATATGTGAATTAACGGTTAACTCCATAGAAAACCCCTATAGCTCAGCACAAAAAAAAGCATTATTTTTCCCCTCCCCGGCTCGTTATCTTTCCTGACAGAGAAATATTAACTTTAGATACGTCACGTCGCCTGCTTCACAACGTGGGCCGCCTGCCGTTCTTGTGGAGAGCCTAAATGAGCCACTATCCTCATCTATTCAGCCCGCTAACTATCAACGGGATGACCATAAAAAATCGCATTATCATGCCGCCGATGGGTACCAATATGGCCACCCTGAATGGCGAAGTCTCGCAGGAACAGCTTGAATACTACGAACTGCGGGCGAAAGGCGGTACCGGGCTCATTACCGTGGAAAATATCTGCATCGATTTTCCCTTCGCCTCCAATGGCACGACGCAGTTACGTATCGATAACGATCAATATATTCCGCGTCTGTTTAAATTAACCGAAACCCTTCATAAACACGGCGCCTGCGTAGCGATTCAGCTAAATCACGCTGGCGCTTCGGCTTATGCTTATCGCCTGAATGGGCAGACGCCGCTTTCCGCTTCCAGCACGCCGTCGAAAAAGCACGGTAATATTCCGCGGCCAATGACCCATGAAGAAATTTATCACGCGGTAGACAAATTTGGCGACGCCGCGGAGCGCGTACGCCGCGCCGGTTTTGACTGTGTAGAAATTCATGGCGGCCACTCCTATTTAATTAGCCAGTTTTTATCGCCGCTATTTAATAAACGTACCGACGAATTCGGCGGTAGTATCGAAAACCGCACCCGCATATTAAGCCTGATTATCGATAAGGTTCGCGCCTGCGTCGGGCCGCGTTTCCCAATAAGTCTGCGCATCAGCGCCGACGATTTCTTAAAGGGCGGCAACACGCTGGAAGATTCGCTGCGCATCCTCGAACTGTGTCAGGACAAAGTCGACATTATTAACGTCTCTGCCGCGCAGAACGATAACCTGAACCTGCAAATCGACCAGATGTCGCTGGAAGATGGCTGGAAGCGCTATCTCTCCCGCGCGGTACGCGACAAATTCCATAAGCCGACGGTGATCGCCGGCAACATTCGTTCGCCAAAAATCGCCGAAGATATCCTCGCGACCGGCGATGCCGATCTGATCGCCATTGGTCGTGGGTTGATTGCCGAGCCTGAATGGGTGCAGAAAGTACAAAGCGGCAATGAGCGTCTGATGCGCAAATGCATCTCCTGTAATATCGGCTGCGCGGATCACCGCATCGCCCGCTCTCGCCCGCTGCGCTGCTCGATCAACCCGGACATCATCCACGGCGACGCTTATAAGCAGCAGCGTGTTTCGCGCGAAACCAACGTCGTGGTGATCGGCGCCGGCACGGCCGGAATGGAAGCCGCCTGCACCGCCGCGGAAGTCGGCTGCAACACCTGGCTGCTGGAAGAGAAAAGCCACGTTGGCGGACTGGCCAGCACCATTGCGCTGCTGCCGGAGAAAAAGCGCATCGCCGATTTCCCGCAGTTTATGAAAAACCGCCTTTCCGGGCTCAGTAATCTGATGCTGCAGGTCGGTAAACGCGCCGACGTCGCTTCAGTCGCCGCGCTGCATCCACAGCTCATCGTTAACGCCACCGGCTCGGTTCCCCTACTGCCGCCGATCGACGGCCTGCGCGAGAACATTGACGTCAAGGGTGGCTGCCTGTTCTCAATAACCGGCATGATTGAACACCTTGACACCTTTGCCGATGCCGCAGGTAAACGCATCGTGGTGGTTGGCGGCGGCGCCGTCGGCCTGGACGTCATCGAATACTTCTCCGCGCGCGGCGCCGAAACGGTGCTGATTGAAATGCAGGACGCGCCGGGACAGGACCTCGACATTATTACCAAAAACGCGATGTTGACCATGCTGGAAGAACACCAGGTGGAGCAACACATGCAGACCCGATTAACCGCCGTCGCTCCAGACCATTTCACCGTTAATACCATCAACGGCACGTTCGATATTCCCTTCGACTACGGCTTTGTGTGCCTGGGAATGCGCGCCAACCGCGCAGGTCTCGACGACATCGCCCAGTGGGCCGCCGACAACAACGTAAAAATCATGAATATCGGCGACAGCCTGTCGGCCCGGCGAATTATTGACGGCGTGCGCGAAGGCCGCAACGTGCTGGAAATACTCGAAGACATGGGCGTACTCGGCAATCGCGAAGCGCAACAGATTCCATTTTTAACATATTGAGGATATTTATCATGGCAGAACGTCTTACCGGTCATACCGAGCTGATTGGCTTAATCGCTACCCCGATTAGACACAGCATGTCGCCGACCATGCACAACGAAGCCTTTGCGCATCTTGGTCTCGATTACGCCTACCTGGCGTTCGAAGTCGATAACCAGGAGCTAAAAGATGTCGTGCAGGGCTTCCGCGCGCTGAAACTGCGCGGTTACAACGTCTCAATGCCGAATAAAACCGAGATTTGTCAGTATCTCGACAAGCTTTCGCCGGCGGCGCAGCTGGTCGGCGCGGTCAATACCGTCGTCAACGATAATGGCGTCCTGACCGGTCACATTACCGACGGCACCGGCTATATGCGCGCGCTGTCAGAAGCCGGTATCGATATCATCGGCAAAAAGATGACCATCCTCGGCGCGGGCGGCGCGGCTACCGCTATCAGCGTACAGGCCGCGCTCGACGGCGTGAAGGCCATCTCGATCTTCAACCGTAAAGACAAGTTCTTCGCCAATGCCGAGCAGACCGTCGCCAAGATCCGCGATAACACCGACTGCGAGATCCACCTTTTCGATCTCGACGATCATGACAAGCTGCGCGCCGAAATCGACAGCAGCGTGATCCTCACCAACGCCACCGGCGTCGGTATGAAACCATTCGAAGGCCAGATGCTGCTGCCAAACGACAGCTTCCTGCGCCCGGACCTGATTGTCTCCGACGTCGTCTATAACCCGCGTAAAACCCATCTGCTGGAAGTGGCGGAGAAAAAAGGCTGCCGCACCCTCAACGGCCTGGGAATGATGCTGTGGCAAGGCGCGCGCGCGTTCGAAATCTGGACGGGCAAAGAGATGCCGGTTGACTACGTCAAGAGCATTCTGTTCTAAGAGGCAAGAGATGAAAAACAAATACATCCCTACTGCGGCAGGGCTGTATCTCAACTACCTGATCCACGGCATGGGGGTGCTTTTAATCACCCTCAACATGGCCCATCTTCAGGAACAGTGGGGAACAGATGCTGCTGGCGTATCGATCGTTATCTCCTCATTAGGTATCGGTAAACTGGCGACGATCGTGACCGGTTTTTTGTCGGATCGCTTTGGTCGCAAGCCTTTTATTTATCTCGGGATCCTGAGTTATCTGATCTTCTTCGTCGGCATTCTGCTGACTAAAAATATTTATCTGGCCTACGTATTTGGCATCATGGCTGGTCTGGCGAACAGCTTCCTCGACTCCGGAACCTATCCGGCGCTGATGGAGTCTTTCCCGCACTCCGCCAGCCGCGCTAATGTACTCATCAAAGCCTTCGTTTCCGCAGGGCAATTTCTGCTGCCGTTCATTATCAGCCTGCTGATATGGGCAAATCTGTGGTTTGGCTGGTCGTTCGTGATCGCGGCGGCTCTGTTTGTACTGAGCGCAATCTATCTGCTCAAGATGCCGTTCCCCGATAGCCAGGCGGCCAAAAAGGAAGAGGCTCCAACGGCGCAGGCAGCGGCTTCAGCTAAGCCGCAAGCCAACAAACTGGATATGGTTGTCTTTACCCTGTACGGCTATATCGGCATGGCAACTTTTTACCTGGTAAGCCAGTGGCTGGCGCAATATGGTCAGTTCGTGGTCGGTATGCCTTATGCATCGGCGATCAAGCTCCTGAGCATCTACACCGTCGGTTCGCTGGTCTGCGTCTTCGTGACCGCCGCTTTCGTCAAAGAGGTATTCAGCTCTGCGGTAGCGATGATCATCTATACCTGCCTGTCGATGGTCTCACTGCTGTTAGTGTGCCTGTTCCCCACCCCGCTGATGGTTACCGGTTTCGCCTTCGTCATCGGCTTTGCCGCTGCCGGCGGGGTATTGCAGCTGGGAGCGACCATCATGGCAATGAGCTTTCCGAATGGCAAAGGCAAGGCGACCGGGATCTTCTACACCGCAGGCAGTATCGCGAGCTTCACGATCCCGCTTATCACCGCCAGGCTTTCACAGATTAGTATTGCCAGCATTATGTGGTTTGATTTCCTGATCGCCGTTATCGGCTTTGTGATCGCCCTGTACATCGGCTATCGTCAACTTCAGGCGCGCGCGGCGCAAAGAGTGTCTCGCACTACCGTCACCGCCTGAGGTTCACGACAACAATAATGGATACCTACATGACAACTGCAGTAACCGTAAAGAACATCACCTTCAAGGAAGGCGAAACCTTAATTTGCGTACCGCTGATCGGAAAAACGCTGGATGAACTGCTGACTAATGCTCAGGGCCTGGTTGACGCGGGCGCTGATATTATCGAATGGCGCGTTGACCATTTTACTCACGTCCGGGAAATCCCCCAGGTGCTGGCCGCGCTGGCGGAAATCCGTCATACGCTGAAGGCTCTACCGCTGCTGTTCACCTTTCGCAGTAAGAAAGAGGGCGGCGAAACGGAAATCAGCGACGAAGCGTATTTTGAACTTAACCGTCAGGCGGCGCTAAGCGGATTAGCCGATGTTATCGACATCGAGCTGTTTAACGACGAAGCGCAAATCCGCGCGCTGGTGAACGATGCGCATCAAGCCGGCGTAAAAGTGATCATGAGCAATCATGATTTCCATAAAACGCCGGCGCAGGAAGATATCATCTATCGACTGCGTCGAATGCAGGAGTTGGGTGCCGATCTACCAAAGATCGCGGTGATGCCGCAGACACCTCAGGACGTTCTCACTCTGCTTTCCGCCACGCTGACCATGAAAGAGAAGTACGCGACGCGCCCGCTGATCACCATGTCGATGGGCAAATCCGGCGGCGTTAGCCGGGTAACCGGACGCTTGTTCGGTTCAGCGATGACCTTTGGCACCGTCGGCCAGGCCTCCGCGCCGGGCCAGATTGCCATCGCTAAGCTGCGCGAGCTAATGGACATCCTGTCCTGATAAACAGGCTGCCCGGAGCCACTCTCCGGGCGCTTGCTCAGTTGATTCTCTGGCTATCGTTAATAATGACGTTTTTAAACGATTGAATTGCTGAAGAAAGTACCCTTTCCTTCATCGTTGCAAGGTAGATATAACGCGGGGGGAGCTCATTTTTTATTTTCAGAATGTGCACGTTATAATTTGCCAGTGCGGAGATCCTCGGCATAATCGCAATACCATAATCGATGCTAACCAACCCCGCCATCGCGGTATCTTCATCGACGTAGCAGGCGATATCCGGCACCAGTTTTTGCTGCATAAAGACATTATCAATAAAAGGCCGCAAACCGCTGTTCTCTGAGAAGTAGATATAGGGATAGTGAATCGTCTCAACCAGATCGACCTCATTTTCATACAATCTGGCAAGCGGATGATCTTTCGCCGTCACCACCACCAGTTCCTGCTGAATGATGGGAATAAAATCGATGTCTGGTTCATCGGCAATATATGAACAAATCGCCAGATCGGTTTTTCCTGCCTTTAACGCTTGTAATAACGAAAGCGAAGTGCCTTGCGTAAAGGAAAAAGTCACCTTGTGACTGGATGGTGAATTAGTGTATTTATTAATTAACTGCGGAACAACAAATTCACCCATCGTATAAATAAAGGCGATACGAATATTCTCTTTCTTTTCGCTATCATTGTTTTGCAGCGTCAGCCGCCCATTCTCTAAAGAAGCGAGCGCATCTTCCACATAGGGTAAAAAACGTTTACCGTTTTGCGTAATTTTGACGTTGCGCCCTTTTCTGGCGAACAGCGCCACGCCAAGTTCTTTCTCCAACTCAGATATGGCGTGGCTTAGCGAAGGTTGCGTGATGAACAGGCTGGAGGCAGCTTCGGTGTAATGTTCCGTCTCGCTCAATCGCTTAAAATAATAAAGTTGCTTCAGGTTCATTATTTTTGTCCGTATAATATAAGAATAAGATCACTGCGCTTAATATACCATGCGGCAGGTTGATAATACGCTACAACGAGTCAATATCAGATTCACATCAAATATTATTTGATATTTTCTTTTGTGCGTAACAAAGCGTTGCCATTCATAGACCCAGTCTATGAGTCATTAGAATATTTCTGCATGCATAAATACATGCAAAAATATTTTAAACTTTAAAGGAAATCTTTATGTCTATACCTGGCTCTCAAGGAAGCCTGGCGTCATCGCCCGGCACGCTAAAAAGAAGCAGAACGCGTATTTTTATTTTAACGCTGTTATCGCTGGGTACGATGATCAATTATCTCGATCGTACCATTCTTGGAATCGTCGCTCCAAAATTAACCACTGAAATCCACATTGACCCGGCAATGATGGGCATTGTTTTTTCCGCTTTTGCCTGGACTTATGCGCTGGCGCAAATTCCTGGCGGCATGTTTTTAGACCGTTTCGGTAATAAATTGACCTACGCCCTGTCCATCTTCTTTTGGTCGCTATTTACCCTACTGCAAAGTTTCTCTCTGGGGCTGAAATCTTTGCTCCTTCTGCGTCTGGGGCTAGGTGTCAGCGAGGCCCCCTGCTTTCCGGCCAATAGCCGCATCGTCAGCAAATGGTTTCCCCAGCATGAACGCGCCAGAGCCACTGCCACTTATACAGTTGGGGAATATATTGGATTAGCCGCCTTCTCGCCATTGCTATATTTAATTCTTGAACATCACGGCTGGCGAACCTTATTTTTCCTGACCGGCGGGCTGGGTATTTTATTCACCTTCGTATGGTGGCGTTTTTATCATGAGCCACATGAATCAAAAACGGCAAATAAAGCAGAGCTGGATTATATTGGCGCCAACCAGATTACCAATACGAGTGAAAATATTCCATTTAACTGGCGCGATGCCAAACGGCTACTCTGCTGCCGACAAATTATCGGCGCCAGTCTGGGGCAGTTTGCCGGTAACACTACGCTAGTTTTTTTCCTTACCTGGTTCCCCACTTACCTGGCCAACGAACGCCATCTGCCGTGGCTTCACGTGGGATTTTTCGCCACCTGGCCATTCCTGGCCGCCGCGGTTGGCATCATCTTCGGCGGCTGGCTTTCCGACAGGCTACTTAAGCGTACCGGTTCGGCAAACATAAGCCGAAAACTTCCAATAATTTCCGGGCTGCTCCTTTCTAGCTGCATTATCGCCGCTAATTGGGTCAGTGCGAATTCGACGGTGATTATTATCATGTCGATCGCTTTCTTTGGTCAGGGAATGGTCGGTTTGGGCTGGACGTTAATATCTGATATTGCCCCGGATAATATGGCTGGGTTGACCGGCGGTATATTTAACTTCTGCGCCAATCTGGCCTCAATTATCGCACCACTCATCATTGGCGTGATTATATCAGCCACCGGTAACTTCTTTTATGCCCTCATTTACGTTGGGGTGACCGCACTGATCGGGGTGATTGCCTACATTTTTATCATCGGCGACATCAAGCAAATCGTGCTGAAATAACGCTATCCCGCGCCGGGCCAGCATGGCCGGCGCGGGAGAATGACTTAAATATCTTTAACCCTACTGGTCAAAAACAGCGTCAGCAGCGAAATCGCCGCGATTGTCCAGTAAACGCTGGCGTGACCATAGCTTTGCGACAGCGCTCCCTGAATCACCCCGGCCAGAATCACCCCGGTGGAGATACTGTTGGTAAACAGCGTGGTCGCCGCCCCGGCGCGCCCCGGCATCAGGTCCTGGAACCACAACATGCCGATCCCGGCGATGATACCGATGAAGATGGCGTTGAATAACTGAAGCGCCAGCAGCGCCGTGCGACCATGGAACATAATCAGCCCCACATAGAACAGCACGCCAGCGGCGACTGCCGCCACCATCATTTTACGTTTCCCCCAACGCTTAACGTAGTAGCCGGCCAGGATCATCGCCGGAATTTCAAGACCGGCTGCCGTTCCCATCAGTATCCCCGCCAGGCTATCCGGCAGGCCAAGATCGCTACTGATCCACAACGGCATATCGATGATATACATCGTGTTGCAGGTCCACATCAACGTAGAGGCGATAAACAGCATGCGCACGTTTTTATCGCGCCAGCCGCCTTCCAGCTCCGGCAGGCTGCTGCCTTCCTGCAGTTGCGTCACTCGCGCCACCGAAGGCAGCTTAAAGGCAATCAGCGCCAGGCTGATGACAAAAATCCCGGCGGCAATGGAGAACATGGTCATAAAGCCATAATTCAACGCCAGCATAAAAGCCAGCGGTGGGCCAATGACCCACGCCAGCGACAGCTGGGCGCGCATCACCGAGCTGAACATGACCACTTCGCGGGCAGAGCTATCGGCGTATTCGCGGGCGAGGGCAAACAGCTGCGGCATTGCCGCATTAGCGACCGACGCCAGCATGACGCCGCAGGTGATAAGGGTCAGATAATGGCGGTTGAAAGCGAATAACAGCGCGTTACCCACCGCCATCAGGCAGCAGAACATAATTAACCGCCGACGATCGCCGCGGCTATCGGATCGTTTGGCCAGCGCCAGGCTCACCAGGATACCTGCAATCGCATTCACCGTATAAAACAGGCCGACCCAGAACGGCTGTGCGCCGACTTCACGGCTGAGAAACAGACTAAGCGTCGGCGCCTGCAGCGCCCCGGCCACGCCCATCATAAAAGCCACCAGCATAAAGGCGGCGTAGACGCCGTTTAACCGTCGCCCCATCGTCATCAACCACAGCATGAAATGTCCTTAACACACGCGAAGTAAACGAAAAAAGCCAGCAGAAGCAATCTGCTGGCGGGTGATTCTATACTCTGTGGATTTCGAGTTGCAGCCAATACGCTTGCAGCCTGAAAGACGGCGAGTATAACACCAATACTCAGTCACACATGATGTCGGCAAGTCAACGATCGGAGGTCGGCGACGTAACTCCCCACTGCATCAATTCCTCCAGCATTTTCTGCTGCCTTCCTGCTAACTGGCGGGCCAGCCAGGACGCGCCCTGCGTCGCAGAAAAGTACCGTTGATAGAACTGCTTAGTGGTTGACCTCGTCATATTCATCTCCTTACTTCATCGAGGTTCATTATTGGCTTAATATAGGAACTCATAAATTGCTGAGTTTTCGTCAGGAGTTCCTCTTTTATGCCTTCCAGCCGTCTGCAACAACAGTTCATCCGCCTGTGGCAATGCTGCGACGGCAGGTCGCAGCAGACCACCCTCAACGAACTGGCGGAAATGCTTAGCTGTTCGCGCCGCCATATGCGCACCTTGCTCAACCTGATGGAAGCGCGCGGCTGGCTGGCGTGGGAATCCGAAGCCGGGCGCGGCAAGCGTTCCAGGTTGACCTTCCTTTATACCGGTCTGGCGCTGCAGCAGCAGCGTGCCGAAGATTTACTGGAGCAGGATCGCATCGATCAGCTGGTGCAACTGGTTGGCGATAAAACGGCGGTCAGGCAAATGTTGATCTCCCATCTTGGCCGCAGTTTCCGCCAGGGGAGGCACATTCTGCGCGTGCTCTACTATCGGCCGATGAAGAATCTACTGCCCGGCAGCGCCTTGCGCCGTTCGGAGACCCACATCGCGCGGCAAATTTTTAGCGCCCTGACGCGGGTAAATGAGGAAAATGGGGAACTGGAGGCCGATATCGCCCACCACTGGCAGCAAATTTCGCCTAACCACTGGCGCTTTTTCCTGCGTCCCGGCATTCATTTCCATCATGGCCGGGAGCTGGAGATGGCCGACGTTATCTCCTCGCTACAGCGCAGCAGCGAACTGCCGCTATTTTCCCATATCGAGCGCATCGTCTCGCCGACCGCCTGGACGCTGGATATTCACCTCAGCCAGCCGGACCGTTGGCTGCCCTGGCTGTTAGGCCAGGTCCCGGCAATGGTGCTGCCGCAGGAATGGCGGACGATGGAGAACTTTTCCAGTATGCCTATCGGTACCGGCCCTTACGCGGTTGCGCGCAATAATCAAAACCAGTTGAAAATCCATGCCTTTGAAGAGTACTTCGGCTACCGGGCGCTGATCGATGAGGTTAACGTCTGGGTGCTGCCGGAAATTAGCGAAGAACCCAACGGCGGCTTAACCCTGCAGGGTAATACTGAAAGCGAAAAAGCCGTAGAGAGCCGCCTGGAAGAGGGGTGCTATTACCTGCTCTTTGATAGTCGCAGCCCGCTGGGCGGCAATGATGACGTGCGCCGCTGGTTAAGTTATCTGTTCCAGCCCGCCAATCTGCTGTATCACGCCGGCGAGCACTATCAAGGTAACTGGTTCCCGGCCTACGGCCTGCTGCCGCGCTGGCACCACGCCCGCAGCCACGCCTGCGAAAAACCAGCCGGTCTGGAGTCAGTCACCCTCACCTACTATCGCGATCATGTGGAACATCGGGTCATTGGCGGGATCATGCGGGCGCTGCTGGCGGAACATCAGGTGAAGCTGAACATTCAGGAGCTGGAGTATGATGACTGGCATCGCGGCGAAACGGTGAGCGATATCTGGCTTAACAGCGTCAACTTCACGCTGCCGATCGATTTTTCCCTGTTCGCCTATTTATATGAAGTGCCGCTCATGCATCACTGCATTCCCATCGACTGGGAGGCAGACGCCAACCGCTGGCGCGCGGGCGAATTCAACCCGGCGACCTGGAGCCAGCAACTGCTGGAGAAACAGCATATTGTTCCGCTGATTCACCACTGGCTTATGATTCAGGGCCAGCGCAGTATGCGCGGCGTGCGCATGAACACCCTCGGCTGGTTTGACTTTAAATCGGCGTGGTTCGCCCCGCCGGAGCCCTGAATGCTTTGCGTCATCTAACAAAATCATTACACTATCGCCGTTCTCAACGGGGTGCTAATAAACATACGCAATATCATTCAAGTTGCATCAAGTCAGCAAGCGGGTGAATCCCCTGGAGCATAGATAACTATGTGACTGGGGTGAACGCGCGAAGCTAACGCAGATGCGGCTTGAAGGATGAAGCGTATGGGCTGAGAAAATACCCGTCGAACCTGATCCGGATAACGCCGGCGAAGGGATTTGAGGCCTACTCAAAATCCTTTGCCTCCCCATATATTGAGGTGCAAAGTGTTGAAAAAACTGCTTCCCCTGCTGGCGCTGGTCGCCGCCCCGGTCTTTGCTAAACCGGTCCTGACCGTTTACACCTACGATTCATTCTCTGCCGACTGGGGTCCTGGCCCGGCGGTTAAAAAGGCATTTGAGGCCGATTGCGGCTGCGAACTGAAATATGTCGCCCTCGAAGATGGCGTATCGCTGCTTAACCGGCTGCGAATGGAAGGCAAAAACAGCAAAGCCGATGTCGTACTCGGCCTTGATAACAATCTGCTGGCAGCCGCGGCGCAGAGCAAACTGTTTGCCAAAAGCGGCGTGCCGGCCAGCGCAGTCTCCGTACCCGGCGGCTGGGATAATGACACCTTCGTGCCTTACGACTACGGCTACTTCGCCTTCGTATATGACAAAAACAAGCTGAAAAACCCTCCGAAAAGCCTGAAAGAGCTGGTCGAGAGCCCGCAGAAATGGCGCGTGATCTACGAAGACCCGCGCACCAGTACGCCGGGGCTCGGTCTGCTGCTGTGGATGCAAAAAGTGTATGGCGATAAGGCGCCGGAAGCCTGGCAGAAGCTGGCGGCCAAAACCGTCACCGTCACCAAGGGCTGGAGCGAAGCCTACGGCCTGTTCCTGAAAGGCGAAAGCGACCTGGTGTTGAGCTACACCACCTCGCCGGCTTATCACCTCATCGAAGAGAAAAAAGATAATTATGCCGCGGCGGACTTTACCGAAGGCCACTATCTGCAGGTTGAAGTCGCCGCGCGTACCGCCGCCAGCAAGCAACCGGAACTGGCGGAGAAGTTCCTGAAATTTATGGCCTCGCCAGGCTTCCAGAACGCCATTCCCACCGGCAACTGGATGTACCCGGTAACCCAGGTCGCGCTGCCGGCCGGCTTCAATACGCTAACCAAACCGCAAACCACGCTGCAGTTCACCCCGCAGCAGGTCGCTGCTGAACGTCAAAACTGGATCGGTTCATGGCAACGCGCCGTCAGCCGCTAAGTTTCGGCTGGCTGATCCCCGGCGCCGCGGCGGCTTTCTTACTGGTCATCGTAGCGCTGGCGGCGTTTCTGGCGCTGTGGCTGGAAGCGCCGCAGGCGCCCTGGCAGACGATCCTCAGCGATAGCTATCTCTGGCACGTCGTACGCTTTTCTTTCTGGCAGGCGTTTTTGTCGGCGCTATTTTCCGTGGTGCCGGCGATATTCCTCGCCCGCGCCCTGTATCGCCGCCGCTTTCCGGGGCGCACGCTGCTGCTGCGCCTGTGCGCGATGACGTTGATCCTGCCGGTACTGGTGGCGGTGTTCGGCATCCTCAGCGTCTATGGCCGCCAGGGGTGGCTCGCCGCGCTGTTCCACGCGCTCGGCTGGCAGTGGGATTTCTCGCCATACGGCTTACAGGGTATCCTGTTGGCCCATGTGTTCTTTAATATGCCGATGGCGACCCGCCTGCTGCTGCAGGCGCTGGAAAACATTCCCGGCGAACAGCGGCAGATCGCCGCTCAGCTCGGGATGCGCGGTTTCGTCTTCTTCCGTCTTGTGGAATGGCCGTGGCTACGTCGGCAGATCCCGCCGGTGGCCGCGCTGATTTTTATGCTGTGCTTCGCAAGTTTCGCCACCGTGCTGTCACTAGGCGGCGGGCCGCGGGCCACCACCATTGAGCTGGCTATCTATCAGGCGCTAAGCTTTGATTACGACCCGGCGCGGGCGGCGGTGTTAGCGATTATTCAAATGATCTGCTGCCTTGGGCTGGTGCTGCTGAGCCAGCGCCTGAGCAAAGCCGTGGCGATCGGCGCCAGTCAGGTGCAAGGCTGGCGCGACCCCGACGACCGTCTGCATAGTCGCCTGTGTGATTACGCGCTGATCGCCGTCGCTCTGCTGTTGCTGCTACCGCCGCTACTGGCGGTGATCGTCGATGGGCTCAACGTCAATCTGCCGAAGGTGCTCGGCCAAGCCGCACTGTGGCAGGCGCTGTGGACCTCGCTGCGTATCGCCCTCGCCGCCGGACTGCTCAGCGTCATTCTGACCATGATGCTGCTGTGGAGCAGTCGCGAACTGCGCGCCCGCAACCTGCCGCTGGCCGGGCAGACGCTGGAGCTCAGCGGTATGCTCATCCTCGCCATGCCGGGGATTGTGCTGGCGACCGGTTTCTTCCTGCTGCTCAATAACAGTATCGGCCTGCCGGAATCCGCCGACGGGATTGTCATCTTTACCAACGCGCTGATGGCAATCCCCTATGCCCTGAAAGTGCTGGAAAATCCAATGCGCGATATTGCCGCCCGCTATGGCGCCCTGTGTCAGTCGTTGGGGCTACGAGGTTTTAACCGGCTGCGGGTGGTGGAGCTGCGGGCGCTGAAACGGCCGCTGGCGCAGGCCCTGGCTTTCGCCTGCGTGCTGTCGATTGGCGACTTCGGCGTGGTGGCGCTGTTCGGCAATGAATCCTTCCGCACGCTGCCTTTCTATCTGTATCAGCAGATCGGCTCCTACCGCAGCCAGGACGGCGCGGTCACCGCGCTCCTGCTCCTGCTGCTGTGCTTTATCCTTTTTACTTTGATCGAGAAACTACCGGGACGCGATGCTAAAACTCAATGATGTCACCTGGCTGTATCAGCATTTGCCGATGCGATTTACGCTCAGCGTCGAGCGCGGAGAGCGCATCGCCGTGCTCGGTCCCAGCGGCGCCGGAAAGAGCACGCTGCTGAATCTGATTGCCGGGTTTCTGCCCCCCGCCAGCGGTAGCCTGCTGATCGACGGCGAGAAGCATAACGCCACGCCGCCGGCGCAACGCCCGGTTTCTATGCTGTTTCAGGAGAACAACCTGTTTAACCATCTCACCGTCCGGCAGAATATTGGCCTCGGCATCCACCCCGGCCTTAAGCTGAACCGCGAGCAGCACGCGCAGGTCATGGCGATAGCCGGGCAGATGGGAATGGATACATTGCTGGATCGCTTGCCTGGCGAGCTATCCGGCGGCCAGCGGCAGCGGGCGGCGCTGGCCCGCTGTCTGGTACGCCAACAGCCGGTGCTGCTGCTTGATGAACCCTTCTCGGCGCTCGATCCGGCGCTGCGTCAGGAGATGCTGACGCTGGTCGCCGATGTCTGTCAGCGGCAGCAGTTGACGCTGTTGATGGTATCGCACAGCGTGGAGGATGCGGCGCGCATTGCGCCTCGTTCCATCGTGGTCGCCGAAGGGCGCATTGCCTGGGACGGCGCCACTGACGATCTGTTAAGCGGCAACAGCAGCGCCTCGGCGCTGTTGGGAATTAGCGCGAAATGACCTTATGCAGGATCTCAAGATAGACCGGCATCAGGGGATGGCGGAAAACAAATGTTAGCGCCGCTACCGCCAGCGCCGCCATCAACGGCGCCAGCCACAGCAGGCGTCCGCGCGGTAGCCAACGGGTCAGGCGATCGCCGGAGGTTTTCGCGCTCCGCCACAGCCGCCAGCACAGCCAGCCCGCCAGCCACGCCAGCAGCGCCGCGCCCAGCAGCAGCCATTTGAAGCTGGCGCTGTTTTCATCGGCAGGAATATCAATCGCCGCCCCCGCCAGAATACCGGGGAGGAAATAGAGCGGCGGCCAGAGCAGGCAGCCAATAATATTCGGCAGCACGAACTTCGCCACCGGCAGGTCGAGCATCCCGGCCACCATCGGCACCAGCGGCCGCGTCGGCCCGACAAAGCGGCCAATCAGAATCGTCACCATGCTGTGCTGGTGCAGCGCGTGTTCGGTTTTCTCCAGCAGCGCGCGATTTTTTTTCATAAATGACCAGCGGTGTAACGGCTTTTTAAAGCGCCAGCCGAGCCAGAATGAGATCCAGTCTCCCAACAGGCAGCCGACAATCCCCGCCAGCCACGCCTGCCAGAAGTTAACTTCGCCGCTGCCGATGAGCGCCCCCAGACCAGCCATCATAACCGTGCCGGGTAAGATAAGCCCCACCAGCGCCAGCGACTCAAGAAATGCCACCAGCATCACGGCTATCAACGAGTAGACCGTGGATTGGGTGATAAAGTGTTCCAGCAATGCCTGCATAATATACCCGGTTAAAAAAAGAAGCCCGGATTCTCCGGAGCCGTCACGTCGTCGTCAAGCCACCAATTGTCTTAATAGTTTACTGGCTGTGACATTTAAGCGGGTCATCATTTCACTTTCTTTACTTTTTATTCACATCCTGCGCGGAATTCACTGGGGCTGGCGCCGGTGCATTTTTTAAAGACCCGCGAAAAATAGAGCTGATCTTCGAAGCCAACGTTGCGGCCGACGCTGGCAATCGGCATCCGGGTAGTACTCAACAGCAGTTTAGCCTGGCTAATTCGCTGATCTTCCCGCCAGCCAAGTACGCTTATCCCCAACTGCTGGCGAAACAGATGCGACAAACGAGAAGGTGACAAACAGACGTGCTGGGCGACGCTGGCGATATCGAAATGGCTGTCCGCCAGATGGTCGCTGATGTACTGGCAGGCGTCGCGCACCCGGTTATCCAGCGGCGGATGCAGCGATTCGTTAATCGCCTCCATGCGCCGCAGTAGCAGCTGTTCCAGCAGGTTAATCGCCAGCAGTTCGGAATAACGCCCCGCCCCCTGTCCGGCATCGACAATCTGCCCGAATAGTTCGCCAAACCGCGCCTGCCATTGTTCATCCGGGCGGAAGAAACCGGTATGGGCGAAGATCGTCGGCCAGTTGAGCCATTCATGCCAGTAGGCGCGTGGGCGGAAATAGACCCACTGGTGATACCACTCGCTGGCGTCGGGATGGCGGCCATAGTGATGAATCTCCCCCGGCGGAAACAGCAGCATATCGCCGGGGCGACAAACGAACTGTTCGCCGTGGTTGTTGATCACCCCCTCGCCGCGGATCGTCAGGTTGAGAATATAGCCTTTCATGCCCAGCGGACGGTCGATAAAGAAATCGAGATATCCCTGCGCCTCAATCGGCGTCAGGCCGGTGACCAGATGGGCGTTAAAGGAATAGCCCGGAAGCAGCGGATCGTTTTGCGTTTCGGCCATAAGCGTCGTTCTCCACGAGGTATTTTTGACACCAATTGTCCATATTCATCATTTTATCGCCATCCGCGCCGTTGCGACTGCGATACCGGTGGGAATTTAGACAAAAACCCGCACGGCGAGCGAAAAAAGCGCTACCAGCACGCATTTCGCGTTGATCCAGCGCATAACAAAAGTGTCTATAAATACGGCAGGAAAGTCCACATCGAATATTTGCACGGCGTCACACTTTGCGTGGTGACAGCAATATAGTCCATAAGATTAGCGAATACGGCCTGACGGATTTATCCGGGGATATCTACTGTTGCTGCATGAATGATTTCAGCATGGAGTAACAAGATGGCAATTGCGATTGGCCTCGATTTTGGTAGTGACTCAGTACGCGCGCTGGCGGTGGAATGCGCTACCGGCGCGGAACTGGCCGCGAGCGTAGAGTGGTATCCACGCTGGCAGGAAGGGCTGTTCTGCGATGGGCCGAATAACCGCTTCCGCCATCACCCGCGCGATTACATTGAATCCATGGAATCGGCGCTGAAAAGCGTACTGGCGGCATTAAGCGCTGAACAACGGGCGACGGTGGTCGGTATCGGCGTCGACAGCACCGGCTCAACCCCTGCGCCGATTGATGCTGACGGAAACGTGCTGGCGCTGCGCGAAGAGTTCGCTGACAACCCGAACGCCATGTTCGTGCTGTGGAAAGATCATACCGCGGTGGAAGAGGCGGAGGCCATCACCCGCCTGTGCCACACGCCGGGTAAAGAAGATTACTCGCGCTATATCGGCGGCATCTACTCCAGCGAATGGTTCTGGGCCAAGATCCTCCACGTCACGCGCGAAGATAGCGCCGTCGCGCAGGCCGCGACATCGTGGATCGAGCTTTGTGACTGGGTGCCCGCCCTGCTTTCCGGCACCACCCGCCCGCAGGATATCCGCCGCGGTCGCTGCAGCGCCGGGCACAAATCGTTGTGGCACGAGAGCTGGGGCGGACTGCCGCCCGCCAGCTTCTTCGACGAACTCGACCCGATTATCAACCGCCACCTTGCCTGGCCGCTGTTCCGCGACACCTGGACTGCGGATCTCCCCGTCGGCAACCTGACCGCCGAATGGGCGCAGCGCCTCGGCCTGCCGGAGACAGTGGTGATTTCCGGCGGCGCCTTCGATTGCCATATGGGCGCGGTCGGCGCCGGCGCGCAGCCTAACGCATTGGTTAAAGTTATCGGCACCTCCACCTGCGACATTCTGATCGCCGATAAACAGAGCGTGGGCAACCGCACGGTGAAAGGTATCTGCGGCCAGGTGGACGGCAGCGTGGTGCCGGATTTCATCGGTATGGAGGCCGGTCAGTCGGCATTCGGCGATATCTATGCCTGGTTTGGCCGCATTCTCGGCTGGCCGCTGGAACAGCTTGCCCAACAGCATCCTGAATTGCGCGAGCCAATCAAAGCCAGTCAAAAACAGCTGCTGCCGGCGCTCACCGAAGCCTGGGCCAATAATCCATCCCTCGATCACCTGCCGGTGGTGCTGGACTGGTTCAACGGCCGCCGCACGCCGAACGCCAACCAGCGGCTGAAAGGCGTTATTACCGATTTAAATCTGGCCACCGACGCCCCGGCATTGTTCGGCGGATTGATTGCCGCCACCGCCTTCGGCGCTCGCGCCATTATGGAGTGCTTCACCGATCAGGGCATTCCGGTGAATAACGTGATGGCGCTCGGCGGCATCGCGCGCAAGAACCAGGTCATCATGCAGGCCTGCTGCGACGTCCTGAACCGTCCGCTGCAGATTGTCGCCTCCGATCAGTGCTGCGCGTTGGGCGCCGCCATCTTCGCCGCCGTCGCCGCGGGCGTCTATCCGGATATCCCCGCCGCGCAGCGCAACATGGCAAGCGAGGTGGAAAACACCCTGCAGCCGCGCGCGCAACAGGCGCAGCGTTTCGAACAACTGTATCAGCGCTACCAGCAGTGGTCGGCTAGCGCGGAACAACACTATCTCCCTTCGGCTGCAAAGGCGGAAAACGCCCCGCAATCTCCGGCAGCGCTCACCCATTAAGGATACGAAAATGACGATTTTTGATAACTATGAAGTATGGTTCGTAATTGGCAGCCAGCACCTGTATGGCCAGGAGACCCTGCGCCAGGTAACGAAACATGCCGAACATGTGGTGAATAGCCTGAATGCGGAAGCAAAACTGCCGTGCAAGCTGGTGCTGAAACCGCTCGGCACCACGCCGGATGAAATCACGCATATTTGCCGCGACGCCAACTACGATGATAAATGCGCCGGATTAGTGGTCTGGCTGCACACCTTCTCACCGGCGAAAATGTGGATCAACGGCCTGACGCTCCTCAACAAGCCGCTGCTGCAATTCCATACCCAATTCAACGCCTCCCTGCCGTGGGACAGCATTGATATGGACTTTATGAACCTTAACCAGACCGCTCACGGCGGCCGCGAATTCGGCTTTATCGGCGCGCGCATGCGCCAGCAGCACAGCGTCGTCACCGGCCACTGGCAGGATAAAGAAGCGCACCAGCGCATCGGCGCTTGGATGCGCCAGGCGGTTTCGAAGCAGGATACCCGTCATCTGAAAGTGTGCCGCTTCGGCGATAACATGCGCGAAGTGGCGGTAACCGACGGCGATAAAGTGGCGGCGCAGATTAAGTTCGGCTTTTCGGTCAATACCTGGGCGGTCGGCGATCTGGTGCAGGTGGTGAATAGCATCAGCGACGGCGATATCAACGCGCTGGTCGATGAATACGAAAGCAGCTACCGCCTGACGCCAGCAGCGCAGGTGCACGGCGATAAGCGCCAGAACGTGCTGGACGCCGCGCGCATCGAACTGGGGATGAAACGCTTCCTTGAACAAGGCGGTTTCCACGCCTTTACCACCACCTTTGAAGACCTTCACGGCCTGAAACAGCTGCCGGGTCTCGCCGTACAGCGCCTGATGCAGCAGGGCTACGGCTTTGCCGGCGAAGGCGACTGGAAAACCGCCGCTCTGCTACGCATCATGAAAGTGATGTCGACCGGTCTGCAGGGCGGCACCTCCTTTATGGAGGATTACACCTATCACTTCGACAACGGCAACGATCTGGTGCTGGGCTCGCACATGCTGGAAGTGTGCCCGACTATCGCTACCGCCGAGAAACCGATCCTCGACGTCCAGCCGCTGGGAATTGGCGGTAAGGCCGATCCGGCCCGTCTGATCTTCAACACCCAAACCGGCCCGGCGATCGTCGCCAGCCTGATTGATTTAGGCGATCGCTTCCGCCTGCTGGTCAACACCATCGAAACCGTCGCGACGCCGCACGATCTGCCGAAGCTGCCGGTGGCCAACGCGCTGTGGCAGGCGCAGCCGGATCTGCGCACCGCGTCGGAAGCCTGGATCATCGCCGGCGGCGCGCACCATACCGTCTTCAGCCATGCGTTAACCCTCGACGATATGCGCCAGTTTGCCGAGCTGCAGGATATTGAGCTGGCCGTCATCGACAACGATACCCGCCTGCCGTCGTTCAAAGACGCGCTGCGCTGGAATGAAGTCTATTACGGTAGCAAACGCTAAGCGCACAAGCAGAATGCCCGATGACAATCCGCTCATCGGGCAGGGAGAACAAGATGTTAGAAGATCTCAAACGCCAGGTGCTGGAGGCCAACTTAGCGCTACCGCAGCATAATCTGGTGACCTTAACCTGGGGTAACGTCAGCGCCGTCGATCGTGACAAAGGGGTATTGGTTATTAAACCCTCCGGCGTGGATTACGGCCTGATGACCGCTGACGACATGGTCGTCGTCAGTCTGGAGACCGGTGACGTGATGGAAGGCAACAAGAAACCCTCTTCCGATACGCCGACCCATCGCCTGCTATACCAGGCGTTTCCGTCGCTTGGGGGGATTGTGCATACCCATTCGCGCCACGCCACCATCTGGGCGCAGGCCGGGCAATCTATTCCGGCGACCGGCACCACCCACGCTGACTATTTTTATGGCCCGGTCCCCTGCACCCGGTTGATGACCGATGCGGAGATCAACGGCGAATATGAGTGGGAAACCGGCAATGTGATTGTCGAAACCTTCCGTCAGCAGGGCATCGACCCGGCGCAAATGCCCGGCGTGCTGGTGCATTCCCACGGCCCGTTCGCCTGGGGTAAAAACGCCGAAGATGCGGTGCACAATGCCATCGTGCTGGAGGAGATCGCCTATATGGGAATTTTCTGCCGCCAGCTGGCGCCGCAACTGCCGGATATGCAGCAGACGCTGCTCGATAAGCACTATCTGCGTAAACACGGGGCCAAAGCCTACTACGGCCAGTAATCACCCCTGTATAAAACCCCAGCACCCATCATGAAACCAGGCTATAATCAGGCCTGGTTTTTTATCGTTGAGAGCACGCGTGACGCAGCCGCAAGCAGGATTTTTACTCACCCGTCACTGGCGGGATACCCCGCAGGGAACGGAACTGGCCTTCTGGCTGGCGACCGATAACGGCCCGCTGCAGGTCACGCTGCCGCCGCAGGAATCCGTGGCGTTTATCCCCGAAACGCAGCGGCGGCAGGCTGAAAGCCTGTTGCAGGGTGAAAACGGCTACCGTCTGGCCCCGCTTGCGCTAAAAGATTTCCACCGCCAGCCGGTTTTCGGCCTGTACTGCCGCGCGCATCGCCAGCTGATGCGGCTGGAAAAAAAGCTGCGTGAAAACGGCGTCACCGTTTACGAAGGCGATATCCGCCCGCCGGAGCGCTACCTGATGGAGCGCTTTATCACCGCCCCGGTGTGGGTAGAAGGCGAAACGCGCGGTTCGCAGCTGGTTAACGCGCGCATGAAACCTAATCCGGATTACCGCCCGCCGCTGAAATGGGTCTCGCTGGATATCGAAACCAGCCGCCACGGCGAGCTCTACTGCATCGGTCTGGAAGGCTGCGGCCAGCGGGTGGTCTACATGTTAGGCCCCGAGCCCGCCACGCCGCCGGATGTGGGCTTCAGCCTGGTCTATGTCGCCAGCCGCCCGCTGCTGCTGGAAAAGCTCAACGCCTGGTTTGCCGAACACGATCCCGACGTGCTGATCGGCTGGAATGTGGTGCAGTTCGATCTGCGGGTCCTGCAAAAACACGCCGAGCGCTACCGCATCCCGCTGCTGCTCGGCCGCGGCAATAGCGAGCTGGAGTGGCGCGAGCACGGTTTTAAGAACGGCGTCTTTTTCGCCCAGGCCAACGGCCGGCTGATTATCGACGGTATCGAAGCGCTAAAATCGGCGTTCTGGAACTTCTCCTCATTTTCACTCGAGGCCGTCGCCCGTGAGCTGCTGGGCGAAGGCAAAGCTATCGACAATCCGTGGGATCGGATGGACGAAATCGATCGCCGCTTCCATGAAGATAAACCGGCGCTGGCGACCTATAACCTACAGGATTGCGAGCTGGTGACGCGGATCTTCCACAAAACGGAGATCATGCCGTTTCTGCTAGAACGGGCGACGGTCAACGGTCTGCCCGCCGATCGCCACGGCGGATCGGTCGCCGCCTTCAGCCATCTCTATTTCCCGCGCATGCACCGGCTGGGCTACGTGGCGCCGAATCTCGGCGAAGTTCCCCCGCAGGCCAGTCCCGGCGGCTACGTCATGGACTCCCGCCCCGGCCTGTATGACTCAGTGCTGGTGCTGGACTACAAAAGCCTGTATCCGTCGATCATCCGCACCTTTTTAATCGACCCAGTCGGCCTGGTTGAGGGACTGGCGCAGCCCGATGACCGCCACAGCACCGAAGGGTTTCTCGGCGCCCGCTTCTCGCGCGAAAAGCACTGCCTGCCAGGCATCGTCGGGCAGATCTGGCACGGCCGCGATGAAGCCAAGCGTCAGCACAATAAGCCGCTGTCGCAGGCGCTGAAGATCATCATGAACGCCTTTTACGGCGTGCTGGGGACCAGCGCCTGCCGCTTTTTCGATCCACGGCTGGCGTCGTCGATCACCATGCGCGGCCACGCGATCATGCGCCAGACCAAAGCGCTGATTGAAGCCCAGGGCTATGACGTTATCTACGGCGATACCGACTCCACCTTCGTCTGGCTCAAGCGCCCGCATAGCGAAGCGCAGGCGGCGGAAATCGGCCACAAGCTGGTTGCCTATGTCAACGACTGGTGGGCGCAGGAACTGAGCAAAAGCCAGCTGACCAGCGCGCTGGAGCTGGAGTATGAAACCCACTTTTGCCGCTTTTTAATGCCGACGATCCGCGGCGCCGATACCGGCAGTAAAAAGCGTTATGCTGGGATGATTCAGGAAGGCGATGCCCAGCGCATGGTGTTCAAGGGGCTGGAGACGGTACGCACCGACTGGACGCCGCTGGCCCAGCAGTTTCAACAGGAGCTGTACCTGCGCATCTTCCGCCATCAGCCGTATCAGGATTATGTACGGGAGACTATCGCCAGGCTGATGAACGGCGAGCTCGATGAGCAGCTGGTTTATCGCAAGCGCCTGCGCCGACCGCTGGCGGAGTATCAACGCAACGTGCCGCCGCACGTGCGCGCCGCGAGGCTTGCCGATGAACACAACGTGAAGCTTGGGCGGGCGCAGCAGTATCAGCAGCGCGGCACCATTAAATACGTCTGGACTACCGGCGGCCCGGAGCCGGTGGATTACCAGCAGTCGCCGCTCGATTACGATCACTATCTGTCAAAGCAATTGCAGCCGGTGGCGGAAGGAATCCTTCCCTTCGTCAACGACGACTTTGCTACAATAGTGACAGGGCAACTGGGGCTATTTTGACAGGTGACTAACACCGCGGCATCCAGTACCATAGCGCCCTTTCCATTCCTGGACCCAATTTTGATTCCTCAGCGTAACTATGCTGAGGATGCACTATTGCCTGCAATTAAAGAACAAAGAGCCGAACACATATGCCTTTTACACTTGGTCAACGCTGGATTAGCGATACAGAGAGCGAACTAGGACTAGGGACAGTGGTAGCGCTGGATGCGCGCATGGTCACTCTCCTTTTCCCCGCCATCGGCGAAAACCGTCTGTACTCTCGCAACGATTCCCCGATCACCCGCGTAATGTTTAACCCGGGCGATACCATTACCAGCCACGAAGGCTGGCAGCTCCACGTTGACGAAGTAAATGAAGAAAACGGGCTGCTGTCCTACACCGGCACCCGCCTGGATACGCAAGAAGAAAATGTTACCCTGCGCGAAGTCCTGCTCGACAGCAAGCTGGCCTTCAGCAAGCCGCAGGACCGCCTGTTCGCAGGGCAAATCGACCGAATGGACCGCTTTGCCCTGCGCTACCGCGCGCGTAAGTTCCAGAGCGAACAGTACCGCATGCCGTGGAGCGGCCTGCGCGGCCAGCGCACCAGCCTGATCCCGCATCAGTTGAACATCGCCCACGACGTAGGCCGTCGTCACGCGCCGCGCGTTCTGCTGGCCGATGAAGTGGGCTTAGGTAAAACCATCGAAGCCGGGATGATCCTGCACCAGCAGCTGCTCTCCGGCGCCGCCGAGCGCGTGCTGATCGTGGTCCCGGAAACCCTCCAGCACCAGTGGCTGGTGGAAATGCTGCGCCGCTTCAACCTGCGTTTCTCGCTGTTTGACGACGAACGCTATGCCGAAGCGCAGCACGACGCCTACAACCCGTTCGAAACCGAACAGCTGGTTATCTGTTCCTTAGACTTCGTGCGCCGCAGCAAGCAACGCCTGGAGCACCTGTGCGACGCCGAGTGGGACCTGATGGTGGTCGATGAAGCGCACCACCTGGTGTGGAGCGAAGAGGCGCCGAGCCGTGAATATCAGGCTATTGAACAGCTGGCCGAACGCGTGCCGGGCATTCTGTTGCTGACCGCGACGCCGGAACAGCTGGGCATGGAGAGCCACTTTGCGCGCCTGCGTCTGCTGGATCCAAACCGCTTCCACGATTTTGAACAGTTTGTTGAAGAACAGCAAAACTATCGCCCGGTCGCCGACGCCGTCGCCCTGCTGCTGGCAGGCAACAAGCTGAACGATAATGAACTCAACACCCTTGGCGATCTGATCGGCGAACAGGACATCGAGCCGCTGCTGCAGGCCGCCAACAGCGATCGTGAAGATGCTCAGGCCGCGCGCCAGGAGCTGGTTTCGATGCTGATGGACCGCCACGGCACCAGCCGCGTACTGTTCCGTAACACCCGTAACGGCGTGAAAGGTTTCCCGAAACGCGAGCTGCACACTATTCGCCTGCCGCTGCCGACCCAGTACCAGACGGCCATCAAGGTCTCCGGCATCATGGGCGCGCGCAAAACCGCGGAAGAGCGCGCGCGCGACATGCTCTATCCGGAGCAGATCTATCAGGAGTTTGAAGGCGATACCGGCACTTGGTGGAACTTCGATCCGCGCGTCGAGTGGCTGATGGGTTACCTGACCAGCCACCGTTCGCAGAAGGTGCTGGTGATTTGCGCCAAGGCCGCCACCGCGCTGCAGCTGGAGCAGGTACTGCGCGAGCGTGAAGGTATCCGCGCCGCGGTATTCCATGAAGGCATGTCGATTATCGAACGCGACCGCGCCGCGGCGTGGTTTGCCGAAGAAGACACCGGCGCGCAGGTGCTGCTGTGTTCCGAAATCGGCTCCGAAGGGCGTAACTTCCAGTTCGCCAGCAACCTGGTGATGTTCGACCTGCCGTTTAACCCGGATCTGCTGGAGCAGCGTATTGGCCGTCTCGACCGTATCGGCCAGGCGCACGATATCCAGATCCACGTGCCGTATCTGGAAAAAACCGCGCAGTCGGTGCTGGTGCGCTGGTATCACGAAGGGCTCGACGCCTTCGAACATACCTGCCCGACCGGCCGTACCGTCTACGACAGCGTCCATGATGAGCTGATAAACTACCTTGCCGCGCCAGAATCCACCGATGGCTTCGACGATCTGATCAAATCCTGCCGCCAGCAGCATGAAGCTCTGAAAGCACAGCTGGAACAGGGTCGCGACCGTCTGCTGGAGATCCACTCCAACGGCGGCGAAAAAGCGCAGGCCCTGGCGGAGAGCATCGAAGAGCAGGATGACGATACCAGCCTGATCGCCTTCTCGATGAACCTGTTCGATATCGTCGGCATCAACCAGGATGACCGCGGCGAAAATCTGATCGTCCTGACTCCATCCGATCATATGCTGGTGCCGGATTTCCCGGGCCTGCCGGAAGATGGCTGCACCATCACCTTCGAGCGTGACGTGGCGCTGTCGCGTGAAGATGCGCAGTTCATCACCTGGGAACACCCGCTGATTCGCAACGGTCTGGATCTGATCCTCTCCGGCGATACCGGCAGCAGCACCATTTCTCTGCTGAAGAACAAGGCCCTGCCGGTCGGCACGCTGCTGCTGGAGCTAATCTACGTCGTCGAAGCGCAGGCGCCGAAGCAATTACAGCTTAACCGCTTCCTGCCGGCGACCCCGGTTCGCATGCTGCTGGATAAAAACGGCAACAACCTCGCCGCGCAGGTGGAGTTCGAAAGCTTCAACCGCCAGCTGAGCGCGGTCAATCGCCACACTGGCAGCAAGCTGGTCAATGCGGTGCAGCAGGACGTTCACGCGATTCTGCAACAGGGCGAAGCGCAGATAGCCAAAGCGGCGCAGGCGCTGATCGACGCGGCGCGTAACGAAGCCGATGATAAACTGACGGCGGAACTGTCGCGTCTCGAAGCACTGAAAGCGGTGAACCCGAACATCCGTGACGACGAACTGGCGGCGATCGAAAGCAACCGCCAGCAGGTGATGGATGCGCTGGCGCAGGCAGGATGGCGTCTGGACGCGCTGCGTCTGATCGTCGTCACTCACCAGTAACGGAACGCGAAAATGGCGATGGAAAACTACAATCCGCCGCAGGATCCCTGGCTGGTGATTCTGTATCAGGATGAGCACATTATGGTGGTCAACAAGCCGAGCGGCTTGTTGTCCGTGCCCGGCAGGCTGGAGGAGCATAAGGATAGCGTGATGACGCGTATCCAGCGCGATTTCCCGCAGGCCGAATCGGTGCATCGCCTGGATATGGCCACCAGCGGCGTGATTGTGGTGGCGCTGAATAAGGCCGCCGAGCGTGAACTGAAACGTCAGTTCCGGGAGCTCGAGCCGAAGAAGCAGTACGTCGCCCGCGTCTGGGGTCATCCGCAGCCTGCGGAAGGCCTGGTGGATTTACCGCTGATTTGCGACTGGCCGAACCGGCCAAAGCAGAAGGTGTGTTATGAAACCGGCAAAGCGGCGCAAACCGAGTATGAGGTGATGGAGTACGCGGAGGACAACACCGCCCGCGTGCGCCTGAAGCCGATTACCGGGCGCTCGCATCAGCTTCGCGTGCATATGCTGGCGTTGGGACATCCGATCCTCGGCGATCGCTTTTACGCCACGCCGGAGGCGCTGGCGATGGCCCCGCGCCTGCTACTGCACGCCGAAACGTTAACCATCACCCATCCCGCTTACGGCAACGCAATGACCTTCCGCGCGCCGATCGACTTTTAAGTCGTTATCCGGACGCCCCCGGTTGCGCTTCGCCGCCGGGGAAATCTCTAACGCAAACGCGATTAATCGCGGGCGAACCACGCATCAATCATCTGCTCGACGCGAGCGACCACCAGCTCGGTGTCGTGACGACGGCTGCGCGCGCAGGCGTGGGCCGGCTCATCGCACAGCAAGCAGCGGCGCATCGATTCGCCCTGTGCCTGGCGGCTAATCAGCCCCGCTTGCGGACAAATGACATCGATATCCCACAGGCGACCCAGCGGATGATTCTGTTCCAGTTCGCTGCATAGCGCTTTGATCTCTTCCGCGGAGTGCTCAACGCACCACATCGCTTCCGGGCCGGTAGGCAGCCACAACACCTGGCGGTCGAGCGTTTTCCAGCGCTGCTGCCACAGAAGTTGGTCACAGGCCTGCAGCGCAACACCCATCATATTGCGATAGCGAATACTGTCTTTTACCGCCCCTGGCGTTACCAGGGTGAGAGAAATGACCGGTTGTTGATAATGGTTGAGCCAGTCTTGTTGACGGGCTGCGCGCTGCTCTTTCGCCGCCAGCAGATTTTCCATGCTGACGCCCGCCCGGGCGGGAGTATGCACTGACATTCTTTCCTCTCCTTTAATGATCAAAAAGGCAGCTCGGAGCTGCCGTCGCTATCGCGGATAACGCCGCCTATTGTATCGCTAATTGCACAGAATTTAGGACGCAGGACAAAGAAATTTTCTTCGTCCTGCGGAGGGAAATGGCAGTTTTTGCTATTAGCGCAGAACTAAATCACGATAAGAAATGACTTAAGAACAGCAGCCCTAACGACACATTAATCGCGCCGCCGATACGGGTAGCTATCTGAGCAAACGGCATCAGGTTCATACGGTTGCCGGAAGTCAGGATAGCGACGTCGCCGGTGCCGCCCTGCCCGCTCTGGCAACAGGAGACAATCGCCACATCGACCGGATGCATCCCCATTTTCTTGCCGACGAAGAACCCGGTGGCCACCAGCGCCGACACGGTGCAGACAATGACCAGCAGGTTGGTCAGCGTGAAGGCGTTTACCAGCTCCTGCCACGGGGTAATCGCCACGCCGACGGCAAACAGAATCGGATAAGTCACCGCGGTGCGGAAGAATTTATACACCACCTGCGAGCCCTCCTGCAGGCGCGGCGAAACCACATTCGCCAGCTTCAGTAGCACCGCGAGGAACAGCATGCCAACCGGCGCCGGCAGGCCAATCAATTTGTGTCCCAGCATGCCCATCATATACAGCAGCACCGCCAGCAGCGCGCCGGAGGCCAGCGTCGCCACATCCGTTTTACCGCCAAATCCTTCGCTTTCGCTCAGGCTGCGGGTTTCATTACTGCGGTTAGGCATTAGCTGGCCTTCGCCGGTCAAATGTGGGAAGCGCTTACCGAGCTGGTTCAAACAGCCGGCAATGACGATCGCCGTCAGGCTGCCCAGCATCACCATCGGCAGCACGCGTCCCAGCGCAACGCCCTGATCCATATGCATCAGCGCCGCATAGCCAATCGACAGCGGGATCGCCCCTTCGCCCACGCCGCCGGCCATAATCGGCAGCACGATAAAGAAGAAGACCTGGAACGGATCCATCCCCAACAGGCTGCCAACTCCCACGCCGACCAACATACCGACGACCTCGCCGCACAGCATCGGCAGGAAGATCTTCAGGAACCCCTGAATCAGCGTGGTGCGGTTCATGCTCATAATGCTGCCAACGATAATGCAGCAGATGTAGAGATAAAGAATATTGGTCGATTTATAGAATTTGGTGGTGGATTCAACCACCACATCCGGCAGCAGGCCGTAATGGACCAGCGCGGAAGGAATAAAGGTGGCGCAAATCGCCGCCGCGCCAAGCTTGCCGAGTACCGGCAGGCGCTTGCCGAACTCGCCGCAGGCGAAACCGAAGAAGGCCAGCGTCGCCACCATCACCACGATATCGCTCGGCAGCTTGCCGCCAAGGCAATCCAGCGCGATAAGACCACCGGCCAGCAAAAATAGCGGCAGCGGGATAATCCCCACTTTCCAGCTATCCATCACGTGCCACCAGCGCTGCTTCAACGAGGCTTTCGGTTTGTTAATAGGTTCAAGGGTTGCAGAGAATGCGTTGTCTGTGGTGCTCATAAATTCAGCCCTGTAGTTATTATTCCTGTTCAGGGTAGAGGGCCGGGCGCGCGGTTAATGTGAGAGGGGGCAGATTAAAAAAGAAGTTTTAATGGTCGTTATGGTTTTTATGGTTTCTATTGACTCTAGTGATATATATCTAATTTCTTAGCGTGGTTTTTATGGTTTTTTTATTAACCGGATAATTACCCTTTATAAATAGGCGCCAGTAGATAAATTGTCCTTCTGGCCGCTGACGATATCGTTACCGCATCTCAAATACTGTGCGCATAACTATGAAAGTTTCATTTCAATTTAAGCTGTTCATCTCCCTGGTGGCCTTTTTCTCCATCTTATTCGCTCTGCTTGGCGTTTATTATTATCTTGACGCCAGCCGCCAGCTGTATCAGGAAATGAGCGCCAGGGCGAAAATTCAGGCCGAAGAGATTGCGCTGATGCCCAATCTGCGCCAGCAGGTCAGCCTGCACGATCCGCAGGCTATCGGCGCCTTCATGAAGCAAATCGCCGCCCACAGCGACGCCAGCTTTATCGTCATCGGCGATGATAAAGGCGTACACCTGTTTCATTCCGTACACCCGGAATGGGTCGGCACGCACTTAGTGGGTGGCGATAACCAGGCGGTGCTGGAAGGCAAAACTATCACCACCATCCGTAAAGGCGGTTTGGGCGTCTCACTTCGCAGTAAAACGCCCATTGTCGATGACAACGGGCGGGTGATCGGCATTGTCTCCGTCGGCTATCTGACCAGCTATCTCGACAGCATCACCGTGCAAAAGGTGGTGAATATTTTTGTCGCCGCCATCCTGTTGCTGATCGCCCTGTTTATCTTCTCCTGGTATTTTACCCGCAGCATTAAAAAGCAGATTTTTTCGCTAGAGCCGCGCGAAATTGGCCTGCTGGTACGCCAGCAAAAAGCGATGATGGAATCGATTTTCGAAGGGGTTATCGTTATCGACAGCCAGCGACGGATTGAAGTGATTAACCACGCCGCCCGCAGCCTGCTGGGGCTTAAGCAGCCCGCGCATCTGCTGCGCGGCAAATCGATTGATAGCGTGATCGCCCCGCAGCCGTTTTTCGCCAGCAGCGCGATGCTGGCGAACGATACGCACGATGAACTGTGTCGCTTTAACCAGCTGACGGTACTCGCCAGCCGGGTGCGCATCATGCTGGAAAACTCGCTACAGGGCTGGGTGATCACCTTCCGCGACCGCGATGAAATCAACGCCCTCACCGCTCAGCTCAGCCAGGTGAAACGCTATGTCGATAACCTGCGCATTATGCGCCACGAACAGCTCAACCGCATGACCACGCTCTCCGGCCTGCTGCATATGGGCCACTACGACGAAGCCATTCGCTATATACAAGCGCAATCGGAGCATGCCCAGGAGCTACTGGACTTCATCTCCTCGCGATTTCGTTCGCCGACGCTGTGCGGCCTGCTGCTGGGTAAAGCCACTCGCGCCTATGAAAAAGGCGTTGAACTGAGCTTTGATCCGGCCTGTCGTATCGATCGCCCGCTGTCGTCGCTGATGGAGTCGGAACTTATCTCAATCATCGGCAATCTGCTGGATAACGCCATTGAAGCCACGCAACGCGCCGAACTGCCGCACGAACCGGTCGAGGTACTGATTCAACTCAACGCCCGCGAGCTGATGATTGAGGTGGCCGACCGCGGTGTCGGTATCCGCCCGGATATTCGCGAGCGTATTTTTGAGCGCGGAGTGACGACAAAAACCCGTGGCGATCACGGTATTGGTCTGTATCTTATTGAACATTATGTGACTCAGGCTGGCGGCACGATTGAAGTCGCCGATAACGCGCCGCGCGGAACGATATTTACCCTGTTTATTCCCGCTGACCCGCCAGCCCATCCGCAACCGGAGACCAACGATGCATCATGACCTGGTCGATGTGCTGATCATCGAAGATGAAAACGAGCTGGCCCGACTGCACGCCGAGCTCATTCAGAAACACCCGCGCATGCGGCTGGCGGGAATGGCCGCCTCGCTTTCTCAGGCGCGGCAGATGCTCAACGCCAGGCCGCCGCAGCTGGTCCTGCTGGATAATTATCTGCCGGACGGCAAAGGCGTTACGCTAATGACCGACCCGATTCTGGCCAACGCCAATTGTTCGGTCATTTTCATCACCGCCGCCAGCGATATGGAAACCTGCAGCCAGGCGATACGCAACGGCGCCTTCGACTACATTCTCAAACCGGTTTCGTGGAAACGCCTGAGCCAGTCGCTGGAGCGCTTTATTCAGTTTTACGACCAGCAGCGGGAATGGAAAATCGTCGATCAGCAAAACGTTGATTCCCTGTATCAGCTGCAGGCTAAAAATTTTCGCGCCGATAACGGCAGCAAAGGCATCGAGGAAAAGACCCTGGCGCTGGTGCAGAATTTATTTCATGGCCGCGAAACGCACTGCTTTTCAGTGGACGAAGTGGTCAGCGAAACCGGACTGAGCAAGACCACCGCCCGTCGTTATCTCGAGCACTGCGTGGAAGTGAGTTTTCTGGAAGTGGAAATGCTGTACGGAAAAATTGGCCACCCGCGGCGGATGTATCGCCGCGCGCAGGGCGCGAACTAAGGCTTCTCCATGAAGGAGAAGCCTTACGGGATTCAGAAGCCGCGCTGCTCTTTGATAAGCTCCCAGGCTTTCTGGATTTCCTGCGCTTTCTGTTTCGCCATTTCCATCATCTCCGGCGGCAGCCCTTTGGCCACCAGCTTGTCCGGGTGATGTTCGCTCATTAGTTTACGGTAAGCGCGCTTGACGGTTGTAGCATCATCGGTCGGCTTGACGCCGAGAACATTACAAGCATCTTCAAGCGTCGGGCCGCGCTGTGCCTGCTGCCAGCCGCCATTGCCGCCGCGCTGACCATAGGATTGCTGCTGCGAGCCGCCGCCGAACTGCGCGCCGCCCTGCATCATGCGCAGGAACTGCTCAAACTGCGCACGCGAGATACCAAGCTCGTCGGCGATAACAAACAACACTTCGCGTTCATTGGGATGTAATTCGCCGTCGGCGAAGGCTGCCTGCAGCTGAATTTCCAGAAACATCCTAATTAAATCGAAGCGACCGAAACAGACGCTTCGCAGCTGGCGCATTTTCTCGCGCAGCGGGTAATTATCGGCCTTTCCGGCGCGAAATGCCTGCTGCGCCGCGGTGCGCGACTCGCCGTGCAGGTTCATACGGTCCATCAGCACATTCGCCACATGAATATCGGCTTCCGTCACGCGCCCTTTCGATTTGGTCAAATGTCCCATCACTTCAAACGTGGTGGAAAAGAACAGCGACTGCCGTTCCTGCTGGTTGGCAAATAAATTCAGTCGACGGCTACGGGCCCGGTCAAACATATGCCCGACTAAAAAGCCAAGCACCACGCCCCAGAAGCCGCCGCCCATCAATAATGCAACCGCGACACCAATCACTTTACCCAAATACTGCATAGACTCCCCAATCTTTGTGCTACCAGTTAAGCTATATATGACCGCACGTTACCAAGCGTTGACGCCACGGTCATGTGGGACATCGCCTATAATTTGCTTTATCATACTCGCCATTCTACACGGTGCCTAACGCTCAGAAACGAAACGAGCGGATTAAGACTAGCGCGATTAAGATGAGTACGTTAGGCTCTGACCGTTTGCAAGCCGCTGCCACAAGATGACGGAACAACAAATAAAACGTATGAAAAAACGTATCCCCAGCCTCCTGGCCACCATGATCGCCAGCGCCTTGTATAGCCAACAGGGCATGGCCGCCGATCTCGCCACGCAATGTATGCTTGGCGTGCCAAGCTATAATCGTCCTCTCGTTGAAGGAAAGCCTAACGATCAACCGGTAACGATTGACGCCGATCATGCGAAAGGCAACTACCCTGATAATGCCGTGTTTACCGGCAACGTTGATATTAATCAGGGGAATAGTCGCCTGCAGGCCGACGAGGTGCAGTTGCATCAGCAGCAGCCGGCGGGCCAACCGCAGCCGGTGCGTACCGTTGATGCGCTTGGCAACGTTCACTATGACGACAACCAGGTCATTCTGAAGGGGCCGAAGGCGTGGTCGAACCTGAACACCAAAGATACTAACGTCTGGAAAGGCGACTATCAGATGGTTGGCCGTCAGGGGCGCGGTACCGCCGACCTGATGAAGCAGCGCGGCGAAAACCGCTATACCATTCTGGAAAACGGCAGCTTCACCTCCTGTCTGCCGGGTTCTGATACCTGGAGCGTCGTCGGCAGCGAAGTTATCCATGACCGCGAAGAGCAGGTTGCCGAAATCTGGAACGCGCGCTTTAAGCTGGGTTCCGTCCCTATTTTTTATAGCCCGTATCTGCAGCTGCCTGTCGGCGATAAGCGCCGCTCCGGCTTCCTGATCCCCAACGCCAAATACAGCACTAAAAATGGCGTTGAGTTCTCGCTGCCCTATTACTGGAATATCGCGCCGAACTTCGACGCCACCATTACGCCGCACTATATGAATAAACGCGGCGGCGTAATGTGGGAAAACGAATTCCGCTATCTGACCCAGGCGGGCGCAGGTTTATTCGAATTCGATTACCTGCCTTCCGATAAAGTGTACGAAGACGATCACTCCAACGACAGCAACAGCCGCCGCTGGATGTTCTACTGGAACCACAACGCGGTTATCGATCAGGTGTGGCGTCTGAACGCCGACTACACCAAAGTCAGCGACCCGGATTACTTTAACGACTTCAGCTCTAAGTACGGCTCCAGTACCGACGGCTACGCGACGCAGAAATTCAGCGCCGGTTACGTTAACCAGAACTTTGACGCCACCGTGTCGACCAAGCAGTTCCAGGTCTTCGACCGTAGCTCAAGCAACTCCTACGCTGCTGAGCCTCAGCTCGATATTAACGCCTACCAGAATGACGTCGGTCCGTTCGATACCCATCTGTATGCGCAGGCGGTGCACTTCGTCAACACCAACGGCGATATGCCGGAAGCGACGCGCCTGCACATGGAGCCGACGATCAACCTGCCGCTGTCTAACGGCTGGGGAAGCATCAATACCGAGGCGAAGCTGCTGGCGACCCACTATCAGCAGAGTAACCTCGATCAGTACAACACCGCTAACGGTACCGATTACAAAGATTCGGTTAACCGCGTGATGCCGCAGTTCAAAATCGACGGCAAAATGGTCTTCGAACGCGATATGCAGGAAGGGTATACCCAGACCCTGGAACCGCGCATGCAGTATCTGTATATCCCGTATCGCGACCAGAGCCACATTGGCGTCTACGACTCGACCCTGCTGCAGTCCGACTATAGCGGCCTGTTCCGCGACCGCTCCTACAGCGGCCTTGACCGTATCGCGTCAGCCAACCAGGTCACCACCGGCGTCACATCTCGCGTATATGATGACGCGGCCGTTGAACGTTTTAATATTTCCGTTGGTCAAATCTACTATTTCACCGAGTCTCGTACCGGTGCGGACAACATCAACTGGGAGAATAACGACACCACGGGTTCACTGGTCTGGGCCGGCGATACTTACTGGCGCATCACCGATAACTGGGGTTTACGCGGGGGGATCCAGTACGATACGCGTCTGGATAACGTCGCAACCGGCAACGGAACCATTGAATACCGCCGCGACGAAAACCGCTTAGTGCAACTGAACTACCGTTACGCGAGTCCGGAATATATTCAGGCGACGCTGCCTTCGTATTCCACCGCTCAGCAGTATAAAGAGGGTATTTCTCAGGTGGGAATGACCGCAAGCTGGCCGATTGTCGATCGTTGGTCAGTGGTCGGCGCGTACTACTTCGATACCAATACCAAAAAAGCGGCTAACCAGATGTTAGGGGTACAGTATAACTCTTGCTGCTACGCTATCCGCCTTGGCTACGAACGTAAGATCAACGGCTGGGATAACAACAACGGCGGCGAAAGCAAATACGACAACACCTTCGGTATCAACATCGAACTGCGTGGTCTGAGCTCCAACTATGGTCTTGGCACCCAGCAGATGCTGCGCTCGAACATTTTGCCGTACCAGAGCTCGCTGTAAGGCGTCTGGTTTAAAACGTAATCCGCATTTGCGGTTAATTGAAATGGAAAAAGTATGAAGAACTGGAAAACGCTGCTTCTCGGTATCGCCATGATCGCGAATACCAGTTTCGCCGCCCCGCAGGTGGTCGATAAAGTAGCGGCTGTCGTCAATAATGGCGTTGTTCTGGAAAGCGACGTCGATGGTCTGATGCAGTCGGTGAAGCTCAACGCTGGTCAGGCGGGACAGCAGCTGCCGGATGACGCGACCCTGCGTCATCAGATCCTCGAAAGATTGATCATGGACCAGATCGTTCTGCAAATGGGTCAGAAGATGGGCGTGAAAGTCAGCGACGATCAGCTTGACCAGGCCATTGCCAACATCGCCAAACAGAACAACATGTCGATGGATCAGATGCGTAGCCGTCTGGCCTATGAAGGCATCAACTACAACACCTACCGTAATCAGATCCGTAAAGAGATGCTGATTTCGGAAGTGCGTAACAACGAAGTGCGCCGCCGCATCACCGTGCTGCCGCAGGAAGTTGAAGCGCTGGCCAAGCAGATTGGCGATCAGAACGATGCCAGCACCGAACTCAACCTGAGCCATATTCTGATCGCGCTGCCGGAAAACCCGACCTCCGATCAGGTTGCGGCAGCGGAAGAGCAGGCGAAGTCCGTCGTTGAACAGGCCCGTAGCGGCGCCAACTTCGGCAAACTGGCTATCACCTATTCCGCTGACCAGCAGGCGCTGAAAGGCGGCCAGATGGGTTGGGGCCGTATTCAGGAGCTGCCGGGTATTTTCGCTCAGGCGCTGAGCACCGCGAAGAAAGGCGATGTTGTCGGTCCGATTCGTTCCGGCGTCGGCTTCCATATCCTGAAAGTTAACGATATGCGCGGCGGCAGCCAGAACATCTCCGTCACCGAAGTCCATGCCCGCCACATCCTGCTGAAGCCGTCGCCGATCATGAACGACGCGCAGGCCCAGGCGAAGCTGGAACAGATTGCGGCTGACATTAAGAGCGGTAAGACCACTTTCGATAAAGCGGCGAAAGAGTTTTCCCAGGATCCGGGTTCCGCCAATCAGGGCGGCGACTTAGGCTGGGCGACGCCGGATATCTTCGATCCCGCGTTCCGCGATGCGCTGATGCGCCTCAACAAAGGCCAGACTAGCGGCCCGGTTCACTCCTCCTTCGGCTGGCACCTGATCCAACTGATGGATACCCGCAACGTCGACAGAACCGACGCCGCGCAGAAGGACCGTGCTTACCGCATGCTGATGAACCGTAAATTCTCTGAAGAAGCGGCCACCTGGATGCAGGAACAGCGCGCCAGCGCTTACGTCAAAATTCTGAGCAACTAAAGCTCTCCCCTCTCCACGCCTTAAAGGCGTATCGAGAGGGTAGACCGGTCGCCCCAGCTACGGCTGGGGTCGACTGCGCAGCCGGGCCTTCCTGGCCCGAAGGAACGTTTCTATGCAACGTGTTGTTATCACTCCCGGCGAACCCGCAGGGATTGGTCCCGATCTTGTCGCCGAGCTTGCGCAGCGCGACTGGCCGGTTGAACTGGTTATTTGCGCCGATGGCGCCCTGTTAACTGACCGAGCCCGCCAGCTCGGTCTTCCTTTATCGCTCCTCCCTTACGATCCAACCCGTCCTCCACAGCCGCAGCGGGCGGGCACGCTTACGCTACTTCCCGTTGCCCTCAACGCGCCGGTACAGCCGGGCGTGCTTAATGTCGCTAACGGCAGCTATGTGGTGGAAACCCTGGCGCGCGCCTGCGATGGCTGCCTTAAGGGTGAATTCGCCGCGTTGATTACCGGGCCGGTGCACAAAGGCAACATCAATGACGCCGGTATTGCCTTCACCGGCCATACCGAGTTCTTTGAAGAACGCGCTCACGCCAGCAAAGTGGTCATGATGCTGGCGACCGAAGAACTGCGGGTCGCACTGGCCACCACCCACCTGCCGTTAAAAGCGATAAGCGAGGCGATCACGCCGGAGCTGCTGCGTGAAGTGATAACCATCCTGGATGCCGATCTGCGGCATAAATTCGGTATCGCTCAGCCGCACGTGCTGGTTTGCGGCCTGAATCCCCACGCCGGCGAAGGCGGTCATATGGGGACGGAAGAGATCGATACCATTATTCCGGTGCTCGAAGAGATGCGGGCGAAGGGCATGAATTTAAGCGGTCCGCTGCCTGCGGATACCCTTTTTCAGCCAAAATATCTCGATAATGCCGATGCGGTACTCGCGATGTACCACGATCAGGGCCTGCCCGTGCTAAAATACCAGGGCTTTGGCCGCGGCGTGAATATTACGCTCGGTTTACCTTTTATTCGTACCTCCGTTGACCACGGTACCGCGCTGGAATTAGCCGGTCAGGGAAAAGCGGACGTCGGCAGTTTTATCACGGCGCTTAATCTCGCCATCAAAATGATTGTTAATACCCAATGAATAATCGAGTCCATCAGGGCCATTTAGCCCGTAAACGCTTCGGGCAAAACTTTCTCAACGATCAGTTCGTGATCGACAGCATTGTTTCGGCCATCAATCCTCAGAAAGGCCAGGCGATGGTCGAAATCGGCCCGGGTCTCGCCGCGCTGACCGAACCGGTCGGCGAACGCCTCGACCAGTTAACCGTTATCGAGCTGGACCGCGATCTGGCGGCCCGCCTGCAGACCCATCCGTTCCTCGGACCTAAGCTGACCATTTACCAGCAGGATGCGATGACCATGAACTTCGGCGAACTGTCGGAGAAAATGGGCCAGCCGCTGCGCGTCTTCGGCAACCTGCCGTACAACATCTCAACGCCGTTGATGTTCCACCTCTTCAGCTATACTGATGCCATTGCCGATATGCACTTTATGCTGCAGAAGGAAGTGGTTAATCGTCTGGTTGCCGGGCCGAATAGTAAAGCGTATGGTCGATTAAGCGTAATGGCGCAGTACTACTGCCAGGTGATCCCGGTACTTGAAGTCCCGCCGACCGCTTTTACGCCGCCGCCAAAAGTGGATTCCGCCGTCGTGCGCCTGGTGCCGCATCGCACCATGCCGTACCCGGTGAAGGATGTCCGCGTGCTGAGCCGTATCACTACCGAAGCCTTCAACCAGCGCCGTAAGACCATTCGCAATAGTCTCGGCAATCTGTTTAGCGTTGAAGTGCTGACGGAGCTGGGCGTCGACCCGGCGGTACGTGCGGAAAATATTTCTGTAGAGCAGTACTGTAAGATGGCCAACTGGTTATCCAACAATCTGCCTTCGAAGGAGAGCTAACCATGATTAATTCGCCTCGTGTTTGCGTCCAGGTGCAAAGCGTCTATATCGAATCGCAATCTTCTCCGGAAGAAGAGCGCTACGTCTTCGCTTACACCGTCACCATTCGCAACCTGGGGCGGAGTCAGGTTCAGCTTCTCGGCCGCTACTGGCTTATCACCAATGGACACGGTCGCGAGACGGAAGTCCAGGGTGAAGGGGTCGTCGGCGAACAGCCGCACATCCCTGCCGGCGAAGAGTATCAATACACCAGCGGCGCGGTTATCGAAACGCCGCTGGGCACCATGCAGGGTCATTATGAGATGATTGATAGCAACGGCGTACCGTTCACTATCGAGATCCCTGTCTTCCGTCTCGCAGTTCCAACGCTTATACATTAAAACAATGGCTACATACCTTATTGGCGACATTCATGGTTGCTACGATGAACTGATCGCATTGCTGGAGCAGGTGGAGTTTAACCCTGATACGGATACCCTGTGGCTCACCGGCGACCTGGTCGCGCGCGGCCCCGGTTCTCTGGAAGTGCTGCGGTTCGTGAAAACGCTCGGCGATAGCGTGCGCATCGTGCTGGGCAACCATGACCTGCATCTACTGGCGGTGTTTGCCGGCATTAGCCGCAACAAGCCCAAAGACCGCCTGACGCCGCTGCTGGAAGCACCGGACGCTGACGAACTGCTCAACTGGCTGCGTCGCCAGCCGCTGATGCAGGTCGACGAAGAGAAAAAGCTGGTGATGGCTCATGCCGGCATCACGCCGCAGTGGGATCTGGAAACCGCCAAACAGTGCGCGCGCGATGTCGAAGCCGTGCTGGCGAGCGACTCCTATCCGTTCTTCCTCGACGCGATGTATGGCGATATGCCGAACCACTGGAGCAACGAGCTCAGCGGCCTGGCGCGCCTGCGCTTTATCACCAACGCCTTCACCCGCATGCGCTATTGCTTCCCGAACGGCCAGTTGGATATGTACAGCAAAGAGGCGCCGGAAGACGCGCCTGCCCCGCTTAAGCCATGGTTTGCCATTCCGGGCCCGGTTGCCCGCGAGTACAGTATCGCCTTTGGTCATTGGGCGTCGCTGGAAGGCCGCGGTACCCCGGAAGGCATCTACGCGCTGGATACCGGCTGCTGCTGGGGAGGCGACCTGACCTGCCTGCGCTGGGAAGATAAAACGTATTTCACCCAGCGTTCCAACCGCCAGAAAAGCCTCGACGAAGGCGAAGCGGTCGCCTCCTGAGTCGATCCCGGATGGCGGCGCGCTGCGCCTTATCCGGGCTACCTCCGGTACGGAAGATTCCTGATAAAACAAAACCCCGGCCACGCCTGACGCGACCGGGGTTTTTTAATCCACGCTATGTTAGCTTAACGACGCTCGAGGATCTCGAAGCAGTAGCTATGGGAATTTTGCGCGTCGGCATCGTGGAACTCACTGAACACCGATTCCCACTCGTCCGGATCGTAATCCGGGAAATGGGTATCGCCTTCCACTTCCGCATCAATATGGGTCAGGTAGAGTTTGTGCGCTTTCGGCAGGAACTGCTCGTAAACGCGGCCACCGCCAATCACCATAATCTCTTCCGCGTCGCCGCAGGCGGCAATCGCTTCATCAACAGACTTCACCCACTGCACGCGATCGTCGCTGCCTGGCTTGCTGCTGATAACGATATTTTTACGTCCTGGCAACGGGCGACCGATGGATTCCCAGGTCAAACGCCCCATTACCACCGGCTTGTTTAAGGTATTACGTTTAAACCAGGCGAGATCGGCAGGCAAGTCCCATGGCATAGCGTTCTCCATGCCAATTACGCGATCTACAGCTAACGCCGCAATCAGACTAATCATTGAAAATATCCCGAATGCAAAAAATTGCCGCCACTATACGGAAAGCGTAATACTTCGTCGACTGAACGAAGAGTAAAGAATAAGAAAATTTTTAGATTTGCTGGCGAGCCCACGTAACCCTCATGAGCCGCCAGATCAGGAACTAAATTGAAAACAAAATGTTAGCTGTAAAGTTAACGCAACATCTGCTTACCACCTCAGGTTGAAGGCTTATTCTCCGGCTCATCGCGAACGTCTCCGGTGTGCCGTCCTTCTTCGGTACCTTGCCAGCCGTGACGCTGCACCAGCGACAGATGATTACGGTCCTCATTGATGATGCCGGTAAGCATATCGCTGGTTCGCTTGAACACCGCCACGCGAGAGGCGGCATCATTTTCCGCCATCGCCACCATCTCTTCCACCATCTGCTGGTTGAAACGGCGGAACAGATCGGCGCGCTCGCGGGCCTCATAAGCGCCCAGACCTAAGGCCTCCAGCGTCATACGGCCGCTTTTCAGCGCCGATTCGAAGGTTTCACGCTCCGGCGCTTCCACTCCGGCCTGGCGCAGCTGAATGTAGTGATCGACATCGCGGGCGCGCGAAATGATCTGCAGATGTGGGAAGTGCTCTTTCGCCAACTCCACCAGCTGCAGGCTGGCCTGCGGATCGTCGATGGCGTTAATCAGCACTTCAGCCTTTGCCGCCCCCGCCGATTCCAGCAGATCCACCCGCGTGGCATCGCCGTAAAACACCTTCATATCGAACTTGCGCAGGGTATCAACGTGGTCCGGGTCGTGATCGAGGATAACCATTTTCACGCCGCTGGAAAGCAGCACACGCCCGGCAATCTGCCCATAGCGGCCAAAACCGGCGATAATCACCCGCGGTTGCTCTTCGTCAATCTCATCCGCTTCGCGCTCCTGGCCGCTGGCGGATTTCTCCATCCGCGTCAGCAGCACCAGCAGAATGGGCGTTGCCGCCATCGATAGGGCCACCGCCAGCGTCAGCGCCTTCGCCCACTCGCTATCCAGCACATCGGCCATCTGCGCGGCGCCGAAGACCACGAAAGCGAACTCACTTCCCTGCCCCAGCAGTACGGCAAACCAGCGTCGCTGCGCGCGCGGTACACCCAGGGGTTTAGCAATCAGCCATAGCATCAAGGCTTTAATCGCCAAAAAACCCACCAGCAGGATCAGGATACGTAGCGGATGGGTGACGAGGGTACCGAAGTCGATAGACATACCGACGCCGATAAAGAACAGTCCCAACAGCAACCCTTTAAACGGTTCGATATCGCTCTCCAGCGCATGGCGGTATTCAGAACTTGCCAGAAGCACCCCGGCAAGAAACGCGCCCATCGCCATCGACAGCCCGACTTCCTCAAGCAGCAATCCGAAGCCAAAGACCAGGAACAGGGCCACGGCGCTGAATACTTCGCGCAGACCGGAACGGGCAACAAAGCGCAGCACCGGCCGGGTCAGATAGCGCCCTAATAGCACCACCAGCGCCAGCGCGCCGGCCACTTTCAACGCCGACAGCGCAAACGCGGCCAGGGTCGTTGAACCGCCGCTGGCCGCCAGCAGCGGAATCATCGCGACCAAAGGAATAGCGGCGATATCCTGGAACAACAGCACGGCAAAGGCGCTCCGCCCTAGTTGCGTCACCGTCAGGTTACGTTCGTTCATCGCCTGCATGGCAATCGCCGTCGACGACAGCGCCAACGTCATCCCGATAAGCTCCGCCACCTGCCAGCGCAAGCCAAGCAGCATGCAGAACAGCCCGATAAACGCGCCGCACACCACCATTTGCAGCGCACCGCCGCCAAATACCGAGGCGCGCAGTTTCCATAGGCGCTGCGGATCCAACTCAAGGCCTATAACAAACAACATCAGCACCACGCCGATTTCGGCGAAATGCAGAATCGCCTCAGCGTCAGTGACTAGTCGCAGTCCCCATGGGCCGATAACGCAGCCGGCAATCAGATATCCCAGCACCGATCCCAGTCCCAGACGCACGGCGATCGGCACGATAAGCGCAGCGGAGCCGAGGTAAATCAGCGCCTGTATTAGCGTATGGCTATCCATTGTTATGCGTCTCCTGCCATTCGATTAAGCGTTGACGATAATGACGGGCCTGCGCCTGCAGCGTTTCGTCATCGCAGATAAAGGTACAGTGCATCGCAAACGGCGGCAGCCATTTCATGCCACAGTACAGCGCCGTCGCCTGCAGAGGCTGCGCCAGCACGTCAAAGCCGGAGAATGAACCAATATCGAAATGGCTTTCGCCGCCGCCGGTGGTAACCGCCCACATCAGCGATTTACCGTGTAACGCAATACCGTTGTGGCCGTACGCCCAGCCGTGGGACAGTACTTTATCCATCCACAGTTTTAACAGCGGTGGAACGCTGTACCACTGCATCGGATGCTGCCAGATAACCAGATCGGCGCGCGCCAGCGCCGCCTGCTCGGCAGCGATATCGATATTGAAGTCGGGATATAGCTCATAGAGGGAGCGTATCTCTACGCCATCAAGCGTCCCTGCTTGCTCAAGCATCCGCTTATTCGCATGCGAGTGATGCGGATAAGGATGCGAGTAAATTATCAGAATCATGAATGGGCCTGTCTTTTGTATTCTTGTAGCAGTGAGTGTAGACAGTTAACTCGCTCACTGAAAGGGGGGAATGCCTGAGGAGAAGTCGAATACAGCCAATGATAATCCTTCCATCACGAAAGAATTGCAGACGCTCCAGGGGGCAATCGTCGTCCCATTCAATTCCCCATACGAATTTATTATTACAAATAATACAGTCAATGCATATTTTAAGACGAGATTAAATCATTCTTTAATAAATAAACCTATACACTCCACAATGTACAACCAATAATTTTACGCTCTTCATCTTGAGCCCAAAAATTTTCAATCTAAAAACGAAATTCTAATATATAGCGTTAACCGGAAGCGCTATTTACGCAAATGGACGTGTATATGAGCAACAAACACTTTGAACTAAACAGAACAACCAAAACACTGGCGAGAATATTTCCCGCCTTATTAATGTTTACGCCAATTGTTGTCAGCGCAGGCACGATTGACCAGTCAACTTCAGTACCGCAAAACTTCTCCACCGACACGGAATACGCCATCAGTAGAGACGTCACCGTCTCCTCCGCAGATAACACCCCAGCAGTATCCGTTAGCGGAATGAACGTCAAAAAAGTCACCAATGAAGGCAATATTGCCGGAACGGGAATCGGACTGGATATTAATATCGAAGGTCAATCCGTTGAAATTAATAATAATGAAAATGCAATTATTTCATCTGCAACTGATAATGCCGTTAACGTACAATCAATGGCAGGTGATTTTAATAATAGCGGAATCATTACTGGCGCTAACAACGGTATTTTCGTTAGCGAAGAGTCATCGGCAATTAGTATCACCAATACCGATACCGGCGTGATCACCGGGAAAAACGGCCTGAGTTCGCAAATTGGCCTCGGGTTAGATAACAGCGGCGCCATCACCGGTACCGCAGGCGATGGTGTTGCGTTAAGCAACGGCAACAGCAAAATTAACAACAGCGGCACCGTGCAGGGCAGCCAGAACGGGATCAACATCGTTGATAGCGCGAAAGCCGATATCATCAACAGCGGTTTACTTGGCGGCGGCGATGCGGCCGTGATGTTTGCCAGCAGCAAAAATAACAGCCTGGTACTCAATACCGGCTCTTCTCTCATCGGCGATGTCATCTCCACGGGCTCAACGGGTAACACCGTCTCGCTGGTCGGTACCGGAACGGAAGACAGTAACTTTGTCGGCCTTAACGACGGCGACGGTTTTGCCTCCGTGAAAATGAACGGTGAAAACTGGACGCTCACCGGCAACCTCGACATCATCGGCAGCGGCGATTCCCTCCAGGTGAATAGCGGCCAGTTGACGCTGGGGGGCGCTGTCGCTAATAGTGGTAACACGCTGGTCGCGGAAGCGGCCACGCTGCAGTTGGGCGACGGGCAGAAAACCGCAACCCTCACCGGTAGCCTGACCAATAACGGCACGCTGATCTTCAATCAGGGAAGCGATTCTACTTTTGCCACCGGCATCATCGGTAGCGGTAACGTGGAAAAAGTCGATACCAACACGCTGACGCTCACCGGCGCCAATAGCTATACCGGCGATACCGTGCTCAAAAGCGGCACGACTCTGGTCGCAGAAGGCGCGACTCTCGGAGCATCCGGTAGCGATGCCACCCTCACTATCAACAATGGCGCGCAATTTGCCAGCGCAGGCGAAGTCAATAACAACATTGATATCCTCAGCGGAGGTGTCCTCGCGGCGTGGAATGCAATTGAAGGAAACGCCACGTTAAGAACATCCGGCGTCGACACCATTAATGGCAATGTGAGCAACAGCGGCACGCTGTTGCTTAGCGCCGCGGATAATAGCGTTGGCAACAATTTTACGATTAACGGCGACTATAGCGGTTCTGCCGGCAGCCAAATCGTGATGAACAGTCAGCTTGGCGAAGACAGTTCACCGACCGACCATTTGTCGATCACCGGCAGCAGCTACGGTCAATCCGGCATCAGTATCGCCAACATCGGCGGAGTGGGCGCGCAAACCGTTAATGGCATGGAGATTGTCAGCGTCGGCGGCAGTTCTGAAGCACAGCTAACCTTGTCAAAACCAGTTGTCGCCGGAGCTTATGAATACGATCTTTATCAGCACAACAACGGCAACTGGTATCTGGAATCCAAAGCGACCCCGTCTGACGATCCGTCGGATGATACCGACGATGATGACAGCGGCACCGATGGCGGCAGCGGCACCGATGGCGGCAGCGGCACCGATGGCGGCAGCAGCACCGATGGCGGCAGCAATACCGATGGCGGCAGCAATACCGATGGCGGCAACAATACCGATGGCGGCAGCAATACCGATAATGGCGATCAATCCGCGCCAGAAGTAATGGCCCCGGAAGTCGGTGCTTATCTGGGCAACTACCTTGCGGCACAGAGTATGTTCCTGCATAAACGTGACGATCGCGACCAGCTCACTTTCCGCAACGAAGACAATCTGAACACCTGGATGTACGTGAAGGGCCGCTATCATGAGAACGACGCCGGCGGCGATAAAGTCAGCTACGACACCACCACCACCGTGCTCCAGCTCGGCAGTGATTTCATGAGCAAGCCGATGGACAAAGGAATGCTGCGTGCGGGCGGCATGTTTGGCGCAGGCCAGGCGAAAACGGATTCGGATGCGAAACACAACGTGCGTGATGCGCAGGGTAAAGTCGACGGTTTCAACGTTGGCCAGTATGCCACCTGGCAGGAAGATCCGAAATTACGTCTCGGCAGCTACATCGATACCTGGGCGTCATACAGCTGGTATAACAACACCGTCACCAGCAATCGCAACAATGAAAAGTATGACAGTAAGGGTTTTGCCGCCTCTGTTGAAGTCGGCCATGCGTGGGTGATCCCTTCAGAAAGCGCGCGTACGTGGAAGATTGAGCCTCAGGCGCAGGTGATCTACAGCTATCTCGATCAGGAAAATCATACCGACCCGGATGGCGTGCGGGTAACCACCCTGGACAACAATAGCCTGTTTGGTCGTCTCGGCGTGAAGAGCAGCTACTTCGAGCAGCACGATGTTAAAACATGGCAGCCGTATATCGCGGTGAACTGGTTGAAAGGCGCGGGTCAAAACGATCTGGCGTTCAATGGTGAAAAAGTCAGCAACGATACGCCGGACGACCGCGGTCAGTTAGAGCTGGGCGTGACCGGCAATGTGAACGAGACGACCACTATCTCGCTGCGCGCCAGCGGCGAATGGGGTGAAAACAGCTACGCCGCTTATGGCGGCCACATTCTGCTGAATCACCGTTGGTAATCGCCGTACAATGAAAGGTAAAAAGCAGTGGCCGAAGCCACTGCTTTTTTTTAGTTATCCAGCTCGTCCATAGACTTCACCTGGTCGCGATTAATCTGCTCCACGCGACCGGTTTCCGCATTTTTGTAGGATACCAGGCCAGTATCATCATCGACCTGCGGCTTACCGCTGGTCACAATTGTTTTGCCATCTGTCGTTTTGAGCGACTGATTTGATGAGCAACCTGCCACAAATACCATCGCCGTTGCCGCCAGCGCGGATGCCACCAGAATTTTGTTCCGCATTGTATCCTCCTGTCTTTTCATCAATTGGTATCGTTATCGTGCTAACTATAGTTAGCCTGACCTGACAGACAGATAAAAGCAGAACTCTCCGAAGATGAGTGCCGTAAAAAAATGGGGCTGACGATATCGTCAGCCCCCGTGTTTCGCTTTCCGGCCCGGCCGGTACGCTTATTTGGTGATTTGCGCGTGCATTTCCTGCACCGAAATGACCTTCTCGGTCGCATCGGCATTCAGCGCCATCGCGGTGGCGAAACCGCCGTTCAGGGTGGTGTCATAATGCACTTTGTACTGCAGCGCGCTGCGGCGAATCAGCTTGGAGTCTTCAATCGCCTGACGTCCTGCGGTGGTATTGATGATGTAGGTGTACTCGCCATTCTTGATACGGTCCTGAATGTGCGGACGACCTTCATGCACCTTGTTCACCAGACGCGGGTTGATACCGGCTTCGCCCAGAACAATCGCGGTGCCGTGGGTTGCATCCAGCTCGAAGCCCTGTTTCAGCAGTTTTGCCGCCAGGTCGACAACGCGCTCTTTGTCGCCTTCGCGAACGGAGAGCAGCGCGCGGCCCTGTTTCTTCATCGTGGAGTTGCTGCCCAGCTGCGCTTTGGCGAACGCTTCCGCGAAGGTGCGGCCCACGCCCATCACTTCCCCGGTAGAGCGCATTTCCGGCCCTAACAGCGGGTCAACGCCCGGGAATTTGTTGAACGGCAGCACCACTTCTTTGACCGAATAGTACGGCGGGATGATTTCTTTGGTGACGCCCTGCTGCGCCAGCGTTTTACCAGCCATCACGCGCGCCGCCACTTTCGCCAGCGGGACGCCGGTGGCTTTCGACACGAACGGTACGGTACGCGCCGCGCGCGGGTTGACTTCAATCAGGTACACTTCGTTGTTCTTCACTGCGAACTGTACGTTCATCAAGCCGCGAACCTGCAGCTCGAAGGCCAGCTTCTGCACCTGCTCGCGCATCACATCCTGAATCTCTTTGCTCAGAGTGTAGGCAGGCAGAGAACAGGCGGAGTCGCCGGAGTGTACGCCCGCTTGTTCGATGTGCTCCATGATGCCGCCAATCAGCACCATTTCGCCATCGCAGATAGCGTCGACGTCAACTTCAACCGCGTCGTCGAGGAAGCGGTCCAGCAGTACCGGCGCATCGTTGGAGACGCTCACCGCGGTCTGGAAGTAACGGCGCAGGTCAGCCTCGTCGTAGACGATTTCCATCGCGCGGCCGCCCAGTACGTAGGACGGACGCACCACCAGCGGATAACCGATCTCTTTTGCCTTCTCAACCGCTTGCTCAAGCGCGGTCACGGTGGCGTTCGCCGGCTGCTTCAGCTTCAGGCGGTCAACCGCATGCTGGAAGCGCTCGCGGTCTTCAGCACGGTCGATAGCATCCGGGCTGGTGCCGATAACCGGTACGCCTGCGGCTTCCAGTTCACGCGCCAGCTTCAGCGGGGTCTGGCCGCCGTACTGCACGATAACGCCTTTCGGCTTCTCGATGCGCACGATTTCCAGTACGTCCTCAAGCGTTACCGGCTCGAAGTACAGACGGTCGGAGGTGTCGTAGTCGGTCGAAACGGTTTCCGGGTTACAGTTAACCATGATGGTCTCGTAACCGTCTTCGCGCAGCGCCAGCGAGGCGTGTACGCAGCAGTAGTCAAATTCGATACCCTGGCCGATACGGTTCGGGCCGCCGCCGAGAACCATGATTTTATCGCGGTCTACGGACGGGTTGGATTCGCACTCGTCTTCATAGGTGGAATACATGTAGGCGGTATCGGTGGCGAATTCCGCCGCGCAGGTATCCACGCGCTTGTAGACCGGGTGCAGGTTGTACTGGTCGCGCAGCTTGCGGATTTCCGCTTCGCGCACGCCCGCCAGCTTCGCCAGACGCGCATCGGCAAAGCCTTTACGCTTCAGGTGACGCAGGAAATCAGCGTCGAGGCCGTTGATGCCCACTGCCGCCACTTTCTCTTCCAGGCGCACCAGTTCTTCGATTTGTACTAGGAACCAGCGGTCGATGTTGGTCAGGTTGAAGACGCCGTCGACGGAGAGACCGGCGCGGAAGGCATCAGCGATGTACCAGATACGCTCGGCGCCCGCGTCTTTCAGCTCGCGGCGGATTTTGGTCAGCGCTTCCGGATCGTCGAGGCTAACTTTCGGGTCGAAGCCGGTGGCGCCCACTTCCAGGCCACGCAGTGCTTTCTGCAGCGATTCCTGCTGCGTGCGGCCAATCGCCATCACTTCGCCGACGGATTTCATCTGCGTTGTCAGACGGTCGTTAGCGCCAGCGAATTTTTCGAAGTTAAAGCGTGGAATTTTGGTCACAACGTAATCGATGGACGGTTCGAAGGAGGCCGGAGTACGGCCGCCGGTGATATCGTTCATCAGTTCGTCGAGGGTGTAACCCACCGCCAGCTTCGCTGCCACTTTGGCAATCGGGAAGCCGGTCGCTTTGGAAGCCAGCGCCGAAGAGCGGGAGACGCGCGGGTTCATTTCGATGACGATCAGGCGACCATCTTTCGGGTTCACCGAGAACTGTACGTTAGAGCCGCCGGTTTCCACGCCGATTTCACGCAGTACCGCCATCGAGGCGTTACGCATGATTTGGTATTCTTTGTCGGTCAGGGTCTGCGCCGGGGCGACGGTGATGGAGTCGCCGGTGTGAATCCCCATGGCATCGAAGTTTTCAATCGAGCAGACGATAATGCAGTTATCGTTCTTATCGCGCACCACTTCCATCTCGTACTCTTTCCAGCCGATCAGCGATTCATCAATCAGCAGTTCGTTGGTCGGAGAGAGATCCAGGCCGCGTTCGCAGATTTCTTCGAACTCTTCGCGGTTATAGGCAATACCGCCGCCGGTGCCGCCCATAGTAAAGGACGGACGGATGATGCATGGGAAGCCAACGTCAGCGGCCACCGCCAGCGCTTCTTCCATGGTGTGCGCAATGCCGGAACGCGCGGTGTCGAGGCCGATTTTCTTCATCGCCACGTCGAAGCGACGGCGGTCTTCCGCTTTATCGATCGCATCGGCGGTCGCGCCAATCATGGTCACGCCGAACTCTGCCAGCACGCCCTGACGCTCCAGCTCCAGCGCGCAGTTCAGCGCGGTCTGGCCGCCCATGGTCGGCAGCACCGCGTCCGGGCGCTCTTTTTCGATAATTTTACGCACCACTTCCCAGTGAATCGGCTCGATATAGGTCGCATCGGCCATTTCCGGGTCGGTCATGATAGTCGCCGGGTTGGAGTTCACCAGAATAACGCGGTAACCCTCTTCGCGCAGGGCTTTACAGGCCTGGGCGCCAGAGTAGTCAAACTCACACGCCTGACCGATAACAATCGGGCCCGCGCCCAGAATCAGGATACTTTTTATGTCTGTACGTTTTGGCATGGCTCTTTTACTCCTGATTATTTCGCGGACTGACGGTATTGCTCAATTAACTCGATAAAGTGGTCGAACAGCGGCGCGGCATCGTGCGGGCCCGGGCTCGCTTCAGGGTGACCCTGGAAGCTAAACGCCGGCTTGTCGGTACGATGGATCCCCTGCAGGGTGCCGTCGAACAGTGACTTATGGGTCACGCGCAGGTTGGCAGGCAGCGTCGCTTCATCAACGGCAAAGCCGTGGTTCTGGGCGGTAATCATCACGACGTTGTTATCGATATCTTTAACCGGGTGGTTGCCGCCGTGGTGGCCGAATTTCATCTTAATGGTCTTCGCACCGCTCGCCAGCGCCAGCAGCTGATGGCCGAGACAGATGCCAAAGACCGGAATATCGGTGGTGAGGAATTTTTCAATCGCCGTGATGGCGTAATCGCACGGCGCCGGGTCGCCTGGGCCGTTGGAGAGGAAAATACCGTCCGGATTCAGCTTAAGCACGTCTTCAGCCGACGTTTGCGCCGGAACGATAGTCAGGCGACAACCGCGGTCAACCAGCATCCGCAGGATGTTGCGCTTGGCGCCGAAGTCATAAGCCACGACGTGGAACGGCAGCTCGCTTTCCGCCTTCGCTTCCGGCAGGTCGCCCGCCAGTGTCCAGCTCCCCTGGGTCCAGGCGTAGGTTTCTGCGGTAGTGACCTCTTTCGCCAGATCCATACCGTTCAGGCCAGGGAACGCCTGAGCTTTTTCCAGCGCCAGCTGGGCATCAAGGTTATCGCCCGCGATGATGCAGCCATTCTGCGCCCCTTTCTCACGCAGTAAACGCGTCAGCTTACGGGTATCGATATCGGCAATGGCCACAATGTTATGGCGCTTGAGGTAAGAAGAAAGGTCTTCGGTATTGCGGAAGTTGCTGGCAATCAGCGGCAGGTCGCGGATCACCAGACCTTGTGCGTGTACCTGGGAAGATTCTTCATCGGCGGCGTTGGTGCCGACATTACCAATATGGGGATAAGTAAGAGTGACGATTTGGCGGGAATAGGAAGGATCAGTGAGGATTTCTTGATAACCGGTCATTGAAGTATTGAAAACGACTTCCCCAACCGCCGTGCCGGTTGCCCCAATGGCCCGACCGTGAAACTGGGTTCCGTCTTCCAGAACCAAAAGCGCTGACTTAATCAAAACACCCTCCAGAGAATATTCACTCACTTTATTTGCATATTAATGCAGAACGTAGATCTGAATCAATGCAAATTTTTGCCCGCAGAATTTTGGCAAACGGCGGCATTCTGGAGAGATGTCGGGTAAAAGTCAACTTAAAGCGGATATTTTTAATCTTATTTTACGCCACTGGCGCGTAACGGGCGTTTTTCACGGTAAAAAGATCAACTAACCTGGTTGAGAAAACGCTTGCGGGCGAGGAAAACTGTAAAATCATTCGACGGAGGGGGAAAAAGTGGACCGGATGGTCAAAATTTACAATTCAATAACTAAAAACATTAGTAAGATATAGTTTTTTGAAGCCTTAAGAAGAAAAAAAGATAAAAGCACTCAAAATAAAAAAGGGCAATAAAATATTGCCCTTTGCAATCAATTACATATTGAATGCAATAACCACATCACGATGGGTAATAATCATTATAAAGCATTCAGATCAAGCACATCTTTCATGTCAAATAGACCATTTTTTTTGCCTTTCAGCCACAAAGCAGAACGAACGGCGCCATTAGCAAATGTCATCCGGCTGGAGGCCTTATGGGTAATTTCGATACGTTCGCCGATATCAGCGAACATCGCCGTATGTTCGCCGACGATGTCGCCCGCGCGAACGGTAGCGAAACCAATAGTACCCGGAACACGTTCACCGGTATGGCCCTCACGGCTGTAGACGGCGCAGTCCTTCAGATCTTTGTTCAGTGCCCCGGCGATCGCCTCACCCATCGCCAGCGCGGTGCCTGACGGGGCGTCCACTTTATGCCTATGGTGCGCTTCGATGATTTCGATATCGGTATAATCGCCCATCACCTTCGCCGCCTTCTCCAGCAGCTTTAACAACACGTTGACGCCAACGCTAAAGTTAGCGGCAAAGACGATAGCAATCTCCTGTGCGGCATCGCTAATCGCCTGCTTTCCGGCATCATCAAAACCGGTAGTGCCGATCACCATCCCTTTGCCGTACTGACGGCAGAAAGCCAGATGGTTGAGCGTGCCTTCCGGGCGGGTAAAATCGATTAAAACATCGAAATCATTGCTTACCGCCGCCAGGCTGCTTTGGACGGTAACGCCTGATTTACCAACGCCCGCCAGCTCGCCCGCATCGCTGCCCACCAGGCTCGAACCTTCGCGCTCCAGCGCCGCGCCAAGCGCCACGCCGTCCATTTGCAGCGCAGCCTGAATTAACTGGCGTCCCATCCGGCCGCCCGCGCCGGCGATGGCCACGCGGATTTGTGCATCTTGCATAGCTATTCTCTTTTGTTAACTTCACGTGAATTGTTTTCAGAGTAACCAGCCCATTGCATAGCCGCTACTCAAAAACGCCGATAATTAGAAATTTATGACAAACGGCGGTCGATATCAGTAAAAACTATATGATTGTGCCGCGATTCGGCGTTTAAGTAGTGAAATTCGGGAGGGGGCACGTAGCGCCCCGCCCGCGCGACGCGGGCTAAGGCGTTGTTGTACGCAATCAAAGGGGGAAAAGCGCGCCTGCGGGGAAAGCGGATAAAAACCAGGTTACCGCCAATAAATCTGCGCTGCCGCCGGGGCTGAGATGGCGAGCAATCAGCTCGTCGTCGAGTTGGCGTAGCGCCTCCAGCCCACCGTCAGCCATGACGCCGCCCTGCCACAACAGCCGCTGCGCCTCCTGCTGCACAAAGTTCAGGCCGGCAAGCCCGCCGCGCGAAACCAGATTGGTGTCATCATTCCATGCCATCAGATGCAGCAAGGTTTGCAGCAGCGCCAGGTTACTATCGCCGGTCTCTTCCATCATGCGGTTGAACACCGGCAGCGCCTGGGTGCGTACGGTACGAAAGCCGCTCTCAGCCTCGCCGCGAGCACCGGAGAGGCCGTAACGTAGAAAATGGGCTTCGCCTTTGCTTAACGGTTCGCCGCTGGAAGCGGAGAGTTCTTGCATAACCATGCCGCGACAGAATCGCGCCACCTGGTCGCACAGCCGATGCTGTTCAATCGGCTCGCCTTTCGATACCAGCCTTCCCGCCGCCGCGCTCAGCAAACCAAAAGCGAAGATCGCCCCACGATGGGTATTCACTCCGCCGGTGGCCTCCAGCATATCGTTTTCGCAGGCCATCCCCACCGGACGCAGCATCATTAACACCTGTTCCGGCACGATCGCCGCGGTATCGTGGCCCATGATGAAAAATTTCTCCATCCACGGCGCCACCACCGCGGTACTGGCCTCAAACGAGGCCAGGTCCATATCGTGATGGGCGCCAGCGTTACGAATATCCACCAACCCGGGCTTTGGGGTCAGGCGAACTTCGGTCAACAGCGCGCGCTCTACCGCGCTGACCACCTCTTCAGCGTTCAGCGGTTTCACGCGCAGCGAACGCTGCGGATTGATTAACACTTCGCTCATTGCCCTTCCCCCTCTGCATTTAGTCGCTGTTTTTCACCTGACGAATAACATCAAGCACGGAGCCATCGCGATAGCGCACCACCGCCACCACCCGATCGGTAAACTCGATCGGCTGCGGCTTGCCGGTTAGCAGTTCCGCACGCTGCTGCAGTTCCTCAATAGTCATCAGCGCAATGCCCGCGTTGCGCAAATTGTCGATCAGATCCTGGCGCGCCGGGTTTACCGCTATGCCATGGTCGGTGACCAGCACATCTACGCTGGCTCCCGGCGTGACGCGGGTCAGCACTTTTTCCACGACGCAGGGAATACGGCCGCGAACTAATGGCGCGGTAATGATGGTCAAATCCGCGCCGGCGGCGGTATCGCTATGGCCGCCGGATGCGCCGCGCAGTACGCCATTGGAGCCGGTCATCACGTTAACGTTAAAGTCGGTATCGATTTCCAGCGCGCTGAGCATCACCACGTTTAAGCGCTCGCAGGAGGCGCCTTTAGAGCCCGGGCTGGCATACTGGTTGGTGGAAATCTCTACGTGATTCGGGTTCTGCGCTAATGAACGCGCCGCGTCGCCATCGAACGATTGGGTATCGAGCAGCGTTTTAATCAACCCTTTTTCGTGCAGGTCAACCATCGTCCCGGTGATCCCGCCAAGGCCAAAGCTGGCGGTAATACCGTTACGGCGCATTTTGTCTTCGAGGAAGCGGCTCACCGCCAGCGAGGCGCCGCCGGTACCGGTCTGCAGCGAGAAACCGTCTTTAAAGTAACCGGAATGCTCAACCACTTTCGCCGCCTGACGGGCAATTAGCAGCTCACGCGGGTTGCTGGTCAGACGGATCGCGCCAGCGGTGATTTTTTCCGGATCGCCGACTTCGTCCACCTGAACAATCAGATCCACCTGATCCTGAGCGATGCTGGCCGGGTAGTTAGGGTAAGCCACCCACTCTTCGGTCAGCAGCACCACGCATTTGGCATGTTCCGCATCAACGCGCGCATAGCCCAGCGAACCGCAACGTGATTTTCCGCTAAAGCCGTTGGCATTACCAAACTCATCGCAGCAGGGGACGCCGAGAAACGCGACATCAATCGACAGCTCGCCGCTTTGAATCAGCTGTACGCGACCGCCATGGGAGTGGATCTGTACCGGGTTTTCCATCAAGCCGGCGGAGATCTCCTCGCCGAGCTTGCCGCGCAGTCCGGAGGTGTAGATCTGGCGGATCACGCCATTTTTAATATGCTCGATCAGCGGCCAGTGGGCGTCGATCAGCGAACTGGATGCCAGCGTCAGATCGCGAAAACCCATTTCCGCCAGCTTCGCCACCACCATATTGACGACTTTGTCACCGCCGCGAAACGCGTGGTGGAACGAAATGGTCATGCCGTTTTGCAAACCGGAACGACGAATCGCCGTTTCCAGCGAATCGCAGATTTTACGCTGACGTTTTTCGCTTTCGCTGGCCAACCACGGGCTTTTCGCCGTCACGCCCGCATAAGGCGCTAACCCTTCCGGCATCACGTACTGCTGATTAAGCATTGTTACTGTCTCTTTCATCTTATTCCCCTTAATCACGAATACCGGAAGCCGAGAGCGCCACCACTTTGCGAGCATGGTCGATAATCGGTCCATCGATCATCTTGCCGTTCAGCGATACCACGCCAAGACCGCGCGTTTCGGCTTCTTCCGCCGCGGCTATCACTTCCAGCGCGTGGTCGACCTCTTTGCGCGTCGGGGCATAGACCTGATGCAGGAGCTCTATTTGTCGTGGGTTAACCAACGATTTGCCGTTAAAGCCGAGGTTTTTGGCCAGATTCGCTTCCGCCAGGAAGCCCTCTTCGTTATTGATATCCGACCACACCACGTCATAAGCGGCGATGCCGGCAACGCGCGCCGCATGCAGTACGGCGCAGCGGGCATAGAACAGTTCAGTACCGTCGCCGCGGGAAGTGCCCATATCCATAACGTAATCGAAGGCCGCCAGCGCAATCGCCGCCAGACGCGGGCTGGCGCGGGCGATCTCCACCGCGTTCACCACCCCCAGCGCCGACTCAATAGCCGCCATCAGTTTGGTGCTGCCCACTTCCCGGCCGCATTCGCGCTCAATCCGCTCAACATGCGCTTCCAGCTCATGGATATCTTCTTTACTGTCGGTTTTCGGCAGACGCACCATATCCACGCCCGCGCGGACTACCGCTTCAAGGTCGGCAAGACCGAATGGCGTATTCAGCGGGTTAATACGCACCACGGTTTCGATATCCTGATACAGCGGATGCTGCAGCGCCTGATGCACCAACAGGCGAGCGGTATCTTTTTCGCGTAGCGAAACGGCATCTTCAAGGTCGAACATCACCGCATCGGCGCCGTACACGAATGAAGTGCTTAACATGGCGGCATTGGCGCCAGGGATGAACAGCATACTGCGACGTGGTTTCATAGCTGGCTCCATTGTAATTGGGACTGTTGCGCCGCCCGCAGCGCCGCGGCCTGTACGCGGGCCCGCAGTACGCACTCCAGCGCGCCTTTATCATCGACCACCACGTTGGCCTGCTTCACGCCAAGCTGCGCCAGCGTTTCTCTGACCACCCGCTCAATCGCAGCGCCAAACTGCTGTTTCACAATGCTGTCGATTTCCAGCTGAATGCCCGGCTGCGCCGCCGGTCCAATCCTGACCATCACATCGCTGGATTCCAGCGTGCCGGCCAGGGCGTCAATCTTCATTTCCATAGGGGAAAATCCTTAGTTAGGGCATAAAAATCAGGCGGTTTGATGTTCGCTTTCCGCCAGTTGCATCAGAAAAGAGAGGGTTCCCGGCGGCACCAGTGCCGCGACCGCCTGCCAGTTGCGCTGCCGATAAAGTTCGCGCACTCGGGAGGCCGACACGGGCCCGCCATTTTTTTCGATTCGCGCCAGCTCAACCACTTCAATGGGCGGCGCCTCGCCTGGCGCTTCCAACAGTGACTTCATGCGTTGGTTGTAATTACGGGTCAGGGGACACAGCGGCTCGGTGCCGACAAAACGATGGGTTATCTGCAGCGCCGGGGCCAGACGTTCGCGGAAGAGCTGCAGGTCAATCTGGCTGTGGCAGTCATCGACCACGCCCTGCTCTTTCAGGAAGTAACCGGGGAACGTCGCCCGCGAGATCAGATACGCCGAACCGGGGTGCAGCGTCACTTTGTCGATGCCGGTAATCCCCTGTTCGATCAGCGTGAAGCGATCGTGATAGGAAAAGCAGGACGCATCCTCCTTGACCACAAACAGATGCAGCCAGTCGCACTGCCGTGCCGCCTGTTCCACCAGCCAGCGGTGGCCAAGGGTGAAGGGATTGGCGTTCATCACAATAGCGCCGATTTTTCTTCCCGGTTGACGGTACATCGCCAGCTGACGACAGTAACGAGTCAGACGTTCGCGGCTGTTTTCCATCAATACGGCGCGGTCGCCCGCCTGGGCTATCGACCAGAAGCCGGCGCCGGAGAACAGCACGGCATTGCTCGGTTTAGTAAATAAGAACAGTTCGCTGCGCCCCAGTTCATAGGCCAGCGTCAGAAGTTCGGTCAGTAATTTGAGGCTCAGCCCCTCCCCCTGTAGCGAGGGATCGACGGCGATGCATTTCAGTACATTACCGGCAATGGCGCCGCAGCCGACCAGCCGCTGCCGATACTCCGCCACGATTGCCATCTCGCAATCGGCTTCTAACGACAACTGATGCTGATGAAGAAACCGATCGATCGCCTCTCGCCGCGGTTGATCCTTTAATAGCTGAACGCGTTTTAATATCAGAGTCATTTTTTAGCGCTTCGTTATTCTAAAACGAACTGTATTTCGCCAGCGTTCGACTATTGATACTTGTATTTAAGTCACAGTTTTCCCCGTGGCTTAATTAGCTTTATGGTTTTTATGTTGTTAATTAATTCAGAATAATAAAAATAATTAAATTAATAAAAAACACGAGTATTCAGTGAAGGCAATCACACCTTAGCACTAAATCTATTTATTACTATGCGCCGGTATTACTACTCCATCAATAAACAGGAAAACGTTTATGACCAACATGAGTCAGGCTCCGGCGACGGAGAAAAAGGGCGTTAGCGACCTGCTGGGATTTAAAATCTTCGGCATGCCGCTCCCCCTTTACGCGTTTGCGTTAATTACGCTATTACTTTCACATTTTTATAACGCTTTACCCACCGACATCGTTGGCGGCTTTGCCATCATGTTTATTATCGGCGCCATATTCGGCGAAATAGGTAAACGCCTACCGATATTCAACAAATATATAGGTGGCGCCCCGGTAATGATTTTCCTGGTCGCCGCTTATTTCGTTTATGCCGGTATTTTCACGCAAAAAGAAATCGATGCTATCAGCAACGTTATGGATGAAAGTAACTTCCTTAACTTATTCATCGCGGTACTCATTACCGGGGCGATTCTGTCGGTAAACCGCCGTCTGCTGCTGAAATCGCTGCTCGGCTATATTCCAACCATCCTGATGGGCATTGTCGGCGCGTCGATTTTCGGCATCGCTATCGGTCTGGTGTTCGGCATTCCGGTAGATCGCATCATGATGCTGTACGTCCTGCCGATCATGGGCGGCGGCAACGGCGCGGGCGCGGTTCCGCTGTCGGAGATTTATCACTCCGTCACCGGCCGTTCTCGCGAAGAGTATTACTCAACCGCTATCGCTATTCTGACCATCGCTAACATCTTCGCCATCGTCTTTGCCGCCGTCCTCGATATCATCGGCAAAAAACACACCTGGATGAGCGGCGAAGGCGAACTGGTGCGTAAAGCCTCGTTCAAAGTCGAAGATGACGAGAAAGCGGGACAAATCACGCATCGTGAAACCGCCGTCGGTCTGGTGCTTGCCACGACCTGTTTCCTGCTGGCGTACGTCGTCGCGAAGAAAATCCTGCCAAGCATTGGCGGCGTTTCGATTCACTACTTCGCGTGGATGGTACTGATCGTTGCGGCGCTGAACGCCTCCGGCCTGTGCTCACCGGAAATCAAAGCCGGCGCCAAGCGTCTGTCTGATTTCTTCTCTAAACAGCTGCTGTGGGTACTGATGGTCGGCGTCGGCGTTTGCTACACCGACCTGCAGGAAATCATCAACGCCATCACCTTCGCTAACGTCGTTATCGCCGCCATTATCGTTATCGGCGCAGTGATCGGCGCGGCGATCGGCGGCTGGATGATGGGCTTCTTCCCAATTGAATCAGCGATCACCGCTGGCCTGTGTATGGCTAACCGCGGCGGTTCCGGCGACCTGGAAGTTCTTTCTGCCTGTAACCGTATGAGCCTTATCTCTTATGCGCAAATCTCCTCCCGTTTGGGCGGCGGTATTGTGCTGGTCATCGCCAGCATCGTGTTCGGCATGATGATTTAACCCATACGCACGATGGCGCCGTTGAGCGGCCGAAGAAGTTGACCCAGTCAGGGACCAGCGCCGGGGGCGGCTGCGGGAAATCCACCCTGCTCCTTAGCCGGAAGCGTCGACAAGCTCGCCAACCAACGCGCCATCGTGCCCTTATTCGAGATTTTTTATGACTGATGCCGTTCTGTTAGGCGAAGGCTTCACCCTGATGTTCCTCGGCATGGGCTTCGTGCTGGCGTTCCTGCTGCTGCTCATTTTCGCCATCCGGGGAATGTCCGTCGCCGTTACCCGTCTGTTCCCTGAGCCGCCTGCCGCGCCCAAAGCGGCGCCCGCGGCCGTCGCGCCCGCCGATGACTTCGCCCGTTTAAAACCGGCGATTGTCGCCGCCATTCACCACCATCGCCGCCTTAATCCTTAATTCACGGAGGAATTCATGACCGTTGCCATTACCGATGTCGTCCTGCGCGACGCCCACCAGTCCCTGTTCGCCACCCGTCTGCGTCTCGACGATATGCTGCCCGTTGCGGCTGCGCTCGACGACGTCGGCTACCGCTCCCTCGAATGCTGGGGCGGCGCCACCTTTGACGCCTGCATCCGCTTCCTCGGCGAGGACCCGTGGGTCCGCCTGCGCGAGCTGAAAAAGGCGATGCCGAAAACTCCGCTGCAGATGCTGCTGCGCGGCCAGAACCTGCTCGGCTACCGCCACTACGCCGACGACGTGGTGGAGCGCTTCGTGGAGCGCGCCGTCAAAAACGGCATGGACGTGTTCCGCGTCTTTGATGCCATGAACGACCCGCGCAACATGCAGGCCGCCCTGCAGGCGGTCCGTCGCCACGGCGCCCACGCCCAGGGCACCCTCAGCTACACCACCAGCCCGGCGCACACCCTGCAGACCTGGCTCGACCTCACCGAACAGCTGCTGGAGACCGGCGTCGACTCCATCGCCATCAAGGACATGTCCGGCATCCTCACCCCGCATGCCGCCTTTGAGCTGGTCAGCGAAATCAAAAAACGCTATGCCGTCACCCTGCACCTGCACTGCCACGCCACCACCGGCATGGCGGAAATGGCGCTGCTGAAGGCCATTGAAGCCGGTGTCGACGGCGTTGATACCGCCATCTCCTCGATGAGCGCCACCTACGGCCACCCGGCTACCGAAGCGCTGGTGGCCACCCTCGCCGGCACGCCGTACGACACCGGCCTCGATATCCACAAGCTGGAGAGCATCGCCGCGTACTTCCGCGAGGTACGCAAAAAATACCACGCCTTCGAAGGCCAGCTGAAAGGCACCGACAGCCGCATCCTGGTCGCCCAGGTGCCGGGCGGGATGCTCACCAACCTCGAAGGCCAGCTGAAGCAGCAGAGCGCCGCCCACCGGCTGGATGAAGTGCTGGCGGAAATTCCCCGCGTGCGCGAGGACCTCGGCTTCATCCCGCTGGTGACCCCGACCTCGCAGATTGTCGGCACCCAGGCGGTGCTCAACGTGCTGGGCGGCGAACGCTACAAAACCATTGCGAAGGAGACCGCCGGTATCCTGAAAGGCGAATACGGCCACACCCCGGCGCCGGTTAACGCCGCCCTGCAGGCGCGGGTGCTCAACGGCGCCGACGCCGTCACCTGCCGCCCGGCGGATTTACTCAAGCCGGAGCTGGCGGAGCTTGAAGCCGACGTGAAACGCCAGGCGCAGGAGAAGGGCATCACGCTTGCCGAAAACGCCATCGACGACGTGCTCACCGTGGTGCTGTTCCCGCAGGTCGGCCTGAAGTTCCTCGAAAACCGCCACAACCCGGCGGCCTTTGAGCCCGTGCCGCAGGTGGAAGAGAAAAAATCTGCCGCGCCGGCAAAAGCCGCCGCCTCCGGCGTCTACACCGTCGAAGTGGAAGGCAAAGCCTTCGTGGTCAAAGTCAGCGACGGCGGCGACGTCAGCCAGCTGACGGCGGCCACCCCGTCTTCCGCACCGGTTCAGGCAGCCGCCCCGGCAGGCGCCGGCACCCCGGTAACCGCGCCGCTGGCGGGCACTATCTGGAAGGTGCTGGCCAGCGAAGGCCAGGCGGTGGCGGAGGGCGAGGTACTGCTGATTCTGGAAGCCATGAAGATGGAAACCGAAATCCGCGCCGCGCAGGCCGGTACCGTCCGCGGTATCGCGGTGAAATCCGGCGATGCGGTGGCGGTCGGCGACACCCTGCTGCAGCTGGCGTAAGGACGAGGAGCGCAAATGGAAAGTCTGAACGCCCTGATTCAGGGCATGGGGCTGATGCACCTGGGAGCCGGCCAGGCGGTGATGCTGCTGGTCAGCCTGCTGCTGCTGTGGCTGGCGATTGCTAAAAAGTTCGAGCCGTTACTGCTGCTGCCGATTGGCTTCGGCGGCCTGCTCTCCAATATCCCGGAGGCCGGGCTGGCGCTGAGCGCGCTGGAAAACCTGCTGGCCCATCACGACCCGGTCCAGCTGGCGGTGATTGCCGCGAAGCTCAACTGCGCGCCGGACGTCCACGCCATCAAGGAGGCGCTGGCGCTGGCCCTGCCGTCGGTACAGGGGCAGATGGAGACGCTGGCGGTGGACATGGGCTACTCCTCCGGGGTGCTGGCCATCTTCTATAAGGTGGCGATTGGCTCGGGTATCGCGCCGCTGGTGATCTTTATGGGCGTCGGGGCGATGACCGATTTCGGCCCGCTGCTGGCCAACCCGCGCACCCTGCTGCTGGGGGCGGCGGCGCAGTTCGGGATCTTCGCCACCGTGCTCGGGGCGCTGACGCTGAACTACTTCGGCTTCATCCACTTCACCCTGCCGCAGGCGGCGGCCATCGGCATCATCGGCGGCGCCGACGGCCCGACGGCTATCTACCTGTCGAGCAAGCTGGCGCCGGAGCTGCTGGGGGCCATCGCGGTGGCCGCCTACTCCTATATGGCGCTGGTGCCGCTGATCCAGCCGCCGATCATGAAGGCGCTGACCAGCGACAAAGAGCGGAAGATCCGCATGGTGCAGCTGCGTACGGTGAGCAAACGCGAGAAGATCCTCTTCCCGGCGGTGCTGTTGCTGCTGGTGGCGCTGCTGCTGCCGGACGCCGCGCCGCTGCTGGGGATGTTCTGCTTCGGCAACCTGATGCGCGAAAGCGGAGTGGTGGATCGGCTGAGCGATACGGTGCAGAACGCGCTGATCAATATCGTCACCATCTTCCTCGGACTGTCGGTGGGGGCCAAGCTGGTGGCGGATAAGTTCCTGCAGCCGCAGACACTGGGCATCCTGCTGCTGGGAGTGATCGCCTTCTGCGTGGGCACCGCCGCCGGGGTGCTGATGGCGAAGCTGATGAATGTCTTCAGTAAACACAAGATCAACCCGCTGATTGGCTCGGCCGGGGTGTCGGCGGTGCCGATGGCGGCTAGGGTGTCCAACAAGGTGGGTCTGGAAGCGGACGGGCAGAACTTCCTGCTGATGCACGCGATGGGCCCGAACGTGGCCGGGGTGATCGGCTCGGCGATCGCCGCCGGGGTGATGCTCAAGTACGTGCTGGCGATGTAAGCCGGTGCCCTTCCCGGATGGCGGCTGAGGCCTTATCCGGGCGACCGGTCCGCTCCGGTTGGTAGCCCCGGTAAGCGCAGCACCACCGGGGAGAGGTTCCCGGATGTCGGCTGAGGCCTTATCCGGGCGACCGGTCCGCTCCGGTTTGTAGCCCCGGTAAGCGCAGCGCTACCGGGGAGAGGTTCCCGGATAGCGGCTGGCGCCTTATCCGGGCGACCAAACCAACGCCCGACTCAATGTTTTTGATCGGGCGTTTTTCTGAAATTTTTGGTTCTGTGCGCCAACTGCAGGTACACCGACCGCCAAACGAGGAAACTAGCCATTTAATGTCTATCGGCCCTATGTACACCCGAAAAATAACCCACTGGTTTGCAAGGCGATCCTTTCAGAATCGTATCTTCCTGCTGATCTTATTTACCTCTACTGTCGTCATGCTGGGTATGTCCTGGTATCTGACAGACATAACCGAGGAACGTCTTCATTACCAGGTCGGGCAGCGGGCATTAATTCAGGCGATGCAGATTTCAGCAATGCCGGAGCTGGTGGAAGCGGTACAGAAACGCGATCTCGCCAGAATTAAAGAGCTTATCGACCCCATGCGTTCCTTCTCTGACGCTACCTATATCACCGTCGGCGACGCCAACGGGCAGCGCCTCTATCATGTGAATCCTGACGAAATCGGTAAATCGATGGAAGGCGGCGATAGCGATGAGGCGTTGTATAACGCCAAAAGCTATGTCTCGGTACGCAAAGGTTCGCTAGGTTCATCATTACGGGGTAAATCGCCGGTGCAGGACGCCACCGGCAAAGTCATCGGCATCGTCTCGGTCGGTTATACCATTGAACAGTTAGAAAACTGGCTCAGCCTGCAGATAAGCTCGCTACTGATCCCGATGGCGATTATCCTGCTATTGCTGCTGTACTGCGCTCGGCGCTTCTCGCTGCATATCAAAAAGCAGATGCTCAATATGGAGCCCCAGCAGCTATCGCAGTTGCTCATCCAGCAGAGCGTGCTGTTTGAATCGGTGTTTGAAGGACTCATCGCCATCGACTCAAATTATAAGATAACCGCTATTAATCAGACCGCCCGTCGTCTGCTTAATCTGAGCCAGCCGGAGCCCGTACTGATCGGTAAAAAGATCAGTAGCGTCATTGCGCAAGAGACCTTCTTCTACGATGCCCCGCATGAAAACAAAAAAGACGCCATCGTCACCTTTAATCAGATCAAAGTGATCGCCAGCCGAATGGCGGTGATCTTAAATAATGCGCCTCAGGGGTGGGTGATTAGTTTTCGCAGCAAAGATGACATCAACACCCTCAGTCTGCAGCTGAGCCAGGTACAGCAGTACGCCGATAACCTGCGCGCCGTGCAGCATGAACATCGTAATCTGATCTCAACCATCGCCGGGCTGCTGTTTCTCAAACGCTACGATCACGCGCTGGATCTGATTCAGCAACAGTCCGAAAGCCACCAGAAGGTGCTCGATTTTATTGCGCGTAATTTCCAGGATAACCACCTTGCCGGGCTATTGATCGGTAAATATTACCGGGCCAAGGAGCTCGGTCTTGAACTGGTATTCGATCCCGCCTGTTTCGTCGATATCCTTCCCACCGAGCTTTCTCCCAGCGAATGGATCTCGATCGTGGGGAATCTTCTCGACAACGCCTACAATGCCTCGTTACGCCAGCCGTTGGGATCGAAGCAGATCGAGTGTTTAATAAATAGCGACGGCCATGAACTGATCGTCGAGATCGCCGATCAGGGATGCGGCATTGACGAGACGCTACGCGACCGCATCTTCGAGCGCGGCGTCACCAGTAGCGCCAGCGCCGAGCACGGTATTGGACTCTGGCTGGTGCGCAGTTACGTAGAACAAGCAGGCGGCACTATCGTCGTCGAAAATAACATTCCCTTTGGCACCATCTTTACCCTTTATATCCCCCTGACCCGAGATGAACATCATGGATAGCATTACTACTCTAATCGTTGAAGACGAACCTATGCTGGCGGAAATCCTGGTCGATACCATCAAACAGTTCCCCCAGTTCAACGTTATCGGCATCGCGGATAAACTGGAAAGCGCGAAAAAACTGATGCGTCTCTACCAGCCGCAGCTGATCCTGCTGGATAACTTTCACCCTGACGGCAAGGGGTTGGATCTGATTCGCCACGCTGTCAGCACGAACTACAAAGGACGAATCATTTTTATTACCGCCGATAATCATATGGAGACCATCAGCGAGGCCCTACGTCTGGGGGTATTCGATTACCTGATTAAGCCCGTGCACTATCAACGTTTACAGCATACGCTCGAGCGTTTCGCCCGCTACCGCAGTTCCTTGCGTTCGAGTGAACAGGCCAGCCAGACCCACGTCGACGCCCTGTTTAATATCCAGGCTCGCGAGCACACTGAGCCTGCTGACGCGCCGCTGCGCGGGATCGATGAAAGCACCTTTCACCGCGTGCTTCAGCTATTCTCAGACCCGGAAGTGGTGCATACCGCCGACTCTCTGGCCCGCATCCTCGGCAGCAGTAAAACCACCGCCCGCCGCTATCTGGAACAAGGCGTTAAAAACGATTTTCTGGAAGCAGAGATCAGTTATGGCAAAGTCGGTAGGCCGGAGCGCATTTATCGCGGCAAACATCCCTACCCTGAGCACGTCTGAAATGCTTATTCGAGGGTGTAGCTGACGATCATCTGCCCTTTTTTCATTTTCAACTGGCTGATGACAATATTCCCCAGCATCGCCAGACTGGCAACATGGGTACCGCCACAGGGATAAGCCGGTAGTTCGCCGAATCCCACGCTGCGCAAACCGTTGTCAAAGATGACCTGGCGCGGTAAATCCTGTATCTGCCACGCTTTCACCTGCGCCAGCAGGGCGCTGGCTTCCGGTAACGCGGCGCCGGCGTCGGCAGCAAACGTAATCCTCCCCTCTCCCGGCCAGTGATGCGCCTTCACCGGCCGCCAGCCGAACTGCTCGCCGGCCAACCCCAGCAAATGACCGGCGGAGTGCAGACGGGCATGTAACTGTCGCACAGGCGCATCAATGCTCATCCCCACCTCACCAAGCGGCAGCGGCTGGGCAACGATATGCAACACGCTATCGCCGCGCGTCGTGACCGCCATTACGGGCTGCTCATCGATCCAGCCGCGATCGGAGGGCTGGCCGCCGCCCTGCGGATGGAACAACGTGCGGTCCAGTTCAATCGCATAACGGCCATCGGCTTCAGCGCTGCAGCTGATAATCTGCGCGCGCCCTTCGGTGGCGTCGCTGGCGTAATAAACACGTTCAGTCATGATTGTTCTCCTCTCTGTCAGCACAGTATATTGATAATATTGGCCGCGATAATGGCCTCCACAACCAATGCACTTTTGCCTTGAGGGCACAAATGAATCTAAACCTTCTCCCCGACCTCGCCCTCTTCGTACAGATTGTCGAACAAGGCAGCTTTTCCGCCGTCGCCCGTCAGAGCGGGATTACGCCATCCGCCGTCAGTCGCAGCGTCTCGCGGCTGGAACAGGAGATGCGGTGCAAGCTGTTGCACCGAACCACCCGCAAGCTGCGGCTGAGCGATGCCGGGAAAGCGGTGTATGAACATGCGCTGGAAATGCTGGAAGCGGCGCGCCAGGCTATGGACTGCGCCGGAAGTACCCAGACGGTGGCGCAAGGTAAACTCACGCTGAGCGTACCGAAAGCCGTCGGGCGCTTTGTCATCCATCCGCTAATGATCGACTTTTTCAACCGTTATCCGCAGGTTGACGTCTGTTTACGCTTAGAAGATCGCGACCTCGACTTTATTGATGACGGCATCGATCTCGCGCTGCGTATTACCCATACCCCTTCCCCTGGACTACATGGCAAACCGCTGATGCCGATTGTTCATGTCATCTGCGCCACCAAAGAGTACTTACAGCGCCACGGAATGCCGCGGACTCCGCAGGATCTGCGCGCGCATAGCTGTATCAGCCTTGGCGAAACGCCCGCCGACGCGCGGTGGAAATTTCGTCGCGAAGGCAAAAACGAAACGGTGCAGACGCATGGACGCTACGCCGCTAACCACACTGCCGTGCGTCTTGATGCGGTTAAACAGCATCTGGGTATCGGAAGCCTGCCGCTGTTTACCGCCCGCGAAGCGCTGGCAAAGGGTGAAATCGTGCAGGTGCTGGCGGAGTGGGAGTTTATCAGCAGCTACTCCGGCAATCTGTGGCTGTTATGGGCAGGCCATAAGCATATGCCCGCCAGAATGCGGGCAATGATTGATTTTCTTAGCGAGACGGTGCCGGCGTTGAACGCAGGCAGCACATTGCCAACAACCAGGTAAAATGCTGACAGCATTCAAACTGCCAGCAAGAGATGAGTAAAAATTAATTAAAGGCTACCTGCTGGTTGATCTTTATTATAATTAATAAGACTCCCGGCCTTAATAATATCTTGCTCTGCGCTGGTTAATTTCTCCATATAGAGGCTAATCCGCTGAATAGGTTTTTTAGCGCTAACGATAAATGCGGTAATATCGCTCAGATCGCCCGCTAACGCAGATTTTATTGCCGGGATATAGATAAAATCACCGACCTCAAAATCAGGCGCCTCTTTCATCTGCAGCGGCAGCATTCCCCAGTTAATTACATTAGAACGATAACGCTTGGTCGCGAACTCCTGGCAAATATTTGCCAGCCCGCCAAGCACGCGCTGGCAGCTGGCGGCCTGCTCTCGCGCCGAACCATCACCGGGTTTAACCGCATAGATCATGCTACCTATCTCAGTCTGTGCCGCGGTAATATTTTCCTGACCCGGCAGCAGCCGTATCTGGGAAAATATATTTTCCAGCTGTGGATTTAAACGGCAAAGATCTTCACCCTTAACGCGTTGTTGCTCGATGGCGGCAATTTTTTTAGCCCGCTCCACATACTGCGGATCGCGGCGAGAGAGCGTAAATTCAGCCAGGCCTAACGGGTTTGAACGAAACGATGATGTTTCACCTGATGGTATCAGTTCGTCGGTAGTGGTCACCGGATCCATTATTTTTGAAGTAACGGCTAACAGAATGTTATCCGTTAAAGCATTCATTTCCGGCCAGTCTTTTATATTCGGTCCATAGATTAGCGGCTGCTGTGTAGCGCCTTTAACGAACCCCTGGTATACCCGGTTTTTATAGGGGGAAACATCAAATTCATATTCCGGCGCTTCGTGCCAACAATCGAGCTCCGCCGCCGAGGTTAACAATCCCCCGTTAGCGGCCGTCGCGGCAATTGAACGCGCATCCATCAATGCCACCGCCGACATTTGCCCATTTCCTGGCTTGGAACCCTCACGGTTGGGAAAGTTACGCGTCGTATGGCGGATGCTCAAGCCGTTATGCATCGGGGTATCGCCGGCGCCAAAGCAAGGGCCGCAGAATGCGGTACGAATAATGGCGCCCGCGCTCATTAAATCATTGATCATTCCCTGTTTCGTTAACGCCATCAGCACCGGTTGCGAGGAAGGGTAAACTGAAAGCGAGAAAATATTGTCGCCACAGGAATGATGCCGCAGGGCATTAGCCGCCTGCGCCACGTTGACATAGTTCCCCCCGGCGCAACCCGCAATGATTCCCTGCTGAACGCGTAATTTGCCATTCTCTATTTTGTCCAACAGAGACAGCTTCGCGCGCCCCAGCGATATTTTCTCAGATTCAATTTCAACTTCACGTAAAATGTCCGGCAAATTCTGATTAAGCGTATCAATTTCATAGACATTGGCTGGGTGAAACGGTAGCGCGATCATCGGCTTGATAGTGCTTAAATCGATCTCGATGCAGCCATCGTAGTAAGCCATCTCTTGTGCTGACAGCGCACGATAATCTTTCTCTCTACCATGAAGCCGTAAAAAATGCCGCGTCTCTTCATCGGTCTGCCAGATAGAAGTCAGACAGGTGGTCTCAGTAGTCATGACGTCAATACTGTTTCTGTAGTCGGTCGACATACTGGCCACGCCGGGACCAACGAATTCCATCACTTTGTTCTTCACAAAACCGTTTTTGAATACCGCGCTAATTAATGCCAGCGCAATATCCTGAGGGCCAACGCCAGCGGCAGGTTTACCGGTTAGATAAACGGCGACAACTTCGGGGTAATCAATATCCCAGGTGCTTCCCAATAGTTGTTTAACTAGCTCACCGCCGCCTTCACCGACGGCCATCGTCCCCAGCGCGCCATAACGCGTATGGCTATCCGAGCCCAGTATCATTTGGCCGCCGCCGGCCATCATCTCCCGCATGTACTGGTGAATAACCGAAATATGCGGCGGTACATAAATTCCGCCATATTTCTGTGCTGATGTAAGACCAAAAATATGATCGTCGCTGTTAATGGTTCCGCCCACTGCACAAAGTGAATTGTGACAATTGGTTAAAACATACGGCAAGGGAAAGCGCGTCATTCCAGAGGCCTTGGCCGTCTGGATGATGCCCACGAAGGTGATATCATGGGAGGTCATGGAATCATATTTAATTTTTAATTTCCGTTCATCGCCAGAAGTATTATGCGATGACAATATTGACCAGGCGATGGTTCCCTTCCGCGCAATCTCTTTGGCAACAGGAGTGGCGCATTCCTGTTCTGGGATAATCCCATGCTGATGGGATAAATATATCCCACGATCGTGTAATTTAATCATGACGTGTGTCCTTAAGATAGATTAAATAATTAGGCGATACTTTTATCCGTATTATTACGGATAAAAAGGAAAAAATATCGGTAGTAAAATAAAGCTCACCACCACAGATATAATAATCAGCGGTAATCCGACCCTGACATAATCCATAAACCGATATCCCCCGGCGGAAAAAATCATCATATTCGCCGGCGTTCCAACCGGAGTCGCATAAGCACATGAACAGCCAATGACTATAGCCATCAGCACCGCTCGCGGGTCAGCGCCCATTGAATGTGCAATAGACAAGCCAATGGGAATAAGTAGAGCCGCCGTTGCGGTATTCGACATAAAATTGGTTAATATGCAGGAAATTATTAAAACGGCACTTAATAATAAGAACGGTGAAGCCTGTTGACCAAGCAGATCGATAATTGAGCGAGCCATGATTGCACCCGCGCCTGTGGTTTCGAGCGCTTTTGCTAAAGCTAATGTGCCGCCAAAAAGAAAAATCGTCTGGGAGTCAATTGACTGGTAGGCCTGTTTTTCTGTGATCACTCGCGTAATAACCAAAAATAACGCGCCAATTGAACCGATAATCGCAATCGGCAAGCCAATAACATTCTCAAAAATCATCCCCAGTACGGTAAATACCAGCACTAAAACAGCAATCACCTGCTTATATTTAGGACAATCATTTTTGCTACTTTTTTCAGCTTTGTCTTTGAGATTGACAGATTGCGCTGGCAGCAGTTTATAACCGATGGTCAAAAAGTAGATGATTCCGCAAAGCAGCATGGGGATGCCCAGTTTGGCATACTCGAAAAAACCTAAGCGTTGCCCAACTTGTTCCAGCGCCGACTGGGCGATCAGATTACCCGGTGAACCAATAAGCGATAAGTTTCCGCCCAGCGCCGAAGCGAACGCTAATGGCATTAGCAAACGAGATTGCGCATAGCCCGACTTAATAGCGGCGCCGATGACTACAGGAATCAGTACCGCAGCCGTTCCCGTATTCGACAAAAAGCCGGAGAGGGCCCCGCACACCAACATAATAATAACGATAAGTTGCCGCTCCGAGCGGGCGTAGCGGGTCACTATTCCGCCAATTTTGTCCGTGACGCCAGTTTCAAATAAGGCGCCGCCGACCACAAACATGGCGACAAACAAAATGACGTTCTGGTTAATAAACCCCGCGAAAGCCGTTTTTACATCAAAAACGCCTGTTACGACTAAAGTAATACAGACGATCATAGCCGTAGCGGCTAAAGGAATTTTTTCCCAAACAAACATCACAATTGAAAATAACAACAGTGACAATGTAATTGCTACTGGTGACATAAATATATAACACCTCTTCAGTGTGTGGGTTCAACAATCAGTCTAAGCAGGTGATGCAGCGTTTTATAAATTTCAAGTTATAGTTAAATAACTTTCCAGTACATTAATAATTCCCACCACCAGACTCCTACGGTGATATGTAGGATAAAAGTCAACAGTGCTAATATGCCGCCAACAATCCACCAGGATTTAATATCATTATAACCAACCCCAAATATAACCGGGCCAGCCGCGCCACCATAATGGGTGACCATGCCGCCATAGGAATTACTAAACAGCAGAGCTAACGCAGTTAACATAACCGGCGCGCCGGAAACATTCGCCAGCATGGCAAAGACCGGAACCATCGCCACAATATAGGCGCTACCCGAGGCAAAGAAATAACGAACCAGTATACTCAGTGCGACGATGACAACGAAAGCCAGCGTGCTATGACTGCCAAATGAAATGTTATCCTTCAGTAACCCGGCCAACCACAAGAAAAAACCAACTTTAGAAAGCAAAGAACTTAAACCAATGATACCGCCGTACCAAATAAGGGTATTCCAGCCCCCTTTATTTTTTATAACATCATCCCAGCTGACTATTTTTAACACCAGCATCAACGCCATGACGCAAATCGCTACCGTTGATTCGTTGACGCCAAGCGATTTACTAAACACCCAACCTGCCAATGCCATGACAAACAGGCAGGAGAGCATCTTTTCGCGCAAGGTCATCGGTCCTAAAGACTCAAGACCTTTCTTTGCAATGGCTTTATTATCAACTTTTTTTAATTCAGGTGGATATAACTTATAGGTAATGAGCGGTGTCAGTAATAGCATAATAATGCCAGGTAATATTCCGGCTAATGCCCATCCGCCCCAACTCAGTTTGATGTGACAAATATCTTCAATCATTTTGAGCGCCAGTATGTTCCCAGCCATGGCGGTAAAGAACATATAACTGGTCGTTTTGGTGACCATATAGACGTTAATCATCAAATAATGGCCAACACGTTTTGCCGTATGCTCCGGTTCCGAGCCTAACGCGACGGCCACGCTATTGATGATAGGTAAGACGATACCACCGGCGCGAGCCGTATTCGACGGTGTCGCGGGGGAAAGGATGAGATCAAGAAAGGCGGTAACATAACCTAAGCCGAGCGTGGTACTCCCTATCTTGCCGATAAGAATATAAGCAATTCGTTTACCTAAACCAGTAATAACAAAGGCGGCACTTAAGGTAAACGCTGAGAAAACCAGCCAGGTCGTCCCCGACGCATAGCCACTTAATACGCTCGATGATTTTATTACGCCATCACCTAAATTACCAATAACGACCATTGATGTGGCAACCGCCACTAACAATATTACTGGTTCTGAAAAGGGTTTAATCACCAAACCGACGATTGCTGCCAGATAAATTCCTGATAGCACCCATGCCAGTTTAGTCAGCCCAGCCGGGGCCGGGAATAAACTAATAAGCAATGGGATGGCTACAAGCACTAATAGCTTGCATACTGTTTTTTTATCCATTTTGATCCCTTACCTGAATGAATAATATAAGAGCAGTAATAAAATTATTCAGGGAGATAAACCATGCCAGAAAGAATCTTACGCGCGGTACGAATAACCGATGCGCGAATATTTTCAGGATTTCCGTTAGCGTTACTTAAGTTCACCTCAATGCTGCCGCTTGGGTGTTCAACGTTAATTAACCCTTCACCCGACATTCGCGTAAGCTCGTTAACCACGGTGTCGGCAATAACACACGAACTCGCCAGGCCGATAGCGCCCGTAATCGCTAGCGACTTATGGCAGCTGTGGGGCATGAAATAACGCACGCTCATTGTCCCGCCGTGTTGCGGTGGAGCAACAAGTACTGGTTTAGGGATAACCATGTTGGATACATCGCCAAACCCCATTGCCGCGCCGGCTTGTTGACGTATAGACTCAAGGCGCTGGAAAAATGCGCTGTCCTTATCTAATTCAGCGGCCGATTCATATCCGGTTTTACCCAAGCTATGCACTGGAATAATGACCATTGGCATCGCCATATCGATACACGTGACGCGAATATCATCAAAAAAATCAACTCGGTTGCCGGTTGGAAAAAGCTGGCCAGATTTCGCCCCGGCGGCGTTTAAAAACGTCAGCGCAACAGGGGCTGCATGCCCGGGAACGCCGTCAATATGGGTATCCCCGTCATAAACGACCTGGCCGTCCGGCGTTTGAATGTCAGCATCGACAAAGGTGTTGGTATTGACGTTTCGGATACGCACCCGTGTTACCGGGGAATTCGCCGCGATAAGCCCTTTTTCGATAGCAAATCCACCTACCGCGCACAGCATATTGCCGCAATTCGGCGTGGTATCAACCCGTCGTTCATTGACAATGACCTGCACAAATAAATAGTCAATGTCAGCTTGTGGGCTGGCCGAGCGACTGACAATCGCCACTTTACTGGTTTGCGGACTACCGCCGCCAATACCATCAATTTCCAGTTCATGACCAGAACCCATGATGGTTAATAACGCTTCATCGCGTTTTTGAATATCTTCAGGTAGATCATCCGCTAAAAGGAAAGCCCCTTTTGATGTTCCTCCCCGCATGAGAACACACGGAATTTGTTTCATAACACCCTCCTTACAAATATAGAAGAAAAAGAACAAATAAACGGGGCGTGAATTTAATGCACTTAATGCATTTAAAGTTTTTTATTTACTTTATTATTCATTTGCTCGCACAACCGTTTATCATCTGATTCTACTTGCAAGGCGGATAGTGATTGATAAAATATAAAAATAAGACTTATACCTACAAAGCATTAATAATAGCTATCGGCACAATAATAATTAACAAGGTCATTCTGCATATTAATATATTTATTTCAGACTACGGAGTAACAATGAATAATGAACTATCCGGAATGAAAGCCTTCGTCACTGTTGCCGAACTGGGGTCGTTTAGCAAAGCCGCTGAAGTGCTTAACCTGACGCAACCCGCACTAACTCGAAAAATACAGAAAATAGAAAGTAACCTTAATACCCCCCTGTTCGAGCGAACCACCCGAAAAATCATGCTCACCCAAGCAGGACAAATACTCCTTCCCAAGGCAAAGTCACTGATTGCCAGCCTCGATGCCGCCATTTTTAATCTCAGCAACCTGACTTCTAATGTGCATGATACGGTAACGCTTTCTTGTATCCCGACGGCGGTATTTTATTTTTTACCTCGCGCCATCGTTCAATTTAATCAGCGCTACCCGCACATCAAAGTTCGAATTTATGAACAAGGTATAGAAAATTGCATGGCTTCGGTGAGAAAAGGCGAAGTCGATTTTGGAATAAATATGAACTTCATCACACATCCCGATATCGAATTTAGCCCGCTGGTCAACGAACCCTTCGTCCTGGCTTGCCGACAGGATCATCCGCTGGCCGGTAAAAAATTAGTGGAATGGCGCGAGCTCGTCTCGCAGAGATTAATTGGCGTCAGACGCTCAAGCGGTAATCGGCAACTTATTGAAAGTTGCCTGCAGGATAAACCATGGAAATTGGATTGGTTTTACGAAGTCAGACATTTATCCACCTCTCTGGGGCTGGTCGAGGCGGGGCTTGGCATATCGGCTCTGCCCTGCCTGGCCATGCCGCATCACGCCAACAGCGCAGTCGTCAGCGTGCCGCTGGTTGAACCGGTCATCAGACGCACGCTTGGCATGATTCGCGTTAAAAACCGCCCGCTTTCCGCTGCGGCTGAACGCTTCGCTTCATTATTGCTACTCATGTGGACGGATGAAGCGAGCGAGTTATGGTGCAATGTGGTCGATTCACACCAGCAGCTATAACGGTCACGGCGCGAGAGCGAAAACTTCCGCCGCCCAACGTTGAAAACCCGCGACATCTAAATCCAGCGCTACCTGCGCGTTGGCCGGCTGTCCCAGACGTCCTTCAATATCCACCACGGTGGTGCCGGCCGTCCAGGTCCCCTGCGTCTCCACCGCCACAAAGCAGGGTTTGAGCGTAAACAGATCCGGGCGAACCAACCACGCGATAGCGCAGAGATCGTGCATTCTCAGGCCGCTACTCATGCTGCCGCTACGATAGTGGCTAAATAGCGCATGAAGCATTTTACCGGTTTGATTGAGCGTCGGTAGGGTTGCCAGATAGTCCGCGCTCAGCATCGCCTTATTGGTGACATCCAGCCCGCACATCACAATGTCCAACCCACTCTGGAAGACTTTCGCGGCGGCTTCCGGATCGATGGCGATATTGAACTCGGCGTTGGGGGTGAAGTTACCGCGCCCGGCCGAGCCGCCCATCAGCACCAGTCGACGAATATTAAACAGGCACTCAGGATACTGCGTAATCAGTAGGGCAATATTGGTTAGCGGGCCAATGGCCACCAGGGTCACGGGTTCCGCTGCGTGCATCAGCGCATCGCGAATCGCCTGAAAAGCCGGTTTAGCCAGCGGCTGGCGGTTATGTTCGACGAAATCATAGCCCTCCATGCCGGATTCGCCATGCACCGAGGCGGCATCGCGCAGCGGACGCACCAGCGGCATCGATGCCCCTTGCGCCAGCGGGACATCTGCATTCCAGAAATGCAGTAACTGCAGCGCGTTGCGGGTCGTCTTCTCTACCGAGACATTGCCCGCGACCGTCGTCATTAGTTGCAGATCCAGCTGCGGCGAGAAGAGCGCGGCAGCAATCGCCGCCGCGTCGTCAATACCCGGATCGGTGTCGAGAATAATCGGTAAGCGCATGGTTTTCTCCCAAAAAAAATGCCAGACGTTAAGTCTGGCATCTTCTCATACTGCTGGGGGAAAGAACTTACTCTACTTCACGGACATCCACACGCAGCTCTTTCGGCACTTCGAAAACGATATTCTCTTCACGGCCTTCCAACGGCACCGCTTCGCCGCCGCCCAGCTCCTGCAGGCGGGCAATTACGTTCTGCACCAGGATATCCGGGGCCGACGCGCCCGCCGTTACGCCAACGCAGGCCGCAGACTTAACCCATTGTTCCTGGATATCAGTGGCATCGTCGATGAGATAAGCCGCTTTCCCCATCCGCTGCGCCAGTTCAGCCAGGCGATTGGAGTTAGAGGAGTTTTTCGAACCGACCACCAGCACCACGTCAGCCTGCTCCGCCAGCGCGCGTACGGCTTCCTGACGGTTGGTGGTGGCGTAGCAGATATCGTCTTTACGCGGGCCGACGATTTTCGGGAAGCGCTCGCGCAGCGCGTCGATAACATCAGACGTATCATCGACCGAGAGCGTGGTCTGGGTCATGAACGACAGTCGGGCATCGTTTTTCACTTCCAGCGTCAGCACGTCTTCCGGCGACTCCACCAGGTACATACCCCCTTCCGGGTTATTGTACTGGCCCATGGTGCCTTCAACTTCCGGGTGCCCGGCGTGGCCGATCAGAATCGACTCTTCGCCGCGGCGGCTGGCGCGGGCGACTTCCATATGGACTTTGGTCACCAGCGGACAGGTGGCGTCGAAAACCGTCAGGTCACGACTCTTCGCTTCGTTGCGTACCGCCTGCGAAACGCCGTGGGCGGAGAAAATCAGGATCGCGCCGTCCGGCACTTCGCTAATCTGTTCGATAAAAATCGCCCCACGCTGGCGCAGGCTATCGACGACGTAGCGGTTATGGACGACTTCGTGACGAACGTAGATTGGCGCGCCGTACAACGTCAGCGCGTTTTCTACAATGCTGATAGCGCGGTCAACGCCGGCGCAAAAACCGCGCGGGTTAGCCAACAGGATCTGCATCTTACCCCTCCAGCGCCGGATCGACTTCCAGCACTTCAATATCAAAATGAACGGTGCGCCCGGCCAGCGGATGGTTGAAGTCGACGGTGATGGAATCGCCGTTCACTTCGCGGATCACGCCGGGCATTTCGCTGCCATCCATTGCGGTAAAGAGCATAATTGCGCCAATTTCCGGCTCGCCGGCGTCGATAAACTCGCGGCGAGAGAAATACTGGATCAGGTCCGGCGTCGGTACCCCGAACGCGGCATCAGGTTCCAGCGAGAACGTGGTTTTATCGCCAGCTTTCAGTCCCAGCAGATGCTGCTCCAGCCCTTCGGAAAGCGAGGCATCGCCAAGACGAAACAGCGCCGGTTTACCGTTACCGCGCGTGGATTCGGCGGTGGAGCCGTCATCCAGTTTCAGCGTGAAGTGCACCAGCACCGCGCTGTTGCTCTGTACAGAGTTAGACATGCAGGTTTGCTCTTTTACATTACCGCCGCTTGTTTGCCCGGTGGCGCTGCGCTTACCGGGCCTACAAAGGCCGATGTATACTGTAGGCCGGATAAGACGCTTTAGCGTCTTATCCGGCAATTTTTTATGATGCTTTTTTATCGCTGGATGGCAAGAAGCCTTCCAGCACGATCAGCGCCGCGCCGATACAGATAGCGCTATCGGCAAGGTTGAAGGTGGCGAAATGCCAGTCGCCGACGTAGAAGTCGATCATATCGACAACAAAGCCGTGCCACAGACGATCGAACAGGTTACCCAGCGCGCCGCCAATAATCAGCGCGTAGGCAATATTGTTCAGCTTTTGCGTCGCCTTCGAACGGTACATCAGCACCGCCAGCACCACGCAGATGCCGACGGCAATCCCGGCGAAGAACCAGCGCTGCCAGCCGCCGCTGTCGGCGAGGAAGCTAAAGGCCGCGCCGTAGTTGCGCGCATAATGCAGATTAAGCGACGGGAACAGCGAAACCGTCTCCCCCAGAGCGAAGTTCTGGAGGATCAGGAATTTGCTGCCCAGATCGATAATCAGCACAGCTACGACGACCCACAGCCAGCGTAGCCCCGTTGAACAGATCGATTTACTCATCAGGCGAATTTACGTTGCTCGCCGTCACCGGCGACGTTACTGACACAGCGACCGCAGATTTCCGCGTGTTCCGCCACCTTGCCGACATCGCTGGTGTAATGCCAGCAGCGTGGGCACTTCTCGCCCTCGGCTTTGCTCAGGACCACTTTCAGCCCTTTCAGCAGATCGCTCTGCCAGGCATCTGCCGGCGCCTGTGCATAATCGGCAACGTTAGCGCCGGAGGTCAACAGGACAAATCGTAATTCTTCGCCCAGCGCGTTGAGCTTGGCCGCCAGTTCGGCATCGGCATACAGCGTAACCGCCGCTTCCAGAGAACCACCGACTTTCTTATCAGCACGCGCCTGTTCGATCACCTTGTTGACTTCGCCGCGCACTTTCAGCAGTTCATCCCAGAAACCGTCGTTCATCGCTTCGTCGTCGGCCAGGCCGAACAGGCCTTCATACCACTCGCCGGTGAAGACGTATTTTTCACGCTCGCCCGGCAGATAGCCCCAGATTTCGTCCGCGGTGAAGGACATGATCGGCGCCATCCAGCGCACCAGCGCTTCCACGATGTGGAACAACGCGGTCTGGCAGCTGCGACGCGCCACGCTGTCCGCTTTCGCGGTGTACTGGCGGTCTTTGATGATGTCGAGATAGAACGAGCCCATTTCGATGGAGCAGAAGCGCATCAGGCGCTGCACCACTTCGTGGAAGTCGTAGGATTCGTAGGCTTTGAGAATATCTTCCTGAGCCGCCTGCGCGCAGCCGACCGCCCAGCGGTCCAGAACGACCATCTCTTCCGGTTTAACCATATCTTTTGCCGGATCGAAACCGTTAAGGTTCGCCAGCAGGAAGCGCGCGGTATTACGGATACGACGATAGCTGTCCGCGGCGCGTTTGAGGATCTCATCGGAGACCGCCATTTCGCCGGTATAGTCGGTGGAAGCCACCCACAGGCGCAGAATATCGGCGCCCAGTTTGTTCATCACGTCCTGCGGGCTAACGGTGTTACCGATAGACTTGGACATTTTGCGGCCCTGGCCGTCGACGGTGAAACCGTGGGTCAGTACCTGACGATATGGCGCTTTGCCTTTCATCGCCGTGGAGATCATCAGTGAAGACATGAACCAGCCGCGATGCTGATCGGAGCCTTCCAGATACATGTCCGCGGCGTGACCGGCGAATTCCGGACGCACATCAACCACAGAAGAGTGGGTAGACCCGGAGTCAAACCACACGTCGAGGGTATCCGGCACTTTTTCGTAGCTGTCAGCGTCATCGCCAAGGATGTCGCGGGAATCGAGATCCCACCACGCCTGGATGCCGTCGACTTCAACGCGTTTCGCCACTTCTTCCATCAGTTCGAGGGTACGCGGGTGCAGCTCGTGGGTTTCTTTATGCACGAACAGCGACATCGGCACGCCCCAGGTACGCTGACGGGAGATACACCAGTCAGGACGGTTGGCCACCATCGATTCGATACGCGCCTGGCCCCAGTCCGGGATCCACTGCACGCCTTTGATCTCTTTCAGAGACTGGGCACGCAGGCCTTTCTGATCCATGCTGACGAACCACTGCGGGGTAGCGCGGAAGATGATCGGCGATTTGTGGCGCCAGCAGCACGGATAGCTGTGCTGCATTTTTTCCACGTGCAGCAGCGCGCCGCTATCGCGCAGCATCTCAACGATGATGTCGTTGGCTTTGAAGACGTTAATACCGTCCAGAGACGGATAAGTACCTGGCAGGTAAGAGCCGTCCGGGCCAACCGGGTTGGCGATTTCCAGACCGTATTTCTGGCTGATCGTGTAGTCGTCCGGACCGTGGCCGCCGGCGGTATGCACCGCACCGGTACCCGCGTCCAGCGTCACGTGGTCGCCAAGGATAGCCGGCACGTCAAAATCGAGGAACGGATGCTTAAAGCGCATCAGTTCAAGCTCGGAACCCTGCACCGCCGCCAGGATGGTGTAATCCGCCACGCCAATGCGCTGCATCACGCTTTCCACCAGGTCTTTCGCCAGGATCAGCGCCTGGCCGTCAACCTGCACCAGCGCATAGTCGAACTCAGGCGACAGAGAGATGGCGCGGTTAGCCGGCAGGGTCCACGGCGTCGTGGTCCAGATAACCAGCGAAACCGGGCCAGTGACGTCGGCTACGCCGAATTTGGCCAAAACCGCGGCTTTATCTACCGCGTGGAACGCCACATCGATAGACGGAGACGTTTTGTCATAATACTCAACTTCCGCTTCCGCCAGCGCGGAACGGCAGTCCACGCACCAGTGCACCGGCTTAGCGCCTTTATGCAGGTGACCGTTGCCGATGATTTTACCCAGCGCGCGGATGATATTGGCTTCAGTTTTGAAGTCCATGGTCAGGTACGGACGCGACCAGTCACCCAGTACGCCCAGGCGGATAAAGTCTTTACGCTGGCCGTCGATCTGCTCGGCGGCATATTCACGGCACTTGGCGCGGAATTCTGCAGCGGTGAATTTCTCACCCGGCTTACCGTATTGTTGCTCGACTTTCAGTTCGATCGGCAAACCGTGGCAGTCCCAACCCGGAACGTACGGCGAGTCAAAGCCCGTCAGTCCTTTGGACTTAACGATAATGTCTTTCAGAATCTTGTTAACCGAGTGACCAATATGAATGCTGCCATTCGCATAAGGAGGGCCATCATGCAGAATGAAGGTTTTTTTGCCTTTTTTCGCCGCACGGATGATGCCGTACAGGTCATCATCGGTCCAACGCGCCAGCATTCCCGGTTCGCGTTTGGCGAGATCGCCACGCATCGGGAACCCTGTTTCCGGCAAATTCAGGGTGGATTTATAGTCACTCATCAGATTCTCGGTTCCGTTATTTCGGTTTGATAAATACCAGTAGGATTATCCCTGCCTGGTGAGCCCAAAGAACTCGCGGGCCGTTAACTCATCTCGTGCGATTTGCGCTTTTAGCTCATCCAGCGACGCAAAACGCTGCTCGTTACGTATTTTTTTACGCAGTATTACATCTATATGGCGACCGTAGAGGTCCATTACAACGTCCAGGAGGTGAACTTCCAGCTGCTGTCGCACGCCGGAGACCGTTGGACGCGTGCCAATGTTGGCGACGCCGGGTAATGGCTTATCGCCGAGCCCTGCCACTTCTACCGCAAAGACCCCTTTAACCGGGGAAACCTGACGACGCAGCGGTAAGTTCGCCGTCGGGAAACCTATGGTGCGCCCCAGCTCATCGCCGTGCACGACGCGGCCAGAAATGGTAAACGGATGCCCCAGCAGGTTTTCCGCCTGCGCGAGGTCATCATCGGCCAGCGCCTGACGCACCGCGGTGCTGCTGATACGTACGCCGCCTTCGCAGAAGGTTTGGGTGCTGGTGACGTCAAAACCGTACTCCGCCCCGGCCTTCTGTAATAACAAGAAATCCCCCTGACGACCAGCGCCAAAGCGGAAATCATCACCCACGGCAAGGAACTGTACGCCCAGCTGGCGCACCAGCAGCTCGCTAATAAAATCTTGCGCCGTCAGCGCTGCGAAACGCCGGTCAAAACGGACACACAGCACGTAGTCGACACCGCTTTCCGCCAGATAGCCCAGTTTTTCACGCAGCCGCGTGATCCGCGCCGGCGCTTTATCGGCGGCAAACAGCTCCAGCGGCTGCGGCTCAAAAATCATCACCACAACCGGCAGACCGAGCCGGCGGCCCTCTGCGCGCAGGCGCTGCAGCAGCGCCTGATGCCCGCGATGCACGCCGTCGAAATTTCCAATGGTCAGCACGCACCCGTGCGGGGCCTGACTGAGATTATGTATGCCGCGTATCAGCTTCATGTCTGGCTCAAAACAGTGAAAATCGTCCGAGTATACCTTGTACAACAGGCGACGTTAACCAGCGATTGCACCTCGATTACGAAAGATCCTGCTAATTCATTCACTCAGCGTAAGAATGCAGGAAAAACTATACGCGGCCGTCGATTTTTATGGTGGAAAGACTGTATTCGACTACAACAAGCTGGTAGAATCTTGCGCCATCACTACGTAATGAAGCCTCGTTATCTTAAACGGCGCTTATTTGCACAAATCCATTGACAAAAGAAGGCTAAACGGGCATATTCCTCGGCCTTTGAATTGTCCATATAGAACACATTTGGGAGTTGGACCTTGGCTAATATCAAATCAGCTAAGAAGCGCGCCGTTCAGTCTGAAAAGGCTCGCAAGCACAACGCAAGCCGTCGCTCTATGATGCGTACTTTCATCAAGAAAGTATACGCAGCTATCGAAGCTGGCGACAAAGCTGCTGCACTGAAAGCATTTAACGAAATGCAACCAATCGTGGACCGTCAGGCTGCTAAAGGTCTGATCCACAAAAACAAAGCTGCGCGTCATAAAGCAAACCTGACTGCACAGATCAACAAACTGGCTTAATCGCCCGCTTGCTGAACTTTGTTAAAGAAACCCGCGAAAGCGGGTTTTTTTATGTCTGTTGTTTGCCGATACTTAACTTTGCGGTTGCGCAAACAGTGATGAATAATCGCGATTGCAGATACGCTGTACCGCTGGATGCTGAATCATTCGCTCGGCAAAAATAGCGTGATACTCCTCCATGACGTTCTCCATGCGGCCAATTTCGACAATCGACTCATCGGCATAGAAATCGTGAGCATAGAGGGTTGGCGCCACAAAAATGGCATTATGCGCCGCGCCGAAGGCTTTCATAAGCGCCGCATCGTCGAACTCGCCGAGAATTTCCACCTGCAGCCCCTGCGAATTAAACCAGTTCAGCAGCTTGCGCCCGAGCATTGAACGGCGACCGGGAATGAGCAGGCGACGCTCCTCAAGACAGGCGGGAAACGCTTTTTCCGGCGGCGGATTCATACACCAGAAGCTCACCCCGCACTCGCCGATTTTCACCGAAAACAGCCCCTCTTGCTGGGTGGAGTCAATCGGGCAATCCGAGATAATCATATCCAGCTTATGCTGGCTCAGTTGCTCCAGCAGCATCTCGTGGGTGGATTCAAAGCAGCGCAGGTGAATTTGCTCATCTTCAACTACCGCCGCATCCAGAACGCCGCTCACTAATCGCTTGGAAAGCGCGTCGGCGACGCCGACATCAAATAGCAGGTTCGACTCTTTGCGGTAGTTGACGATATCGAGCATCTCCTGGCTCAGGGTGAACATGCGATCCGCGTAGCGAAACACCAACTCTCCCAGCTCGCTGGGTTCCAGGCCGCGTCCTTTGCGTTTAAAGAGCTTCCCCTGTAAGCGCTCTTCCAGCGCTTTTATCTGCCCGGTGATCGTCTGCGGCGTCAAATAGAGCGCCTCGGCGGCGCCGACAACCGAGCCCTCACGGTAGACGTGCCAGAAATAGTACAGATGGTTGTAATTGATGTGCGACATACATCCCTCCCTGATATGTCCGGAAGGGCCCACAGGCCCTCCCGATGAAGTTACACGCTGTGAGTAAGATCCGTTACGCGCTTACGCAGAATCATGTAGCCGATGACGGCAGACAGGATAGACCCTATCAGAATGCCCAGCTTAGCCCAGTTGATCAATCCGGGATCCACGCTGCTAAAAGCGAGCGTGGCGATGAAAATCGACATGGTGAAGCCGATTCCGCACAGTACGCCGACCGCCATAATCTGCGGGAAGCGGGTTCCCGGCGGCAACGAGGCCCACTTAAACTTCAGCGCCAGCCAGCAGAACAGGCTAATTCCGAGCGGCTTACCGATAAACAGTCCGGCAATGATCCCAAGCGGCAGCAGCGAGGTCAGCCCCGCGAAGGTAACGCCCTGCAGCGAAACCCCGGCATTGGCAAAAGCAAACAGCGGTAGGATAAGAAACGCGACCCACGGATGCAGTACATGCTCAAGCTGTTTCGCCGGCGATTTGCCATTCTGCTCCTTCAAAGGAATCATAAAACCGACGATAACCCCCGCCAGGGTCGCATGTACGCCGGATTTCAGTACCGCCGTCCATAGCACCGCACCAACCAGGATATAGATACCGGTGCGCCGTACGCCGCTGAGATTGAGCGCCGCCAGTACCACAATCGCGCCAGCAGCGACCGCCAGCGATAGCACCGACAGATCGTTGGTATAAAAGAGCGCGATAATCACGATCGCCCCGAGGTCATCAATGATAGCCAGCGCCATCAGGAAAATTTTCAGCGCTGTTGGTACACGGTTGCCTAATAGCGCCAAAACGCCAAGCGCAAAGGCGATATCAGTCGCCGCCGGGATCGCCCACCCTTCCCGCGCAACGGGATCCTGGGCATTGAAAGCTAAATAGATAAGCGCCGGCACCACCATGCCGCCAATCGCGGCGACCACCGGGAACACCGCCTGACGGCGGCTGGCAAGCGCCCCCTGGATCATCTCACGCTTCACTTCCAGGCCAATTAACAGGAAAAACACCGCCATTAGCGCATCGTTGATCCACAACAGCATGTTTTTGTTAATTTCCAGCGCGCCAACGCGCAGCTGCACCGGCGTCTCCAAAAAGGCATGATACAGACCGCTGGTGACGCCGCTATTGGCCATAATCATCGCCAGCGCGGCGGCGCAGATTAAGATAATGCCCCCGGAAGCATCGCTACTGAAAAATCGTTGCAGATGTTTCACTTTTACTCTCACCTTGTTGGTCAATAACTCGATAAAAGTATGATACAGCCGACAACACATCGAAAAAATCAGATTTAAATTGCCATTACACTCATTTTTTCCGAGCTATCTTGTCCGCTCATTAATCATAGACCACCCGTAGCAGGGTGAGCTGCTTGTCAGCATCGAGATAGCTTTTCTCTACCGTCGCGTAAGCCGAGGCCAGCGATGTCGTGATATTTTCCACGATCACATGGCGTTCGATACGATCGGCGCGCTGGCACAAAATCTCGCTACTTTCCGTTTCGTTCCAGCAGCTTTCAGTAACAACATTGCCAAAAAATTGGATATTACCGGCAGAGTGCGCCTGAACGCCGCCGATGGCGAACAGTGGAACGGCCGCCAACACTAACCATCTGTGCCTGGACTGCATACGCGAAACCCTCGTTCGGAGGAAGCAGGTAACCGGGGTCCGCGCCCCGGTCGCTGAGACTTAACCTTTAGCTTTCTGAATCGCCATCTGCAACGCATCCTGCGACGTACTGCCCGGCACGACCGAGATACGCCCGGCATCCGGGGCGGTAGCCTGTGGCATCACCACAAAAGCCGGAGTACCGGAAAAATTCATATGTTGAGCCAGCGCCTGATTACTTAGCAGCGCGTCATGCACCGCCCCGCTCTGCTGGGCGGTTTTTACCGCCGTCATTTGCGGCTGGGTGAGATAATGCGACGCCAGCGCGTAAACCTCCTTCTCGGTTAGCTGCCCCTCCACTTTGCCGGTGGCGTACAGGGCATTATGCCAGGCCAAATACTTCGCGCCGCCATCGTTCAACCACACCTGTTCGCCGATCCTCGCCGCCAAACCTGACACCGGCCAGCGGGATGAAAAGATAGGAAACTCTTTAAAGATAAAACGCGTATCAGGATTCGATTTCACCAGCTCTTCCACCACGGGCGACATCTTGCTGCACCAGGAACACTGGTAGTCAAAAAACATCACCACCGCCGCTTTAGCATCCGCCGGGCCAACAGAGGGAGAGCTATCGCTCAGCAACTCAGAGCGGTACTGCAGCGCCAGCTGCGCATAAGCCTGCTTCTGGGCCACCTGCTGACGCTGATGTAGCGTTTCGCTGGCGGCGATAAGGAATTCCGGATGATCCGCCAGATACGTCGCCACCGCTTCGCCGACTTTATCCGGATGGCTGGCGATATAGGCTTCCGCGGCCGGTCCAATATCGCTGGCAACGGGTTGTGTATCCACGGCCAACGCGGAAAAAGAGATGACGCCGCCAACCGCCATACACACCGCCGATTTACAGGAAAGTTTGCGCATTATTGAGTTCTCATTATTAAGTTCAGGGGATGCCCGCAGGGGCAGAGTAAAATCGTCATCGCCGTTGCGCCGTTACCGTGACAGGCGGCATTACGCCCCCGGCATCGTTGAGGCTTTGCCAGCGCACGGCGCAGCTTTTCGCCTGTCGACACCACGATGTACGGCGGGTAGAAAACGGCGCGACCACCCCCGCGGCGTCTATAGGCTTACCGTTGACGCGGGTGGAAAAGAGGGTGATGTAGTAGGGTCCAGCATTGCGTACCGTCAGCCCATCCGCCGTTAAGTTCCAGGCCAGTTGGCGATAAGCCTGCTGTGGATCGCCGGTTAGCCCTACAGGCCGATAAATCAGCTTTAACGCCGAGCGAAAAGCCATCTGCACGCTATTGGCGCCGGTTTTTCCCGATGGAATAGCGGCAATACTCAGGGTGAACAAACTTTCACGATCCTGCGCCAGCGCCTCGCCGCTCCACGCGACGCGCAGCGTGTTCTCCTGCCCTGCACGTAATAAGAAGAGCGGCGGCGTGACCACGAATGGTGTTTTACGGGTCGACAAATCATCGGCGCCTGGCCAGCGTCCACCGCTCAGCACGTGGCTGTCCACCAGCCAGTCACTCTCCGAGGTATTGCGCAGCGGAACGCTCAGCGTCGTCCGCTCAGCGTGAAAAATAAAACGCGTGCCGCCAATCACCACGCCCGCATGGCCTATCCCAAAGGGCAACAGCCAGAGCCAAAACCAGCAGAAAAGTCGTCTATTCATAACTCAGCACAAAAGTCGCGGAAGCATCGGCTACACCCGGCGCCACCGGAGCGCCATCAGCCACATAGCGGGCATAAAACTGTAAACGTTCGGACGCGGCGCCCGCGGTTAGCGCGAGCACATCGCTTTGCGCCCCCGGCGCTACCTGTTGTTTGTTCTTGTCGTATAACGCAATCCCGATACCGGAGGCCGCGTTCGCCCCGCTATCCAAAGCGAAAAGATCGCCGCTTTGCGAGTCGCTGGTACCGCTAAAGCTCACCGTCACGCCGCTGGCGGTGCTGCCGCAATTTTGTAGGGTGATCGAAAATGGCTGCCACTCCGCGCCGGCCCCCGCTTGATAAAACTGGCGGTTGCTGACGGTTCCCATATCGACCTGAATATTCTCGGAATCCGGCGATAGCGTGCAGGTGTTGTCGGTAATCGTGCCCGTCACATAGACCCTACCGTCATGGGCCAGCGCGCCGTTCACCGCCAGAAGGAGTCCACAGCAGAAAAACAGTGGTTTGATCATTGCCGCGCGCCTATTCATATTGCAGATCGAAATACATCACCGCCGTCGCATTTCCGGAGGTCACGGTTGGCCGGGTAGATTTGTAGCGAATATAAAACGATAAGGTGTTGCGGCCCGTTTTCAGCGGATAGACCACCGAACTGGTGTTATTGATGCTGACGGCATCCTGATCCTCATCAAGGATCTCCACGCCAACGCCGCCTGCCAGCATTTTTTCGCTACCCATCCCGGTGTCGCTCAGCGCCAGCAGCGCCGGATTGTCGCTGTCGGCAGTGCCGGTAAACCAGATTTTGCTGCCGGTAATGCCGCGCGAGCAGTTCTTCAGGTTGATGTTGAACGGTTTAAACTTCGTCGTCGTACCGGTGGAGGGAAAATCTGCCACCGAGAACTGACCTAAATCGATACTCTGGCTAAGGCTGGAAATTTCGACATCGCAGGTTTGCGCGACAATCGTGCCGGTAAATTCCAGGTTGTAACCGCTATCGTCGGCGTAGCAGCCGTTACCGCACAGCAGGATAAGTAAGATGAAGTACTGAAACAGGCGCATTAATCGAAATCCACCCGTAAGTTAGCCAACGCGGTAAAAGCGCCTTCCGCCGGCGTCTGGCCGGTGGTGCTGACCGGATACGCTTGCAGGGAAAGGGTCGCCTGTCCGTTTTGATCGGTAGTAAAAGGCTCGACGCTGCTGGCGTCATTGGGCGTTAATACCGTGCCATCGCTGCTTTCGACCACCACGCCAACATCAGGATTATCGGTGGCGATAGACTGGCTTAAGTGACTATCGGCGGTGGCTATCAGCCGCAGGCTCAGGTTAACCTGTGAATCCACCCCACTGCACTTCACCGGCACGGTGAATCTTTTATTGCGGACGCCGGTTGGTTTTTCTCCGGCGCGATTGAAACCGCCGCTGTACAGCGAGCCAAAATCAACGAGGATAGTTTGCCCGGCATTAATCTCGCAGCTTTGCGGCACGGTCACGCTGCCGCTGTAGACAATGCTGTATACCACGGTACTCAGCGGATCGTTCCCGGTGGTGGTGACATAGACGTTAAACATGGTCTTCGGCTCGATATTTACCGTGCCAATAAATGGCTTCACAACCTTAAGTTGAAAAACCAGATTTGAATCATGTACCGGAAACGGTGAGCCATTGTTAACGTTGGCATCATAGCCCATATAGACATAATCCATTGGAGGATAAAACACCCCGGCCGCCGAGTCTTCGATGCGCATCGCCCCTTCAAGATAGGTGCCATCCAGCTGCATATATTTCCAGTCGCCGTTGGTTTCCACTATCGATGAAGAAGCGACATACGAACGATACGTCCGCCCGGAATCCGAAGAACCGGCGGGACAAATCGCCTGTACGTTTACATCCTGGTTTTTGCTGAGCTGCGTGGTCGAACCGGCCTGATTTTGCGCCGCCGTCAGCGTCGTCGTCAGGTCATAATCGACCGTCGCAGGCGAGCCATTGGTATTCTGGCAAACGGCCGCCAGACCACCGCGTGCCAGCAACAGCCCCATTAACAGAAAAAGAAAAGAGACAAGCTTCATTTAGCGACATTCCAGATGCTGACGCGCCAGCGGTTGGCTCACGTCAGGGAGATGATAATGGGTGAGGCATTGTTGGCCTGGCCGTGGCCCCCACTGCGCTTTCAGCGTGCCCTGCGGGCTAAGACCGGAGAGATATACTTCGCCGTCGTCGCCAACGATGCCTTCTTCAGCCACGCCTGCAATAGAGACCGTGGCGCCGAACGGTAGCGGTTTTCCGTCATGGTTTAGCGTCAACAGCGCGCGCTCGCCGACCCGTGCGGTAAAGTTCGCCAGCACCATTGCTCCTTGGGTGGGAACCACATTGATCACCGCATCATCAATATCGACATCTTCTTTTAGCGAATTGACGTCCAACGCCATGCGGTTCTGGCGGTAAGTAGTGGCGTACGGCACCACCGCGTAGCCGCGGCCATCGGTGTGGATCCCCGGCTGATCTTCAATATTGACGTCGCCAGCCCCCGGCACGGCGATAAGGACATTGGTATCGCCCAACGGCTGGCTGAGGGTGAGACCATGGGCATGCGCGACCATGCCGCCGCTGAGGCCATAGTTCAGTTGCCGATAATCGCCATGGTTGCTGTTGTTGTAGCCGACATTCAGGTTGCCCTTTGCCCCGTCGTATTCGAGGCTGGCGGAGCCGCTCGCACCAACCCCCTGATTCTGATAGCCCTGCTGCACGCTGTAGCTCAGGTTGTTTTGATCCAACAACGTGCCGCTGATACCGCTATTCTGCGTCACGCCGCCGTGCCCGTCGCTACTGGTGGAGAACGTCGCATAAACGTTATGACGCCGTTGGGTAATGTCGTCGCCGTGGCTAAGCCACTGGCTGAGCGGTAGTGAGATATTGAGCGCCAGCGTCCGATCGCGTTCCTCCTCGCCGGGGGCGCGGCTGCTGCTATATGACAGGCTCCACGAGACCCCGGCCAGCGTGTCGCTGTAGCCAATTTGCAGTAATTTATTGGTTTCATCGGTGTGCCAATAGCTCTGTTGGCTACCGGTGACGTACAGTGAGCCAAAATGACCGAACTGCTGAGAGAGGTTGATCTGTACCTTGCCGCGTTTGGTGTAATACAGGTTGTAGTCATCGCCGACATCGCGATCGCTGTCATCCTCCTGCTGGCCGCTATTGCCGGACATCTGCTTCCACGCGGTATCATCGAGCGTATAAAAACCAGAGGTCGAGTAGCGATAGCCCAACAGTTGAAAATGGGTGCCCAGGTCGTTTAACGATTTAGCATATAAAAAGCGCAGCGATTGCCCCTGGTGTTCGCTGTCATCCGCCAGCGTACTGTAGGCTTGCGTAAGATCGACGGAAATCGCCCCCCAGTCACCGAAGTTAGCTCCAGTTCCCAGCGCCAGCGCGCGGTAATCGGAGGAAAACTGCGTTCCGCCGTACAGCGTAAAGCCGTGCGGCAACCCCCACATCAGGGTCGCCTGGCCGAAACTCATCTCCCGCTTCTGGCTGCTATCGCCGCGATAGCTCGCCGCGGTGGCGGCATATTTCACCCGCCCCTCGCGTTGCAGAACCGGTACGGCGGCATAGGGCACGCTATAGCTGGAGACGCTGCCGTCGGACTCTTTGATCTCAACGTTGAGATCGCCGCTGGAGGAGGTCGGATAGAGGTCGTCAATGGTGAAGGCGCCAGGCGATACATAGCGCTGGTCGATGGTGTAGCCGTTCTGGCGAATCGTCACCTGGGCATTGCTTTTGGCGATGCCGTGGATAGTCGGCGCGAAGCCTTTCATGCTGTCCGGTAGCATATTGTCATCAGACGCCAACTGGAGCCCACGAAACGGCAGGCTATCGAAAACGCCAGAAGGGGTATAACTATCGCCCGCCGTCAATTCGCCTTTTAGCGCCGCCACATCACGCTCCACATAGGTACTGATGTGCTGCCAGTCGCTTTTATGTTGCTGATTATCGCTGTTGTAGTTCCATGTCGAGTAATCACGCAAACGCCAGGCGCCGAGATTTAATCCGCTATTGAGGCCGAGGAAGTCGTTGTCGCTATTGGTGCCGCCAGCGCTACGGTCCCGGCTATTCGCGCCGGTAAACGTATAGTTGAGCAACAATGCATTAATACCTTCATCCCAGTTTTGTGGCGGAATATAGCCTCGAGCCTGGTTGTTCAGCGCCGCCTGCGGAATGCTGATATTTAGCCGCTGCTGACTAAAGTCAAAAGCGGTAGAGGCTGCCGGGATAGCCGCCGCAAGATCGACGCAGTCGCCGGCACTGGCCTTCGCCAACGGTGGAAAGGCGCTTAGATTCACGTTCATGCCGTTGAGCATTTCAGGCGTTACGCAGGCGCGCAGACCTGAGCCATCGGCGGCCTGGTTGTTGGCCCGAAAAGCGATATCGCGCGTCGTCAATAATGCGCCATTAAGGTAGACATCGACCCGATAAACCCCCGGCGCCTGACCGTTACCCTCAAAATGCGAAAGGTCAGCGATTTTCGACGGATCGTCAGATAAAAAGGCAGGGTTAAAATAGTTTTCGGCCCAGCCGCGCGGCAGCATAAACGCATTTGCCGAGATTAGAGCCAGGCTGATAAGCGCAGGCAGTCTACCCACCGTCAACTGGCGAGCGGTGACATCGAGTTTCAACACAATCTTACTGGCTCAGACAGGTTTGCTGCGGCGTAGTGGCGCCGAAATCGTTAATCGACTGGAAAGTCACCTGTCCTGCCCCGCCGTGCAAGGTTATCTCGCTTTTCGGCGGCACCATCGCATTGGCCAATTTCTGCCCGCCAACATGAATATCAACCAGCGAAACATAATACGGTGAAGGATTGGCGATGCTCAGACGCTCGCTGGCACGCTGACAGCGTAACATCGCCGGCGCGTCTACCGAGGCAATGGGCAAATGTTTAGGGCGAATAAACAGTTTAATAACGCTTTGCGTGGCGATTTGCAGCGAATTCGCCGCCAACTTGCTTTTATTAACCGAGGGAATGGCTTTGCTGTTGAGATAAAACACGCTTTCGCGATCTTCCGGCAACGAAGGGCCAACGTACATAATACGCAGCAGGTTTTCTTTTCCCGGCTGAATGACGAACAGCGGCGGCGTCACGACAAAATCGGCGCTTCTGCCGCCATCGGCGTTCGACACCCACGACTGAATTAAAAATACATTATTGCTGGAAGAGTTAATTACCGGCAGAGAGACCTGCTTATCACCCTGCGGATAAATAACCCGGGTCGAGCCCAGCGCGATACCGCCAGCATGAGCCAACTGAGTCATTCCCAGCGCCGCCAGCAGCAATAACGAAAATAAAATCGGGGTAATTCGCGTACTCATTCTTTTGATAACCAGGGAGGAGATGAAATGCATCCCTCCGCTGCCAGCAACGGAGGAGATGCGGATACCAATCAGGAATAGACCATGCTGAAGGTCGCGGTCGCCGCAACGTTACCTGCAGTGGCCGCGCCGGTAGCGACATAATCCACGCTCAGCGGTACGGTGTTTTCGCCATCAATCAGGGTGATGGTGCCGGAGGTATCGCCGATATTCAGAACCTGTCCATCCGGGCCGTATAACTGCAGCGCAACGTTAGTCGCCGCACCCGCGCCAGCGGTATTCGCCAGCGAACCCGCGAGCGTACTGTCCTGCTGACCATTAAAAATAACCGCCGCGTTCTGGCTGACCGTGGTGTCGCAGTCCTCCAGTTTGATTGAGAAATCTTCTTTCTGATTGGCAACCATTCCAGATGCCGTCAGTTTGCTGGTGCGAACCTGGCTCAGGATTACGGTCTGATCGATAGAGTCAGCAGAAACGGAGCATGCAGCATTCACAACCTGCCCCGTAAAATTCACCGTACCGCCGGAAACCGTCGAAGTATCCGCATTAGCTGCGCAGGTCATACCGCCCGCCGCCATGGCGGTTATTGCCATCGCTAAAAGATGTTTTTTCATAAATAACCTTTTAAATACACAAGTCGAAAATAGAATTAATAACGAATTTTAGTACCGAGCCCTCTTCACAGAGATCTCTTGCTGGTACCGGGCGCAAAAAACGTTAAAAGTTGTAGCGTACAGAAATACTATATTCAATGAATAGCAAGCCCTGCACTGATTTATAAGCGCTAATGGGAAGTAAATTTCTGCCGTTATTTAATTATTATAAATTGGCCAGGGAGTTGCAATCTACAATGGCTGTTTTTATAGGACTCATCTTAACTACATGTTTTTGCAGCAAATAATTTATTTACTTTGTTATTTAAAGCGGCAATTAGTAAGCCAACGGTAGTTTCTTAACCCCTAACAAACGCCCACCATCTATATTGATATAACCGCCCTTCCTCAATTCAGAAAGTAACTTCATGGTACGGCTTCGTGATATTCCGGTTCGTCGTTGAATAAAATTCAGGACATTAATGCTCTGGCGATATTCGTCGCTATAGGCGGCAATTTCGATTAATAACGCACGAACCTTGAGATAAGAGTCAACGCCAACCAGTTCCCGATCGCGAACGTTCATCACCATCAGACGATAGGCGAGAAAACGAGCCACATCGTGCCAAAGATTGCATTCGTCCGTCACCTTAATAAAATCCGCTAGCGAAACCGCGCGACCACAGCATTCTGTTTCCGCAATCAAAAAATGTTCCGGGCGAGTGGGAACATCGTAAGTCAGACCGTAGCTATCAATCAGTCCTGCGATTGACGGGGCAAAAACCGACAACACATTCAGCCCTCTGTCGCTGCGGCAAATTGAGAAGATACCGGACTCCAGCAACACAATGCGGCTACTTTGTTTCGTATACAGCGAAAACTCTTCACCCGGTTGCACGACGAAAGGTTTGCCGAAGGGCAAGAGTGCAGAAAATAAAGCATCAATCGCCGCATGAGGTTTAGCCTGCTGGGAGAAAATATATGAGTGCAAGGCATTCTCATTATCATTTTCGAAACCATTTAATTTCATTATATCTTCATTAAAAATCCATAATCATATGAGAAATAAAGATATACGCACATTAGTTAGCCTGCAATTAATAATAAATAAATACTAAATATAGAATAAATGTATAATGAAAGCACAAATAATCAATCATTAATCAAATAAGATAATCCTCAAACAAATAACCAACAAAGATCTCAAAATATTATTAAGCATTTTTAACATTACACACTATAACAAATGAAATTATTTCTTATGATATAACAAGAAAGAGAAAAGGCGGCGATCCAGAATAGTACCTCCACTGAATCACCGCCTTTACGCTACATGAAATAAAGATCAATTAACTAAAATATCGCGGGGCCGCGTAGTACTCCGCCATTTTCTCCGCCAGCCAACCGCCATCTTCACCGTTGGAATGAATAGTGGTGATACTGACCGTCGAACCGCCGCCCCACAGCACGGCAAAAACGTTATAGTCCGGCAGATTTAGCGCCTGCATCTGGCTCCAATCGTATCCCTCATCCTGGCGCAGAAAATCCCCCACCGTCGCAACACCATACGTCGTGCTGTTCACCGCGGTATTTAACAGCGCCGGGGTAATGGCATTGATATCGCTGCCAATCCGCGAGTCCCCCATGAAGAACGTACCGCCGGATGCAAAATGCGCCGCAGCGATTTTACTGGTCCCTTCCGCAACCGTCGGCATATGGCCGCCGGGTATCTGCCACAGCATCGCCGGTTTTTGCAACGCTCTGGCGGCCTCCTTCACCATGCCCAGATAGTTAAACCAGCAGCTGGCGTTCCAGCCGTAGTGGGCCAGGGCATCCGGGCTGAAGCAGTCGCGTTCGAATTTATCAAATGCGATAAAGTCTGGCGCATAATCGCCGCTGTATACGCCCAATTCATTAATGAATTCAGCAATCGCCGCCCCTTGTTCACGCGGTGCGGCGTTGGCGCGCAGCAGCCAATCTGCCGTGCCCGTCGCCCAAACGTTGGTCTGCCAGCCAAAAGCGATATCAGGCGCGAACTGGCGAACGATATAGTTAATCGCCTGTACGTAGCCATACAAATCGTTGCTGAAGGTCGGCAGCGCCGGCGCGCTGAAACCTGGAATCGCAGGGAGCGCATTGATCGCCGCCGCCAGTTGTACATTCACCTGCACGCTATTGGCTTTACGCAACGCGGTATAGCCATAAGGCTCCTGCTGCATAGCGCCCAGGAAGTCCGGATTCAGGACGAAGGTTGCCGGAACCGGATGCTGGTCATCTTTCCAGGATTGTGCCGCCAGACACTGGGTAATGAAGTTACCAAAGTGGTTGCGTAAACGCTGCTCATCCTGCAGATCCGATACCGCGCTGCCGCCGCTGGCATTGGCGGTATAGACCACCATCACCGGCATCACCGCGCGACCCGCTTCGGCTTCTATCTCGCGAACCAGCGGCACGGTTTTGTGGATCGGTAGCGAAGCATAATCCAGGAAACCATCGCCATTGCTGTCCACTTCCGCCGCCGGAATCGGATCGCCGCCGCCATCAAAACCATCGTATTTAAACAGCGCGCTGCAAGGCACATTGCGATACAGATCGGTCGTCTCTGCCGCATTCACCGTCACGCCGCCGTGCGCCAGATAATTCGGCCAGCCTTTTACCTGCAGCGGAACGCCCTGGATAAACTCAAGCGCGACGTTATTGACGCTTTGTAGTAAACGCAATGGCGCGCTGACGTCGCAACGCCAAGGCGTACCGGCGATATATACATCCGCTACCTGTACGCTATATTCCCCGGCAGATAAACGCAGCGGTAGTTTCTGCTGACGAGTATCGCTTTCCAGCACGAAACTATACTGATAGCCGCCGCAGCAGAAACGATAGCGCTGCGCGGCCGTCCCCTGTGGTAAGCCTAATACCGTTACCGCGACCTCAACAAAGGCGTCGCTCGCAACGGGCGTTTTTTGTAATGCTACGTTCACCTGCATCGTCATGCCGACCTTCGGCACAATGGTTGCAGGCTGCGCTGCGGTCGTGAGCAACTGGTTGTTCATGGTCGTCGGCTGCAGGCAGATAGCATATTGATGATTCGCCAGGAGCTGGGTAACGCGCTGCGGTTGATTCGCCATCAGCGTCAGTGTTCTTTCGCACACGCCCGCCTCCGACCATAGCTCAACAACGACTTCCGCGCCTTCCAGTTCATCGTCCGCCAGCAGCAACTCGATCGCGGCAAAGGTCACCGCTGGCTGATAAGCAATCTGACAACGCTCAACGGCGTTACCTGAAGCAAGTTCCAGCGTATAGCTTTCTGTCACGGGCGAAATTCTCATCTCGTCGTTACACAGTTCCAGTACCGTAATACCGTAGCTTCCGGCGCTCAGATCGCCGATGGTTAGCGTCGCGCCCCATTCCCCGGCGAAGCGCTGCTGACGGCCATCAGAGTACCGCAGCTCAATTTCCGGCTTCAGCAAGGTGCTCTGCGCCTGCGCCGGGAATTGAACAATAATTTGTCCCTGGCGTCCCGGGTCATGCGCCAGCGTCGCCGTCAGGTCACTCAGCACGACGGGCGTTTGTGTGGCCGAAAGATAAAACTCCAGTACCGCCGATTTGCCAGCAGCCAACAGATACTCGCCGTCGTTATTGATGGTGATGGTATTTTTTTCTGTCGGCCAGCCACCGTCGCTGGCCAGCGTTACCGCCTGGTTACCCAGCATGGTACCGCTAAATGGGCTGTACGGATCGGGATGCGCTGTCGCGGTGAAGCCTAATTTCAGCTGATTAATATCGACAGACTGCGAATACTGATTCGTCAACGTCAGGGCCATGCGTTGATACCAGCTGGACGCGTTCACCTCTCCGGAAACCAGGGTCAGTCCTGTACCGGTAATCGCGTCGGCGGCGGGCGTTTCAGGTTCTGGTTCACCCTCATCAGCTGAATCATCCGCAGGCGCTTCAGGTACTGGTTCAACCTTATCAGCTGAATCATCGGCGGGCGTTTCAGGTTCTGGTTCAACCTCATCAGCTGAATCATCGGCGGGCGCTTCAGGGACTGGTTCAAGCTCATCAGCGGCGTCATCGCTATCGGAAGCCGCCAGAGTCAGAGCGAAGGTAGATAATTTTACCGGTACCTGGGTGGCTGCCAGGCTAAAGAATAGAGTACCGCTTTCCCCAGCCGGCAGTAGCAGCTCGCTGCTGTTGTTTATAATGATTTCATTGAATTCCAGGGTTCCCTGGGCGGTGTCACGCAACGTTAATGAACGATCCCCTTTCAGCGTGCCTCCCGTATTCCCCCACGGATCCGGATGTCCGGAGGCAGTAAAGCTAATCGCCGCCTGGTTCAGATCAACAGTTCGATTACTTTCGTTTGTGAAGGTTAACGTGACTTTCTGGTACCAACTATTCACATCAATCTGGCTATTTTTAATTACAACGGTCATCAACTCGATTCCTCATTCCCTGGTGGAAAAAAGCCCCGGTAAACCGGGGCTTTGCTATAGAGCCCAATACGCCATTAAAAGAGAGATGTATTAGTAGGCGCCTAAGTCAGTCCATGTGCCGCTCTGACCGCAGTTCAGGTCAGGCTGTTCGCCCTGGGACCACCATTTCACCTGGTAGTTGTGACCATTCCAGCTAACAATTTCGAAGGTACCCCAGCTTGCGCCGTATACGGTGTTAGCATCCCACAGCGCATATGGCGCATCATGGTCAGCCGCCTCATCGGAAGAGGAGTCATCTTCAGCCGGTTTGGTATCCTCGTCGGGAACCGGAATCACGTCGGTTTCATCTTCTTCATCAGCCGGTGTTGGTTCAACCTGGGCAGCAGCCGGAACCGCAGTCAGTACAAAACGCTGTTGAGTTGAAGGTTCGTTGTAGCAGTCACGTACGAAAAGAGTGAACTGGAACGCCGTCTTCGCACTTACCTCAGGCACGACGAACTCAATCACTTCCGCCGTTTTATCCGCGACGTTAATTTCAGACGGTACGCCCCAGCTAAAGGTCAACTCGTCTTTATCTTCATCGGAAGAACCGGCGCCGGACAGCTGAACGGTAGAACCGCCCACTACCAGCAGCTCAATAGCCGCTTTCGGCGCATGGTTGACGTCCGTTTTCTTATCGTCTTCAGCAGATTCATCTTTTTCAACGTTGATGCCGTCGAAGTAGAACGGATCCATATCGATAGTTTCTGACTCAATTTCATAACCCAGCCCTTCACGCGCCGCATTGACCAACACGCCGTTGTCCTGGTCGATAGTCCAGGTGAACATGCCGCCCAGACCCAGCTTCGCCGCGTATTCGCCTTTGGCTTTCACGGTGCGCGGCGTATCCAGCGACATAAACAGTTTGGATTCTGGGTTGTAGAGATAGTCAGCGTCAGCAACCTGATCGGTATAAACGTTGAAGCCGTTACGGCCCTTCTGGTTTTCCAGATCCAGGTAGTTGTAGATCACGTCATACCATTCATTAGTGCCGGACTCGAAAGTACCCGTGGTATCCCCGTTACCCGGGTTATAGGTACCTTTCAGCGGAGACAGCGACTCCAGCTCAACGTTACGGCCGTTACGGGTATAGCCGGCATAACCAATGTTGATATTTTCGGCCGGGAAACCTTCAGACAGCAGATGTTCCACAATAGTGTTTACACCCCAGCCGCCCTCTTCCAGCGCCTTTAGGTTAGTGTGATGAGCAACGGTTTCCGCCCACGGGGTGCCGAAGAAGTCATAGGTCATCAGGTTGATGCCGTACAGGCCAGCTTTAATCAGCGCTTTGACGTTGGAATAATCGAAAGTCTTCACCACCGCGGAGCTGGCAATGGAGATTTTCACGTTGCTCAGGTTGGCGGAATCCAGCTGCTTACGCAGTTCGCCAATCAGCAGGGCGTAGTTTTCGCCATCTTCCGGGCCGCAAGGGTTGCCCGCGCCTTCGGCATTCGGGTATTCCCAGTCGATATCCACTTCGCTGAACATCGGGAACTGTTTGAACAGCTTCACCACGCCTTTAGCGAAGGTTTTACGTGCGGAATCAGATGCCGCGGTTTCATGGAAGCCGTTACTCATGGTCCAGCCGCCGATGCTCATGGACAGCACCAGGTTGTGGCCCTGCTGTTTGGCTTTCGCCTGCAGGTCACGCAGGCCACCGAGCAGGCCTTTGGTGTTCTCCTGGGTTACGGTTTTCGGATCGACATCCCAGCCGCTGACGCTGTGACCAACGTTAATGTAGGACTGGAAGTCGCCCCACGGATCCAGGAAGGTTGGTTCATATTTGACTTTGCCGCACTTCTCAGCGCCTTCGGCCACCACGTCGCGATACTGGCCATCAATTTTATGGAAACCAGTCACGCCAACGAAGCCGACAATAATTTTATCGTAAGCGGTCGGTGAGATATTGGTCAGGTCATAGCCGCGACCGCGGTTATCTTTAGAGTCATCCCCTTCCAGACGACCATCATACTGAGACCAGTCGGTATAATAGCCAAATACCTTCGGCTTCGTGGTTGCTGCTTTATATTTGTTATAGACCGGCTTTGCGACACGCGCTGAAGTATAGCTATAGTTGCTCACTTCAGTTGCTGGATTAAAACCATCAGCGGCGTTGCTGGTTTCGGTAAGAGTATCGCCTTTAATCAGTTTGCTGGTAGCCATTTTAAATTTCCTTTTAAGTTTAAAAATTATCGCAGTTCGTTCTGCGAGACCAATAATCCATGACTCATGAAAAATTGGCTAATCACAAAGCATCAGCAATTAATCAACGCCAAATAATTATTTCACTGAGACCTCAATGAGGAACATCAGCACGACATCATCGGGTCAGAGAGGCCATCAAACCTACCTGAAGGATAAAAAACAAACAGCATATTAAATATAATTTAGATAGTAATTAATTGTCATTTAACTTACATGAGATTATGTGACAGAGGTCTCCCCAACAAACAACACTACAATAAAACCGATGACAAAAAATGGATTAAGCCATTTCTTGTGCAATATATTCATCGACGACAATCAGGATGTGCAAATCTAAAGGAAGACGTTATGAAAACTTATCTCATCAATAACAACTGCATCTACAACGAACAGAAATATGAACTAAGAACGAGCTCAAATTCGCAAGTTATTCGAATGACGGCAATGCGTTCTAAATGTCTTAGTTTCATTATTGAAAACGCTCATCTGGAGATTATCGAACGGCAGAAAATCACCAATGAGTTATGGGGTAGCAGAAGTCATTTTGTGAATGATGCCAATCTAACGCAGATACTGTATTTAATCAGACGAGATCTCAAAGCACTCGGTATAAACGATCTTTTCATTACCATCCCGCGCCAGGGGCTGCAGGTCAACAAAGACATTACCATTGAAAAAGTCGAGCCCAGGAAACCAAAAGTCAGAAAGCAGTTTTTCCGTAAAACGCTGGCGGCGCTAACCACCGTCTTTTCCGTCACGCTGGGTACAATGATGTACATGCACATTCATTAATTCAGGGAGAATAAAATGAATCCAATTATTGATGGAATCCTCGGACTGGAAGGCGGCTATAGCGCCAATCCTAAGGATAAAGGCGGCGAGACTAACTGGGGCATCACAGAAGCAACGGCGCGAGCGCACGGTTACCAGGGAAAGATGAGCGAACTTTCTCACAATGAGGCCTATGCGATTCTGGAGACCGATTACTGGATCAAACCCGGCTTTGAGCAGGTATCGCAACTCTCCTGGTCAGTAGCATTTGAGCTGTGCGACGCGGCAGTGAATATTGGTCCTCACCACCCCTGTATGTGGCTACAGCGCTGGCTTAACGTGATGAATCGCGAGCAGCAATACTACCCGGATATAAAAACAGATGGCAACATTGGCCCGCGAACCCTGAATGCGCTGAATTGCTATTTAACGCGACGAGGTAAAGAAGGAGAACAGGTGTTAGTCAAAGCGCTAAACTGCAGCCAGGGGGCTTATTACCTGGAGATCAGCGAGAATCATCGACAAAATGAAGAGTTCATTTACGGCTGGCTTAAAAACCGGGTGACATAGTTGAGGCGCACTAATCTGTAATAAAAGACTCAAGGATGAGCCTTTTATTACGTAGTAATACTACTTGAGCTTAGTACCGCCAAGCGTATTTTTTACTTTCTCACCCAGTATTTTTAAAATTGGACCGGCAAAAACACCGCCTAACCCTGCGGCTAACAGCACCATATTAAAGCTAAATCCTTTTTCGATAGCGATAGCGCTAAGGAGAAAACTGGTAAAACAAGATATCACCACCTGGGTCAGGCAGTTCATAATTCCCTGATGTGCTTCGCCACTGTCCTCCTTATTTTTACGGAGAAGGAAACTGACGAATCCCCCCCAGGCGCCGATAGAAATAATGGTCAGAAGTATCTCTACTTCCAGTAATACAACTTCCGTTGTTTCTAAATGATTAGGTATAGACATAATCGCTCCTGCATAACTAAAGTAAAAAAAGATTCATCAGGAGTGTAAGTGGCGTAACTGGGGAAAGGTAATCAAAGAATATCAAGACTAACCACATCATATTAATGACGGTAAGATGATGGAACTTACCGTCTGAATGATGACAGCGTATGTAACATGGAAACTGTTTCATTTATCGCTGATATATTTCTACTATTTTTGTTCCATGAAGCATAAACCTGCACGGACTTAAACATCAATTCAGGTGGTGGTTGGATAAAATTTATATCGTATTTACGCTGATTTTTATAAAATAGCGCCAGCTTTAAAGGCAATAATGCAATCAACGCGGTTCTTTCTACCATGCCAACCAGTCCGGTGATAGAATCGCTGCAATAGCCCATGGTACGTGAACCGTCATAATAAACATCATCTTTAAATAATCCGTTATCAGTGATGATGGAAGGAGAAGAAATGCCGGGTTGATACATGGCATGGCGGGAAGAGTAGAACTGATGTAAAGAAAGCTGCGACAGTTCGCTGAACAAATGACCCTTGGCACAAATACAGACGAAATTTCTGAAGCTATCAATCATTTGATTATCGAGCCCAGGTTCAACCAACGGCTCAGAACCAATCGATAAATCGCATTGTGCCGTCAGTAGAAGCTCTTTAGCTTTATCGCGGCTAATATTGCGGGATGAAAAATGATTGATCACGCCCTGTTCAAAAAGCGCGCTGCCGTACAGTTGGGAAAGGTAATAACTTTCGATGAAGTCGCTACCAAGGATCGTAATCCGGGTATCATCATCCTTGTTTTCTGTCAGAAAGGTATTATCGACAAGCAACATGGCCTGGCGAAAACTATGGTGGATCTCGAGTGCTTTCGCTGTTGGCAGTAAACCATCTTTACTTCTGACAAACAGCTCCTGATGATAGAAGTTTTGTAGTCGTCTTAATGCCAGAGAGACCGCGGCAGGAGTAATGGCCAATTTTTTCGCCGCCTTCGCGGCATTACCTGCCGAAATGACAGCGTCAAGAACCTTGATTAAATTATAATCAAAGCCCTTATTGGCACCTTTCGATCCCATCCACTGTCAGCCTCTTTTATCGAAAAAAGCAATATAGATAATACTCAAAATAAATCAAACCCGGACATGCTAAACAAAGTATAGCGTCTCTATTCAAGGCTGAGGCTAGGGCAGAAAAAAGCCTGAACAGGATGTTCAGGCTTGTGCTAATAACGTAATTTAACGCAATTAACGCGTTAAATCATCGAAGAATTTTTTTACGCCATCGAAGAAGCTTTTGGAACGCGGGCTGTTTTTCTCACCCGTCGGACCACCGAAAGTTTCCTGCAGCTCTTTCAACAATTGCTTCTGCTTATCGTTAAGACCCACCGGCGTTTCCACCACCACGCGACACAGCAGATCGCCCTGAGCGCCGCCGCGTACGGACTTCACGCCCTTGCCGCGCATGCGGAACAGTTTGCCGGTTTGCGTTTCGCCAGGCACTTTCAGGTTAACGCGGCCATCCAGCGTCGGTACTTCAATCTCGCCGCCAAGCGCAGCCATGGTGAAGTTGATCGGTACTTCGCAGTACAGATTATTCCCTTCACGCTCGAAGATCGCGTGCTGTTTGACCTGAACCTGAACGTACAGATCGCCCGCCGGAGCGCCATGCTCGCCGGCTTCACCTTCGCCAGCCAGACGAATGCGATCGCCGGTATCGACGCCAGCCGGGATTTTCACCGACAGTGTTTTGGTTTTTTCAACGCGACCGTGACCGTGACACTTGTTGCATGGATCTTTGATAAGCGTACCGCGCCCCTGACAGTGCGGACAGGTTTGCTGAACGGCAAAGAATCCCTGACGCATCTGGACCTGACCGGAACCATGACAGGTCGGACAGGTCTGCGGCTGAGTGCCGGATTTGGCGCCGCTGCCGTGGCAAACATCGCACTCTTCCAGCGTCGGGATGCGGATTTCTTTAGTGACGCCACGGACCGCTTCTTCCAGCGTTAATTCCATGTTGTAACGTAAATCTGCGCCGCGCGCCGCGCGTTGACGGCCACGACCGCCGCCGAAGATATCGCCGAACACGTCGCCAAAGATATCGCTGAAATCCGCGCCGCCGCCGAAGCCGCCGCCGAAACCGCCGCCGCCCATGCCGCCTTGTTCAAACGCGGCGTGGCCGTACTGATCGTAGGCTGCACGTTTCTGGGCATCAGTCAGGACTTCATACGCTTCTTTGATTTCTTTAAATTTGGCTTCGGCCTCTTTGTCACCCTGGTTACGGTCCGGGTGATACTTCATGGCCAGGCGCTTATACGCCTTTTTGATTTCACGCTCTTCCGCTGTTTTGGAAACGCCCAAAATCTCGTAATAATCTTGCTTTGCCATTGGTGTTTTTCAGCCCCTTAACATGCGTGCACGGGCGGAGAGGAAACCTCTTCGCCCGTGCCAGTGTTTTACCCGTTCAAAGGGCGATTATTTTTTGTCTTTCACTTCTTCGAACTCAGCGTCGACAACATCGTCGTCCTTCGCGCTGTTCTCTTGAGCGTCAGCGCCGCCAGCCTGCTGCTGAGCGTGCTGCTGCTGAGCGATTTCCATCAGCTTCTGGGAAGCCTGGGCCAGCGCCTGCATCTTCGCTTCGATGTCCGCTTTGTCTTCACCTTTCAGGGAAGCTTCCAGTGCGGTCAGCGCAGACTCGATTGCAGTTTTGTCATCAGCCGGCAGTTTGTCGCCTGCTTCTTCAACCTGCTTACGAGTGCTGTGCAGCAGATGGTCGCCCTGGTTACGGGTCTGAACCAGCTCTTCGAACTTACGGTCAGATTCAGCGTTAGCTTCCGCTTCGCGAACCATTTTCTGAATTTCTTCTTCATTCAGACCGGAAGAAGCCTTGATGGTGATCTTCTGCTCTTTACCGCTGTTTTTATCTTTCGCGGAAACGTGCAGGATACCGTCAGCATCGATATCGAAGGTTACTTCGATCTGCGGCATACCGCGCGGCGCTGGGTTAATACCATCCAGGTTGAACTGACCCAGAGATTTGTTATCAGAAGCGCGTTTACGCTCACCCTGCAGCACATGGATGGTTACCGCGGACTGGTTGTCTTCCGCAGTAGAGAACACCTGGCTGTGCTTGGTCGGGATCGTGGTGTTTTTGCTGATAAGCGCGGTCATCACGCCGCCCATGGTTTCAATACCCAGCGACAGCGGGGTAACGTCCAGCAGCAGAACGTCTTTAACTTCACCAGTCAGTACACCACCCTGAACCGCTGCGCCGATAGCCACAGCTTCATCCGGGTTAACGTCTTTACGCGGTTCTTTACCAAAGAACTCAGCAACTTTCTTCTGCACCATCGGCATACGAGTCTGACCACCAACGAGGATCACGTCGTTGATATCGGAAACGGACAGACCGGCATCCTGCAGGGCAACTTTCAGCGGCTCGATGGAACGGTTAACCAGATCTTCAACCAGGCTTTCCAGTTTCGCGCGAGTCACTTTAATGTTCATGTGTTTCGGACCGGTCGCGTCTGCGGTGATATACGGCAGGTTAACGTCGGTCTGCTGAGCGGAAGACAGCTCAATTTTCGCTTTTTCTGCGGCTTCTTTCAGACGCTGCATCGCCAGCGGGTCGTTGCGCAGGTCAATGCCCTGCTCTTTCTTAAACTCGTCAACGAGGTAGTTGATCAGACGAGTATCGAAGTCTTCACCACCCAGGTGTGTATCACCGTTGGTTGCCAGAACTTCGAAGGTTTTTTCGCCGTCAACTTCGTCGATTTCGATAATAGAGATATCGAAGGTACCGCCACCGAGGTCGTATACCGCGATAGTACGGTTGCCGACTTCTTTATCCAGACCGTAAGCCAGCGCAGCGGCAGTCGGTTCGTTGATGATACGTTTGACTTCCAGACCCGCGATACGGCCGGCATCTTTGGTTGCCTGACGCTGAGCATCGTTGAAGTACGCAGGTACGGTGATAACAGCTTCAGTTACCGGCTCACCCAGGTAATCTTCAGCGGTTTTCTTCATTTTCTTCAGCACTTCAGCAGAAATCTGCGGCGGTGCGGTTTTGGTGCCTTTCACATCAAGCCACGCGTCGCCATTATCTGCGGCAACGATTTTGTACGGCATGATGGAAACGTCACGCTGAACTTCTTCATCCTGGAAGCGGCGACCAATCAGGCGTTTAATCGCAAACAGGGTGTTTTGCGGGTTTGTCACTGCCTGACGTTTAGCCGGCTGACCAACCAGAGTTTCACCATCCTGGGTATAGGCAATAATAGAAGGCGTGGTGCGATCGCCTTCGGCGTTCTCCAGCACGCGAGCGGTAGTGCCATCCATAATCGCTACACAAGAGTTGGTAGTACCCAGGTCGATACCAATAATTTTACCCATCTAAACGTCTCCACTAAAAATTCGATCAACATGTGGTTGTGAACCTGTAATAAGGGCGAAACGTGCGGTTTCAACTGCCCTGACATCATTTTTTTTCAGGTTCTTCACTGCGGTTGACTACAAGATGGGGTCGCCCTGGTTTTCATCAAGGGGCAAGCCAAAAAAAATTTTTATGGCAAAACACAGACGCGAGAGTAAACAACACGCCAGCCGGGCAAAATAGTCGCCATAACTCATACAAAACATAAATAGTAAATAAGAACATATTCATCGGATATCGCACATGTTCGGCGAAGAGTTCGCGATTATCGCGGCGTAAGGTAAATTGCTGAAAAATACCCCGCCAGATCATAGACAGTAACCACGCGCCTCATTATTATGCCGCGCCCCACCGCAAGCGGCGGGGTAATGCTTCCCTTTCTAATCATTATTTTGAGGAATTATGGGCAACACTAAGTTGGCTAATCCGGCACCGCTGGGCCTTATGGGCTTTGGCATGACCACTATTCTGCTTAACCTGGCGAATAGCGGCCTTTTCGCATTCGATGTAGCTATCCTGGCGATGGGCATTTTTTACGGCGGCATTGCGCAAATTTTTGCCGGCCTGCTCGAGTATAAAAAAGGCAACACCTTTGGTTTAACCGCTTTTACGTCCTACGGCTCCTTCTGGCTGACGTTGGTCGCGATCCTCCTGATGCCGAAAATGGGTCTGGCTGATGCGCCGAACCCGCATTTCCTGGGCATGTATCTTGGCCTGTGGGGTATCTTTACGTTGTTCATGTTCTTCGGCACGCTGAAAGCCGCGCGCATGCTGCAGTTCGTCTTCCTGAGCCTCACGGTGCTGTTCGCGCTGCTGGCGATTGGCCACCTGGTCGATAACGAAGGCATTGTTAAAATTGCCGGCTGGATTGGCCTGGTATGCGGCGCGAGCGCTATTTACCTGGCGATGGGCGAAGTGTTGAACGAGCAGTTCGGGCGCACCGTTCTGCCGATTGGCGAACCACGCTAATGGCCTGCCGCCGCCCGCAAACCGGGCGGCGGCGTTAAATTTAACGCTGCAGTTCTCCTTGCGGTAAAACCGCCTGCGTCGTCAACCCCTGACGCAGCCAGATACCTAAACCCAGCCCCATCAGAGACAGCGCCAGTACGTACCAGGCCGGCGCCATCGGCGAGACCCCCATCAACATGGTGACGGCAATCGGCGTCAGGCCGCCGAAAATGGCGTATGACAGATTGTAGGAAAACGAGATGCCGGTGAAACGCACTTCCGCCGGGAAGGCTCGCACCATTACGTAAGGTACCGCCCCCACCACGCCGACGCACAATCCAACCGTGCCATACAGCAGGAACAGCCGCTGCGGGCTGGCGCCGGAAAGGTGGTAAAAGGCCCAACTGGCGGCCGCCAACAGCAGACTACCGACAATAAAAGTGCGGCTGGCGCCGAATCGGTCTGCCGCCAGACCGGCGAGTAAACAGCCGATACACAGCATAATCGTGGCGATGCTATTGGCCTGCAGGGTAATCGCCGGCGCAAAGCCATAATGTTTTTGCAGCCAGACCGGCGACATCAGGATCACTACCACCACGCCGGCGGAAAGCAGCCAGGTGAGCAACATCGAAACGATGACGGCCTTCTGGTGCTTAAGCGCCACCGCCTTCACCGGCAACTCCTGCGCCAGCGCTTTGCGCTGTTGCATCTCAAGAAATATCGGCGTCTCCTGTAGCCAACGACGCAGGTACATCGCCACCAGGCCAAAAACGCCGCCCAGCAGGAAAGGAATACGCCAGCCGCCGTCGTGGATACCCTGCGGCGTCATGCTGGTGTTGATAAGCGTCGCCACCACCGAACCTAATAGGATCCCAACGGTCAACCCCGCGGTCAGGGTGCCGCAGGCGATACCGATGCGTTTTTCCGGGACATGTTCGGCTACAAAGACCCAGGCGCCCGGCACTTCGCCGCCAATCGCCGCCCCTTGTAAAATACGCATGAGCAGTAATAGCAGCGGCGCAACGATGCCCATCGAGGCATAAGTCGGCAGCAGACCGATCGCCAGCGTCGGCAGCGCCATGAGCAGAATGCTAAGCGTAAACATTTTCTTGCGACCGACCAGGTCGCCAAAATGGGCCATGATAATGCCGCCAAGAGGACGCGCCAGATAACCCGCGGCGAAAATACCGAAGGTCTGTACCTGACGTAGCCATTCCGGAATATCGGCGGGGAAGAACAGTTCGCCGACGACGGCGGCGAAGAAGACAAAGATAATGAAGTCATAAAACTCCAGCGCCCCGCCGAGGGCGGCCAGCGTCAGAGTTTTATAATCCTGTCGATTCAGTGCTCGGGTGTGTTGTGACATAACTGGCGCTTCGTCCGCAGTAATATTACGCAATGTGTAAAGTAAAAAACACTATACCGTAAATAAAACAGCACACCACCGGCAATGCAGGTTATATCAGCAATGCATTAAATTCAGGATAAAGTTTCACGTCGTGCGCTTTTCGGGCGAAAAGCTGCTACAACGCTGGCTTCCGTCTCCACATACGGCCCCTCAAGCAACTGTACACAATAAGGTACACTTGCAAAAACACCATGCACCAGCACCTTACCTTCCGCGTCTTTAACTCCTTCAAGAGTCTCCTGAATCGCTTTCGGTTGGCCAGGCAGATTGAGGATCAGCGCCTGCTTGCGGATGACGCCAACCTGCCGGGATAGGATAGCCGTCGGCACAAAGTGTAGGCTAACCTGACGCATTTGCTCGCCGAAACCGGGCATGACGCGATCGGCAATCGCTAAAGTTGCGTCCGGAGTCACATCACGGCGCGCCGGGCCGGTGCCGCCGGTGGTTAACACCAGATGACAGCCCATCTCGTCAACCAGCTCGCACAACGTTTGTTCAATGATGGGCTGTTCATCAGGGATCAGGCGTGTCTGTAGTTCAAAGGGCGTTGTCAGCGCACGCGACAGCCACTCTTCCAACGCAGGAATACCTTTGTCCTGGTAAACGCCGCTGGAGGCGCGGTCAGAAATAGAAACTAAGCCGATGCGTAATTTATTCATATTCATTCCGTTCAAATAGTGCAATTAAGCGGAATGATACACGCTGGAGAGAATTACAGACAGGATTCAAAAGAAGTAGCGTGACCGGTAGCCCGGTCACGCTGGGATGATTACAGCAGGTCGCCGATCATTTTTTCCAGTTTTTCCTGGTCGATGGCAAACTTACGGATACCTTCCGCCAGTTTGTCTACCGCCATCGGATCCTGGTTGTGCTGCCACAGGAACTGGGATTCAGTAATGCGTTCCGGACGCGCTTTCACTTCGCCGCTGAACGCCAGTTTACGTTCGACAGCGCCTTCGCTTTCTGCCAGCTCTTTCAGCAGCGCAGGGGCGATGGTCAGACGGTCACAACCGGCCAGCTCAAGGATTTCGCCAACGTTACGGAAGCTTGCGCCCATCACGACGGTTTCATAACCGTGCTGCTTGTAGTACTCGTAGATTTCGCTAACGGAAACCACGCCCGGATCTTCTGCCGGCGCGTACTCTTTCTTATCCGTGTTCGCTTTGTACCAGTCGAGGATACGGCCAACGAACGGAGAAATCAGGAAGACGCCCGCTTCAGCGCAAGCGCGAGCCTGAGCGAAGGAGAACAGCAGGGTCAGGTTACAGTTGATGCCTTCTTTTTCCAGCTGCTCAGCGGCGCGAATGCCCTGCCAGGTCGAAGCCAGTTTGATCAGGATACGATCGTTGCCGATACCGGCATCGTTATACAGTTTGATCAGGCGTTTCGCTTTCGCGATAGAGGCGTCGGTGTCGTAGGACAGACGGGCATCAACTTCGGTAGAAATACGGCCCGGGATCAGTTTAAGGATTTCGAGACCGATGTTCACCGCCAGTTTGTCGGAAGCATCGATAATCTGCTGCGCGCGATCGCTGCTCTGGCCGCGAGCCCAGGCAACAGCGTCGTCAATCAGCTTACGGTACTCAGGGATCTGAGCCGCGCCGAGGATCAAAGAAGGGTTGGTGGTGGCATCCTGAGGCTGATACAGCTTCATTGCCGCGATATCTCCGGTGTCAGCTACGACAGTGGTGTACTGACGCAGAGAAGTCAATTTATCCGTCATGATAGTGTTTCTCTTAAACAGCAGTTAAGGGGATGTAACCGGTCTGCCAAGATGATAACACGCCATAGGGTCAGCGCAACCGCCGACAATGCAAGAGCGCAGAGTGTGATAAACTCGACATATTAATTATCTGAATGCTAAAGGATTGTCACCGGAGTGGTAGCGCTTACACCGCGCGCCGGCATGGACAAGAGGACGTTTAATGCCTGATTTTCTCTCGTTTATCAATGAAATACTTTGGGGCTCGGTAATGATTTATCTGTTACTGGGCGCCGGTATTTGGTTCACCTGGCGAACGGAGTTTATTCAGTTCCGTTATATTCGCCAGTTTGGCAAAAGTCTTAAAAAAAGCCTTCGTCCGCAGCCCGGCGGATTAACGTCTTTTCAGGCGCTGTGCACCAGCCTGGCGGCTCGCGTCGGCAGCGGTAACCTGGCGGGCGTGGCGTTAGCGATTGCCGCTGGCGGACCCGGCGCCGTGTTCTGGATGTGGGTCTCCGCACTACTCGGCATGGCCAGTAGCTTCGCCGAATGCTCGCTTGCCCAGCTGTACAAAGAGCGCGATAGCGCAGGCCAGTTCCGCGGCGGCCCGGCGTGGTATATGGCCCGCGGACTTGAGATGCGCTGGATGGGCGTGGTCTTCTCGATCCTGCTGCTGCTGGCCTATGGGGTTATCTTCAATACCGTGCAGGCTAACTCGGTGGCGCACGCCATGGCCTATGCTTTCGATTTACCGATGGTCGCCGTCGGCGCCGCGCTGGCAGCCGCGACGCTGTTGATTATCGTCCGCGGTTTACGCGGCGTGGCGCGATTGATGCAGTGGTTTGTCCCGCTGATGGCCCTGCTGTGGGTCGGCGCCAGCCTGTTGATTGGCCTCTGGCACTTCGCTGCCCTGCCGGCGGTTTTTGAAACCATCTTCCGCTGCGCTTTCGGCTGGCAGGAAGCGGCGGCGGGCGCGGTGGGCTATACCATTAGCCAGGCGCTTACCGGCGGGTTTCAGCGCGGGATGTTTTCCAACGAAGCGGGGATGGGTTCAACGCCAAACGCCGCCGCAGCCGCGGCCTCATGGCCTCCGCATCCGGCGGCGCAGGGCATCGTACAGATGATTGGCGTCTTTATAGATACCATTGTTATCTGTACGGCCAGCGCGGTAATTATCCTGCTGGCGCCGCGCGAAAACCGCGATAATGTGGTCAGCGGTATTCAAACCATGCAGCACGCGATGGGCGATCTCATTGGTAGCTGGGGGCCGGGTCTGGTCGCCACGGTGCTGCTGCTTTTCGCTTTCAGTTCGATTGTCGCCAATTATATTTATGCCGAAAATAATCTGATCTTCCTGCGGCTCAATAAGCCGCTGCATATCTGGACGCTCCGGGTTATCACCGTATTAATGGTGATGGCAGGCACCCTGGTGAGTTTGCCGGTGGTCTGGCAGCTGGCGGATATTATTATGGCGTTAATGGCCATCACTAACTTAACGGCGATTTTGCTGCTTTCGCCAACGGTACGCATCCTCGCCAGCGATTATCTGCGCCAGCGTAAACTCGGCGTGCAGCCGGTCTTCGATCCCGCTCGCTATCCGGAAATTCAGCAACATCTGGCGCCCGGCGCCTGGGATGAGATACCGCGCGAATAGCGCGGTAATCGCAGCAATCGATCCCACCATGCGCTTTTTTTGTTAAAATTCGTCGAAATTCCCTGCAAGGACTGGATATGCTGATTCTGATTTCACCTGCAAAAACGCTCGATTATCAAAGCCCGCTGGCAACGACTCGCTATACCCAGCCCGAACTCCTGGAGTATTCTCAACAGCTTATCGGTATCGCCCGTCAGCTGACGGCGCCGCAAATCGGTAAGCTGATGAGCATCAGCGATAAGCTGGCCGACCTCAATGCCACCCGTTTTCACGACTGGCATCCGGACTTTACCCCGCAGAATGCCCGTCAGGCGATACTGGCGTTCAAAGGCGACGTTTATACCGGCCTGCAGGCCGAAACCTTTAGCGAAGCGGATTTCGATTTCGCCCAGCAGCATCTGCGTATGCTTTCCGGGCTTTACGGCGTATTGCGCCCGCTGGATCTGATGCAGCCCTACCGTCTGGAGATGGGCATTAAGCTGGAAAATTCGCAGGGCAAGGATTTGTATCATTTCTGGGGCGATGTCATTACCGATAAGATCAATCAGGCGCTGCAGGCGCAGGGCGACGATATCGTTATCAATCTGGCATCCGATGAGTATTTTAAATCGGTAAAACCGAAGAAATTGCAGGGACAGTTGATTAAGCCGGTATTCCTCGATGAGAAAAACGGCAAATTCAAGGTGATCAGCTTCTATGCCAAAAAAGCGCGCGGCCTGATGAGCCGCTACATCATAGAAAATCGTTTAACCCGTCCGGAACAGCTGCAGAAGTTTGATAGCGAAGGCTATTTCTTTGATGCGCAGGCATCGGAGAAAGGTGAACTGGTGTTTAAACGCCACGAGCAGTAAGCCTGAATGCCCCCAGCCTGGCGCCGGGGGCAAGAACGATCAGTCGTCGTGGTGATGCCGCTCGTGGCCATGACCATGATGGCCTTGATCGTCATCGTCATCACGATCGTGGCGGCGATAATCATCATGCGGGCGCCAGCGATCGTCGCGCCAGTCATAATGGCTCGCCCACCAGCCATGATCGCGCCAGCGATCGCCGTCCCAGTAGCGGCCATAATCATCCCGGTCGCCGATTTGCAGCTTCACCGCCGGGATCAGGGTAATTTCATCTGCATGAACCAACGCAGGAGCGACCAGCAGCAGAGAAAGCGCCAGCAAAACAGGTTTCAGCATCGTCATAAGTAACCTCTTCTATTCGCCCCCATTATGGGTCGATAACGAAATATTAACCCCGCAAAACTATCCTGTTTATTCTCCGCAATCCGAATTTATTCTCTTCCGCATTTATTGGTCGGTTATACACAATTTCTCCATTTTCGGGCGTAAAAAAACCGGGCGCGGAGCCCGGTTCAACGAACGGTAGAATAGCAATACTAGCCCATCATCAGCTTACGCAGCGCGGCGAAATCGGCCGGTAGATTATGCGACAGCAGCGGCAGGTCGGCGCGGTCGGCCAGTTCTTTCGGCAACGGCAGCGTCTCCTGCAGAATCTCTTCTACGCTCTCTTTGAATTTAGCCGGATGCGCGGTACCAAGGAACAACCCGTACTCGCCCGGCTGCAGTTGGTCGCGCAGCGCGCGATAAGCAATTGCCGCATGCGGTTCAGAGGTGTAGCCGATGGACTTCAGTTCACGCATGGTTGCTTTGGTGGTTTCATCATCAACCGCGGCGTATCCCAGCTCATTAAGACGCCAGATTTTGCGGCGGAACAGCTCTTCCACGCGCGGCCAGTTGTTCGGTTGGCTGACGTCCATCGCGTTAGACAGGGTCGCCTGCGTCGCCTTCGGCGCCCAGTTGCCATCCTGCAGGAAGCGCGGCACGGTGTCATTGGCGTTGGTAGCGGCAATAAAACGCTTAATCGGCAGCCCCAGCGATTTCGCCAGCAGGCCGGCGGTAAGATCGCCGAAGTTGCCGCTTGGCACCGACACCACCAGCTGATTACGGGCTTCCTGCGGCAGCTGCGCGACCGCCTCGAAGTAGTAGCAGATCTGCGCCAACAAGCGGCTGATGTTAATAGAGTTGGCGGAGTTGAGACCGAGCGCAACCTTCAGCTCTTCATCATCAAACGCCTGCTTAACCAGCGCCTGACAGGCGTCGAAATCGCCGTCAATCGCCACGGTTTCGATGTTGCCGCCCAGGGTACAGAACAGCTTCTCCTGCAGCGGGCTGATCTTACCGCGCGGGTAGAGAATCACCACTTTGACGTTTGGCAGACCGTAGAAGGCGTGCGCCACGGCAGCGCCGGTGTCGCCGGAGGTAGCGGTCAGAATCGTCACCGGCTTATCGCCCGCAATATGCGTCAGCATCTGAGCCATAAAACGGCCACCAAAGTCTTTAAACGCCAGCGTAGGGCCATGGAACAGCTCCAGACAGCCGATATCATCCTGTACTTGAGTGACCGGCGCCGGGAAGGCGAACGCCGCGGCAACGCGGGATTGCAGTTCATTCTGCGGGATCTCGTCGCCAATAAAGGCCGACAGGATTTTCGCGCTGCGGGTTACGAAATCCTGTTCCAGCATTTCGTCGATTTCGATCAGGTTGAATTCCGGCAGATCGTGCGGAAAGAACAGCCCCTGTTGTTTGCCAAGCCCTTGCGTCACGGCCTGCGCAAAGCTGACCTGTTCGTTATGATCTTTTAAGTTATACAGTTTCATCACTTATCCCACTACTCGAGCGCCCGCCGTGTCCAGCCGGCAAATATGAACGAAGCCTTCCTGATTTTGCAGATAATGCGCGGCCAGCCAGTCGGCGACGCGCTGCGCGGTGTCCGGTTTATCGCACAACGCGAATAGCGTCGGGCCGGAGCCGGAAATACCGCAAGCCTGCGCGCCGATTTCCATCGCCGCCTGACGCGCTTCGCTGAAGCCCGGCAGCAGTTTGGTACGGTACGGTTCGGCAATAACATCTTTCATTAACTTTGCCGCCAGCTGCGGCTGACGGCTATAGCAGGCGTGAATAAACCCTGCCAGATGGCGACCGTGGGCGATGCAATCCTGACGGCGATACTGCGCCGGAAGAATCGCGCGCGCTTCGGCGGTAGAGACCTTAATGCCCGGATAGGCCAGCACCCACAACCATTCATCAAAGCCCGGGATCTGCTGGCTGATGATGCCTTGCTCTTCAATCATCAGTTGCATACCGCCAAGATAGCATGGCGCCACGTTATCATAGTGAACGCTGCCGGAAATGCGCCCTTCCATCTCGCCCATCAGCGCCAGCATCCGATTTTCATTCAGCGGCTTACCGCAGTGTTCGTTCATCGCCACCAGCGCGGCGACCACCGAACAGGCGCTGGAGCCAAGACCCGAGCCAATCGGCATATTTTTTTCCAGGGTCATCGCCACCGGAACCGTTTTACCGATCTCGCGGCAAAAGGCTTCCCAGCATTGATAAACGATATTTTCCTGCGGCGCCGAGGGTAATTTGCCGGCGAAGCGGCCTACGTTACGCAGGCTGAACTCCGCCGCCGCCTCTACCGAGACGTTATCCCCCAGCAACGTGCCGTCGACCGGCGTCACCGCGGCTCCCAGCACATCAAACCCGACGCTCATATTGGCACTGGAAGCCGGGGCGTATACTTTGACCATCTTAAACTCCTAACTTCCATGACAGGGTACGCAACAGGTCGGCGAACACGCCAGCCGCGGTGACGTCGTTACCCGCGCCATAGCCGCGCAGCACCAGCGGCAGCGGCTGATAATAGTGGCTGTAAAACGCCAGCGCGTTCTCGCCGTTTTTCACCTTATACAGCGGATCGTTACCGTCCACTTCAGCGATTTTCACCCGGCAGACGCCATCTTCTTCAATATTGCCGACGTAACGTAAGACTTTACCCTCGTCGCGCGCTTTAGCAACCCGCGAGGCGAATTGATCGTCAAGCGTCGGCAGGCGCGCCATAAAGCTTTCGACATCGCCGCTGGCGTCGAAGTCGGCAGGCAGCGCAGGCTCAACGATAATATCCGAGAGCTCCAGTTCGCGCCCGGTTTCGCGGGCAAGGATCAGCAGCTTGCGCGCCACATCCACGCCGGAAAGATCGTCGCGCGGATCCGGTTCGGTATAGCCCATCTCGCGCGCCAGTTTAGTGGCTTCGGAGAGGCTCATACCCTCATCCAGCTTACCAAAAATGAATGAAAGCGAACCAGACAGGATACCGGAGAAGTGCAGCAGTTCATCGCCGGCATTCAGCAGGTTCTGCAGGTTTTCAATGACCGGCAGACCCGCGCCAACGTTGGTGTCATAGAGAAACTTACGTCGTGAGCTGCTGGCGGCGTGGCGTAACTGGTGGTAGTAATCCAGCGAAGAGGTGTTGGCCTTTTTATTCGGCGTCACCACATGGAAACCTTCACGCAGGAAGTCAGCGTACTGATCGGCCACCGCCTGGCTGGAGGTACAATCGACGATAACCGGGTTCAGCAGGTGATACTCTTTCACCAGGCGGATTAAACGGCCCAGATTAAAGGGCTCTTTCGCTTCCGCGAGTTCGCTACGCCAGTTTTCCAGATTCAAGCCATGGACGTTGGTCAGCAGCGCCTGCGAATTGGCGACGCCGCATACGCGCAGATCGATATGCTTGCCCTTTAACCAGCTCTGCTGGCGTTTAATCTGTTCGATTAACGCGCCGCCCACGCCGCCGACGCCGATCACGAAGACTTCAATGACCTGGTCGGTGTTAAACAGCATTTGATGCGTGACGCGCACGCCAGTGGTCGCGTCATCATTGCTGACGACCACCGAGATTGAACGCTCGGAAGAACCTTGGGCAATCGCCACGATATTAATATTGGCGCGCGCCAGCGCGGCGAAAAATTTCGCCGAGATGCCGCGCAGCGTGCGCATCCCATCTCCCACGACGGAAATGATTGCCAGGCGCTCCATGATTGACAGCGGCTCCAGCAGTCCTTCTTTCAATTCGAGATAGAATTCTTCTTCCATCACCCGCTTCGCCCGCGCGCAATCACTTTGCGGCACGCAGAAGCTGATGCTGTATTCCGATGAAGATTGGGTAATCAACACCACAGAGATACCGGCGCGAGACATGGTGGCGAAAACGCGCGCAGCCATGCCGACCATGCCTTTCATTCCCGGACCGGAAACGTTGAACATAGCCATATTGTTGAGATTCGAGATCCCTTTTACCGGCAGGCCGTCTTCATCAAGGCTGGCGCCGATGAGCGTCCCCGGCGCCTGCGGATTACCGGTATTTTTAATCAGGCATGGGATCTGGAACTGGGCGATAGGGGCGATAGTGCGCGGATGCAGCACTTTAGCGCCGAAATAGGAGAGTTCCATCGCTTCCTGATACGACATGGATTTCAGCAGCCGCGCATCCGGTACCTGACGCGGGTCGCAGGTATAGACGCCATCGACGTCGGTCCAGATTTCGCAGCAGTCGGCGCGCATACAGGCGGCCAGCACGGCAGCGGAGTAATCAGAGCCATTACGCCCCAGCACCACCAGTTCACCCTTTTCGTTGCCGGCGGTAAAGCCGGCCATCAGCACCATGTGGTCTGCCGGGATTTGGCTGGCGGCGATACGGCGAGTAGATTCAGCAATATCGACAGTGGATTCAAGGTAGTGGCCGACGGCCAGCAGTTTTTCGACCGGATTAATCACGCTGACCTTGTGACCGCGCGCTTCCAGCAGCGCCGCCATGATAGCGATAGAGAGCTTTTCACCGCGGCAGATCAGCGAGGCGTTAACGCCGTCCGGGCACTGGCCCAACAGACTGATACCGTGCAGCACGTGTTTAATCTGCGCGAATTCCTGGTCTACGAAAGTTTTCAGTTGTGCGAGCGGAAAGCCAGGCTGAATGTCGGCCAGCCCCTGCAGCAGGTCGGCAAAGATACGTTCGGCGTCGGCGATATTGGTCAGAGCGTCCTGACCGCTGATGGTTTTTTCAATCATCGCGACCAGATGGTTGGTGATTTTCGCCGGGGCAGACAGCACGGTCGCAACCTGCCCCTGCCTGGCATTGCTCTCCAGGATATCGGCAACCCGCAGAAAACGTTCTGCATTTGCCACTGATGTACCGCCGAACTTCAACACTCGCATGGTTCTTACCCCTTGATCTCTTGTCAAAAAAAAAGCCCGCACTGTTCAGGTGCGGGCTTTTTTCTGTTGTTTCCTGTACGCGTCAGCCCGCACCGTTACCTGTGGTAATGGTGGTGGTGATAATGGTGGTAATCATGCCGATGCGATTCATGGATGTTGTGTACTCTGTATTTTTATCTGTCTTGTGTCCTGTCTATATTGGTTAAAGTATCTGCCTGCTTAAGTCAACGAATTTCTAAAATGGCGACTTTTTAGCCAACACCGTCATTACGCCACAACGCCCCGATAATTCCGCCGCATTGCCGGACGGTTGCCGTTGAAATTAGTATATTCAACTATAAAAAAAACTTATCGCAGGATTTTATTCAGGTAGATTTTTTTCAATATCATGCAGCAATCGATGCAACATGGCGGTGTCGCGCTGCTGTAAGAGGCCAATACGCTGCTGTAGCCAGTCGGCCAGTTTGATGTCGTCCTCCACCCCCAACCGTCCAAGTAGCGAAAGCGTCCGCTGGCGTAGCGCCTGCAATTGTTTTTCGTCGGTTTCAGGCGCCTGAACAGCACTCTGCTGCTGTAGTGAGCTCAGTTGATAGCAATACACCATCACCGATTGCCCAAGATTCAGGGAGGGATAATCGGCAACCATCGGCACGCCGGTAAGCACATCGGCCAGCGCCAGTTCATCGTTAGTTAATCCGGAATCCTCACGGCCAAAGACCAGCGCCGTATGCTTCATCCATTGTGCTTTTTCTTCCAGCAGCGGCAGTAACTCCTGCGGCGTGGCGTAGTAGTGAAAACGCGCGCGGTTACGGGCGGTGGTAGCGATGGTAAAGTCGACATCGTGCAAAGCCTGCTCAAGCGTCGGGTAGGTTTTTATATTATCTAAAATATCTCCCGAACCATGCGCCACCCAGCGCGCGGCGGGCTGCAGATGCGCCTCGCTATCGACAATCCGCAATTCGCTGAATCCCATGGTTTTCATCGCCCGCGCCGCCGCGCCGACGTTTTCCGCCCTCGCGGGGGCCACCAAAATAATCGATAAACGCATTGTGCTTCTCTTATCCTCTTACGCGGCGCTAATCTGCGGTCGCCCTCATTTTACGCGGCGAAAATTTACAAATTTGCAACAAAAATCACTAAAAATGGGCTTTATTACTCTTAAAAAAAACTAAACTGTTCACATTGGACACCAATACGGAGTATGTTAACAGAACGCATTTATCCATATGTTTGGCAATGATATTTCAGTTTTCATTCGTCCACAGACTTTGGATTCATTGCATTTATTAATTCATAGCTGCAACTAATTGAGCTGTGTAAGAAATGTGACGATAATTCGCAAATCGATGCAATGATTTCACAAGACTGTTAACGTGCTACAATTGAACTTGATATATGTCAACGAAGCGTAGTTTTATTGGGTGTTCGGCCTCTCTTAGCCTGTTATGTTGCTGTTAAAATGGTTAGGATGACAGCCGTTTTTGACACCGTCGGGTCCAGAGGGAAAGTACCCACGACCAAGCTAATGATGTTGTTGACGTTGATGGAAAGTGCATCAAGAACGCAATTACGTACTTTAGTCATGTTACGCCGGACATGTTAATTTGTGGCATGTACCAGGCAGGTCAGGGACTTTGGTACTTCCTGTTTCGATTTAGTTGGCAATTTAGGTAGCAAACATGCAGACCCCGCACATTCTTATCGTTGAAGACGAGTTGGTAACACGCAACACGTTAAAAAGTATTTTCGAAGCAGAAGGTTATGATGTATTCGAAGCGACCGATGGCGCGGAAATGCATCAGATCCTGTCTGAAAATGATATCAACCTGGTGATCATGGATATCAACCTGCCAGGTAAAAATGGTCTTCTGCTCGCGCGTGAACTGCGTGAACAGGCTGACGTCGCGCTGATGTTCCTTACCGGCCGCGACAACGAAGTTGATAAAATTCTTGGCCTCGAAATCGGCGCCGATGACTATATCACTAAACCGTTTAACCCGCGTGAACTGACTATCCGCGCGCGCAACCTGCTCTCCCGTACCATGAACCTCGGTACCGTGAGCGAAGAGCGTCGCAGCGTTGAGAGCTACAAGTTCAACGGTTGGGAACTGGATATCAACAGCCGTTCGCTGGTGAGCCCAAACGGCGAGCAGTACAAGCTGCCGCGCAGTGAATTCCGCGCGATGCTGCACTTCTGCGAAAACCCGGGCAAAATCCAGTCACGCGCAGAGCTGCTGAAGAAAATGACCGGTCGCGAGCTGAAGCCGCATGACCGTACCGTGGACGTGACCATTCGTCGCATTCGTAAGCATTTCGAATCCACGCCGGATACCCCGGAAATCATCGCTACAATTCACGGTGAAGGTTACCGTTTCTGTGGCGATCTGCAGGAATAATTTCGCTTTTCCTGCTGTCATAATGCAAAACGGCGCCTTCTGGCGCCGTTTTTTTATAGCTATTTTACTTCCAGATACGAAACGTGTCGTCATCCTTGCTTTGCGGCTTTTCCGGCTTGCTCTGCGGTAGTGATAAGGCGTACCAGTCCACGCGGCGAGTCAGGAACATTAGCGCGCACAACGCCAGCAGTAACACCCCGGAGCCAAGCAGCAGCGCGCTATCTTCTGAGCGCAGTAACAGCCACATCACGCCGTCCAGCAGCAGTAACGCCATTACGAACAGCAGGCTATTACGCCATCCTTTCAATACCGCCTGTAAATAAACACCGTTAATCACCGCGCCAATCAAGCTGGCCACTGTCCAGGCTTGGGTAAAGCCAATATGCTCAGAGAGCGCCAGCAACACCAGGTAGAACATCACCAGTGATAACCCTATCAGCAGATACTGCATCGGATGCAGACGACGATGCGTCAGGCTTTCGAAGACGAAAAAGGCCATAAAAGTCAATGCGATTAGCAGGATGGCATATTTGGTCGCCCGGTCAGTCAGCTGATATTGATCGGCCTGCGACATCACCTCCACGCTAAAAGCGGGTAAACGCGACCACTCAATATCGGTGTCATCGGTGAAATAGTTGCCCATATTGTTGGCAAACCAACTGCTTTGCCAGTGGGCGATATAACCCGAAGCGCTCACTTCGCGTTTCGTGGGCAGGAAGTTGCCAAGGAAACCAGGATGCGGCCAGTTACTGGTTAACTGCAGCTCGCTGTTACGTCCCAGCGGTACAACGGAGAAGTCGCCGGTACCGTTAAGGCCGAGGGAAAATGCAATATTCAGCGGTTTATTGTCTGCGGTTAACGCGGGCATCGGCATATGAATGCCCATACCGCCGCCGTTCAACCCCACCCCTGGTTCAACGGTCAGCGTCGTACCATCAATTACCGGCGCGTTGATGACGCCTATGCCGCGGGCATCGCTCACGCTAAGGACTAAAAAAGGTTTCCCTAAAGCGGTATTCGCCTTTTTCAGTTCCTTAAGCCGCGCGGGATCGAACTGCGCCTGAATTTGCAGAGCGTTATGCCAGACCTGCCCACTGTATATGCCGACTTTTCTCGACTCCACATTTTGCACGCCGTTGACCGCCAGCGATTCCGGTAGCCAGTAGTAGATCCAACTACGCTGATATTCGACCTCTTTTTGATTCTCCATGCGGGTCAGCGTCTCGGTCACCGGGATGGCAACCAGCGGCCCGGTCAGCTTTTGTGAACCGCTGGTGCTGCGCTCTATCGCATCCACTACATCGCTGCGATAGTCCGCGCGCTCGGCGATAAGCACTCTGACCATCATCAGCGGTACGGACAACAGCAAAATACAGCCCAACAGCGTACTAATTTTCCAGAATAACGGTGATTTCATCATAGCCTTCTTCTCCCAATGGTGATGGGTTCACTGTAGGGTGGCTATGTGCAGTGTATTTGAAGCTATGTGAAGGGACGGTGAAGTTGTAGCGTCGCGACAACGCCGCCTTCAGGGCGATTACGCAGGCTGATATCGCCCTGATGCAGGCGCGCCACCTCACGAACAAACGCCAGTCCCAGACCGCTGCTCTTGTGGCCGTCTTCCCGCGGCAGCGAGTAAAAGCGTTCAAAGACGCGCGTCAGCGCAAAGTCAGGAATACCGCGACCGTTGTCCGTCACGCTTAGCAGCGCTTCTTCGTGGCACATCTCCACCGCCAGAGCGATTTCACCGCCATGAGGGGTAAAGTCAATCGCATTGTCGATAAGATTGCCCAGCGCCTGCGCCAGTAGTTCGCCATCGCCATTCACCGTTACTCCGCTCTTCTGCCAGCGCAGGGTGATGGCTTTCGCCGCCAGCGCAATGTCCCGGTCTTCCGCCAGACGTTGGAAAAGCGCATCAACCGAAACCAACTGCGGCGTTATCTCCAGCCGATTTTCCAGCCGCGCCTGCAGCAGCAACTTTTCCACCAACAGCTGCATGCGCGTATTCTGCGCAAGAATATTTGCGGTGAAACGCGCAGCGATCTCAGGCGGCGGCCCCTCGCGCAGGATCTCCGCCGCGCCGCGAATTGCCGCCAGCGGGCTTTTGAGTTCATGGGTGAGATCGTAGACATAGTTTTCGATCGCGTTTTTACCTTCTAGCTTCACGCGCATGCTCTCCAGTGCCTGCGCCAGCTTGCTTAACTCGCTACTGCCGACGTTCGGCAGAGGTAGCGGACGATCGGCAGTCACCGAATCGGCGTAACGTACCAGTTTGCCAATGGAGAAGTTAATCCACCAGACAATCCCGCCGCCAATCAGTAAAGCAATCCCCAGCAGCGCGCCACCGGCCCACAGGATCCGCCGTTCGCTGCGATTAATCACCGGCGTCATCGCCAGATTAGGTTTACCGACGCTCACCACGCCGATGATACGGCCGTTATCCATCACCGGCGCGGCAATGTACATGACTGAGCTATTATCATCCTCGGGGTCGCTGCGCGAGCTACGGGCGCCGTACTGGCCTCGCAGGGTTAGCCAGACGTCATTCCAGCGTGAATAATCCTGGCCCACCGCCTGCCCGCTGGAATCGAACACCACTTTCCCCTGCGCATCCGTCAGATAGACGCGATACTCATTGCGCATTTTCCTGATGCCGCTGATGTTGGCGTTGATGGGCTGCTGATTAAGCGACTGAAAGGCCTGCGCCAGTCTCCCCTGCTGTGGATTTACCGAAAGCAGATCCTCACGGGCCAGAGCCGCCAGTAGCGTTGCGGTATCGTTAAGCGTGCCTTCCGTTGCCCGACGTACGCCCGGTTTGACTTCCTGTACGAAGATAGAGAGCACAAACCACGCGGCAATGGCGACAATCAAGAAATACCCCAGCAGCAGGCGCATCCCGATACGCATCAATAGCCTCCCAGGCTATAGCCCAGACCGCGATGCGTATTAATCGGGTTAATATCGGGGTTCACCGCCCGTAGCTTGGCGCGCAGGGTCTTGATATGAGTATCGACGGTGCGATCGATACTCTCGTAAGCATCGCTCCACACTCGCTCCATCAACTGCTGGCGGGAGAACACGCGGCCGGGGGCGTTGATTAGGGTTTTCAACAGCAGGAATTCGTAACGCGTCAGGTTCAGCGGTTGGCCACACCAGCTAATTGCCATCGCCAGCTCATCCAACACAAACTCGCCAACGCGCACCACCGGCGAAGGCACGGCAAACTTCTGCAGTCGCCGCAGCACGGTTCGCACCCGCGCGCAGACTTCGCGCGGCGAAAACGGTTTGGCGATGTAGTCGTCAGCGCCAATTTCCAGTCCCAGCAGCTTATCAACCTCTTCGCTGCGTGCGGTCAGAAACAGCAACGGCAATGCCGGATGGCGCGCCAGCAGTCGCCGGCATAGTTCAAAGCCGCTAATATCCGGCAAGCCGACGTCGAGGATCGCTAAATCCGGGCTCTGATGCAGCGCCGCATCAAGCGCGGGCAACCCGCGCTCGAAGACGGTCACGTCAAATCCTTCCTGTTGCAGCATGTAAACAAGGGTATCGGCGATACTCCGTTCATCCTCAACTAACCAAATCCGTGGCTGTTGCATTGTGACTCCCGTTTATTTACTCCACGGCATGATCGGCACGGCGCTGATGGCATTCTTCGGCGAGCCGTCGACCACTTTATCCGAATAGGTCAGATACACCAGCGCATTGCGTTTAGCGTCGTAGAAGCGAACGACCTGCAGTTTTTTGAACACCAGCGAGGTACGTTTCTGGAACACGACATCGCCCTGGCTTTTGCCGTTTTTGATTTTGTCCGTCAGCTCAATCGGCCCGACCTGCTGACAGGAGATGGCGGCGTCAGAAGTATCTTCCGCCAGCCCTAACCCGCCTTTAATGCCGCCGGTTTTTGCCCGGCTGATATAGCAGGTGACGTTTTGTACATCGGGGTCGTCGAAGGCTTCGACCACGATTTTATGATCCGGTCCCAGCCATTTAAATACCGTATCGACGGAACCGATTTGCTCGGCGTGCGCCAGTTGGCCTGCGGCCAGTAAGAACAAACCTGCCACTAACTTCTTGTATTTCATATTGTTACCATTTCTTAAAATTCCGCTGCGTGATAATCACAAACGCTATGGAAAAGGTTTAAAGATCACAGCTTTACAAAATTACCAACGATATCCACCAGATAATCGCATTTAAAAGCAAAAAAAACACTGAATGCTAAAACATCAAAAAATGCTATTATCCGCTACCTTAATATAGGTACCTGAGTTTAAAGGATGGGGACATTTTATGGATCAAGCTGGGATTATTCGCGATCTCCTGAGCTGGCTGGAAGGTCACCTGGATCAGCCCCTCTCGTTGGATAATGTGGCGGCGAAGGCAGGTTATTCCAAGTGGCATTTGCAACGTATGTTTAAAGACGTCACGGGTCAAGCTATCGGTGCCTATATTCGCGCACGCCGTCTTTCCAAATCCGCTGTTGCGCTACGGCTGACCGCACGTCCGATCCTCGACATCGCGCTGCAGTATCGCTTCGATTCCCAACAGACGTTCACCCGCGCCTTTAAAAAACAGTTTAATTTGACCCCAGCGCTCTATCGCCGTTCTCCGGACTGGAGCTCGTTTGGTATGCGTCCGCCGCTGCGTCTCGGTGAGTTTACGATGCCGAAGCATGAGTTTGTCACCCTGAGCACCACGCAACTGGTCGGCGTGACTCAAAGCTATACCTGTAAGCTGGAAGAGATTTCTGAATTCCGTAACCAGATGCGCGTTCAGTTCTGGCGTGAATTCCTCGGCAACGCGCCCAGCATTCCGCCGACGCTGTACGGCCTGCATGAACCGCGTCCAAGTCTGGAAAAAGATGACGAACAGGAGGTGTTCTACACCACCGCGCTGACGCCGGAGATGGCGAACGGGCACCTGCATAACTCTCATCCGGTGATTCTGGAAGGCGGCGAGTATGTGATGTTCACTTACGAAGGATTAGGCACCGGGCTACAGGAGTTTATCCTGACGGTGTACGGCACCTGTATGCCGATGCTGAACCTCACCCGCCGCAAAGGGCTCGATATCGAGCGCTTCTATCCGGAAGATGAAAGCCGGAACCAGGCTACGCCAATTCAGCTGCGCTGCGAGTACCTGATTCCGATTCGTCGTTAACGCTGCAGTTCATCCATCGCGGGGGCATCGAGATGCGAAACGTCCCCCGCGGTCTCCACGACCCACCCTGACGCCAGCCACGGGCTCTGCTGGTAATCAACGCGTGAAATCGAACAGTTGCGCAGGCGCAGACGGCGCTCGGCATAGGCAGGCAGCCCGAGGATCGTGCTCACCAGACAGCCCAGCGCCATCCCATGACTCACCAGCAACGGTCGGCTTCCTGGCGGTAATTCCAGGCAGGATGATAGCGCCGCGCGCATACGCTCGCTCAGCTCCTGCATGGATTCGCCCTGCGGAATGCGGCCATCCGGCGTACCGTTGACCAGCTGGCGACGCCAGCCCTCTTCTTCTTCGCTAAGCGAGTCGATATGGCGCTTTTCAAGCACCCCCATATCCAGCTCGCGCAGGCGCGGATCGGTAACGACGCCGCAGCCGCAGGCTTCAGCGATAATTTCTGCGGTGCGGCGGGTACGGCCGAGGTCGCTGGCGATAATATGGGTAATCCCCAGCGTTCTGGCGCGCTCACCCACCTGCCATGCCTGGCGCTCGCCGTGAGCGGTCAGCGGACTATCGGACTGGCCTTGAATACGTCGCTCGGCGTTCCACTGCGTTTCACCGTGGCGAACAAGGTATACCTGTAACATGCTTATTTTCCGTTCTGAACCCTTCATCATTCGACGAGCTGCGCGATCGGCTGCCGCCAGAGTGATTTAGAGTATACTGCGATGACGTTAATTAATTCTGAGTTGTTTTGATTATGCACCATGTTGTCTCAGCTACCACTAATCCCGCCAAAATTCAGGCAATTCTGCAGGCTTTTAACGAGATCTTCGGCGAAGGATCCTGCCATATTGAGTCCGTCGCCGTCGAGAGCGGCGTGCCGGAACAACCCTTCGGCAGCGAGGAAACGCGGGCTGGCGCACGAAATCGCGTCGCTAATGCCAGGCTCGCGCAGCCGGAGGCTGATTTTTGGGTGGCGATAGAAGCCGGGATCGATGAAGGCAGCACCTTCAGTTGGGTAGTGATTGAGAGCCGCCAGCAGCGCGGCGAAGCCCGCTCGGCAACCCTGCCGCTGCCGGAGGCGATCCTTGCGCAGGTTCGCGCCGGGGAAGCGCTGGGGCCGGTCATGTCGCAGCATACCGGGATCGACCAGATCGGCCGCAAAGAGGGCGCTATCGGCGTCTTTACCGGCGGTAAACTAACGCGCAGCAGCGTTTACCATCAGGCGGTAGTGCTGGCGCTAAGCCCATTCCATAACGCTATTTATCGTTAAGCAGCGTCTGTTCCAGCCACTGCCGTAGCTCTACCGGCGCCGATTTCAGGCTATTTGAGCCGCGAGTAATCGTAGCGATACCGGCGCCGAGTTCGTTTTTCAGTTCGCGCTGGCTCATCTCGCCGCGCAGTAGCTCTTCAATAATGCGCACCCGGGTACCCAGCGCTTCGCGCTCGTCGGGCGTCAGCATCAGCTGCAGTAACGGCAGGTGAAGATCCTCGGCGTAGGCCTGCTGCAACAACGCCACGAAGCGCAGCCACTCCTGATGACGTTGTTCGGCCACGGCCGCTGAATAGGGAGATTGTTGGGTCATGTTACGTCGCCATGTTGAGACGGGCAGCCAGGCTGCCCGTCGAATGTACTCTTCAACGAGTACAAAGAATAACATACTTCCGGACGATCAGTAACGCTGTTGCCATTCGGCGTCGCTCAGCAAGTTATCCTGCTTGCCCATAAAGTAGCGGTAATAGGCATCGTAAGAGAGGACGTTTTTTACGTACCCGCGGGTTTCCGAGAACGGAATACTCTCGATAAATGCCACCGCATCGATGCGCCCGGCGCTATTGCCCTGCCAGGTGCGTACGCGTCCTGGCCCGGCGTTATAGGCGGCGGAAGCGTAAATACGGTTATTACCAAACTGCTGGTAGACGTACTGCAGGTAGCTGGTGCCGATGTTGATATTGGTTTCCGGATCCAGCAGTTGCGATGGGCTGCTATAACCAGGAATGCTGAACATGCTAACGGTATGCGTCGCGGTGCCTGGCATAATCTGCATCAAGCCGCTGGCGCCGACCGGTGAACGCACTTTCGGGTTCCAGGCGCTCTCCTGACGCGCAATCGCCATCGCGTAGCTCTGCGGAATATCTTTGCCGCTAATGTAACGCGCGAATAGATCGTTGTACGCCAGCGGGAAGCGCTCTTCCAGCTGATCCCACAATTTACCGGCGATCGTCGCCTGTACGCTGAGATCCCACCAGTGTTGATCAAAAGCGTAACGCGCCAGCTGCGCCTGCTGCGATTTGGTCCGGCTGCTTACCAGATTCGCCCATTCGCTGCGCGCGGTGTTGTCCATGTTCCAGTACATCAGCTCGCGAACGCGCGCCATCTCAGGGCCGGAGGCCAGCGCCGGGTCGATAGTGCCGGAGGCTTTATCAATGCGGAAGGTGTACTCTTCGCCCAGACGTTGAGCGGCAACCATCGGATAGAAGCCGCGTTGCTGCATCAGCGAATGCAGGATCGTTTTCGCTTCGTCATCGCGTCCGCGCTCCAGCAGCAGATCCGCCTGCCAGTAGCGCCACTCGTCTTTCTCTTTCGCCTCCATCGGCAGACGCGCCAGCCAGGTGTTCAGCCCATGACGATCGCCGCTACCCAGCGCCATACGAACCCGGCGTTCCACCAGCGAAGTCGATTGCGAACGCATGATTGCGTCATCGCGCCACTCCGCCTGCGCTTCGGTCACATCGGTGCCCATCAGGCGCCAGGCGACAATATCGCGCAGCTCCTGGGTTTGATCCTCATTCAACTGCTGCGCCTGCACCAGCGACGGGATCATCAGACGGGCATTTTCCACATCCTGACGCGCGACGCTGGCAAAAGCGACCGCCGCCATCTGGCGGGTAAAGTCAGTGGCCCCGGTGGTACGGGCAAAGGTCATCACGCTATTGGGATCGTTGGCTAACGCCACCACCGCCGAAGCGATGCTCTGATAGTTTGAGGGCATCTGTTGAGCAAGCACGCGGACCAGGCTGGTATTACCGGCCTTCATCGCCAGGCGGATTCGTTCGAGATAGGCCAGCGGATCCTGCTGCCCGGAATCGCGCCACGCGCTGAACAGCGGATCGCAGGCATTTGGCTGGCTCTTGCCGGTCAGCCACAGCTCTTTCGCCCCGCTCCAGGCTTCCTGCGATTGGCCGACGCTGAGTTTGGCGTAGTAGTAGTTACACTGCGCTTCGGTTGTCGCCGGTTTATCCGGGCTGAACGCCAGCAAGCCGCGCCAGTCGGTGCGCCGCGCCAGCTCATTAACAAAGCGAGATTTCAACGAACGCGCCGCCGGTAGCGTCGGATTCGCCGCAATGAAATTAGTGACCACCAGCGGCGGCTGGTTCATCAGGTCATCGGTAATTTGTCGATATTGCAGGTAGGGATACAGCGGATAGCTGCTGAGCGTGGGCATCAACTGGTTGACGACATCCATCTGGCGGTTGTCCCACGCTTGTTTAATTTGAGCATAGCGGCTGCGCTGTTCATCCAGTGAATCCGCATGTGCCAGCTGGCTTAGCGTCAGCAGACTCACGCCGGCAGCCAGAAGACGCCATGCCGTAGTTTTGGCTTTTTCCACAAGCTCTTCCTCTAGTTTGGTGCATCACCGCGGCATCGTGCCGCTTCAAAAAATTCAGGTATTGCTTAGTTATGCTAATCAGACAACTGAAAACATGCCATGTCCTGAACATTTTTTTACGCTTCTGTGAATCCTGTCGCCTCGCTGGGATTACCGCGCGAAAAAGGCTACACTTCGCCTTTGAACTATCTATCAGAATAGAAAGAGGCGAAGTCCAACGTGGCTCAATTCGTTTATACCATGCATCGTGTCGGCAAAGTGGTTCCGCCGAAACGTCATATTTTGAAAAATATCTCCCTCAGTTTCTTCCCTGGCGCGAAAATCGGTGTTCTCGGTCTGAACGGCGCCGGTAAATCTACCCTGCTGCGCATCATGGCCGGTATCGACACCGAGATCGAAGGTGAAGCGCGCCCGCAGCCCGGTATCAAAATTGGCTACCTGCCGCAGGAGCCGCAGCTGAATCCGGAGCACACCGTGCGCGAATCCGTTGAAGAAGCGGTCGCCGAAGTGGTTAACGCGCTGAAAGGCCTGGACGAAGTTTATGCCAAATACGCCGAGCCGGATGCCGACTTCGATAAGCTTGCCGCGCAACAGGGCAAGTTCGAAGAGATCATCCAGGCGCACGACGGCCATAACCTGAACGTACAGCTGGAGCGTGCGGCCGATGCCCTGCGCCTGCCGGACTGGGATGCGAAAATCGCCACTCTTTCCGGTGGTGAACGCCGCCGCGTCGCGCTATGCCGCCTGCTGCTGGAAAAACCAGACATGCTGCTGCTCGACGAACCGACTAACCACCTCGACGCCGAATCCGTCGCCTGGCTGGAACGCTTCCTGCACGATTTCGAAGGCACCGTGGTGGCGATTACCCACGACCGTTACTTCCTCGATAACGTCGCTGGTTGGATCCTCGAACTTGACCGCGGTGAAGGTATTCCGTGGGAAGGCAACTACTCCTCCTGGCTGGAGCAAAAAGATCAGCGTCTGGCGCAGGAAGCTTCTCAGGAAGCAGCACGCCGCAAATCTATCGAGAAAGAACTCGAGTGGGTTCGTCAGGGCGCGAAAGGCCGTCAGTCTAAAGGCAAAGCCCGTCTGGCGCGCTTTGAAGAGCTTAACAACGTCGAATACCAGAAACGTAACGAGACCAACGAACTGTTCATTCCGCCAGGAGCGCGTCTGGGCGATAAAGTTCTGGAAGTCAGCAATCTGCGCAAATCTTACGGCGACCGCGTACTGATTGACGATCTGAGCTTCTCCGTACCGAAAGGCGCTATCGTTGGTATCATCGGTCCGAACGGCGCGGGTAAATCCACCCTGTTCCGCATGATGTCAGGCCAGGAACAGCCTGATTCCGGCACCATCACGCTGGGTGAAACCGTTAAACTGGCTTCCGTCGATCAGTTCCGCGACGCGATGGACAACAGCAAGACCGTTTGGGAAGAAGTGTCCGGCGGCCTGGATATCATGAAGATCGGCAACACCGAGATGCCGAGCCGCGCCTACGTTGGCCGCTTTAACTTCAAAGGCGTCGACCAGGGCAAACGCGTTGGCGAGCTGTCCGGCGGTGAGCGTGGGCGTCTGCACCTGGCGAAGCTGCTGCAGGTCGGCGGTAACGTACTGCTGCTCGATGAACCAACCAACGACCTGGATATCGAAACCCTGCGCGCGCTGGAAAACGCCCTGCTGGAGTTCCCGGGCTGCGCCATGGTTATCTCGCACGACCGTTGGTTCCTTGACCGTATCGCGACCCACATTCTGGATTACCAGGATGAAGGTAAGGTTGAGTTCTTCGAAGGTAACTTTACCGAGTACGAAGAGTACAAGAAACGCACCCTCGGCGCCGATGCGCTGGAACCGAAGCGTATCAAGTACAAACGCATTGCCAAGTAATCTGTAAGTGCCGGATGGCGCTACGCTTATCCGGCCTACCAGGCGTGTAGCACTTGTAGGCCGGATAAGGCGTTTACGCCGCCATCCGGCAAAAAGCCTACCCCTGCTCGCCCATCAACTGCTTCACCAGCTCAACGCAGCGCAGGAACCGGGCATCGTAATCCGACTCTTCCACGTGAACAAATTCGATGTCGTTTTCTTTCAGCAGCGACACCAGCAACGTCTGAAACTCTTTGCGATCTACCGAACTACCGAGGCTACGCAGCCCATCGGCTACCCACGGCGTGTTGTTTTCCAGCAGGATCACCAGATCAAAGCGATATTCATCGATTAATGCCTGCACGAACGGATGTTCGCGGCCTTCGTACTTCAGGCAGAAGGCCTGAGTGCTGACGAAGTCGGTATCGATAAACGCCACCTTATTGGCGTATTTCACCGCGAAATCAATGTACTGTGCGTGCCCCAGCGCGATTTTATCGTAATCGGAATACTGCAATGCCATTTCATCGCCGCCGAGGTGTGAAAAGACGTAATCGCGGCCATATTCCCAGGCGCTGGTGGTATTGAAGATATTGGCGAGCTTATTCACCAGCGTCGATTTACCGCTCGACTCGCCGCCGAGGATCGCCACCGTACGCACAAAGAACGGTTTGACCTCAGTCGGAATATATTCCCAATAGCGGAACGGGTTTTCGCGGATCTGGCCGCCGCTGATACTCATGAAGGTTCGCTTCGGATCGATAAGCACGGTTTCGATCCCCAGATGCTCCAGATACTGCGGCGCATCGGCCTCTTCTGAGGTATAAATCCAGTTTGGCTCGATTCCCTTTTCACTCATGAAGGCGCGGATCCCACGGCTCCAGACATCCCAGCCGTGCGGGTACGGCTCCATCCCCTCTTCATTGAAGGCATGGATGCGAATGTTTTTTTGATATTTAAAGGTTTGCAGCAGCCAGCGCAGACGATCGGGAACCGTCGGCTGTTGCGACATGGCACTCTCCTCGAACAGCTCGCGGTCGCGAGTGTCGTCATAGCCCATGATGATATGAAGCTCATCGACCTGGCTACAGGCGCGCTGAATCAGGTAAATATGCCCGGTATGCAGCGGATAAAATTTACCAAAAACCACCCCGACGCTTTTTTGTTTGCGCGGGAATTCAAGGCCGAGAAAGCGGTGTAACGCTTCGAGCTTCTGGGCGCTCGGGCTTTTGATTTTCGCGTTTAATAGCTGACTGAGATAACCTTTGGTCATCCCGCTGGCTTCCGCCACCTGCTGCAGCGTACAACCCTTTTGCTTAATGGCGTTTTTCAGATAGTCGAATGACGACATAGTTTATGCGTGCCTCCTGCAAACTCGGGTTTGCTACCCGTCATACCCTGAAGTATGACGGGTATCATTATAAGTCGTCAAAAACGCTCAGCGCATCGGCCAGTTTTTTCACGCCAAAGATTTGCATCCCTTCCGGCGCTTTTTTGGGCACATTGGCCGCCGGGACGATGGCGCGACGGAACCCATGTTTCGCCGCCTCGGAAATGCGCTCCTGGCCGCTTGGCACCGGGCGAATTTCACCGGCTAATCCGACTTCGCCAAAAACCACCAGATCCTGCGGCAACGGACGATCGCGCAGGCTCGAGACCATCGCCAGCAGCAGCGCCAGGTCGGCGCTGGTTTCAGTGACTTTGACCCCGCCAACCACGTTGACGAAGACGTCCTGATCGGCCATCTGCAGGCCGCCATGGCGGTGCAGCACCGCCAACAGGATCGCCAGACGGTTCTGCTCCAGACCTACCGCTACGCGACGCGGATTAGACATCATCGAGTGATCGACCAGCGCCTGAATCTCAACCAGCAGCGGGCGGGTGCCTTCCCATACCACCATGACCGAGCTGCCGGAGGTGACTTCATCGCCGCGGCTGAGGAAGATGGCGGAGGGGTTGCTGACTTCGCGCAGGCCTTGCTCGGTCATCGCGAAGACGCCGAGTTCGTTGACCGCGCCAAAGCGGTTTTTATGGCTGCGCAACGTGCGGAAACGGGAATCGGCATCACCGTCCAGCAGCACCGAGCAGTCAATACAGTGTTCCAGTACTTTCGGCCCGGCCAGCGAGCCATCTTTGGTGACGTGGCCGACCATCACGATCGCCACGCCGCGAGTTTTGGCAAAGCGCGTCAGATAAGCCGCGGTTTCACGTACCTGGGCCACGCTCCCCGGCGACGACTGGACATCAGCCATATGCATCACCTGGATGGAGTCGATGACCATCAGCTGCGGCTTTTCTTCATCGGCGATCTGGCAGATTTGCTCGATGCTGGTCTCCGAGAGCATATTCAGGTTCGCCGTCGGCAGCCCGAGACGATGCGCACGCATCGCTACCTGCTGCAGGGATTCTTCCCCGGTGACGTACAGCGTTTTCATCCCTTCGGCCAGCTTGCAGAGGGTTTGCAGCAGCAGCGTCGATTTCCCGGCGCCGGGGTTGCCGCCGATTAGAATCGCGCTACCCGGAACCACGCCGCCGCCGAGCACGCGGTCGAACTCTTTAAATCCGGTGGAGAAACGCGGCAGCGCCTCCAGGCTTATCTCCGACAGCTTCTGTACCTTCGACACGCCGGCATTACCAGCGTAACCTGACAGACGCTCGTTTCTCGCCACCTGCGGCGAGGCGGCGATGCGCATCTCGGTGATGGTGTTCCAGGCATGACAGGCGCTGCACTGCCCCTGCCAGCGCGGATAATCCGCACCACATTCATTACAGACAAATGCGCGTTTTGGAGCTTTCGCCACGTTAACCTCTTACTTTTGATTCATGCTGCCGGAGAGAATACAGAATACCCCCATCAGGTCAGCGTGGCGGATGGTGACTTCCGCCTGTTCATTGACTTTTGGTTTCGCATGATAGGCAATGCCGAGACCTGCCGCCTTGATCATCGGCAGATCGTTGGCGCCATCGCCAATCGCCACGGTTTGCGCCGACGGAATTTCATATTTTTCCGCCAGTTTACGTAGAGTGTTGGCTTTATATTTGGCATCGACAATGTCGCCGATAACGTTGCCGGTGAGCTTCCCGTTCATAATTTCCAGCTCGTTGGCGAATACCGCGTCGAGATGCAGCTTATCGCGCAGGTATTCGGCAAAGAAGGTAAAGCCGCCGGAGGCGATGGCCACCTTCCAGCCCAGCGTTTCCAGCTTCAGCACCAGTTGGGTCAGCCCCGGCATCAGCGGCAGCGCTTCCCGCACCTGCAGCAGGATGTTCGCGTCGGCGTCTTTCAGAGTGGCGACGCGCTGGCGCAGGCTGGCGGTGAAGTCGAGCTCGCCGCGCATCGCGCGTTCGGTCACTTCCGAGACCAGCTCGCCGGTGCCGGCAAGCTTAGCGATTTCATCGATACATTCGATCTGAATCGCCGTGGAGTCCATATCCATCACCAACAGGCCCGGCGTGCGTAGATGCGGGATTTTTCCCAGCGGCGCGACGTCCAGCCCGGCCTCGTGGGCCAGACGCGTGGCGCGCTGCGTCAGCGAACCCGCCAGGCGAATCACCTGATAATCCTCCACGACCCAGGAAGAGACGATGACCAGCGCCGCGCCGAGCTCGCGCTGCCACGCCGTCAGCCGACGTTTATCGAGACCGCGACCATACAGCAGCCAGCCGCTGCGCCCGGCGTGATAATCCAGCGGCATGACCTCGTCGCCGCTCAGGGAAAGCGGCAACCCAGGCCACAAGGAAACATCTTCGGGCAGGTCGCACCAGGTCAAACTGTTAGGCATTACGGCTCCACATCTCTTCATTCAGGCGAGGAAAATAACGCATGAGGCTACCTTGTAACCAGCGCTTCTGGCAACATTAAGCTGCAAATTTTCAAAGGTGGAATATGGTACGAGCAAAACTGAAATTCCGACTGCATCGCGCCGTCATTGTTCTGATCTGTCTCGCGCTTCTCGTCGCGCTGATGCAGGGCGCCTCATGGTTCAGTCAGAATAGCCAAAAGCAGCGTAATCCGCAGCTGGAAGAGCTGGCGCGAACGCTGGCGCAGCAGGTTACGCTGAACCTGGCGCCGCTGATGCGTAGCGAAACGCCCGACGAAAAGCGCATTACCCGCCTGCTGGAACAGCTGACGGATAAAAGCCGGGTGCTCGATGCCGGGGTATATGATGAACAGGGCGATCTGGTGGCTCGCTCCGGCGAAAGCGTCGACGTGCGCGACCGCCTGGCGTTGGATGGCAAAAAAGCCGGCGGCTACTTTAACCAGCAAATCGTCGAGCCGATCCTCGGCAAAAACGGCCCGGTCGGCTATCTGCGCCTGACGCTGGATACCCACACGTTGGCCACTGAGGCGAAACAGGTGGATAATACCACCAATATCTTACGCCTGATGCTGCTGTTGTCGCTGGCAATCGGCGTGGTGCTGACCCGCACATTGCTGCAGGGTAAACGTACCCGCTGGCAGCAATCGCCCTTCCTGCTCACCGCCAATAAGCCCGTCCAGGACGAAGATAAAGATTAACCAGACAAGGATATCCTATGCCGACGCTCCGCCTGTTGCTCTCCGACTCCTACGACCCCTGGTTTAACCTGGCGGTAGAAGAGTGTATTTTCCGCCAGATGCCGGCCACCCAACGGGTGCTGTTTCTGTGGCGTAACGCCGACACCGTGGTTATTGGCCGCGCGCAGAACCCGTGGAAGGAGTGTAATACCCGGCGCATGGAAGAGGATCACGTGCGGCTGGCCCGTCGCAGCAGCGGCGGCGGCGCGGTATTCCACGACCTTGGCAATACCTGCTTTACCTTTATGGCGGGCAAACCGGAATACGACAAAACCGTTTCTACCGCTATCGTGCTGGCGGCGTTGAATTCGCTTGGCGTGACCGCGGAGGCCTCCGGGCGCAACGATCTGGTGGTCAAAACCGACAACGGCGATCGCAAGGTTTCTGGCTCCGCCTATCGCGAAACGATGGACCGCGGTTTTCATCACGGCACTCTGCTGCTAAACGCCGACTTAAGCCGTCTCGCCAACTATCTTAATCCGGACAAAAAAAAGCTGCAGGCCAAGGGCATTACCTCGGTACGCGGGCGCGTAGCGAACTTGGTTGAACTCCTACCGGGCATTACCCACCAGCAGATTTGCGAAGCCATTCAGGAGGCATTCTTCAACCATTATGGCGAACGGGTAGCGGCGGAAGTCATTTCGCCGGACAACACGCCGGATCTGCCGAATTTTGCCGAGACCTTCGCCCGCCAGAGCAGCTGGGAGTGGAACTTCGGTCAGGCGCCCGCTTTCTCTCACCTGCTGGATGAGCGCTTTAGCTGGGGCGGCGTCGAGCTGCATTTTGACGTCGAGAAGGGCCATATCACCCGCGCGCAGGCTTTTACCGATAGCCTGAACCCGGCGCCGCTCGAGGCGCTGGCGGCACGATTAGTCGGCTGTCAGTATCGGGCGGAAATATTACAGCAGCAGTGTGAGGCGCTGCTCGCCGATTTCCCGGAGCAGGAAGCGGAACTAAAAGAACTGTCGGCGTGGATGGCCGGCGCGGTGCGCTGATAAAAAAGCCCGCTGCGCTTAGCGGGCCTGGGAAACCGTAGGCCGGGTCAGGCGAAGCCGCCACCCGGCACAACAGGTCTTACTCTTTATCGCCCAGTAGTACGGATTCCAGCGCGATTTTGATCATATCGTTGAAGGTCGTCTGACGCTCAGCGGCAGTGGTCTGCTCGTGGGTACGGATATGATCGGAAACGGTGCAGATGGTCAGCGCTTTCGCGCCGAACTCCGCCGCGACGCCATAAATGCCGGCCGCTTCCATTTCCACGCCCAGAATGCCGTATTTTTCCATCACGTCGAACATAGACGGGTCCGGCGTATAGAACAGGTCAGCGGAGAAGATGTTGCCGACGCGCGCGTCAACGCCCAGCGCTTTGGCTGCGTCTACCGCGTTACGTACCATGCCGAAATCGGCAATCGCCGCGAAGTCATGGTCTTTGAAGCGCAGACGGTTGACTTTAGAGTCGGTGCACGCGCCCATGCCGATAACCACATCACGCAGTTTGACATCTTCACGTACCGCGCCGCAGGAGCCGACACGGATGATTTTTTTCACGCCGAAATCGGTGATCAGCTCTTTGGTGTAGATAGAGCAGGATGGGATACCCATACCGTGGCCCATCACGGAGATTTTGCGGCCTTTGTAGGTACCGGTGAAGCCCAGCATGCCGCGCACGTTGTTTACTTCACGCACGTCTTCGAGGAAGGTTTCTGCAATGTGCTTCGCGCGCAGCGGGTCGCCCGGCATCAAAACTACGTCAGCGAAATCGCCCATTTCTGCGTTAATGTGTGGGGTAGCCATCGTTTTATCCTTATATAAATTGTTCGAGCCTGATGGCGGCTACGCCTTGTCAGGCCTACAAAACGTATTCAAATACCCTAAGGATTTCGCGTTGTAGGAAGGCGACGAATTCGTGAATCCCCGGGAGCATAGATTAACTATGTGACCGGGGTGAGCGAATGAAGTCAACGCATCTACAGCGCGAAAGACAACGGGTATTACAGCATGTTTTTACCGTACGCCATCGGCGACGTACCAAAGTATGTCGCCAGCGTCTGGCCGATATCCGCGAAAGTTTCGCGGTGGCCTAACGAACCCGGCTTCACTTTCGGACCGTACACCAGCACCGGAATGTGCTCGCGAGTGTGGTCGGTACCGGTCCAGGTCGGGTCGCAGCCGTGGTCGGCGGTGAGGATCAGAATGTCGTCTTCCCCAACCAGCTCCATCAGCTCCGGCAGACGGCGGTCAAACAGTTCCAGACCCGCTGCGTAGCCAGCGACGTCACGACGGTGACCCCAGGAGGAGTCAAAGTCGACGAAGTTAGTGAAGACGATAGTCTCGTCGCCCGCTTCCTTCATCTCTTTGATGGTCGCGTCGAACAGCGCGTCCAGCCCGGTGGCTTTCACCTTCTTAGTGATGCCGCAGTTGGCATAGATGTCGGCGATTTTACCCACGGAAACCACGTGACCGTTTTTCTCGTCGACCAGCTTTTGCAGCACGGTCGGCGCCGGCGGTTCGACCGCCAGGTCGTGACGGTTACCGGTACGCTGGAAGTTACCGGCTTTGTCGCCAACAAACGGACGCGCAATCACGCGGCCAATGTTATAGCCGCCTTCGGTCAGTTCTTCACGGGCGATTTCGCACAGCTCATACAGCTTGTCGAGACCGAAAGTCTCTTCGTGACAGGCTATCTGGAACACCGAGTCAGCAGAGGTATAGAAAATCGGTTTCCCGGTTTTCATATGCTCTTCACCCAGTTGATCCAGAATCACGGTACCGGATGAGTGGCAGTTGCCGAGGTAGCCCGGCAGGTTCGCGCGCTTAACCAGTTTATCCAGCAGTTCCTGCGGGAAGCTGTTTTCATGATCGCTGAAGTAGCCCCAATCAAACAGCACCGGCACGCCGGCGATTTCCCAGTGGCCAGACGGCGTATCTTTACCGGAAGAGAGTTCATGCGCCCAGGCGTAGGCGCCAACGACTTCGGCATTACCGTCCATACCGGCGGCAATTTTACCGGTAGAACCTTCATGCGCTTTCACCAGGCCCAGACGGGTCAGGTTAGGTAAATTCAGCGGGCCTTTACGACCATTGTCAGCTTCACCTTTGGCGCAGGCTTCCGCAATGTGGCCCATGGTATCGGCGCCCACATCGCCAAAGCGGTCAGCATCTTCCGTTGCGCCAATCCCAAAGGAGTCCAGCACCATAATAAATGCACGTTTCATCTTGTTCTCCATACATCATGCGCTGCAAAAAAGCGATCAGATCAGTATATCGCTACTTGGTGATTCGGCGATAGACCGTCGGTGTAATTTCTGGGGCTTGAGCGTCCAGTTTAATTGCCGCTTTCACGGCTTTGGCCGCTTCCTGCCAGCTGGATTCATCTTTCGCATGAATCACCGCCAGCGGACGTTCGCCATCGACTTTATCGCCAAGGCGCGCCATATCGGTAAAGCCAACGCTGTAGTCAATAGTATCGGAAGCCTGACGACGACCGCCGCCCATCGACACCACCGCCATCCCCAGCGCGCGGGTATCCATTTCAGAGACAAATCCGGCGCCTTCAGCATAGACGGCTTTGCTCAGCATTGCCGTCGGCAGGTATTTCGCATAGTTTTCGACAAAGTCGTTCGGCCCCTTCTGCGCCGCCACCATACGGCCAAAGACTTCGGCAGCTTTACCGTTATCCAGCACCGCCTGCAATTTCGCGCGCGCCTCGGCGTCATCCGCCGCCAGCTTGCCGGAAATCAGCATTTCCACACACAGCGCCATGGTGACGTCGTACAGGCGTGGGTTACGATATTCACCGGTCAGGAACTGCACCGCTTCGCGAACTTCAACGGCGTTACCCGCACTGGAGGCCAGCACCTGGTTCATATCAGTTAACAGCGCGGTCGTGCGCACGCCGGCGCCGTTGGAGACGCCAACGATCGCTTCGGCAAGCGCTTCAGAAAGCTCATACGTCGGCATAAAGGCGCCGCTGCCGACTTTGACGTCCATCACCAGCGCATCCAGACCTTCCGCCAGTTTCTTGGCCAGAATAGACGCGGTAATCAGCGGGATGGAATCCACCGTCGCGGTAATATCGCGGGTGGCATAGAAACGTTTGTCAGCCGGGGCGAGCGAGCTGGTCTGCCCGATGATCGCCACGCCGACATCTTTAATAATTTCGCGGAAACGCGCGTCGTCCGGGAAGATATCGAAGCCCGGGATCGCTTCCAGTTTATCAAGCGTACCGCCGGTATGGCCGAGACCGCGCCCGGAGATCATCGGTACGTAACCGCCGCAGGCGGCAACCATTGGCCCCAGCATCAGCGAGGTGACGTCACCCACGCCGCCGGTCGAGTGTTTATCGACGATCGGGCCGTTGAGGTTAAGGCTTTTCCAGTCGAGAACGGTTCCTGAATCCCGCATCGCCATGGTCAGCGAAACACGTTCCGGCATAGACATATCATGGAAGAAGATGGTCATCGCCAGCGCGGCGATCTGTCCTTCAGAGATAGTATTATCGCGGATGCCGTTGATGAAAAAGCGAATCTCCTCATCGCTTAATGCATGACCATCACGTTTTTTACGAATAATTTCTTGTGCGAGAAACACGGTAACCTCCCAAATGGTATAAATCGCCGGATGGCGGCGCGAGCGCCTTATCCGGCCTACAGGCATCAATTCGTAGGCCGGATAAGCGAAGCACCATCCGGCATATCAAGGGATTAGTAGCTGCTGGCGCTCTTACCGTCGCCGTGACCCAGGGCTTTCAGCAGGCTAGCCAACAGGCTTGATGCGCCGAAACGGTAGTGACGGGAATCAGCCCAATCGGCGCCGAACAGTTCATCGGCAATCGCCAGGAACTGCTGCGCGTCTTCCGCGCTGCGCACGCCGCCGGCAGGTTTAAAGCCAACGGTTTTCTCAACGCCCATATCGCGGATGACTTCCATCATGATGCGCGCGCTTTCCGGCGTCGCATTTACCGGCACTTTACCGGTCGAAGTTTTGATGAAATCCGCGCCCGCTTTAATAGAGATTTCAGACGCTTTACGAATCAACGCTTCTTCTTTCAGTTCGCCGGTTTCGATGATCACTTTCAGCAGCACATTCGCCGCCGCACAGGCTTCTTTACAGGCTTTCACCAGATCAAAACCAACCTGCTCGTTACCAGCGATCAGCGCGCGGTACGGGAAAACCACATCCACTTCATCCGCGCCATAGGCGATTGCCGCGCGGGTTTCCGCCAGCGCGATATCAATATCGTCATTACCATGCGGGAAGTTAGTCACCGTCGCGATACGGATGTCCGGCGTTCCTTGTTCGTTCAGCGTCTTACGGGCAATCGGGATAAAACGCGGGTAGATACAGACAGCGGCGGTATTGCCCACCGGGGTTTTCGCCTGATGACACAGCGCGATCACCTTCTCATTGGTGTCGTCATCATTCAGGGTGGTCAGATCCATCAGTTTCAACGCGCGCAGGCTGCTTGCTTTCAAATCAGTCATTTAATACTCCGACGGCGTATTGCCGGTTCAATAGTTTGTTCACCTTGCGAGCCTGTTACTATTGTAACAACCGCTCGCCATTACACTTCGACATTCATCACAGTTAATGAAAACTAATTACTAATTTGCATTACTGTAACGTGACATAACTCACAATTAACCATCGATTACCGCCAATCTACCGGTCATGTCTTGTTTAAGCATAATCGGCAAACCTAAGTTCTTATCGATGTTATTATTCTAACATATCAAAACGAATTATCTCGACGCCATGGCGCACAAATTGTGCAACCACTGGCCATAAATATACTTTCTAATTGAAATGTAATAGATTTTATATTTACAAAAAATGATGGGATTATCACACCCCGCCAGAGCCGGGGACGACTTTGCCCAGAAGGTGGGCCGTTAGAGAGTGAGCGCGGTAAAGAGGCTTTTGGTATTCGCCAGTAGTGCCGCTTCAATTTCCTGCGCTGGTTCCGCGCGCAGTTCACATAACGCGTCAAAGACGCGGGCCGCCTGTTCCGGACGGTTTGGCTGCCCCTGAAAACCATTCAGCGGCATATCCGGAGCATCGGTTTCCAGCAGCAGTGAAGAAAGCGGCAGGCGCGCCATGACATCGCGAGTTTTGCTGGCGCGGGGATAAGTAATGGTGCCGCCAACGCCAATCTTATAGCCCAGTTGTACAAAACGCTCCGCCTGCTGCAGACTGCCGGAAAAACCATGCACCACCCCGGCACGCGGCAGGTTATGTTTTTTTAGCATCATCGCCAGTTTATCGTGCGTGCGCCGCGAATGCAGGATCACCGGTAAATCGTAACGCTTCGCCAGCCGCAACTGCGCTTCCAGCAGCGCCTGCTGGCGGTCGAATTGTGGATCGTCGCGGTAGAGATCGAGGCCAATCTCTCCGATGGCCACGAGTTTTGGATGACGCTGTGCAAGATAGCTTTCCAGTTGCGCTAACCCGCGGTCATCATGCTGTTCGATAACAATAGGATGCATCCCTAGCGCGGCATACAGCGGCTCGTGTTGCTCCGCCAGCGCCAGCACGCGAGCAAAGCGCCCGGCGGATATCGACGGCACGATAATACGCCCAACGCCCAGCTGCGCCGCCCTCGCGATACTCGCGGGTTCATCATCTTCAAACGGGGGAAAATCGAAGTGACAGTGGGTATCAATAAAGCGTAATGTCACGCCAGATCCTCGTTATTAAAGCTGGGGTCATTGGCCTGCGGCGCGGTGATAATCGCCTGTTGCGGCGCTTCATTCGCTACCGGCAGCGGCGGCACCACCACCGGGGTCGGCCTTGCCACACGCGGCGCATGGCGTAACAGCGGCGGTTGTTCGGTCAGCAGCTTCCCTACCGTGGCGAGGAAGTAGCGGCCGCACTGGCGCCCGGTTTTATAATCTTCCAGCAGCGCCGGCAGACGGCTGCCAAGCGCCATACTGCGCAGCGGCCGTTGCGGATAGATTTCGAATATCCGCAGTTTACCCGGCGGTTTTTCAATAAACTGCTGCGTCGCGCGATAGGTGGTTTCGTGGTGTTGCACCAGGTTCACAAAAGGCTGCAGACTGCTCTCCCCAAGCCAACGTTCCATTCGTTTAAACCACTGCGGAGTGTAGAACATCTGCGAAGGGACAGTACGGATCACCACGATAGTCTGCGCGCCGCGCCGCGCCGCTTCCTGCACCGGGATCGCATCGCTGACGCCGCCATCGAGGTAGTTCACGCCATCCAGCAGGACACCGCTACGGTAAAAACCGGGAATGGCGCTGGAGGCGCGGATCAGATCAAGCCAGGTCTGACGGGTGGGGGAAAAATAGTTTGCCGTGTAATCGTCACCGCGGCAGGCGCACATCCACAGCTCTTTACCCAGCGCGAACTGCTCCTCGGCATAGTTCATCGCCAGCGGCATTTGTTGTGAAGTGGAATCGACCAGCCAATCGAGATCGATAAGATTGCCGCCGCGGACGAAGCGCATCGGGTCGAAAAACTGCCGCGAGGTGGTATAACGCGTAATGACTTTACGGGCGTAGCCCTGCTGATTACAGATATAAGCGGAGATGTTTTGCGCGCCAGCGGAAGTACCAAGCATCAGGTCGAAAGGGTTAAATCCGGCGCGCATGAATTCGTCCAGAACCCCGGCTGTGAAAATACCTCGCTGACCACCGCCTTCGCACACCAGAGCAAGTTTGCCCGGACGGAAGGGTTTTACCGCTAACGGGGCGATATTGCCCAGCGTCACGGGAATGCGCTGCCCCACCCTGCTTTCCTGTTTGTCTATTTTGTATCATTAAAGTAACGCAAATTGTCGTCCCCTGAAACCGCAAAAGCCAGTCACATTGACTGGCTTTATGTAAGACGTTATGTCATCACTGCGCGGTTATTGATTCACGCCTTTCGGCACATGGCCTCTAGGGTCGTTTTCGCCCGGTAAACAGGCTGACCAGGAAAATGATAATACCGACAACAAAGACGATTTTAGCCGCCCACGCCGCGGTACCCGCCAGACCACCAAAACCCAATGCGGCGGCAATCAACGCGATGATCAGAAAAATAATGCCCCATCTAAACATACTGTTCTCCTTACCATATGATTAACGGTCGCTTTTCTGCGCGCTCAGGCCGCGCATACATCAACCCTGCGTACAACTCACTCAGCGGTATCGCCGCTGGCGAATATCTTTTAATGAATACCCTTACTGCACTTTAAGATCGTTCTTCACGCTCTTAACACCGGTTACCGCTTTGGCAATGTCTGCCGCACGATCGACCTGTTTGCTCGATTCCAGGGTTCCGGAGAGGTGTACTACTCCGTTGCTGGTTTCCACCGTCACCTTACGCGACGGAACGATATCGTCCGCGAGCAGTTTGGCTTTGACTTCGCTGGTGATAGCGGTGTCGCCAGCATAGCCCTTCAGGCTTGCCGATTTTTCACCTGCCACGGTCAGCTTGTCGCTTACCGAACTCACCCCTTCGACGCCTTTCGCCGCGCTAACGGCCTGTGATTTTTGCTCAGCGCTCTCAACAGTCCCGCTTAAGGTCACGACTTTGTTTTCCGTTTTCACCGAGATATCGGTGCTACGGATACTTTTGTCATCGATCAGCGCCGCTTTGACACGGGCGGTGATCGTGCTGTCATCCATAAAATCGCCAACCTTGTTGATCGATTTATCGACGCTTTCTCCGGCGCTGGTCGCGGCGGCCTTCGCGCTATCGGTTGCGGTGGTTTCCGCATAGGTCGAGGCGCTTATCAACGCTGAGCCTAAGAAGAGAGGCAGCAATAGCCTGGCGCTCTTTAGTCTGGTCATTGGTATGCCCTCACGATGTCTGCTTTGGTAAAACAAATGGCTATTTATTCAGCCAGGTTTCTGAAAAGTGCTTAATAAATATAGTAGATGAGCGGAGATGCGGCGGAGGGTTTGAATAAAAAAGCTACGATTTGCGCAGATTTAAGAACTTTCTATGGTAAGGAGGAAGACGAGCAAAACAGGCTGGAGCGCAGCATCGCCGCGCTCCAGAGAGGTATTAGTGTTCGCGCGTTTTGCGGAACACCACATCAGGATAACGCTCTTGCGTCAGGTTCAGGTTCACCATCGTCGGGGCGATATAGGTCAGATTATCGCCGCCATCCAGCGCCAGTTGAACTTCGTTCTTACGCTTGAACTCTTCGAATTTCTTCACGTCTGTTGATTCAACCCAACGCGCGGTGGCCACGTTGACAGATTCGTAAATCGCTTCAACGTTGTATTCGCTTTTCAGACGCGCTACTACCACGTCAAACTGCAGCACGCCGACGGCGCCAACGATCAGATCGTTATTAGCGATAGGGCGGAAGACCTGTACCGCGCCCTCTTCAGAGAGCTGTACCAGCCCTTTCAGCAGCTGTTTCTGCTTCAGCGGATCCTTGAGGCGAATACGACGGAACAGTTCCGGCGCGAAGTTCGGAATACCGGTGAACTTCATCATTTCGCCCTGGGTAAAGGTGTCGCCAATCTGAATGGTGCCGTGGTTATGCAGACCAATGATATCGCCAGGGTAGGCTTCTTCAACGTGCGAACGGTCGCCCGCCATAAAGGTCAGCGCGTCGGAAATCACCACGTCCTTGCCGATACGCACCTGACGCAGCTTCATGCCTTTCTCGTATTTGCCGGATACCACGCGCATAAAGGCCACGCGGTCGCGGTGTTTCGGGTCCATGTTGGCCTGAATCTTAAACACGAAGCCGGTGAATTTCTCTTCTGCGGCCGTCACTTCACGGGTATCAGTGTTACGCGGCATCGGCGCTGGCGCCCATTCCACCAGGCCATCCAGCATATGATCCACGCCGAAGTTGCCTAATGCGGTGCCGAAGAACACCGGAGTAATTTCGCCCGCCAGGAACAGATCTTTATCGAACTCGTTCGAAGCGCCCTGTACCAGTTCCAGTTCATCGCGCAGCTGCTGCGCCAGATCGTCGCCCACCGCGGCATCCAGCTCAGGGTTATTCAGCCCCTTAACCACGCGCACTTCCTGAATGGTGTGCCCTTTACCGGTCTGATAGAGGTAAGTTTCATCTTTATAAAGATGATAAACCCCTTTAAACAGCTTGCCGCAGCCGATAGGCCAGGTAATCGGCGCACAGCCGATTTTCAGCTCATTTTCGACTTCATCCAGCAATTCCATCGGATCGCGGATATCACGGTCGAGTTTGTTCATAAAGGTGAGGATCGGCGTATCGCGCAGACGGGTAACTTCCATCAGCTTACGGGTACGATCTTCGACGCCTTTCGCCGCATCGATAACCATCAGACAGCAGTCAACCGCCGTCAGGGTACGGTAGGTATCCTCGGAGAAGTCTTCGTGCCCCGGGGTATCCAGCAGGTTAACCAGGCAGTCATGGTACGGGAACTGCATCACCGAGGTGGTAATTGAGATCCCACGCTGCTTTTCCATCTCCATCCAGTCGGATTTAGCATGCTGGCTGGAGCCGCGGCCCTTCACGGTACCGGCGGTCTGAATCGCCTGTCCGAACAGCAGCACTTTTTCAGTGATGGTGGTCTTACCGGCATCCGGGTGAGAAATAATGGCAAAAGTGCGGCGTTTGGCCACCTCTTGCAGATAAGGAGACAACGTCATAATTCAATCTTCTAAGTAAACGCGGCAACGGGCCGCGCATGTGGAATACGAAAAATTGCGGCTATTTTACCCATCAATGGGGGGGAGGCAATTAGTGTTTACACAGGAGTTGCTCCAGTTCGCTTAAAGAGGTCACCGTCCAGTCGGGCTGCAGGTCTGCCGGCAGCGTTTGCTGGTGCGCATTCAGCCAACAGGTGGCAAGCCCGGCATTGACGCCGCCGCGGATATCCGACTCGGCGGTATCGCCGACCATCAATACCCTGTCGCGCGACGGATTACCCGCCTGCGCCAGCGCATAGTCGAAGATACGCGCATCCGGCTTCGCGACGCCGACTTCCTCAGAAATAATCAGCAAATCAAAATGATCGCGCAGGCCGGTACGCTCCAGACGAGTCTGCTGCAACGAGGTAAAACCGTTGGTGATGATGCCCATTTTTACCTTGCCCTGCAGCGCATCCAGCAACGATACGGCGCCCGGCAGCGGCGCGCAGATTTCTGCCATCGCATTCATGAAAGCGTCGTTCAGTTCGCCCGGGGGGACGTTCAACCGTTCCGCCCAGCTATCAAAACGCTGATGCTGTAATTGTAGCGAGGTGATGGCGCCGTTTTGATAATCCACCCACAGCGGCTTATTAACGGCCTGATAGTCCTGAAAATCTTCGGCGGTAAATGTCACGCTATAGTCGAGAAACATCCGCTGTAAGCCGCTGAAAGAATCAAACGTAAACAACGTTTCATCGGCATCAAAGAAAATCCAGTCCCATTTCATCGTTTCACCTTGTCTTACATACTGATTGGCAGAGCCATGATAATTGCGTCTTCACGCCCGTCGGCCGTAGGGTAGTAATTGCGGCGGATAGTCGCCTCGTTAAAGCCTAAGCTTTCGTAGAGCGCGATGGCGGCGACATTCGATGCCCGCACCTCCAGCCACAGCGTGGCGACGCCGAGTTTTTCAACTTCATCAATAACATGTTCCAGCAGTTCCCGTCCCAGGCCGCGGCGCTGGTATGCGGGGTCGACGGCGATGTTAAAAAGCGTCGCTTCATCAAGAACAATCTGAGTAATGGCAAATGCCGCCATTTCCCCATCGACTGCTAGTTGGTAATTCAGATAACGTTCACCCTGATTGCTGGCAAAGGTTTGTTCGCTCCACGGAAAAGCGTGGGCGCGTTTTTCGATTTGCCAGGCTTTGGATAAATCAGCCGTGCTGAGGGTAGAAATCGTGTTCATGTGCGCAGATTTGTTGCCAGAGCGCGATGCGAGCCGGCGCGCTGCTCTGAAGTTCATCAAAAACGGGCGTCGAGACCTGGGCGCCCGCCAGCGACAGCGGCGTCTCGCAGCCCAGTCGCCAGCTGTTGCAGCGGCTATTTTGCGGCAGCATCGCTACCCGGTCCGGCGTAAGCTGCAGTACCTGATCGGCGCGAATCGAGAGCGCGAGCAGAATATCGCTAATGAGCGGTTCAGTCAGCGACGGCGGGGTTTCCGCCACCATCACCAGACGAATATGTTCAGGAAGCGAGATAGCGATTTCGCCCTGCAACGCCCCCGGGCGACGCAGCGACCACTGGGTAATTCCCAGTTGCTGTAATTGCCAGTCTCGTCGGGAAGTCATAGCGAAACACTCCTGTTAAACAAGCGCGCAATATAGCAAATCCGTCGTATCTGCGCCAACAAACTACTATAATCGGCGCCAGTCTTATTGAAGGAGTGTTTCATGTCAGCTTTTACCCCGGCAAGTGAAGTCTTGCTGCGCCACAGTGATGATTTCGAGTCCGCCCGCGTTCTGTTTGCCGGTGACCTGCAGGATGACCTGCCTGCACGTCTGGATATCGCGGCCAGCCGCGCTCACACCCAACAATTCCACCACTGGCAGGTCCTGAATCGCCAGATGGGCGACAACGTTCGCTTTAGCTTAGTGGCCGAGGCCGCCGACGTCGCCGATTGCGATACCCTGATCTACTACTGGCCGAAGAACAAGCCAGAAGCGCAGTTCCAACTGATGAACCTGCTCTCTCTGCTGCCGGTGGGGATCGATATTTTTGTGATCGGCGAAAACCGCAGCGGCGTACGTAGCGCCGAGCAAATGCTCGCCGAATACGCGCCGCTAAATAAAGTGGATAGCGCCCGCCGCTGCGGTCTCTACCACGGCCGTCTGGAAAAACAGCCCTCCTTCAACGCCGAACAGTACTGGAACGAGTACACGCTCGATAATCTGACCATTAAAACGCTGCCGGGCGTGTTCAGCCGCGACGGCCTCGATGTCGGCAGCCAGCTGCTGCTGTCGACCCTGCAACCGCACACCAAAGGTAAAGTGCTCGATGTCGGCTGCGGCGCCGGGGTGCTTGCCACGGTACTGGCCAGCCATTCACCGAAGGTACGCCTGACGCTATGCGACGTCAGCGCTCCGGCGGTCGAAGCCAGCCGCGCGACGCTTGCCGCGAATGGTTTTGAAGGCGAGGTCTTTGCCAGTAACGTCTTCTCTGAAGTCAACGGCCGTTTTGACATGATCATCTCAAATCCGCCATTCCACGACGGCCTGCAGACCAGTCTTGAAGCGGCGCAGGCGCTGATCCGCGGCGCGGTCCGCCATCTGAACAGCGGCGGCGAACTGCGTATCGTTGCTAACGCCTTCCTGCCGTATCCGCAGGTGCTGGATGAGACGTTTGGCTTCCACGAAGTGATCGCCCAAACCGGCCGTTTCAAAGTTTACCGCACGGTGATGACTCGCCAGGCCAGGAAATAATTTTCTTTTCCCATCGGCGGCATGCTCGACGTGCCGCCAGGCCTTCCCTTCGCTCTGAATAGCCCATTTTTGCAGCAATCGAGAAAACCTGCATAATTAACTATTGACGTGTCGCCGAAAACCACTAGAATGCGCCTCCGTGGTAACGATACTTTTTAGTGTCGATGGTATGCGAAGGTGGCGGAATTGGTAGACGCGCTAGCTTCAGGTGTTAGTGTCCTTACGGACGTGGGGGTTCAAGTCCCCCCCCTCGCACCATAATCCACGTTGATATTGCTCGCACTGGGCGAAGGTGGCGGAATTGGTAGACGCGCTAGCTTCAGGTGTTAGTGTCCTTACGGACGTGGGGGTTCAAGTCCCCCCCCTCGCACCAACGAGGCGATATCAGATTAAGAATACTGTGCGAAGGTGGCGGAATTGGTAGACGCGCTAGCTTCAGGTGTTAGTGTCCTTACGGACGTGGGGGTTCAAGTCCCCCCCCTCGCACCAATATTCTTACCCTTCTCTGTTTTATCCCATCAGCTTCAAATTCAACATTATCAGCATTATTCCACTAACCAACGCTACGCTTGACGGCAACAGTACGAAATGACGCAACTGACGGTGCCAGATCATAGCCGCCGATAGTAATAACCCCAAAGCAATCATCACGCGCCAGGCTTCCACCGGCAGACCAATCATGCCTAACACCATCACCAGAACGCCCGGCAGCAGAATTCCCCAACCACTCCCTAAAGCTCGCTGCAACATGGTTTTGCCTCTTACAACGATAATGATAACCAATATCATATGATAATTTTTATCATTTGTCATCTCAGGGCGTTCAACTTTTATTACTCTTGCACTCAGGGGTAATGACATACATTCATTGGGATGATAAATTAAGCAAATTAAATCTATATATTAAATTGTCTGATCATTTGCGCAGATATCCTTATATTATGCATTGTTTTATATTTTCCCCCTTTGGCAGCCATCATCTTGAAACTTAACTACTAATAATGATAGTACCTATATGACTGCACAAACCTGGCGGGCTCATTATGAGCAAAAATATCAGTATTCCTTACGACTTTTTTTATTACTTAATTGTGTTTCTGCTGCTCTGGCGCTGTTCAGCCCGCTGTTTACCATTGTCACCGTCACATTGCCGAGTGCGCTGATCTGTGCGGCCAGCCTGGGCTTATTGTTATGGAATTGGAAATTCCCAAAACAGAAAATAAATATTCCTGTTATTTCTCTGTTATTTGGCGTGCTATGGGCCTGGCACATCGTAATAAAATCCTCATTGTTACCCCCTCCGCATTTTAACTTTCTGGTTATTGCCTTATTAAGCATCCTGTTTATTGGAACTATCGCTTTTTCTAACAATATCATCGCCTTTACTCTACATTCTCTACCGACTTTTATGGTGTGTCTGGCGCTGGCTGGCGGTGAACAATGGCTGCGGATGTTTTACTGCTTTGTCCTGCCTGTTGCCGGGATTACGTTGCAAAACATTATGCAAAAGCGCAGCGATAATTTTACCCAAGGGCTAATGGATAAATTGCTGCAAGAGCGTAACACCCTGAACGATCTCAGTATGCTTGATCCTTTGACCGGCCTTTATAACCGTCGCGGCTTGCAAAACCGCATGGATAACATCCTGGCAGTGGATTCGCGCGAACATTTCATCCTGCTGTTGGATATTGACCATTTCAAAGCCTACAACGATAACTATGGCCATATGATGGGCGACCAGGCGTTAATCCAGGTATCGGCGGCGATTCGTAATTCCGTGCGCTCACGCGATATCGTCGCTCGCTTTGGCGGTGAAGAGTTCATGGTCGTGCTGACCAGTAGCACGGCGGAAACCGCCTTCCAGACGGCAGAACGCATTCGCCAGCGGGTTTACGATTTAAAAATCGCGCATCGTTTTAACGAGAGCGTCGCTACCAATGTCACCATCAGTATCGGTATGACCCCGCTGGTGGATGGCGATATCGACAGTGCGATAAAACGCGCCGATAGCGCGCTATATGAAGCCAAAAATCAGGGGCGTAATATCATTCTCGTCAACTAACGCTTCCAGCCCGCCGCAAGGGATACGCGGCGCTGACAAATCGCTTGCGCTCCCTGCGGTGAACAACTAGTATCAGCAATCATTATCATTTAGATTTGTATCTGGAAATCTGATGGCTTACCGTACCTTCTCCTTCAGCGATGATATTATTTGGCGTGCGCCGCTTGCGCCCGTCGAGCACGCTTTGGCGAATGCGATACGGGAAAAGATCGCGGCGGTACGCCCGCATCTGCTGGATTTCCTGCGTCTGGATGAAGAAGCGCCGCCGCTTACCCTGACCCTCGCGGAATGGTCGCAACCCACCACCCTCATTTCGTTGTTGGCCACCTATTCCGATCATATTTATCGCCATCAGCCCGGCCAGCCGCGTGAACAAAAACCCCTGCTGTCACTCTGGGCGCAGTGGTATATCGGCCTGCTGGTACCGCCGCTGATGCTGGCGTTACTAACAGAAGAACAAGCTATTAGCCTTGAACCGGAGCATTTTCGCGTTGAGTTCCATGAAAGCGGGCGCGCGGCTTGCTTCTGGATTGACGTGCATGCCGACCATGATGCGCTAATGCTTTCCGCGCAAGCGCGTATGGATATGTTGGTCAATAAAGCCCTGAAGCCGGTGGTGGAAGCGCTGGAAGCTACCGGCGACATTAACGGTAAGCTTATCTGGAGCAATACCGGCTATTTGATTAACTGGTATCTCGGTGAAATGAAAAATCTGCTTGGCGACGAGCAGGTTAACGCGCTACGTCAACACTGCTTTTTTGCAAAACAGCAGGCCAGTGGCGAGGATAATCCGCTGTGGCGGACGGTAGTCGTGCGCGAAGGGCTACTGGTACGCCGAACTTGCTGTCAACGTTATCGCCTGCCGGACGTTCAGCAATGCGGCGACTGCACGTTAAAGTAATCATCTGACGGGCGGCAATATGCCGCCCGTTGTTATTTTATGCGGTCTGCTCGTTCTCCTGCTCGGCGCGCTGCGCCTCTTCAGCTTCCTGCGCCAGCAGTTGCTTTTCGTACACCTTAAAGAACGGGAAGTAGATGATTGCCGATACGCAGGCAAGAATAACGACCAGGATCGCCGCGCGGAAATCCCATCCCAGAGCCCATGCGCCGCCAATCGGCGCCGGCGCCGTCCACGGTACGACAGAGATAACTCGGCCTATCAGATCCAACTTCATGGCCGCCCAGGCAATCACCGCGTTAACCATCGGCGCCAGCAGGAACGGAATAAAGAATACCGGGTTCATGACGATAGGCGTACCGAAGATAACCGGCTCGTTAATGTTAAACAGGCTTGGCACCACGCTTAAACGACCAATAGAGCGCAAATGCGCAGAGCGACTGCGTAGATAACAGAACACCAAGCCCATCGTGGCGCCAGAACCGCCTACGACAATAAAGAACGTCCAGAACGCTTCCATGAAAATATGCGGTAGCGGCGCGCCCTGCGCCAGAGCCTGCTGGTTCATCCCCAGATTAGTGAGCCAGAACATCTGCAGCATACCGGAAACAATCGCCGCCCCGTGAATCCCTGCGAACCACAGCAGGTGGCCAATCAACACTGCCAGCAGAATAGCCGGTAATGAATCCGCGGCGGATACCAGCGGCTTAAAGATAGCCATAATGGCCTGCGGGATCAGCAGGTCGAAATGATGCTGGATAAACAAGCTCAGAGGATAGAGCGTCAGTACCACCACCAGAACCGGGATCAACAGATCGAAAGAGTTTTTGATCATCGGCGGCACTTGATCCGGTAGGCGGATCCCGATGTTGTGCGCCCTTAAGAAACGCATCATCTCCACACAGTAAATCGCCACCAGGATCGCGGTAAAGATCCCGGTACCTCCCAGGCTATCAACCGGCAGAGTGCCGTTGGTTTTTGGCGCAGCGATCAGTAGAAAGGCCATGATCGACAGCATGGCGCACATGAAAGGATCGAGCTGGTACGCCTTTTCATAATGTTTGCCCAGGTTGTAGGAAATCGCCGCGCAGATATAAATAGACATGATGCCCATGGTCATATCAAAAGGCGTCAGAATGCGTCCTTCGAACTCTTTGGCCAAATCCAGCCAGGCGCGGGCGAAGCCCCAGGTGGTATCCGGTGAAAACGGCGGATAGGCGAAGACCAAGAGAAAGGAGCCTACAATCATAAACGGCATGGCCGAGATAAATCCGTCACGAATAGCCATGACGTGGCGCTGCGATGAAATGCGCCCGGCAACGGGACTTATATAGTTCTCTACAAAGCGAAATATCAGATTAAACGCAGCATGGTTTGCAGACATAGCAGCCCTCCTGACAGGCTATCGAAACAGGACCAACAACGGTAATCTTGCCGCTATGCTGAAATTAACTGCAGACGGATTGTGGCTGACCGGGACTGACGGTTGCCATAATGCCAGCAGGAGCATCTCATGCGCGGCTGTTAGTTATCTTTGGTACAGGGAGTTACCATGTCAGTATTCATCGACGAGCGCGATCCTGCAACCGGTTACAGTAACCGGTTGCGGCGATTGTGAAGAAGATCCAGAAATCAGAATAATTCCTGATTATCCATCGACAATATTTACAGATTTCCGGCCTTGTGACAGATTTAAGCGGATAACTACCAGGAGAACCCCATGAGTCTGCAGTCCGTGAGGCAGTTTTTTGCTGAGCATGCCCCCGATATTGAAATCATCGAGTTGAATCAAAGTACGGCGACCGTTGCGCTTGCCGCCGCCGCGCATCATGTCGAGCCGGGGCAAATCGCTAAGACTTTATCCTTAAAGGTAAAAGAACGGGTTATATTGATCGTCGCTAAAGGCGATGCTCGCCTTGATAATAAGAAGCTGAAAGACGCCTTCGGGGCAAAAGCGCGGATGCTCAGCAGTGATGAAGTCGTTACGCTAACCGGCCACCCCGTTGGCGGCGTCTGTCCGTTTGGCCTGGAAAACCCTCTGCCGGTCTATTGCGATGTTTCACTCAAGCAGTACGCCGAAGTTCTACCGGCAGCAGGGGCAATTCATAGTGCGGTACGAATTTCGCCTGAGCGCATGGCACAACTGACAGAAGCCGATTGGGTGGACGTCTGCCTGTAACTTGCCGGTTATTGCGCCAGGCACATTCCTGGCCCATCGTCGTTATTCGCCGGCAGACACAGCAGAATGTCCGCCGCGCTAAGCAGGCCAATATCAGAGTTAACGCCCAGTTTGGTCATCGCGTTAAATTTATGTGCGCGAATGGTTTTGATATTTCTATCAAGCTGGGTGGCAATTTCGGGCAATGAATAGCCATAGGTCATATAACGCAGTATCGTATGCTCCGTCGGGCTAAGAATTTGCCCACAGGAGCTGTAGCTGCGCTCCAGAATGCTTTCTTTATCCAATGGCGCCTGCTCGATCAGCTGCAGTAAACGTTCCTGCAGACGAGTAAGGCAAGATGATTTATTCAGAATAGTTTGCGGGCTTGAAGGTGTCAGATGACTGATCAGACGCATTTCCGCCGTATTATCCGCCAGTACAATTCGCTGTATTTCGGGTCGCGTTTGCGCTATTTCATGTAAAAAAAGCAGGCTTTCCAGACGAATACGTCGGCTACCGGAAAGAGAAAAAATAACGGCGATAAAGTTTTTGGAAGCGAATTCACGCTTTAAGGCCTGAGTATCTTTATAAAAATGAATGCTATATTTTTTACCTGCTTCATTATCTAAAATATAACGAAGCGCCATCTCAGTCATTGCGCATTTTTCTACGATAGCGACACATCGTGTTGTGAGATTTTTTTCCATTCCGTGTTATCTCCATAGGCTGAATACAGATTCAGTTCCTTCATTCCCTGAGCGCTATTGATCCAGGCATACATTTCTGCATTACTGCGTAACGAAAGTCGGCGCATGGCGCTATTTTTCTGCGCGCTTATCGTTTTATTGCTTTTTTTCAACAAGGCAGCAATCTGGTTAATTCCCCACCCTTTTGCCAGTAGCCGCAACACTTTGCGTTCTGAAAAGGTTAAGATGACCGTATCGCTAGCATCATCACCTAAGTTGTCCATCTCGGGTGAAAAGAGTGTCTGGCTAATTCTTTCGGCAGAAGCTTTACCAGCTCGGATAACCTCAATGAAACGTTTGACCGGCTCGCTATCAGAAATCAGAGAACTTTCCGGCCGCATCAGAAACTCAACTGCCAGTGGGAAGCAGGAGTGACCAACCATAAAGATCCAGTGAATATCCCGGTATTGATTCATTAACGAATAATAATGCTCACAAATATCTCGCGGGCGTTCAATGTGACCGGAGAGGTCGACGAGAACCAGCACGGCGCGGCGAAGCTGAAGCAGCGTGAGTTCATCCTGTGAACCACAGAAACTCAGATCGTAATCAGGGAGATGCTCCCTTAAAATAGCCTTCAAACCCGATTGCATAACCGGTATTCTACTAATGATGACGCCAAATTTACCTTGTCCTGGCAACATAAAACCTCCACCTCCTGTCAAAGATTCACACCCGAAATAAATAACGGATGAATGGCTACTATAATATTATTTCGCCAATTGAATCTTTATCGTCCCTGGTGGGCATGACGTATGCCCTGAAGTTAATTCCATAACCGTGAGGGATATTTTTGCATTACTCTCACCAACGATTTACCCTAACACAAAATGATGCCATCAATAAATTAGAAAAAATTAAAAGCCTCATTAGAAAAATTACCTTAAGAATTAAATAAATAATTTATTTAATTTCTTTCCTAAATGCTTTCGGTGAGACCCCACTATATCGTCGAAAGAATCTCGAAAAATAAGCAGCATCAGTAAACCCCAAATAATCAGAAAGTTGGGTGATAGTCATGCTGGTATATTGCAGGTTACGCCGCGCTTCCAACATTAAACGTTGATGTAATACGCCTAATGCGCTGCAGCCATGAAATTCACGACACAAATAATTTAAATGCGTTGCGGAAAGCCCCACTAGCTTTGCATATTCAGCCAGCGGCAGATGTTCCCGGTAGTGGCTTTCAATCAGACGGGAAAAATGGCGCATGACGCTGCGCTTACGTTCGGCTTTGTCTTCTGTCACGGGTGTCGGCCGGCACTGGCGGTTTAACCATACTAATAGCGCTCCCAGCAGCGAATGGAGCATCATTTCGCGCGCATCATGCTCTTCGCAATATTCTTCACGTAAGGCGGTAAACAACGAACGAATATGGCCGCGGGAGCGTTTCACCGCCACGCACTGCGGCTGCGATAGCACATCAAGCGTGCGCCCAAACTGGCTTTCAAAGCGGCTCAGCAACGGCTGCGACAGCGACAGGACAAACCCTTGCGTGCCGGGCGAGAAACGAAAGCCATGGATGCATAATGCCGGCACGACCTGTATACAGGCTTCGGTCATCACCCTGGTGACGCCTTCGATTTCAATTTCAGCGCGCCCCTTATGCAGATATAAAAGCTGCACCATTTCGGCATGTTGATGTACGCGGATATGCCACTCATAAAGGCTGCTGCGCTGCAAAATGGATTCGCAATGCAGCAGATCCGGCGTCGGCCAACCGCGCTCTTCGCCATACAGGGTAAAAACGGGAATCGTGTTCGCGGTTAACATGGTCTCTCCAGTTTTCGTTTGTCGTTACGTGACGCGCTCCATCGGCAGCCCCACATAATTTTCGGCAATGGTCGTTAGCCCGGCTCGAGAACCCAGATAGTAGCGGCGGTCGGCGGCCTGCATTTTTTTATCGAATTCATTCTGTTCAGGAAAGTCGTGCAACAGGCGAGTCATAAACCAGCTGAATCTTTCTCCTTTCCACACGCGGTCGAGAGCAAAGCGCGAATAGCTGGCAATAAGATCCACCCGGCCATGGTGATAATATTCGCGCAGGATCCGCCATAAATAATTGACATCCGACGCCGCCAGATTCAGCCCCTTTGCGCCGGTTGGCGGCACGATATGCGCGGCGTCGCCGACCAGAAACAGTCTGCCGTACTGCATCGGCTCAACGACATAACTGCGCAGCGGCGCAATGCTCTTCTCAAGTGAGTGACCAGTTACTAACTTATTTGCCAGATCCTCCGGCAGGCGGCGTTTTAGCTCATCCCAGAAGCGTTCATCAGACCACGCCGAGACGCTATCGCTTAGCGGCACCTGCAGGTAATAGCGGCTGCGGGTGAGTGAGCGCTGACTACACAATACAAATCCGCGTTCGTGATGAGCGTAAATCAGCTCCGGATTCACCGGCGGCGTATCCGCCAGCAAACCTAACCAACCAAACGGCCACACGCTTTCATACTCTTTGAGAATGTCACGTGGAATACTTTGCCGCGAAACGCCGTGGAAACCATCGCAACCGGCAATAAAGTCACACTCCAGTCGACACTTTTCGCCGCCGCTCACGTAGGAGACCACCGGCCGGTCGCTCTTAACATCCTCGATTGCCACCTCGCTAACGCCATAGATAATCGCCGCGCCGCTGTCGCGTCTTGCCGCCATCAGGTCACGGGTGACTTCAGTCTGACCGTAAACCATCACGCTTTTACCGCCGGTCAACTCGCTAAGCGGTACCGGTACCCGCTGGCCTTCAAATAAAAACTCCACGCCATGATGAACCAGCCCTTCCGCGTCCATGCGCTTCGCCACTCCCGCTTCACGCAGTAGTTCGACGGTACCGTTTTCAAGTATCCCCGCGCGGATGCGCCCCAGCACATATTCCGCACTCTGACGTTCAAGGATGACGGTATGAATACCAGCGTTATGCAGCAGTTGGCCTAACAGCAGCCCCGAAGGGCCCGCGCCAATAATGGCAACCTGTGTTCTCATAGGGTACTCGCTCTCGAAAGTTAATTGTTTGTTTATTTTTTGTTTATTAAAAGTTCACAGATGCATTTTTGATAACTCAAACGGGAAAAAGAAGGGATGAATGGCGGTAAAAATTGCACTTTCCAACGAAGTGGTGAAAGTGTGGCGCGGTTCAAATTTCAGCCAACGCCATTGATGGAGCAATTTTTGCACATTGTTTGATCCGGCACGCCGCACAACGGGGTGGAGTTCAGGTACAAGTATTAATAGAGACGCGGACAGCAGGTACTTATGCAGGCAGATAAATCAGAGCAGCGCGCCGTCACCCGGTTGTGCATCCAGTGTGCCCTTTACTTACTCCAGCACGGTGCGGAAAGCGCGCTGGTTGAGGAGCTTTCTACCCGCCTCGGGCGAGCGTTAGGTATGGATAGCGTTGAGAGCGCCATCTCCTCTAACGCGATTGTGCTCACCACGATTAAAAATGGTGAATGCCTGACTTCCACCCGCAAAAACAGCGATCGCGGAATTAACATGCACGTGGTGACGGAGGTACAGCATATCGTGATCATGGCCGAACATAAGCTGTTGGATTACAAAGATGTCGAGAAGCGCTTTTCGCAGATCAAACCCTTGCGCTACCCGCGTTGGCTGCTGGTATTGATGGTGGGCCTCTCCTGCGCCTGCTTTTGTAAATTGAACAACGGCGGCTGGGATGGCGCGGTGGTGACCTTCTTTGCCAGCACCGTCGCCATGTATATTCGCCAGCTGCTGACCCATCGTTCCATGCATCCGCAGATTAATTTCTGCATTACCGCCTTCGTCGCTACCACGATTTCCGGGCTGATGCTGCGTCTGCCGGCCTTTAGCGACACGCCGACTATCGCCATGGCCGCCAGCGTGCTGTTGCTGGTTCCCGGCTTTCCGTTAATTAACGCCGTGGCCGATATGTTCAAGGGCCATATTAATACCGGGCTGGCCCGCTGGGCGATCGCCAGCCTGCTGACGCTGGCGACCTGTATTGGGGTGGTGATGGCAATGACCGTGTGGGGGCTACGCGGATGGGCATAATCTCTTACCTTTTCGACCTGGCGCAGGATATGGCGCTGGCGGCCATCCCTGCCGTCGGCTTTGCGATGGTGTTCAACGTTCCACAGCGCGCGCTGCGCTGGTGCGCATTACTGGGGGCTATCGGCCACGGCTCGCGGATGGTAATGATGAGCGCAGGCTTCAATATAGAATGGGCCACCTTTCTCGCCGCGTTACTGGTCGGCAGTATCGGCATTCAATGGTCGCGCTGGTATCTGGCGCACCCGAAGATATTTACCGTCGCCGCAGTGATCCCGATGTTCCCTGGGATTTCGGCTTATACGGCGATGATCTCGGCCGTCAAAATCAGCCATTTTGGTTACTCCGAAGAGATGATGATTATGCTGTTAAGCAACTTTTTAAAAGCCTCCTCCATCGTCGGGGCGCTCTCTATCGGGCTATCTATTCCCGGTTTGTGGCTCTATCGCAAACGCCCGCGCGTATAACCGGCAGCGCTGCTTCCTGGCCTCGCACTATGCTACTATGTCAGCAATTCCCCCACTCTTTGCTGTTCAGAGTTGAGATAGCGTTATGTCTTCACGAATTTTAACCACCGACTTTTGCGGTCTTGACGATTTCGTCGAGAACCACGCGGCCAGGCTGCAAAAATCAGCCAGCGGCGCCGTCGCCGTGTTTGCCAATAACGCCCCGGCGTTTTACGCGCTGACGCCGGAGCGCCTGGCGCAGTTGCTGGAACTGGAAGCGAAACTGGCGCGCCCCACCAGCGATATCGCGCTGGATGCGCAGTTCTTTGACGAGCCGAGCGCCGCGCCCGTCGCCGTGCCGATGGGGAAATTCGCCATGTATGCCGGCTGGCAGCCGGATACCGATTTTCAGCGTCTGGCGGCGCTGTGGGGCATCGCCCTGACGCAGCCGGTCACCCCTGAAGAACTGGCTGCCTTTGTCGCCTACTGGCAGGCGGAAGGCAAAGTTTTCCACCACGTGCAGTGGCAGCAAAAGCTGGCGCGTAGCGTGCAAATCGGCCGCGCCAGCAACGGCGGGCAGCCGAAGCGCGATGTGAACACCATTAGCGAACCCGATAACCAGATCCCGCGAGGTTTCCGAGGATGAGCATGAAAAACGTTGGCGATCTCATGAAGCGCCTGCAAAAAATGATGCCAGCCCACGTGCAACCGGCGTTTAAAACCGGCGAAGAGCTGTTGGCCTGGCAAAAAGAGCAAGGTAAGCTGCGTTCAGAGGCGCTGGAGCGGGAAAATCGGGCGATGAAAATGCAGCGCACCTTTAATCGCTCCGGGATCCGTCCATTACATCAGAACTGTTCATTTGATAATTACCGGGTCGAAAACGACGGGCAGATGATAGCCCTATCCCGCGCCCGCCAGTACGTTGAAGAGTTTGACGGCAATATTGCGAGCTTTATCTTCTCCGGCAAGCCGGGCACCGGTAAAAATCATCTTGCCGCCGCTATCTGCAACGAGCTGCTGCTGCGCGGTAAATCGGTATTAATCATCACCGTCGCCGATATTATGTCGGCGATGAAAGATACCTTTGGTAATCGGGAAACCAGCGAAGAGCAATTGCTAAGCGATCTGAGCCGGGTCGATCTGCTGGTTATCGACGAAATCGGTATGCAAACCGAATCGCGCTACGAGAAAGTGATCATCAACCAGATTGTCGATCGTCGCTCCTCCTCGAAACGCCCGACCGGCATGCTGACCAACAGTACCATGGATGAAATGAACAAACTGCTCGGCGAACGCGTCATGGATCGCATGCGCCTTGGTAATAGCCTGTGGGTAAACTTCACCTGGGATAGCTACCGCGATCGCGTTACCGGTAAAGAGTATTGAGAGATTTCCGAGCTCAAGCGGCGTTATACTGAAGAGATTCTTAAGTAACGACGAAGAGTACGTTTATGAAATCTTTGCAGACAGCTTTTTGCGCCGCTATCGCAGCCGGCGCGTTGATGGCGGCCCCCACCTACGCCGCCTCCTGGCAGGACTCACTCAATAGCGCCGCCAGCCAGCTCAGCAGCAGTTCCCAGCAAAGCGGCGGCGGTATGTCGATGTCGTCCTTAACCAGCCTGCTCAACGGCGGCAACCAGGCGCTCACCTCCAGCAGCATGAACAATGCCGCCGGCGTTCTCTCTTATTGCGCGCAAAAAAAACTGACCTCGGTCACCAACGCCGACAACGTGAAAAACCAGGTACTGGATAAGCTTGGCCTGAGCACGCCGGAGAAACAGAAACAGGATACCGGTTATCTGGAAGGGCTACAGGGATTGCTGAGCAGTAATAACGGCCAGCAGTTGAATCTCAACACCCTGGGCAGCAGCCCGCTGGCTGAAAAAGTGAAGACCAAAGCCTGTGACCTGGTACTGAAACAGGGCGTTAACTTCCTGTCTTAAATTTCCCCGCCGATGCCGCGTTTGGCGCTTTAGCGTCGCCAGCGCGGCCGCAATCGCTATTTTTACTTTTCTGCTCCTGTTTTCCCCGTGACGACAGGATGAGACATCGTACAAAAAAGACGCTTTCTAAACCAATTCTGAATCACAGCACACTTTCATGACACTACAATTGCAGCAGAAAGACGCTGCCATTACAGTGTAGCGTGAAAATCGATCTATCCGGCCAGCCCGCCGCTGGCGCACATGAGGGTTAGCTGTGTCAGAGTTGTTATCCATCGCCTTGTTTCTCGCCTCGGTGGTGATCTATGCCTGGAAAGCCGGTCGCAATACCTGGTGGTTCTCTGCCACTCTTGCGGTGCTGGGGCTGTTTGTTGTGCTCAATATCACCCTCTACGCCAGCGACTACTTCACCGGCGACGGTATTAACGACGCGGTACTCTATACCCTGACCAACAGCCTGACCGGCGCGGGCGTCAGTAAATATATTCTGCCGGGTATCGGTCTGGTGCTGGCGCTGGTCGCCGTGTTTGGCGCCCTCGGTTGGATATTACGCCGTCGCCGCCACCATCCGCATCACTTTGGCTACAGCCTGATAGCGCTGGTACTGGCGCTGGCCTCCGTCGACGCCAGCCCGGCGTTCCGCCAAATCACCGAACTCGTGAAATCGCAGTCCCGCGACGGCGATCCGGACTTCACGGCTTACTACAAAGAGCCGTCGAAAAGCATCAACAATCCGCAGCTGAATCTGGTCTATATCTACGGCGAGAGCCTGGAGCGCACCTATTTCAATAACGAGGCTTTCCCGGAGCTCACGCCGGAACTGGGTAAAATCAAAAGCGAAGGACTGGATTTCAGCAATACCGCGCAGCTTCCCGGCACCGATTACACCATCGCCGGTATGGTCGCTTCCCAGTGTGGTATTCCGCTGTTCGCGCCGTTCGAAGGCAACGCTTCCGCGGCGGTATCCAGCTTCTTCCCGCAAAATATCTGTCTCGGCGATATCCTGAAAAATTCCGGTTACGAAAACTACTTTGTACAGGGCGCCAACCTGCGCTTCGCCGGTAAAGACGTTTTCCTCAAATCCCACGGTTTCGATCACCTGTACGGTGCGGAAGAGCTGAAAACGACGGTGGCCGACCCGTCCTACCGCAACGACTGGGGCTTCTACGACGACACCGTGCTCGACGAAACGTGGAAAAAGTTCGAAGAGCTCTCCCAATCCGGCAAACGCTTTTCGCTGTTCGCCCTCACCGTCGATACCCACCATCCTGACGGCTTTATTTCGCGCACCTGCGAGCGTAAACGCTATGACATGGATGGCAAAAAGAATCTCTCCTTCAGCGCCGTGGCCTGTAGCCAGGAGCACATCGCCGCGCTAATTGAAAAGATTAAGGCCTCGCCGTACTTCAAAAATACGGTCATCGTGGTCTCGTCCGATCATCTGGCGATGAAAAACAGCGCCTGGGATTATCTGAACAAACAAGATCGCAGTAATCTGTTCTTTATCCTGCGCGGCGACCAGCCTCAGCAGGATGTGCTGGCCGTGAAGCGTAATACCATGGATAACGGCGCGACGGTGCTGGATATTCTCGGCGGCGATAACTATATCGGCCTTGGCCGCAGCAGCCTTTCCGCAGAATCGCTCTCCACTATCTTCATGAACATGAAAGAGAAAGTGCTGGCATGGAAACCGGACGTCATTCGTCTGTGGAATTTCCCGAAGGAGATTAAGAGCTTCAGCATCGACTCGCAGAAGAACATGATCTCATTCTCCGGTAGCCATTTCCGTCTGCCGCTGCTGCTACGGGTCTCGGATCAGCGCGTCGAGCCGATTCCGGAAAGCGAGTATTCCGCGCCGCTGCGCTTCCAGTTGGCGGACTTCGCCCCACGCGACAATTTCGTATGGGTCGACCGCTGCTACAAGATGGGCCAACTGTGGCGGCCGGAACTGGCGCTGTCCACCGACTGGTGCGTCTCGCAAGGTCAGCTGGGCGGCCAACAGCAGGTACAGCACGTCGACAAGCCGCAATGGCAGGGCAAAACCGTCTTCAAAGATACCGTTATCGATATGGAGCGCTACAAAGGCAACGTCGATACGTTGAAAATTGTCGATAACGATATTCGCTATAAAGCCGATAGCTTTGTGTTTAATGTCGCCGGCGCGCCGGAGGAGGTCAAACAGTTCAGCGGCATCTCGCGGCCTGAGCTGTGGGGACGCTGGTCCAACGCCCAGCTCGGTGACGAAGTGAAGATTGAATATAAAGAACCGCTGCCGGAAAAATTCGATCTGGTGATCACCGCCAAGGCCTTCGGCCCGAACGCCAACCAGCCAATACCGGTGCGCGTCGGGAAAAGTGAGCAAGTACTTACTTTAGCCAATGAAGTGACTACGACGACGCTGCATTTCGAGAACCCGGCACGCAGCAACACCTTAACTATCACTCCGCCGGAGCCGCAGTCCACCAACGAAGGCAATATTGTCGGCCACGCGCCGCGCCAGTTGGGCATTGGCATGGTGGATATTAAAATCGTCGGTCGCGAAGGTTAACACCTACGGCCCGGCTTCTGCGCCGGGCTAGTTCAAGCGCAGGCACATCTCGTACTGCTGCAGCGCCAGCGGCGCATAACCCGCCGATTTAAACAGCGGCGTGAAGGTTTCCGGGATGGTCACCGAAGTGCTTAATCCCGGAAACTGTTGAGCCAGCGCGATCAGCATTTCCCGCCCCAGCCCGCGTCCGCGCGCCGCCGGCGTCAGCCATAAAAACTGCAGCTGCGGCTTGCTGGCAGTGGTTGCCAGCACGGCGAAGGCCTGCTGCTGCAGCGTCAACGCCCGACATGGCAAGGTAATAAAGGTCAGTGGATCCAGCAGCCACGGCAGTTGCCCTTCCTGCTCCAGGCTTGCATGACGCAGCAGACTCAGCAAATCGTAATCCTCCAGGGGAGACTCACGCGGCTCCGCTTGCCCCGCGCTGAGATAGCCGCACAGCCCGTGACGCACGGTAAAGCCCAATGACTGATACAGCGCCACCGCCCGGTGATTATCGCGGATCACCTCCAGCCACATTCGCTGTACGCCCTGAGCGCGTAAATCGGCGATAAGCGAGGTCATCAATTGTCGCCCTCGTCCTTTGCCGCGAAATCCGGGATGAATAGCAAAAGCCGCCAGTCGCGCATCGCGCCCGCGGCGGGCGATGAGCCCGATAGCCGCCGGTTCATCTCCTGCCAGCCACACCTTAGACTGCAACAGGTTTAACCCTTCGGCGCTAAAGCGCTGTACAAACAGATCTACCGACATCGATACCGGCACCAAATAATCGGCAAAGCAGTCATTCAAAATCGTAGTCAACTGCGCGCCGCTAAACTGGACGGCAGGAACGGCGGTGAACTCCATGCATTTCTCCCTGAGGCTGCTATGCTGAGGCGATGAAAACTAACACTATAAACCCCACTTTCACTTTTCGCCTGACCGAAGAAGGCGATCTGCCGCTGCTGCCCGCGCTGGAGCGTTCGGCGGCACAATCCTTTGCGCGCATTCCCGCTTTCGCCTGGCTGGCGGAAAGCCCGGTAATGAGCGTTGAACAGCACCGGCAATACCTGGAAACCGGCCATAGCCTGCTGGCGCTTGCTGACGACAGGCCCGTTGGTTTCCTGCTGAGCGAGCCGCTGGACGATGCCCTGTTTATTGTAGAAATCTCCGTCCACCAGCAGTGGCAGGGCCAGGGTATTGGCCGCGTCCTGCTTAGCCAAACTATCGACAACGCCCGCCGCGACGGCTTCCCGGCGGTGACGCTCACCACCTTTCGCGAGGTGCCGTGGAACGCGCCCTTTTATACCCGGCTGGGCTTCACCATCCTCAATGAACTGCACCTACCCGAAGGGCTGGCGGCGAAACGCGCGCTGGAAACGGAGCATGGCCTGACGGCGGAAACCCGCTGTGCGATGCGCCTTGATTTTTAACGCCGCGAGAGGCGCCGCGCTGATTTTGTCACCGGTCTATGGTACAAAGTACCATTCCTAATACATAACCTGATACCCGGAATGGCCTACTCGATCGATATCATCTCCTGCATCACCGACCGCTTTATGGCGCTGACCGCGACCGAAAAGCGCATTGCGCAGTTTATTCTCGACGACGTCGCCGCCGCGGCGGAAATGCCGATTGCCGAACTGGCACGCCTGACCGACACCAGCCAGGCATCGGTGACGCGCTTTGCGCGTGCGCTGGGCTGCAAAGACGTGCGCGAACTGAAAATGAAGCTCGCCCAGTCGCTGGCCATTGGTCAGCGCTTTATTCTCGACGTACCGGATCTGGAAGGCGTACAGGGAATTTATGAATCAATCATCAGCGTGCTGGAAACCAACCGCCGGGCGCTGGACCTTGCGGCGCTGAAACGCGCGGTGGAATGGATTAGCGACGCCCGTCAGGTGCTTGCGCTGGGTATGGGCGGCGGTTCGACCATCTGCGCGCAGGAGATCCAGTATCGCCTGTTCCGCCTCGGGTTGCCGGTAGTCAGCCAGAGCGACGGCCTGCTGGTGCGCATGATGAGTTCAGCGGTGACGGCGAAAGATGTGGTGATTGTGCTGTCGCTCGGCGGCTATACCAAAGAGATGATTGAAAGCGCCGCCATCGCCCGGCAATATGGGGCGAAAATTGTCGCCATTACCCCGCCGGAAACGCCACTGGCGGCGCAGGCCGATATCGTGCTACCGCTGCTGGTGAGCGAAAACGACTATATTTTCAAGCCCAGCGCTTCACGCTATGCGATGTTGGCGATGGTAGATGTGCTGGCCACCGAACTGGCGATGGCCAATAAACCGCAGGCGAAAGACCGCCTGCGCCGCATTAAGCTGGCGCTCGACGACCACCGCGACGGCGTCGACCGACTGCCGCTCGGCGATTAATCGCCGCAGGCGGCGATAAAGCGTTGCGCCTGCTGGCGGGTACGCGCCAACGGCTGCCCGGCGCGGTAGAGATCGCTGCCTAACCCCGCCCCCGCGCAGCCCGCCTGACGCCAGCTGTGCAGGTTTTCCGGCGTCACGCCGCCGACCGCCAGCACCGGCACCTCCGGCGGCAACACCGCTTTCAGCGCGCGGATATAGTCCGGGCCGAATGCCGATGACGGAAAGATTTTCAGCCATTGCGCCCCGGCATCCAGCGCGCTAAACGCCTCGGAGGCCGTGGCACAGCCGGCGCACACCAGCATCCCCTTTTCTACCGCGCGGCGGATCACCGCCGGGGCCGTATTGGGCGTCACGATAAGCTTCGCCCCGGCTTCAGCCAGAAAATCAACCTGCTCAACCTTCAGCACCGTCCCCGCGCCAATCACCGACCGTTCGCCAAACTGGCGCACCATCGCCGGAATACTCTGTTGCCAGTCCGGCGAGTTAAGCGGAATTTCAATATAGCGAAAACCTGCATCGATAAGCGCGGCGATATGCTCCGCCGCTTCACCGGGCTGAATACCGCGTAAAATCGCCACCAGTTTAACCTTGTCCATCAATCATCCTCGCTATACCCGAAAGAAACGCCGCCTCGCCGGAGCAACAGGAAACGGTCAACCCTCGCGCCGCCATCGCCTGCTGATAACGGGCACTAAGCGAGTGCTCACCAACCAGCACCACGCGGCTGGCGCGATAGCGCTCGCTAAAGGTCGCCACCTCCGTGCCAATCAACAGCCCGGAGAGATAATCGCTCACCGAAGTCGCCGCCAGCGCCCCTAACACCCGCGCGGCACGGGCGCTAAAAAGCCCGGACAACAACGCCGGCTGATTTAGCCCTTTTTCCATACCGAGAGCGAAAGCGGCGTCATCAGGTTGTTGTACAGGCAGTTGCTGGCCGAGCAGCGAATGATTAAGCAGCAGGTGATGCAGTTCGCCGGTCATCGCCGTGGCGAACTGGCGCACCACGCCGTTCTGCACCTGCACCCATTTACAGTGGGTGCCGGGCATCACGTAACACTCCGCGGGCATCCGTTGCCAGGCGCCCAGCAGCTGCGTTTCTTCACCGCGCATCACATCGTAATCTGCGGCCTGCGCCACTTTCAGCCCCGGCACGATCCACACGTTTTCCGCCACCTCATGTAACTGACCGTTGAGCGCCTCCAGCGCCAGCGGGCAGGCCAGATATGGCACCGGTTGCCAACCGGCATCGCTGCCGATCATCCCCGCCATCACCACCGGCAGCGCGGGGTCGCCGCGCCACGGCGCCAACTGCTGCTGAAATACCGCTTCGGGGCGCTGCCCGTTCAGGCGCGTGATGCCGCAGGGCAGCTTCAGCTTGTCGATGCATTCGCCATCACGCATCCGCCATGCCCGCAGCTGCGTAGAGCCCCAATCGACGGCAATATACTCGTTCATGATTACCCCTTACCCGCGTGAGGTATGACGTTTGCCAATCGGCAACGGCGGTGGCGTTGGGCGGCTTTCACGTTCGTGGGTAATCATCTCCAGCGCCTGCTCGCGGCTCATGCTGCTGGCCGGGGTCAGTAACGTCACCACAACCGAAGCCACCAGGCTCGTCAGTACCGCCGGAATACACGGGTTGCCCCAGAACGCCAGCCAGTCGCTATCCACCAGCACCGCAACCGATGCTCCGGCGCCGCCGGCGAGCGCGGCGACCGCGCCCTGCCAGTTAAAGCGTTTCCAGAAGCGGCCAAGCATGGTGCAGATAAACATGCCGGACATAATCATCGAGATCATTTTGGTGATATAGCTGATGATGTCATTGGAGGTCAGGGCAAACAGCAGCGCCAGCGCAATCACCAGAACCAGGAAGATCCGCGACAGGCGAATGGCTTTCTCCGGCGCGGGCATATGGCCGGTCACCAGGGTGTAGAGGTCGCGCAGCATGATGGACACCGCGGCGATGGCATCAGAGCTACCGGAAGACATATTGGCCGACATGCCGGCAATCAGGATCGCCATCGCCAGCACCGGCGGCAGCACCTGGGTGGCAAATAAGAAGGCGAAGCCGCTGTTTTCCAACTGCGGGTTCATGGTCCATACCGCCATACCGATGATCGCCGGCAGGAAGGAGAAGCCCAGATACAGCAGGCCGGTAATCGTGAAGGACTGACGTACCGAGGAGACGGTCTTCGCCGAGTAAATACGCTGACGATAAGAAGGCGTCGCCAGCACGCCGACGCCGATCACCATCGCCAATGATAGCGCCGGCAACACGCCTAATTTATCGACCGCGAACAAGCTTTGCGCCGCCGGATCGACGGCCTGCTGAATATGGCTCCAGCCGCCAACGTGATGAACCGCCAGCACCGCCATTAAAATAAAGCCGACGAACAGTACAATCGATTGAATGGTATCGATCCACACCACCGCGGAATAGCCGCCAATACCGACATAAACCACAAAAGCCAGCGCAATAATAATTTTTGCGACATTAATATCAATGCCGCTGGCCCACGCCAGATATAATCCGCCACCTAATATATGCGCCCCCAGCCAGCCGATAGAAGCAATAAAAATAAGTATCGCGACGAGGTTTTTAATTATTTTACTGCCGCCGGTGTAATACGACATTTCTTCACTCATGGTCATGAAGCGAAGTTTGCGTACCGGAGCGAATAACCATGCCACCAGCAGAATCCCCACCGCGCCGCCGAGGCCGTAAAGCATCCCGGCCCAGCCGTTGCTGTAGCCAAAGCCGACGGCGCCGACGCTGGAGCCGGTGCCCACCATGGTGCCGACCGTCGAGCCGAGAGTGAGGATCATCGGCAGCGAACGGCCGCCAAGTAAAAAGTCTTCGCCGGTTTTCTGTTTGCGCGAAACGTACCAACCTAAGGTAATCATCGCGCAGGCATAAACGGAAAACCAAATCATAAATGACATATTATTCATGGCTCACATCCAGACGTAATAAATAATATTCGTGCCGCTGAATATTATGAGTTAACAGGAACCATGCCTGAAAAAAGGCATAGCGAACCCAGTGGCACCGATTTATTTATTCACTCTGGTGCCGATATCACACTTTTTTGATGCTCCCTCCCGGAAAGGGAGGGATTTATTTTTAGGTTTCGAGCGTTATTGTCGCGCAGCGTTAAAACAGGTCACATCCACTTCAACTTTGCAATCCACCACCAGGTCCGCCACGCAGCAAATGCGCGCTGGCGGATTATCGCCAAAGAACTCGCGAAATACCTTATTGAACGACTGGAAATAGCGCGCGTCGGTGAGGATCACTTTGACGTGCACTACGTCCGCCAGGCCGTAGCCGGCTTCGCTCATGATGTCGACGCAGTTCTGGATCGCCAGCCGCGATTGTTCGACGATGCCGCCTTCTACGACTTCGCCATTTTTCATTGGCGTCTGCCCGGAAACGTACAGCCAGCCGCCGGCTTCCACCGCGCGGGCGAACGGCAGATGCTGACCGCCGGTTCCGGTACCGCCTTCTACGCCATAACGTTTGATACTCATATTCAACTCCTTAGTCCATCCGACGGCGCAGGAAACGCCCTGCCCGCCCGGTAATTTTCTTATCACTGCCGTAGCTCATCACGCCGTTGACCATCACCGCCTCAATGCCGTCCGCCGGTCGTTTCGGATCGGAGAAGCTAGCAACATCGCGCACCGTCTGCGGGTCAAACAGCACCAGGTCGGCGAAGTAGCCAATTTTCACCAGCCCGCGATCCGCCAGTTGGAAGCGGGCCGCCGACAGCCCGGTCATCTTGTGTACCGCGGTAGTCAGCGGGAATAGCTGCTCGTCGCGGCTATAGTGGCCGAGTACCCGCGGGAAGGCGCCCCACAGGCGCGGATGCGGCATCGGATCGTTCGGTAGCCCGTCAGAGCCAATCATGGTGACCGGATAGCGCATCACTCGCCGTACGTCCTGCTCATCCATGTTGTAGTAGATAGCGCCCGCCGGCATCAGCCGCGCCGCGGCGTCGTGCAGGCTCACCTGCCACTCATCGGCGATCTGCTGCAACGTTTTCCCCGCCTGTTCCGGCTGCGCTTCGGACCAGGTGATCACGATATCAAACTCGTCGGTCACCTGTTTCATATCCAGCGTCGACGAGCTGGCGGAGTAGGGATAACAGTCGCAGGCGATATCCTGCTGCTGGCGCATCTCATCGAAAAACGCCAGCGTCTCTTTGGTACGCCCCCAGTTTTTCGCCCCGGCGCACTTGTGGTGCGAAACCACCACCGGCACGTTGCCGTGGCGGCCGATACGGAAGGCTTCGTCCAGCGCCTCAAGAATCGGCTCAAACTCTGAACGTAAATGGGTGGTATAGACGCCCTTCCCGGCTGCCAGCTCTTCCGCCAGCGCCATCACCTCTTCGGTGGTCGACTGGAAAGCGCTGGCATAGGCCAGCCCGGTACTGAGACCTAACGCCCCCTGGCGCAGCGCATCGCGTAGCTGTACGCGCATGCCGGCGATTTCCGTCTCGTTCGCCGGACGAAACAGATCGTCCATATGGTTATTGCGCAGCGCGGTGTGACCGATTAACGTGCCGACATTCAGCGACGGCCGCGCCGCTTCCACCGCATGGGCATAAGCCTCCACGGTGGGATAGATAAAGTGCTGCTGCTCGCCGAGGAGATTCATCGGGTCCGGCACTTCCCCGCGCATGGTAGCGGTCGCCGCACTGATCCCGCAGTTGCCGACGATCACCGTCGTCACCCCCTGGCTGAGCTTCGGCAAGTACTCTGGCATGCGGATAACGTTGATATCATCATGGGTATGCACATCAATAAAGCCCGGCGCCAGTACCCGCCCCTGGCCTTCAATTTCCTGCTCCGCCGCGACGTCCAGCGCCGGGGCGATAGCCATTATTCGGTCGCCCTTCACCGCCACATCGGCACGGTATTGCGGCCCGCCGCTCCCGTCGATCACCGTGACGTTTTTGAAAAGCCAGTCAACTTTCATAGCAATTACTCCCTTTCGACATGCCGATAAGTTAACCATTTACAAGCGCAAAAAACAGTGGAAAACTACGCAAAACCCAGATCATTTTGTGATACTTTTATTCAAATCGAATAACATTTTTATATTAAAAATATATTTATCAAATAGTTATAAATGATACCCAGCGATTAACCGATTATAAACTCTGAAAGGATAGTGTTATGAAATACCATTCAGCACCGCTCATCCCGCACAAATCCGCCCTCATGTCCGCGCCGGCTAATCTGCTGGCGGAAGAGGTCTGTCTGCCCGCCGCGCTGTTAAAAAAGTCGGCGCTGGAAAACAATATTTCATGGATGCAGCGCTATGCCGACGCCCGCGGCGTGTCGCTGGCGCCGCATGGTAAAACGACAATGACGCCATGGATATTTCAGGCGCAGCAGCGAGCGGGAGCGTGGGGGATCGGCGTGGGCAGCGCCTGGCAGGCCAGCGCGGCAATGGCCAGCGGCATCCAACGCGTCCTGATGGTCAATCAGCTGGTCGGCAAGGCCAATATGCAGGTGGTCGCGCAGCTAAAAGCCCACTATCGGGCAGTGGATTTTATCTGCTGCGTCGATAGCGAGGCCAACGTGCGCGCCCTTTCCGCGTTTTTCGCCGCCCAAGGACAAACGCTGGATGTGCTGATTGAACTTGGCGTGCCGGGCGGGCGCTGCGGCTGTCGTAGCGTCGATGACGCGCTGGCGCTGGCGCAGCGGGTAAGCGACCTGCCGGGGTTACGGCTACGCGGGCTGGAATTGTATGAAGGGGTGCTGCACGGCGACGATCCGCAGCCGCAGGTGGAAGCGCTATTACAGCAGGCCGCGGCGCTTGCCTGCCGCATGGAGCCGCTGGTTGACGGCGAATTTATTCTCACCGGCGCGGGCACCGTCTGGTATGACGTGGTGTGCAACATCTGGCTGGCGGCGGCAAAACCGCGCCGCTGCCGTATCGTCATCCGCCCTGGCTGTTATATCACCCACGATCGCGGGATCTACGATCTCGCACAACAAGAGCTGATCGCCCGCGATCCAATTGCCTGCGATCTCGCCGGCGATCTCGCTTCAGCGCTGGAGCTGATGGCGATGGTGCAATCGGTACCGGAGGCGGATCGCGCGGTGGTGAATTTCGGCAAGCGCGACTGCGCTTTCGACGCCGGGCTGCCGCAGCCGATCGCCCATTATCGTAACGGCCAGCAGTTAGCGCTGCGCGCGGAGTCGATCGTCAGTATCGGCATCATGGATCAACACTGCATGCTGCGCCTGGCGCCTGGCAGCGATGTGCAGGTCGGCGATATTCTGCTGTTCGGCACCTCGCACCCGTGTCTGACCTTTGATAAGTGGAAGACGCTGCTGCTGGTCGATGACGACTACAACGTGCTGGACGAGCTCGACACGCTATTTTGACAGGCATCCCGGGTAGCGGCGCTTCGCGCCTTACCCGGCCTACGGTCCGTGCAACCTGCCGTTAATTTCTTCACCACGCTGGCTGACACTACTGGTGCTGGTGATCTCAAAATCCCCCGGTGGCGCTGCCGCTTACCGGGGCTACAGCGCTTTGCGATTTGGTAGCCCGGAGAAGGCGCAACGCGCCGCGTCCGGGAAAACCCCTTAAAAAAGTTGCAAACCGATAACAGTCCCCGCGGACGCCACACAATAAACCGACTATAGCCGCGTCAGGGCCTCGCGCATTCCTGCGGTCAGGATCACCTCCAGATACCGCGTAACCTGTTCAGCCAGTCCGGGGATCGCCATCAGATCTTCACCCCAATGCGCTTTATCCTGCAAAACCTCCACAACCAGTTCATGTAATGGGCGACCGTTCGCCACCTGCGCCCACCCTTCGGCAAAGCGGGCTAACCAGGCTTCATCATCCTGTAGTGGATACATCTGCCCCTCCCGCTGGCCGCGATAGAAGGCGATAAGCGCCGCCAGAGCAAACGTTAGCCGCGGCGGAATCGCGCTATGCTGGCGAATATTCGTCAGCAGCTGCGGCAGGAGCCGGGTACGGAATTTGGTCATCCCATTCAGGGCGATAGACAGCAACTGATGACGGATATACGGATTACGAAAGCGCCCGGTGACAGCACCCGCAAACTGCCGTAACTCGTCGGCAGGTAAATCAAGCGCCGGAATAATCTCTTCGCTGATGGTTTGCTGCACATAATGGCGAATGGCCTCGTCCTGCATCGCTTCACCAACGGTATCTACGCCGCACAACCACGCCACGGGGACCAGCGCAGTGTGCGCACCATTGAGAATGGCGACTTTGCGCTCTTTATAAGGCCGAATATCGTCGACGATATGAATATTAAGCGGGCAACGGTCGAGCCGCAGTTTCTTCGCCAACGCCTGCGGCCCCTGGATAACGAACAACCAGAAGTATTCGGCGGTATCAAGAAACGCATCGTGATAGCCCAGCTCTGCTTCCAGCTTTTGCGCCTCATCGCGCGGGTAGCCCGTCACGATGCGATCAACCAGCGTAGAACAGAAGGTATTGGCCGTTTCAATCCAGTCGCTAAAAGCCGCAGGCAACTGCCACTCTTCGGCATAGCGCAGCACCAGCGCCTTCAGCGCCTCGCCGTTATAATCAATCAGCTCGCAGGGAATCATCATCCAGCCCTTATCCGCTGCGCCGTCGAAATGGTGAAACCGTTCGAGCAGGAGCTGGGTCAGCTTCGCCGGAAAGCTCACCGGTGGCATATCGTCTGGCCGATCTCCGGCATGGTAGCTAATGCCCGCTTCGGTGGTATTCGAAAACACAAACTCAATATCCGGATTACGCGCCAACGCGAGATAACCGGCAAAATCCTGCCAGGGATTGATCTCATGATTCACACAACGAACGATCCTCGCTTCGCTCACCGCCTCGCCGCTCTCATCCAGCCCGCGAATCACCGTGGTATAGAGCCCGTCCTGAGTATTTAACGACGGCGGAAACTCGGTGTTGATCGGGCGAATAATGGTCACACCTGCCGCCAGATCGGTTTTCTCATTCAACAGATCCAGCTGCCAGTCAATAAAGGCCCGCAGGAAATTACCCTCGCCGAACTGAATCACGCGCGTTGGGTACTGCGGCCCGGGAAAATCTTTTCTGTTTAACGTTTTCATGGCCTTCCCTGCTAAAAATGAATGACGCCTTTGATCAGTTGGCGATTGTTAATGACTTCGCTTTCGTAGATATCAGCCAACGATTTAAAATCGTAACGGTGGGTCAGCATCATCCTGGCGGTCACTTTCCCTTCGGCCATCAGCCGCCCGACTTTGGCGAAATCCTCTTCCGTCGCATTGCGGCTACCCATCATGGTCGTCTCTTTCTTATGAAACTCCGGATCTGAGAACTGCAGTTCGCCTTTAAACAGGCCGACAAAAACAATGCTGCCGCCGTGGCGAATTAAATTTACGGTGTTATTCATGGCATGCTGGTTCCCCGTCGCGTCGATCACTTTCTGCGCCAGAGAGCCGCCAAACGTCTCACACAACTGGTCGGTAAACTGCGGATCCGAGGGATCGAGAGTGGTCAGGCCAAGATGCTGCGCCACATGATCGCGTCGAGCCGGGCTGGTATCCGCCACCACCACGTGCGCCCCGTCAGCTTTAGCGATCGCCGCCGCACCCAGTCCAATCGGTCCCGCGCCAACCACCAGCACCTGATCATCTGGCTGAATAGCCGCGCGACGCACCGCGTGGGCGCTAATGGCGAACGGCTCAATCAGCGCTACGGCCTCAGGGTCAACATCATCCACCACCAGCAGATTTTTTACCGGAACGCTGAGGTATTCGCTAAATCCGCCATCGCGATGTACGCCAATCACGGAAATCTTCTCGCAGCAGTTTGTCCGCCCACTCAGACAAGCCGGACACTGACGACACGCCACGTAAGGAATGACGGCGACCTGCTGACCGCTTTTCAGGTTAAGAATATTTTTACCTAAGCCAATTATCTCACCGCATATTTCATGACCGAGTACTCGCGGGTAGCTAAAAAAGGGTTGATTACCGCCCCATGCATGAATATCCGTCCCACAAATACCCACCGTTTTTATTTTAATCAGAACTTCATCATCACCCGGAATTGGGATCTGGCGTTTTTCCCAACTAAATTTTTTAGGTTCCTGACACACTAAAGTATTCATCGACGTCATCATTATTGCCTCCGTATTTGTTGGCTTAGATATCGATGAAAAAAACAATCCAGGATAAAGTCATTGCAAAAATTGTGAAACTCCGCGCACAAAACTGTTTTAAATCCGGTTTTAATATCCAAAAAGGAAAAAAACCACCATGAGCCGTTCACAAAACCTTCGCCACAACGTGATTAACCAGGTCATTAACGATATGGCCCGCGGATTTATCCCCTCGCCGCTGCCCTCACAAAGCGCGTTGGCTGAGATGTACAACATCAGCCGCACCACCGTACGCCATATCCTCGGCCACTTATGCGAACGCGGCGTGCTAAGTCGGGTCAATCAGGATTACCAGATCCTCCGGCTGCCCGAAATGCGGGACGGCTTCGAGGGTTCCAGCGCCTCACTGGTCGAACAGAACCGCATCTTCGAGCAGGCGTTTTTCACTATGATCAACCAGCGCCAGCTGCGTGCCGGAGAAATGTTTTCCGAGCTACAGCTGGCGCGGGCCGCGGGCGTCAGCCCGGTGGTGGTCAGAGAGTTTTTATTGAAATTCAGCCGTTATAACCTGATTGAAAGTGAAAAGCGCGGCCAGTGGAGCATGAAGAAGTTTGAGCAATCCTGGGCGGAACAGCTGTTTGAGCTGCGGGAGATGTTGGAAACCCACGCGCTCCAGCACTTCCTCAACCTACCGGACAACGACACCCGCTGGCTGCAGGCAAGAACCCTGCTTGAGCGACATCGCGCCCTAAGAGACAGCATCGGCGACAGTTTTCGTATGTTCTCGCAGCTCGATCGTGATTTTCATACATTATTACTCTCCGCTGCCGACAATATATTTTTTAATCAATCACTTGAGATTATTTCAGTTATCTTCCACTTTCACTATCAGTGGGATGAAAGCGATCTTAAACAGCGAAATATCATCGCCATTGACGAACATATGACCATTCTTAGCGCGCTTATCTGCCGCAGTGACCTCGACGCCAACCTGGCGCTGCGTAACCACCTGAACTCCGCCAAGCAATCAATGATTAACTCCCTTAAGCAGAATGCGTCCCCGCTTTATTAAGTACCGATTAAAAACAGAAAATGATTATCAGCAGCACAAATCTAAAAACGTAATCCGATACGATAAAAAAGGTTATTTATGCTGAAAACAAGTCGACTTACTTTACTGTGAAATATGTGGGTGGTGTTTAAACCATTCGATGTCACTTGTCGTTCAAATAGAATAGCCAGGAGTCAGGCGTGGAACAAAGAAATATAGCCATCGACCCGCAGACAACCTTTGAAGAAAGGAAAGCGGAGACGATTTCAGTTCCGTTAGATAATACATTACAACGTAGTGCTCGGATTAAAACAATTCAGACAACGGCAATGATTCTACTATTTCTGGCGGCGGTCATTAACTATCTCGACAGAAGTTCATTATCCGTCGCTAACTTAACCATCCGCGAAGAGTTAGGGCTCAGCGCCACCGAAATCGGCGCGCTGCTGTCAGTCTTCTCTCTGGCCTACGGTATCGCGCAGCTTCCCTGTGGGCCGCTGCTGGACCGCAAAGGTCCACGCATCATGCTGGGGCTGGGCATGTTTTTCTGGTCGCTGTTTCAGGCGGTCTCAGGGATGGTCCACAGTTTTACCCAGTTCGTCCTGGTACGTATCGGCATGGGGATCGGTGAAGCGCCGATGAACCCTTGCGGCGTCAAGGTGATCAACGACTGGTTTAATATTAAAGAACGCGGACGTCCGATGGGTTTCTTTAACGCCGCCTCAACCATTGGCGTCGCCATCAGCCCACCGATTTTGGCCGCGATGATGCTAATGATGGGCTGGCGCGGGATGTTTATCACTATCGGCGTGCTGGGGATATTCGTCGCTATCGGCTGGTATATGCTCTATCGCAACCGGGAGGATATTAACCTCACCGCCGACGAGCAGGCCTACCTGAACGCCGGAAGCGTCAACGTTCGCCGTGACCCGCTAAGCTTTGCCGAATGGCGCAGCCTGTTCAAAAACAAGACCATGTGGGGAATGATGCTCGGCTTCAGCGGCATCAACTATACCGCGTGGCTGTATCTCGCCTGGCTTCCGGGTTATCTGCAAACGGCGTACAACCTCGATCTGAAAAGCACCGGTTTTATGGCCGCCATCCCTTTCCTGTTCGGTGCCGCCGGTATGCTCATCAACGGCTACGTCACCGATTGGCTGGTCAAAGGCGGTATGGTGCCAATTAAAAGCCGCAAAATTTGCATTATTGCCGGAATGTTCTGCTCCGCCGCGTTTACGCTCGTCGTACCACAGGCCACAACATCAATAGCCGCGGTGCTGTTAATCGGTATGGCGCTGTTCTGCATCCACTTTGCCGGGACTTCCTGCTGGGGGTTAATTCACGTTGCCGTGGCGTCAAGGATGACCGCTTCCGTCGGCAGCATCCAGAACTTCGCCAGCTTTATCTGCGCGTCCTTCGCGCCGGTGGTGACAGGATTTATCGTCGATACTACCCACTCATTCCAGCTGGCGCTGATTATCTGCGGTTGCGTGACCGCACTCGGCGCGCTGGCCTACATTTTCCTGGTTCGCCAGCCGATTAGCGACCCGCGTAACAGCTAAACCTTATAGCCCTGCTGACGGCAGGGCATTAAAATCCCACCATCTTAATCCGCTTTAAGGCCAATGGCGCATCAGTCCGGACATTGTTCTGCCTATGGGGTCTCTTATGACTCCTCTTCCCCCGCGCCATTACTCAGCGCAATAAACTCCTCCAGCAGCGTGGTCAACTGGCGCATCTTCTCCGCCGTAAACTGCGCTTCTATCTGCCGGTAGGCCTCTTCCACCTGCGCCTGGGCGCTCTCATACAGCGCCAGCCCTGCGGGCGTCAGCGACAGGTAGAGCTTGCGCTGATCGTTGACCGGCTTTAAACGCAGTACTAAACCGTCGCGCTCCATGCGCGTCAAAATACCGGTCAGGCTGGGGCGCAGAATGCAGGCGCGCCAGGCCAGGTCGTGAAAATCCATCGACGGGTTTTCCGCAAGGATACGCACGATACGCCACTGCTGTTCGGTCAGATTGTGGCGTTTAACGATCGGCCGGAAATGGCCCATCGCCGCTTCTCGCGCCTGCAGCAGCGCAATGGTTAATGAATCATGCATGGTATCCCCTCAACAACGCTCACCAAAACTTATTAACAATTTAATAATTGGCCCTAATCCTGCCATGTACAACCGGTTTCTGCACCTGAAAAGTACCAGTCGCTATCAAAAATAAATATATGTAATTGATATATAAGATATAAATAAAAAACATGTAAATATTGTGTTAATCCGATCACAAAACATTCACTTCTATTTGCCAAACCGGCGCGCAAAGAATAAAAGATGATCATTAACATATTAATGAAATCCCTTCGAATCGATAATCAGTACCAGAGGAGTGGTGAATGAAAGGTACCATCTTCGCCGTTGCGCTCAATCATCGCAGCCAGCTCGACGCCTGGCGCGAAGCGTTTCAACAGGCCCCCTACAAGACGCCGCCGAAAACCGCGGTCTGGTTCATCAAACCCCGTAATACCGTGATTGGCGATGGCGAAGCCATTCCCCATCCGCAGGGCGAGACCGTACAAAGCGGCGCGACGGTGGCGCTGATTGTCGGCAAAACCGCGCGTAAAGTGGCGGCGGAAGAGGCGGCGCACTATATCGCCGGCTACGCGCTGGCTAACGACGTTAGCCTGCCGGAAGAAAGTTTTTATCGCCCGGCGATCAAAGCCAAATGCCGCGATGGCTTCTGCCCCATCGGCGCGCTGTCGGCGGTGCGCAACGTCGATAACCTGACCATCATCACCGAAATCAACGGCCGCGAGGCGGATAGCTGGCATACCGGCGATCTGCAGCGTAACGCCGCGCAGCTGCTTAGCGCCTTGAGCGAGTTCGCCACCCTCAATCCCGGCGACGCGATCCTTATCGGCACGCCCCACTCTCGCGTTACGCTGCGCCCCGGCGACCGCGTACGTATTCTCGCCGACGGTTTCCCGGCGCTCGAAAACCCGGTTGTCGCAGAAGGAGAGCTGGCATGAAACAGGCACGCATTGAATGGCAAGGACAGGTACGCGACGTGCTGGTCGATGAACGCGACCAGGTGCGCCTGCACGATGGCACGGTATTGAAAGAAGGTGAATTCCGCTGGCTGCCGCCCGCCGACGGCACGCTGTTCGCGCTGGGGCTGAATTACGCCGATCACGCCAGCGAGCTGGAGTTTAAACCGCCAACCGAACCTTTGGTGTTCATCAAAGCGCCGAACACCTTTATTGGCCACCAGCAGCAGTCGGTACGCCCGGATAACGTCGAATACATGCACTACGAAGCCGAACTGGTGGTGGTGATCGGGAAAACCGCGCGCCGCGTCAGCGAAGCCGAGGCTATGGATTATGTCGCTGGCTATACCGTGTGCAACGACTACGCGATCCGCGACTATCTGGAAAACTACTACCGCCCGAACCTGCGGGTGAAAAGCCGCGATACCCTGACGCCGATCGGCCCGTGGATCGTCGCCAAAGAGGCGATCCCGGACCCGCATAATCTGGCCCTGCGCACCTGGGTCAACGGCGAACTGCGCCAGCAGGGCACCACCGCCGATCTGATCTTCAGCATCCCGTTTCTCATCGCTTATTTAAGCGAATTTATGACCCTGCAACCGGGCGACATGATCGCCACCGGCACGCCGAAAGGGCTATCCGATGTGGTGCCGGGCGACGAGGTGATCGTTGAAGTCGAGGGCGTGGGCCGCCTGGTCAACCATATCATCAGCCAGCAAGCGTATGAGGAGACACTGTCATGAAAAAGATTAACCATTGGATCAACGGTAAAAACGTTGCCGGCGCAGACTATTTTCATACCACCAACCCGGCCACCGGCGAGGTACTGGCTGAAGTCGCCTCCGGCGGTGAAGCCGAAATCAACCAGGCGGTAGCGGCGGCGAAAGAGGCCTTCCCGAAGTGGGCTAACCTGCCGATGAAAGAGCGCGCGCGCCTGATGCGCCGCCTGGGGGATCTGATCGATCAGAACGTCCCGGAGATCGCGGCGATGGAAACCGCCGATACCGGCCTGCCGATCCACCAGACCAAAAACGTGCTGATCCCGCGGGCGTCGCATAACTTCGAATTTTTCGCCGAAGTGTGCCAGCAGATGAACGGCAAGACCTATCCGGTCGACGACAAGATGCTTAACTACACCCTCGTGCAGCCGGTTGGCGTCTGCGCACTGGTGTCGCCGTGGAATGTGCCGTTTATGACCGCCACCTGGAAGGTGGCGCCGTGCCTGGCGCTGGGGAATACCGCGGTGCTGAAAATGTCCGAACTGTCGCCGCTGACCGCCGATCGTCTGGGCGAGCTGGCGCTGGAGGCCGGGATCCCGGCAGGCGTGCTCAACGTGGTGCAGGGCTATGGCGCCACCGCTGGCGACGCGCTGGTACGCCATCATGATGTGCGCGCCGTCTCCTTCACCGGTGGCACCGCCACCGGGCGCAACATCATGAAGAACGCCGGCCTGAAAAAGTACTCCATGGAGCTCGGCGGAAAATCGCCGGTGCTGATTTTTGAAGACGCCGATATTGAGCGCGCGCTCGACGCCGCGCTGTTCACTATCTTCTCGATCAACGGCGAACGCTGCACCGCCGGTTCGCGCATTTTCATTCAGCAGAGTATTTATCCGGAGTTCGTTAAGCGTTTCGCCGAGCGCGCCAACCGCCTGCGCGTAGGCGAACCGACCGATCCGAATACCCAGGTCGGCGCGCTGATTAGCAAACAGCACTGGGAGAAAGTGTCCGGCTACATTCGCCTCGGCATCGAAGAGGGCGCCACCCTGCTGGCCGGCGGCGCGGATAAACCGTCCGACCTGCCGGCGCATCTGAAATCCGGCAACTTCCTGCGCCCGACGGTACTGGCGGATGTCGACAACCGCATGCGCGTCGCCCAGGAAGAGATTTTTGGCCCGGTCGCCTGCCTGCTGCCGTTCAAAGACGAAGCGGAAGGGCTGCGTCTGGCCAACGATGTGGAATACGGTCTGGCGTCGTACATCTGGACCCAGGACGTCAGCAAAGTGCTGCGCCTGGCGCGCGGTATTGAAGCCGGAATGGTGTTCGTCAACACCCAGAACGTGCGCGACCTGCGTCAGCCGTTCGGCGGCGTGAAGGCCTCCGGCACCGGCCGCGAAGGCGGCGAGTACAGCTTTGAAGTGTTCGCCGAAATGAAGAACGTCTGCATCTCGATGGGCGACCATCCGATCCCGAAATGGGGAGTCTGATATGGGTAAGTTAGCGTTAGCAGCAAAAATCACTCACGTGCCGTCGATGTATCTGTCTGAGCTGCCGGGGAAAAACCACGGCTGCCGTCAGGGCGCGATCGACGGGCATAAAGAAATTGGCAAGCGCTGCCGTGAAATGGGCGTCGATACCATCATCGTGTTCGATACCCACTGGCTGGTCAACAGCGCCTATCACATCAACTGTGCCGACCATTTTCAGGGCGTCTACACCAGTAACGAACTGCCGCATTTTATTCGCGACATGACCTACGACTACGACGGCAACCCGGAGCTGGGCCACCTGATTGCCGACGAGGCCGTCAAGCTTGGCGTACGCGCCAAAGCGCACAATATTCCGAGCCTGAAGCTGGAGTACGGCACCCTGGTGCCGATGCGCTACATGAATAGCGATAAGCATTTCAAAGTGGTATCCATTTCCGCCTTCTGTACCGTTCACGATTTTGCCGACAGCCGCAAGCTGGGCGAGGCCATCCTCAAGGCCATCGACAAATATGACGGCACCGTGGCGGTGCTGGCCAGCGGTTCGCTGTCGCATCGCTTTATCGACGACCAGCGCGCCGAAGAGGGGATGAACAGCTATACCCGCGAGTTTGATCATCAGATGGATGAGCGCGTGGTGAAACTGTGGCGCGAAGGCAAATTCAAAGAGTTTTGCACCATGCTGCCGGAGTACGCCGACTACTGCTACGGCGAAGGCAACATGCACGACACGGTGATGCTGCTCGGCCTGCTGGGTTGGGATAAATACGACGGCAAGGTGGAGTTTATCACCGAGCTATTCGCCAGTTCCGGTACCGGCCAGGTGAACGCCGTGTTCCCGCTGCCGGCGCAGGCGTAAGGAGGCCATATGCCGCATTTTATCGCCGAGTGTAGCGACAATATCCGCGAACAGGCTGATTTACCGGGCCTGTTCGCCAAAGTCAACGAGGCGCTGGCCGCCACCGGCATCTTTCCGATTGGCGGTATTCGTAGCCGCGCCCACTGGCTCGATACCTGGCAGATGGCCGACGGCAAGCATGATTACGCCTTCGTGCATATGACCCTGAAGATCGGTGCCGGGCGCAGCCTTGAGAGCCGTCAGGAGGTGGGGGAAATGCTGTTCGCGCTGATTAAAGCCCACTTTGCCGCGCTGATGGAGAGCCGCTATCTAGCACTGTCGTTCGCCATGGAAGAGCTCGACCCGACGCTGAACTACAAACAAAACAACGTGCACGCGTTATTTAAATAATACATCGAGGCTCAAGCAGGTAGCCCGGCCGAGCAACGCGACGCCGGGGTTTGCTCCGGGCCACCCCGGGGTCGGCGTAAACGCCTCGCCCGGGCTACTCGATTGTGCACATTTCCGGTAATGCCACAGGAATCACTATGCTCGATAAACAGACCCGAACCCTGATTGCCCAGCGGCTGAACCAGGCCGAAAAACAGCGTGAACAGATCCGCGCGATCTCGCTGGATTATCCGTCGATCACCATTGAAGACGCCTACGCCGTCCAGCGCGAATGGGTCGAAATGAAGATCGCCGAAGGCCGCGTGCTCAAAGGCCATAAGATCGGCCTGACCTCTAAAGCGATGCAGGCCAGTTCGCAGATCAGCGAGCCGGACTACGGCGCGCTGCTCGATGATATGTTCTTCCACGACGGCAGCGATATTCCCACCGACCGCTTTATCGTGCCGCGTATCGAAGTCGAGCTGGCCTTCGTGCTGGCCAAACCGCTGCGCGGCCCGAACTGCACGCTGTTTGATGTCTACAACGCTACCGACTACGTTATCCCGGCGCTTGAGCTTATCGACGCGCGTTGCCACAACATCGACCCGGAAACCCAGCGTCCGCGTAAAGTGTTCGACACCATCTCCGACAACGCCGCCAACGCCGGGGTGATCCTCGGCGGCCGGCCGATTAAACCGGACGAGCTCGACCTGCGCTGGATCTCCGCCCTGCTGTATCGCAACGGCGTGATTGAAGAGACCGGCGTCGCCGCGGGCGTGCTTAATCATCCGGCCAACGGCGTGGCCTGGCTGGCCAACAAGCTGGCGCCGTACGATGTCCAGCTCGAAGCCGGGCAGATTATCCTCGGCGGCTCCTTCACCCGCCCGGTCCCGGCGCGCAAGGGCGATACCTTCCACGTCGACTACGGCAACATGGGCGCCATCAGCTGCCGCTTTGTTTGAGGAGAGCAACATGAACAACGCATTTAAAGAGGCGCTCAAGGCCGGGCGTCCGCAAATCGGCCTGTGGCTCGGGCTGTGCAGCAGCTACAGCGCCGAACTGCTGGCCGGCGCGGGCTTCGACTGGCTGCTTATCGACGGCGAACACGCGCCCAACAATGTACAAACGGTGCTGACCCAGCTTCAGGCCATCGCGCCCTACCCCAGCCAGCCGGTGGTGCGTCCGTCGTGGAACGATCCGGTACAAATTAAACAACTGCTGGACGTCGGCGCGCAAACCCTGCTGGTGCCAATGGTGCAGAACGCCGAAGAAGCGCGGCTGGCGGTCAGAGCCACCCGCTACCCGCCTGCCGGCATCCGCGGTGTCGGCAGCGCGCTGGCCCGCGCCTCGCGTTGGAATCGCGTCCCTGATTATATCCACCAGGCCAATGACGCCATGTGCGTACTGGTACAGATTGAGACCCGCGAAGCGCTGAAAAATTTGCCGCAGATCCTCGATGTCGAAGGGGTGGATGGCGTGTTTATCGGCCCGGCGGATCTGAGCGCTGATATGGGCCACGGCGGCAACCCACAACACCCGGAAGTGCAGGCCGCCATTGAAGATGCCATCCAGCAAATCCGTCAGGCCGGTAAGGCGCCGGGGATCCTGATGGCCAATGAACAGCTGGCGAAACGCTATCTTGAACTGGGCGCGCTGTTCGTCGCCGTCGGCGTCGATACCACCCTGCTGGCCCGCGGCGCAGAAGCGCTGGCGGCCCGTTTTACCCACACCGCAACCACCACAACCGATAACAATAAATCCGTCTATTGAACGGATAATGTGGAGCGCAACATGACTACCTCTACCCTGCAACACAATGATAATAAATCCATTGAAGTAGAAAACCGGGTGATCAAAAAGCTGTTCCGCCGCCTGATCACCTTCCTGTTTGTTCTCTTTGTTTTCTCATTTTTGGATCGAATTAATATCGGCTTCGCCGGCCTGACGATGGGTAAAGATCTCGGCCTGACCTCCACCATGTTCGGCCTGGCGGCGACGCTGTTCTACGTCACCTACGTGCTGTGCGGGATCCCCAGCAATATCATGCTGGCGAAAGTTGGCGCGCGCCGTTGGATCGCCGGGATCATGGTGGTCTGGGGGATCGCCTCGACCTGTACCATGTTCGCTACCAGCCCGCATACGCTATACATCCTGCGCATGCTGGTCGGCATCGCCGAGGCCGGTTTTCTGCCGGGGATCCTCGTCTATCTGACCTGGTGGTTCCCGGCCTACCATCGCGCCCGCGCCAACGCCCTGTTTATGATCGCCATGCCGGTGACCATGATGCTCGGCTCGATACTTTCCGGCTATATTCTGGCGCTCGACGGCCTGTGGAACCTGAAGGGCTGGCAGTGGCTGTTTCTGCTGGAAGGCCTGCCGTCGGTGGTGCTCGGCGTCGTCACCTGGTTCTTCCTCAACGACACGCCGGATAAAGCCAACTGGCTGGACAACGAAGAGAAACAGGCGCTGAAGGCGATGATCGATCGCGAGCGGGAACATGCGGCGATCGTCCCGGCTTCGCCGCGCTCCACGCTGCGCGAAGTACTGACGCCAGCGGTGCTGATGTATACCCTCGCCTACTTCTGCCTGACCAATACCCTCAGCGCCATTAATATCTGGACGCCGCAGATCCTGCAGAGCTTCAACACCGGCAGTAGCAACATCATGATTGGCCTGCTGGCGGCGATCCCGCAGTTCTGCACCATTTTCGGCATGATCTGGTGGAGCCGCCGCTCCGACCGGCGCAAAGAGCGCAAGATGCATACCATCCTGCCCTACCTGTTCGCCGCGGCGGGTTGGCTGCTGGCTTCGGCAACGCACCACAGTCTGATCCAGCTGATCGGCATTATTATGGCTTCGGTGGGATCTTTTACCGCGATGGCCATTTTCTGGACCACCCCGGATCGGGTGATCAGCCTGCAGTCGCGCGCGGTAGCGCTGGCGGTGATCAACGCCATCGGCAACGTCGGCTCTGCCGTCAGCCCGCTTTTGATCGGCATTTTGCGCGATACCACCGGCAGCTTTAGCTCCGGGCTGTGGTTTGTCGCCGGGCTGCTGATCGTCGGCGCGCTGGTGCTCACCCGCATTCCGATGAGCCAGCGTGAGGACGCTGCCGCCGCGCCGGGCTTAGCGGCGCAAAAAGGCCACTAAGGAGCGGGTATGTGCCAGCATTCAATCGCCAACATCGACATCAATAAAGATTACGACGAGAGTCTGGGCACCGAAGAGGTGCACTATCAGTCGTTTGCCCGCATGGCGGCCTTTTTTGGCCGCGACATGCAGGCGCATCGCCACGACCGTTATTTTCAGATGCACTTTCTTGATACCGGACAGATTGAGCTACAGCTTGATGACCACCGCTATTCGGTGCAGGCGCCGCTGTTTGTGATAACGCCGCCTTCGGTGCCGCACGCCTTTATTACCGAGTCCGATAGCGATGGTCACGTGTTGACGGTGCACGAAGAACTCATCTGGCCGCTGCTGGAGGTGCTTTATCCCGGCACGCGGGAGACCTTCGGCCTGCCGGGGATCTGCCTGTCGCTGGCGGATAAACCTGACGAGCTGGCGGCGCTGGCGCACTACTGGCAGCTGATTCGCCGTGAATCCACCGCTCAGCTGCCGGGGCGCGAGCATACCCTGGCGCTGCTGGCGCAGGCGGTATTTACCCTGCTGCTGCGCAACGCCAGGCTCGACGATCATGCCGCCAGCGGGATGCGCGGCGAGCTGAAATTATTCCAGCGCTTTAACCAGATGATCGACAGCCACTTTCATCAGCACTGGACGGTACCGGATTACGCCAACGAACTGCATCTGACCGAATCGCGGTTGACCGACATCTGCCGCCGCTTCGCCAACCGCCCGCCGAAGCGGCTGATATTCGACCGCCAGCTACGCGAGGCTAAGCGGCTGCTGCTGTTTTCCGATAGCGCGGTCAATGAGATAGCCTGGCAGTTGGGGTTTAAAGATCCCGCTTATTTTGCGCGCTTTTTTAGCCGCCAGGTCGGCTGCTCGCCCAGCAGCTACCGGGCGCAAAAAGTACCGGTGTCGTAATTCCCCGGTGGCGCTGCGCTTGCCGGGGCTACGGTCCATAGGGCCAGTTAGCGCCGCGCCACCCGCCAAAAGCTGCAGAGATCACAAAATTTACTCCCGCCTGAAAAGTACCCGCCGTTGTCGCAAACGTCCCTTCACGACAAGCGCAATAACCGCTTCAATTAAACAACAAAAACAAAACATATATTTAACATTATTATTCCGATAAATACTGAAGAGGCCCCTATGAAACCTGAAGATTTTCGCGCCGACGCGAAGCGCCCGTTAACTGGCGAAGAGTATTTAAAAAGCCTGCAGGATGGCCGCGAAATTTATATCTACGGCGAGCGCGTGAAGGATGTCACTACGCACCCGGCTTTCCGTAATGCCGCGGCTTCTGTCGCTCAGCTGTACGATGCGCTGCACAAACCGGAGATGCAGGATTCCCTGTGCTGGGGCACCGATACCGGTAGCGGCGGCTACACCCATAAATTCTTCCGCGTGGCGAAAAGCGCCGACGACCTGCGCCAGCAGCGCGACGCCATCGCCGAGTGGTCGCGCTTAAGCTACGGCTGGATGGGCCGCACCCCGGACTATAAAGCCGCCTTCGGCTGCGCGCTGGGCGCCAACCCGGCGTTTTACGGCCAGTTCGAGCAGAACGCCCGCAACTGGTACACCCGCATTCAGGAAACCGGCCTGTACTTTAACCACGCTATCGTCAACCCGCCGATCGACCGCCACAAGCCGGCTGATGAAGTTAAGGATGTCTACATCAAGCTGGAAAAAGAGACCGATGCCGGGATCATCGTCAGCGGCGCGAAAGTGGTCGCCACCAACTCGGCGCTGACCCACTACAACATGATCGGTTTCGGCTCCGCACAGGTGATGGGCGAGAACCCGGACTTCGCGCTGATGTTCGTCGCGCCGATGGATGCCGAAGGCGTCAAGCTTATCTCCCGCGCCTCCTATGAAATGGTCGCCGGCGCGACCGGATCCCCGTACGACTATCCGCTTTCCAGCCGTTTCGACGAGAACGACGCGATTCTGGTAATGGATAAGGTGCTGATCCCATGGGAGAACGTGCTGATTTATCGCGACTTTGACCGCTGCCGCCGCTGGACGATGGAAGGGGGTTTCGCCCGCATGTACCCGCTGCAGGCCTGCGTGCGTCTGGCGGTAAAACTGGACTTTATCACTGCCCTGCTGAAGCGTTCTCTGGAATGTACCGGCACCCTCGAATTCCGCGGCGTACAGGCCGACCTCGGAGAAGTGGTGGCGTGGCGAAACATGTTCTGGGCGTTAAGCGATTCCATGTGCTCGGAAGCGACGCCGTGGGTCAACGGCGCATGGCTGCCGGATCACGCCGCGCTGCAGACCTACCGCGTGATGGCGCCGATGGCCTACGCCAAGATCAAGAACATCATCGAGCGTAACGTCACCAGCGGCCTGATTTATCTGCCGTCCAGCGCCCGCGATCTGAACAACCCGCAGATCGACCAGTATCTGGCGAAATACGTGCGCGGCTCCAACGGTATGGATCACGTTGAACGTATCAAGATCCTCAAACTGATGTGGGACGCGATCGGCAGCGAATTCGGCGGCCGTCATGAACTGTATGAAATCAACTACTCCGGTAGCCAGGATGAAATTCGCCTGCAGTGTCTGCGTCAGGCGCAGAGCTCCGGCAATATGGACAAAATGATGGCGATGGTCGACCGCTGCCTGTCCGAGTACGACCAGAACGGCTGGACGGTGCCGCATCTGCACAATAACGCTGATATCAACATGTTGGATAAGCTGCTGAAGTAATTCACAGCGGGAGGTCATAATGCAATTAGATGAACAACGCCTGCGTTTTCGCGATGCCATGGCCAGCCTGTCGGCGGCGGTTAACGTTGTCACCACCGCAGGTGAAGCCGGCCGCTGCGGCATTACCGCCACGGCGGTTTGCTCGGTGACGGATACGCCGCCATCGGTGATGGTTTGTATCAACGCCAACAGCGCGATGAACCCGGTATTTCAGGGCAACGGCAAGTTGTGCATCAACGTGCTGAACCACGAACAGGAAATCATGGCCCGTCATTTCGCCGGGATGACCGGGGTGACGATGGAAGAGCGGTTTGCCCTCAGCGGCTGGCAGCAGGGCGCGCTCGGACAGCCGGTGCTGAAGGGTTCGCTGGCCAGTCTCGAAGGCGAGATTAGCCAGGTGCAAACCATTGGTACCCACCTGGTGTATCTGGTGGAGATCCGCAATATTACCCTGAGCCCGCAAGGGCACGGCCTGATTTACTTTAAACGCCGTTTCCACCCGGTGATGATGGAAATGGAAGTCGCGGTGTAATGGCCTCGCCTGCTCCTCTCCGCCCGGGGAGGAGCCTTATCTTTCATGACCATCTTCTCGGCCACAATCCCCTGTGATCTCAATCACATATTTATCTCCTGTTCACTTCATAGCCAACCGCTTACCCCAGCTAGCGACCGCTTAACCCCCCATACAACCACTCACTCATTTACCCAACTTTACGCGCGCGCAGTTCTGGCAAGATCGACGCTAGCCTAGCTAATCAATACCTCCACCAACCCAAACACAAAACCAGACGGCTTCGGCCAATTATTAATCTAATTAACGCCAGGTTTTACTATGGATACCAAAAAACTACTCAAGCACATACCCTGGGTGATTCTTGGAATCATCGGGGCATTTTGCCTCTCAGTCGTCGCGTTGCGCCGCGGTGAGCACGTCAGTGCGCTGTGGATCGTCGTCGCGTCGGTTTCCGTGTACCTCGTCGCCTACCGTTATTACAGCCTGTACATCGCGCAGAAGGTGATGAAGCTTGACCCAACGCGCGCGACGCCGGCGGTCATTAATAACGATGGCCTGAACTACGTGCCGACCAACCGCTACGTGCTGTTCGGCCACCACTTCGCCGCTATTGCCGGCGCTGGTCCGCTGGTTGGCCCGGTACTGGCCGCGCAGATGGGCTATCTGCCGGGCACCCTCTGGCTGCTGGCCGGCGTGGTGCTGGCGGGCGCGGTACAGGACTTCATGGTGCTGTTTATCTCCTCGCGGCGTAACGGCGCTTCGCTGGGCGAGATGATTAAACAGGAGATGGGGCCGGTACCAGGGTCTATCGCCCTGTTCGGCTGCTTCCTGATTATGATCATCATTCTCGCGGTGCTGGCGCTCATCGTAGTGAAAGCGCTGGCGGAGAGCCCGTGGGGCGTCTTTACCGTCTGCTCGACGGTGCCTATCGCCCTGTTTATGGGTATTTATATGCGCTTCCTGCGCCCTGGCCGCGTCGGCGAAGTTTCGGTTATCGGTATCGTGCTGCTGGTGGCATCTATCTGGTTTGGCGGCATCATTGCCCACGACCCGTACTGGGGCCCGGCGCTGACCTTTAAAGACACCACCATCACCTTTACTCTGATTGGCTACGCGTTTATCTCCGCGCTGCTGCCGGTATGGCTGATTCTGGCGCCGCGTGACTATCTGGCTACCTTCCTGAAAATCGGCGTGATCGTTGGCCTGGCGCTGGGGATCGTTATCCTCAACCCGGACCTGAAAATACCGGCAGTGACCCAGTACATTGATGGTACCGGCCCGCTGTGGAAAGGCGCGCTGTTCCCGTTCCTGTTTATCACCATCGCCTGCGGCGCGGTCTCCGGCTTCCACGCGCTGATCGCCTCCGGCACCACGCCGAAGCTGCTGGCCAACGAAACCGACGCCCGCTTTATCGGCTACGGCGCGATGCTGATGGAGTCGTTCGTCGCCATCATGGCGCTGGTCGCAGCATCAATTATCGAACCGGGTCTCTACTTCGCCATGAACACCCCGCCGGCAGGCCTTGGCATCGTCATGCCGAACCTGCATGAAATGGGCGGTGAAAACGCGGCGATGATCGCCGCACAGCTGAAAGAAGTGACCGTCCACGCGGCGGCGACCGTCAGTTCCTGGGGCTTCGTGATTTCACCTGAGCAGATCCTGCAGACGGCGAAAGATATCGGCGAACCTTCCGTACTGAACCGCGCCGGCGGCGCGCCGACGCTGGCCGTCGGTATCGCTCACGTGTTCCACAAAATCATCCCGATGGCGGATATGGGCTTCTGGTACCACTTCGGTATTCTGTTTGAAGCGCTGTTTATCCTCACCGCGCTGGATGCCGGTACCCGCGCAGGCCGCTTTATGCTGCAGGATCTGTTGGGTAACTTCGTGCCGTTCCTGAAAAAAACCGACTCGCTGGTCGCCGGTATTATCGGTACCGCCGGCTGCGTCGGCCTGTGGGGTTACCTGCTGTATCAGGGCGTGGTCGACCCGCTGGGCGGGGTGAAGAGCCTGTGGCCGCTGTTCGGTATCTCTAACCAGATGCTGGCCGCGGTGGCGCTGGTGCTCGGCACGGTGGTGCTGATCAAAATGCAGCGCACCAAATATATCTGGGTCACCGTTATTCCGGCTGCGTGGCTGCTGCTATGCACAACCTGGGCGCTGGGTCTGAAACTGTTCAGCACCAACCCGCAGATGGAAGGCTTCTTCTTTATGGCTCAGCAGTATAAAGAGAAGATTGCCGCCGGCGGCGAGCTGACCGCGCAGCAGGTCGCCAACATGAACCATATCGTGGTTAACAACTACACCAACGCCGGCCTGAGCATCCTGTTCCTGGTGGTGGTGTACAGCATCATCTTTTACGGCATCAAAACCTGGCTCAATGTCCGCAACAATAAGGTGCGTACCGACAAAGAGACTCCGTACGTGCCGGTACCGGAAGGCGGCGTGAAAACCTCGTCACATCATTAACCCTGATGCCGGATAGCGCTACGCTTATCCGGCCTACCAAAAACGCATTAACGTAGGCCGGATAAGGCGCGAGTCGCCATCCGGCTTTATTCGTTATCTGGAACTTACAATGTTTGGTAACTTAGGTCAGGCAAAAAAATATCTCGGTCAGGCGGCGAAAATGCTGATCGGCATTCCGGATTACGACAACTACGTCACCCATATGCAAACCAACCATCCGGATCAGCCGTACATGACTTATGAAGAATTCTTCCGCGAACGCCAGCAGGCCCGCTACGGCGGCGACGGCAAAGGCGGCGTACGCTGCTGTTAATGGAGGCAATAATGGCACCGATTGCAGTCACCCTATTAACCGGTTTTCTCGGCGCAGGAAAAACCACCCTGCTGCGCCATATTCTTAACGAGCAGCACGGTTTCAAAATTGCCGTGATTGAAAATGAATTTGGCGAAGTGTCCGTTGACGATCAGCTGATCGGCGACCGCGCCACGCAGATTAAAACCCTGACCAACGGCTGTATTTGCTGCACGCGCTCCAACGAACTGGAAGATGCCCTGCTCGATCTGCTCGACAGCCGCGATCGCGGCGAGATTGCCTTCGACCGACTGGTGATTGAGTGCACCGGCATGGCCGACCCGGGGCCGATTATTCAGACCTTTTTCTCCCATGAGGTGCTTTGCGAACGCTATCTGCTGGACGGCGTGATCGCCCTGGTTGACGCCGTCCATGCCGACCAGCAGATGGATCAGTTCACCATTGCCCAGTCGCAGGTCGGCTATGCGGACCGGATTCTGTTAACCAAAACCGATGTCGCCGGCGACACCGAAAAGTTGCGCGAACGGCTGGCGCGCATCAACGCGCGGGCGCCAATTTATACCGTCATCCACGGCGATATCGATTTAAGCCTGCTCTTTAATACCAGCGGTTTTATGCTGGAAGAGAAGGTCGTAAGCGCCACACCGCGCTTTCACTTCGTGGCGGAAAAACAGAACGACGTCTCGTCGATTGTGGTCGAACTCGACTATCCGGTGGATATCAGTGAAGTCTCACGGGTGATGGAAAACCTGCTGCTCTCCTTCGCCGAGCAACTGATGCGCTATAAAGGCATGCTGTGGATCGACGGCGAGCCAAATCGCCTGCTGTTCCAGGGCGTGCAGCGCCTCTACAGCGCCGACTGGGATCGCCCGTGGGGCGATGAAACGCCGCACAGCACGCTGGTGTTTATCGGCATTCAGCTGCCGGAAGAGGAAATCCGCGCCGCGTTTGCCGGGCTCCGTAAATAGCCGACGCAAGGATGTATCCCTCCCCCGATGGGAGAGGGATACTTCATGATGGGTGGTTTAGCGGCGAACGACCACCAGCTTCTGATTCACAAACTCTTTGATACCGAGGTCGGAAAGCTCGCGGCCAAAGCCGGAGCGCTTCACGCCGCCAAAAGGCAGTTCCGGCGCGGTATCCGTTAACCAGTTGATATAGACCATTCCAGTCTCAATCCCCGAAGCCATGCGCTTCGCCCGCTCAATATCCTGACTGAACACCGCGCCGCCCAGGCCGTAGTGAGAGTCGTTGGCAAGCGCAATCGCCTCATCATCGTCTTTCACCACGTAAATCTGCGCCACCGGGCCAAAGAACTCCTCGAAGTACGCCGGGTTATCACGGGTAATTCCCGTCAGAATGGTGGGTTCGTAGAAGTTACCTTCGCCCGAAACCGGCTTGCCGCCGAGGTGTAATTTGGCGCCATGCTTCACCGCCTCGTCGACCTGCTTACTTAAGGTTTCCAGCGCATCTTTCGAGGAGAGCGGGCCAAGCGTAGTGCTTTCATCGAGCGGATCGCCGATCTTCACCTGGCGGAAGGCGTCGCTAAACTTGCTCAGGAACGACTCGGCGATTTTTTCATGCAGAATGAAGCGTTTAGCGGCGGTGCAAACCTGCCCGGCGTTGTTCAGCCGCGCCTGTACGCCAATTTTCACCGCGCGTTCCAGATCGGCATCCTCGAGCACCACAAACACATCGTTGCCGCCCAGCTCCAGCGTCGCTTTCTTGATATGCTTCGCCGCCTGCGACGCCACGATGCCGCCCGCTTTTTCCGAGCCGGTCAGCGCCACGCCCTGCACCCGGTCATCCGCGATAATTTTCGCTACCTGATCCTGAGAGATAAACAAGTTGGTCCACGCCCCTTCCGGCGCGCCAGCCTCGCGCACCAGATGCGCGAAGGTCTCTGCGCAGTGCGGGACGATACTGGCATGCTTGGTAATCACCGGGTTACCGGCCGCCAGATTTGGCGCCAGCACGCGCATTAACTGGTAATAGGGGAAGTTCCACGGCTCCACCGCCATCAAGACGCCGATGGGATGATGCTCAACCCAGGCTTCGCCAAGCTCGGAGGGATACTTCACCGGTGCCAGGAACCGTTCGGCGTTGTCGGCATAATAGCGGGCGATCTGCGCACAGAGTTTGACCTCGCCGCGGCTCTGTTTAATGAGTTTGCCCATCTCCTGGCTGGCGATTTTCGCCAGCTCCTCCGTTCGGCTGTCGATAAGGTCGGCAAGCTTATGCAGCACCGGCAGACGCTGCGCAATATCGCCTTTCGCCCACGCAGAATGATAAAGCGCATTTGCCTGCTGCAGCGCTGCCTCCACGTCAGCATCGCTGTGTGCGGGATAGCTTTTAATAAGCTGATTATTCGCAGGATTCACTGTCTGATAAGCCATATCGCATGTCTCCTTGTTATCGCTATTAACGCAGTCAAAAATGCCGCTAAGGATATTAAGGGTAGTCGAGATAGCTGGCGATGCGGGTAAAGTTAGGTATATCCGGAATATTCCATGAGAGTGGATAGCAGGGGCGCCCCTAAGGGCGCCCCGGCATAACGGCTTTATCAATGTGGTAACGTGGCTATCTCTTCGGCAGCCAGACCGGTAATTTTCAGCACGGTTTCACGTGCAATACCGTCGGCAAGCATCATCCTCGCAATCCGCAGCGCCTCGGCGTGCCGCCCTTCTTGCCGTCCTTCTTGCCGTCCTTCTTGCCTGCCTTCAAGCCGCCCTTCACGTTTGCCTTTTCTGCGGCCAACTTCCTGTAATCTTTCTGCGATGGTCATCAATCTCTCCCTGTGTTGAGGAACCCGATGCGCGACTTCGCGAATAAACCGGCCAAATCGGCGCGCGTTGCCAGTTTGCAGTAAATAATTAAATAGCGTTTTTAGCTGCCTGTCATTAGCGTAACCGCTAAGTAAAATTGACGTTAGCTGCTCGACTATGCCCATTAAATCGCGCTGACGAATATGTTTTTGCATAAGTTCTAATAGCGCCACGCGTCGATGTCCCACAATTTCATCGTCCGGGATAACGGTGATATCTACCAGCGGAAAGGGTGACGAATAAAGCGCCTTCGCGAGTTGTGGGTCAGCGAACCTATCGAGCCAGTTAAGCGACCACGGATACGGAGACACGGAACCATGGTAGAACAACATAGGTACCACCAGCGGCAAGGTTTTATGGCCGCCGTCGAGATGACGTTGCATCGCAGCAATAGCATAACGCATCAGGCGAAACGCCATCTGCGCATCGGGTGAACTCTGATGTTCGATAACAACATAGATGTAGCCCTCGCCAGAAACCGTTTTTAGCGACCACAGCACGTCCGAATACCAGGCTCGCAGGTTCTCCTCAATAAAACTAGCCGATTCAAGCTGTAACGAATTGAGATCGCAGATCTGATGTAGCGCGGGCGGTAAATGGATCGCCAGAAAATCACGGGCGGTATCAGCCTGCGTAAGAAACTTTTTGAAAACCGCATCATGCGGCGTAGACGTTGTGGACCTTTCCATGTGTTCGCCCCTGCCAGCCAATTCTGCTGCGACTCTACGCTGCAGATCTCCCTCTGACACCTGGCAAAAAGCGTTTTCTCGAGCCGTGCCGAAAGCTAATTTCTGCGTGCTGCAATCGTTATCTTACCCTGGCAGCCCACTCGCAAATTGACCCGCGCATACAGGAAGTTGTGCCGATTTTTGCATGACCTCGCCGTCAGGTTATATGCTTAAGCCTATGGAAAAACTCGCTGAATTAAAACGCGCCAAACTGCTGGCGCTGTCGCTGCTGCTGATTGCGGCGGCGCTGTTTATCACTACGCTGCTGCTACCGCCGACGCCATGGGTCAGCGCGCTGAAGGCTATTTCCGAAGCGGCGATGGTCGGGGCGCTGGCCGACTGGTTTGCGGTGGTGGCCCTGTTTCGCCGCATTCCGCTGCCGTTTGTCGCCCGCCATACGGCGATCATTCCGCGCAATAAAGACCGGATCGCCGATAATCTTGGCCATTTCGTGCAGGAGAAGTTTCTTGATACCCCATCTCTGGTGGCGCTGATCCGCCGCTACGAACCGGCCCTGATGCTCGGTAACTGGTTCAGTCAGCCCGAAAACGCCCGCCGTGTCGGCCAACATCTGCTACAGGTGATGAGCGGTTTTCTCGAGCTCACCGATGACACCCGCATTCAGCGTCTGCTGCGGCGCGCGGTGCACAAGGCTATCGATAAGGTCGACCTGACCCAGACCAGCGCCATGATGCTGGAGGGGCTGACCCGCGACAATCGTCATCAGAAGCTGTTGGATTCACTGATAAGCCAGCTTATCGCCCTGCTACAGCGCGACAGCTCCCGCGCCTTTATCGCCCGCGGCATCGTGCACTGGCTGGAGACCGAACACCCGCTGAAGGCCAAACTGTTACCCACCGAGTGGCTTGGCGAGCACAGCGCCGAAATGGTGACAGACGCCGTGAATACGCTGCTCGATGAAGTCACTCAGGACCGCACGCATCAAATTCGTCAGGCCTTCGACCGCGCGGCGCAGAAGCTTATCGACAATCTGAAATCGGATCCGCAAATGGCGCAAAAAGCCGATAACATCAAAGCGTATCTGAAAAACGATGAGACCTTTAATCGCTATCTCGGCGAGGTGTGGGCGGATCTGCGCGGTTGGGTGAAAAACGATATCAGCAGTGACGATTCGCGCATCAAGCAGCGGATCGCCGAGGCCGGTCAGTGGTTCGGCGAAACGCTGGTGCGCGACGACGCGCTGCGTGAATCGCTGAATGAGCATCTGGAGCAGGCGGCGCATCGGGTGGCGCCGGAATTCGCCGCCTTCCTGACTCGCCATATCAGCGACACGGTCAAAAGCTGGGACGCGCGCGATATGTCGCGTCAGATCGAGCTCAACATCGGCAAGGATCTGCAGTTTATTCGCATCAACGGCACGCTGGTTGGCGGCACTATCGGCCTCGGCCTGTGGCTGTTATCGCAAATTCCGGCGCTGCTGCATCTGCATATTGGCTGACAATGGTAGCATCATAACTATTCTGACGATCACTACCCGACGGCAAGGAGAAGGTTATGTCATGGATTTCGCGATTGAGCGCCCGCTACGGCGCATCGCTGTTCTTTCCGATGGCGCTGATCCTGTATGACTTTTCCGCCTACCTGACCACCGATCTCATCCAGCCTGGGATCCTGCACGTGGTGCGGGATTTCAACGCCGATGTGGCGCTGGCTCCAGCCTCGGTGAGTTTATATATGGCCGGCGGGATGGCGCTGCAGTGGCTGCTGGGGCCGCTTTCCGACCGTATTGGCCGCCGGCCGGTACTGCTGAGCGGCGCGCTGATTTTTACCCTCGCTTGCTTCGCCACCCTGTGGACGACCTCAATGACCCAGTTCCTGATTGCCCGCTTTGTGCAGGGCACCAGCATCTGTTTTATCGCCACCGTTGGTTACGTCACCGTGCAGGAGGCCTTTGACGAAAAGCGGTCAATTAAGCTGATGGCGGTAATTACCTCCATCGTGCTGGTGGCGCCGATCGTCGGCCCGCTTTCCGGCGCGGCGCTGATGCACTTTATCCACTGGAAAGCGCTGTTTGGCATTATCGCCGCGATGGGGCTGGTGGCCTGGCTGGGTTTACTGTTTAACATGCCGGAGACGGTGCGTCGCGGCGACGTGCCGTTCAGCCCGCTCGGCGTGGTGCGCGATTTTCGCGACGTCTTCCGCAACCGCATCTTTTTACTCGGCGCCGCCACGCTGGCGCTGAGCTATATTCCGCTGATGAGTTGGGTGGCGGTGTCGCCGGTGATTTTAATGGACGCCGGCGGGCTCACCACCAGCGAGTTTGCCTGGAGCCAGGTGCCGGTTTTCAGTGCGGTGATTATCGCTAATCTGTCGGTGGCGCGCTGGGTGAAAGACCCGACTCGCCCGCGCTTTGTGTTAAGCGCAGTCCCCATCCAGATGGTTGGTCTGGCGATCCTGATTATCGGTAATCTGACGTGGCCGCACGTCTGGCTGTGGTCGGTGCTCGGCACCTGCTTCTACGCCTTCGGCATCGGGCTGATTTTCCCGACGCTGTTCCGCTTTACCCTTTTTTCCAATGACTTGCCGAAAGGGACCGTTTCCGCCTCGCTGAATATCGTGATCCTTAGCGTCAGCGCATTGTCGATTGAAGGCGCGCGCTGGTTATGGTTCCATGGCGGCAGATTGCCGTTCCACCTGCTGGCAGTGGCCGCCGGGATCGTCGCCGCCTGCTGTCTGGCGGGGCTACTCCGCAATCTGCGCCAGCGTTCAGAGGCGGTCATCGAAGCCCGACAATCCTGACTAACTCACCGAGATTAACCACGCATGAGCGATATTGAACTCAGCCCGGCGCAGCGCGATCTGCTGCGCGAGCGGCTAAGCAAGTACTGCGAAGGGACCTTTAACCTGGAGCTGGAACAGTTCGACGCCGAGTTTTTTGTCGACTTTATCGCTAAAGAGCTGGGGCCTTTGTTCTACAACGCCGGCATTGAAGAGGCCATCCGCACCCACCTGGCATGGAGCGAGCGCATTCAGGAAGAAATGGATTTGAAGAAGGTCTATTAACGCCACCGGGATGGGCGGGAGATCAATAAATACACACAAATAACATGGTTATAATGGCGACTCTTTCATCATCTCCCGTGTACGGGGAAGGAAAATCATGTCGCTCATCACCGATCTACCCGCCCTCTTCGATCAATTCTCAGAAGCTCGCCAGAAAGGCTTTCTCAGCGTAATGGAACTCAAAGAGCAGAACGTACCGCTGGTCGGTACCTACTGCACTTTTATGCCCCAGGAGATAGCCATGGCGGCGGGCGCCGTGGTCGTCTCGCTGTGTTCCACTTCTGATGAAACTATTGAAGAGGCGGAGAAAGACCTGCCGCGCAACCTCTGCCCACTGATTAAAAGCAGCTACGGCTTCGGCAAAACCGATAAATGCCCCTACTTTTATTTCTCCGATCTGGTGGTCGGCGAAACCACCTGCGACGGCAAAAAGAAGATGTACGAGTACATGGCCGAATTCAAGGCAGTACACGTAATGCAACTACCGAACAGCGCCAGCGACGCCACCTCCCGCGCGTTGTGGAAAGCGGAAATCAAACGCCTGCAGCAGGTCGTTGAAACCCGGTTTGCCACGCCCATTAGCGAAGCGGCGCTGCGTGAAGCCATCATACTGAAAAATTGCGAACGCCGGGCGCTGGCCAACTTCTATCGCCTCGGGCAACTCAATCCGCCGGCGCTTAGCGGCAGCGATATTCTGAAGGTGGTTTATGGCGCGACCTTCCGCTTCGACAAAAGCGCGCTGATTGACGAATTGAACGCGATGGCGGAACGTATCCATCAGCAATGGCAAGGAGGCCAACGGCTGGCGTCTCGTCCGCGTATTCTGATCACCGGCTGCCCGATCGGCGGCGCGGCGGAAAAAGTCGTCCGCGCTATCGAAGAAAACGGCGGCTGGGTGGTGGGCTACGAGAACTGTACCGGCGCGAAGGCCACCGAGCGCTGCGTGGCGGAAGATGGCGACGTCTACGATGCCTTAACCGATAAATATCTCGCCATCGGCTGCTCCTGTATTTCACCTAACGACCAGCGCCTGCAATTGCTAAGCCAGATGGTTGAGGAATACCAGGCCGACGGCGTGGTCGATGTCATTCTGCAGGCTTGCCATACCTACGCCGTGGAATCGCTGGCGATTAAGCGTCACGTTCGCCAGCGGCACGACATTCCTTATATCGCGATCGAGACCGATTATTCGACGGCGGATCTCGGCCAGCTCAGTACCCGCGTCGCCGCGTTTATCGAAATGCTATAAGGAGCAAGCGTGATCTACTCGGTAGGTATTGATTCCGGCTCCACCGCCACCAAAGGCATCCTACTGGCAGACGGCGCCATCGTGCGCCGTTTCCTCATTCCGACGCCCTTTCGCCCCGCCGATGCCATTCACGAGGCCTGGGAGACGCTGCGCGCGGACCTCGCGACAACGCCTTTTTTAACCCTCACCGGCTATGGTCGCCAGTTGGTCGATTTCGCCGATAAACAAGTCACCGAGATTTCCTGTCACGGGCTCGGCGCGCGCCTGCTGGCGCCGGAAACCCGCGCGGTGATTGATATCGGCGGCCAGGACAGCAAAGTCATCCAGCTTGATGAGCAGGGCAACCTCAGCGACTTTCTGATGAATGACAAATGCGCCGCTGGTACTGGGCGCTTTCTGGAAGTTATTTCACGGACCCTCGGCGCCAGCGTCGACCAGTTGGACACTATTACCGAAGGCGTAGAACCGCACGCCATCACCAGCATGTGTACGGTTTTTGCCGAATCGGAAGTCATCAGCCTGCGTTCCGCCGGAGTCGCGCCGGAGTCAATTCTGGCCGGGGTGATCAACGCCATGGCGCGGCGCAGCGCGAACTTTATTGGCCGCTTATCGGCACAGGGGCCATTGTTGTTTACCGGCGGCGTCAGCCGCTGCGTCGCCTTCGCCCGCATGCTGGAGAAGCATGTTGGCATGCCGGTCGCGACCCATCCCGACGCCCAGTTTGCCGGGGCGATCGGCGCGGCGCTGATCGGCCAGCGCCAGCGGAGACGCGGATGAGCAAATATCTATTCTTATTCCATTCAACGGTGGGCGTCGTGCGGATGCGCAAAGCCCTGCAGGCGGCAGGGATGACCTTCGAGGTAAAAGATATTCCCCGCCAGCTGCGCAGCGGCTGCGGGCTGTGCGTATTGATTGAGGGGGGCGAAAAAACAGCGCGAAGTTGGATAATCGCCGGGCATACTGCGGCGCTTTATCAGCAAAACGGGGAAGCGTGGCGCTGCATCGCCCGCTTCCCGCAGGAGGATTAATCGGTGATCACAAACCGCGTCGGCGCGAAGCAGTTCAGTACCCGATGGACCAGAAACACCATGGTCAGCGTCGCCACCAGCGAGACCGTGACCGAAGTAATACGGTACAGGTCGCTGAACACCAGATCCTGATTCGGATGCAGGTTCTGGCCAAACATAATACCGATGGTGGTGATACTGGCGAAACCTACGCCCGCGCCCACTTTTTCCATCACGTGCAGGCGGGCGCTAAAGGCCAGGCCAAGACCAATTAGCGGCATCATCAGGATCATGTGGTTGCTGAAATCATAGATAATCAGCTGCACCACCAGAATGTACAGACAAGCCAGCACGACCCCCGCCACACGCCAGATCGAGCTTATCACCGCGCCGCGATAGTGCATCGGAAACAGGATCAGCACCCCGGCCATTAGCGCCGATAGCGAATCGCTCAGATCGCAGATCTGAAAGATCACAAAGATAATGGTCGCAACCGTGCCGGAAAGCAGCGATTCATGACGGATCCGCGCGGCGTCTTTCTCTATGCGCGGCGGCGGCTTACGCGGTTCAACATCCGGGATCAAATAGTGCAGCAGCGCGCTCAGCGCCACCGCCATCACGCAGGCCTCCATATTGGAGAACATCAGCGTGTGCCAGTTGCTGGTGGGATAGCTCATAAAATTGAGCATCGTGCTCTGGCACACCACGCCCATCGATCCCAGCAGGAACAGCGGCCCCTGGCTCATAAAGCGAAAACGCATCACGTACAGACCAAAGACGACTAATGTCATAATTACCGGCCACTGCGACAGATAGCCGACGATGAGCACCATTTCGACGCAATTGACCGCCGCGCTGAACACAAACTGCCGGGCGACGTGGCGGTTGAACACCGGCACCAGCGACATCAGCATCAGTGGATAAACCACGAAAAACACGCCGTACTGCACGTCGTAGAAAGTCGAAATACTCAGTGCGATGGTCCCGGCGACGGCAATGCGTACCGTCTGACGAAAATCATTGGCCGTGTAGACGATATTGCCGTGCGGGGTAAAGACGTGCGCCAGGGTGTTAATAGACATAGTGTAACCAGCTCACCAGGTGGATCTGCAGGCCGGCAAAGGTGCGGGCGAAGGGGCCGTCGCTATTGTACAACTGCACCGTAGCGCGGGCGCCGGTCGGCAGCGGCTTATCCAGCGGTTGATCCAGCGCGACGTGGATCCGCATGCGCTGGGCATCGCGCACCCAGCGGGTGGACTGCTCAGGCTGCGACAGTTGGCCATTCACCGCTTCCTGACCGGCAAGAATACCGGCGTCGCTGCTGGTCACGTGCGCCGGGAAGACTTTACCCGGCAGGGCATCGAACACTACCGCCGCATCGGTATTCACCGCCGTGTGGCGCAGGCTTTTTTCACGGAAGTCGGCGACGATGTCGGTGTTGTTGTTAACCAGCGCCAGCACGGCGGTGGCGGCGGTGGCGTAAATACCCGGATTAAGCTGCAGGTTGCTGACCATACCGTCGGTCTCGGCGCGCACCTGGGTCCAGCCGAGGTTGAGCTGCGCCTCTTCCAGCGCGTTGCGGTATTTCTGCAGCGTCACGTTGCGCTTGTCGTCGCGCTCGCCGCGCTGGATCAGCAGGTTCTGAATCTGCGCATTCAGGGCGCTGACCGATTGTTCGCTGGTCTGCCATGTCGTGCGCACCTTATCGAGATCCGATTGCGACACGTTTTGCATGGTGCTCAGGCGCTGGTAGCGGTCGAGAGTAACTTTGTCATTACGCGCGGTGTACTGCGCGGTGCGAAGGTTGGCGCGAGCGGCGGCGATTTGCGCATCCAGCTGCTGGTTACTCAGTTTGGCCTGTTCAAGGGCGATTTGCGCCGCTTCAACTTTATTAATGAATGGCGTGGGATCGAGCTCATACAGCAGGTCGCCCTTTTTCACCTGGCTATTGTTGTGCACATAGACGTGCGAGACGTAGCCGGAGACCCGCGACGAGACCGGAGTCACCACGCGCATCACGGTGGAATCCGGGGTTAGCGGGATCCAGATATCGGCAACGATAAACCAGGCGAATATCACCAGGAAAGCGGCAATACTTACCCTTACCCAGCGGGCAAATTTTTGTTCTGGCGTCATCATAGTTTTTTAGATCTTGTTATCTTCTTCGCGGATTGTCCGCAAGTTGCAGGCGATTTGATTTAACGTGGCGCTGAAGGTGTCGAGGTCCGCATCGGGGATGGTTTCCGTCACGCGCTGTTGATAAGTCTCAATGACGCGGTTCAGCTTTTCCAGGATAGTACGGCCTTCTGCCGTCAGCGTAAGCAGGCGGATGCGTTTGTCATATGGCGATGTTGAGCGCAGTAGATACCCCTGCTTTTCCAACTGCGTGAGAGTGCGCATCAGCGGCGGCAGTTCAATACCCTGCACTTCCGCCAGTTCGCTTACCGAGACGTTGCACCCCAGCTGATGCAGCTGCATCAGCACCGTCCAGCTTGACTGGGTCAGGCCGGTATCGGTAATGGCGCTGTCGATAATCGCGCGCCACTGGCGCACCACCATCGCCATACGCATCCCCATCGGGCGGCGGGCAAATAGTTCGTCTTCGGTCATGTTACTTTCCTCACTTAGCTGTGGGGAAAATAATACTTATCATGGTAAGTATCAAGAAACAATGGGAGTAGAAGCATCAATTGATAAATTTTGTGAATGTAATTCCCCGGTAGCGCTGACGCTTACCGGGGCTACAAAAAAGCACTTTTTAATTGATCTGATCCCGGCGCAACCCGACATCTTTCAGCTGTTCGTCGCTCATTCGCTGCAATATTTTGCGCGTTTGCCCACGAAGCCACCATTTTCTAATTGCTCGCGCCAGAAATACCCAGCCGATAAACGGCTGTTTTGCCCGATTCTCGTGAAATTCCATCCTCTACCTCCTCGCCTTGCCAGAGGCTTTATCTTCACGGATCCGGGCCTGAACAATACAGATTCACAAAACACTTTTCTTTAACATACAGATTGGCTAAAACGTACACCATGCCCCATTTTTGACCGCCATCTGTACTGGTTTATCTATCTGTATGGCGATAATTAAGGATACAGCATGACCCGTTACCAACATCTGGCCAGCCTGCTGGCTGAGCGTATCGAACAAGGGCTGTATCGCCACGGCGAAAAGCTGCCGTCGGTGCGCAGCCTGAGCCAGGAGCATGGCGTCAGCATCAGTACCGTTCAGCAGGCCTACCAGACGCTGGAACAGCAACAGCTGATCGTGCCGCAGCCGCGCTCCGGCTATTTCGTCGCCCCGCGCAAAGCCCAAGCGCCGGTGCCGCCGATGTCGCGCCCGGTGCAGCGCCCGGTGGAGATCACCCAGTGGGACCAAGTGTTGACCATGCTCGATGCGCGCAATGATAAATCAATCATTACTTTCGGCGGCGGCTCGCCGGACGTCACCCAGCCTAGCCTTAAGCCTATCTGGCGCGAACTGAGCCGGGCAATTCAGCACAACCTCAGCGAAGTGCTCAACTACGACGAACTGGCCGGGCGTCGCGAACTACGCGAACAGATCGCCCGCCTGATGCTCGACGGCGGATCGGTCGTCACCGCCGACGATCTACTGATCACCAGCGGCTGCCACAGCGCACTATCGCTGGCGCTGCTGTCGGTGTGTCATCCCGGCGATATCGTCGCCGTCGAATCCCCCTGCTACTACGGCACCATGCAGATACTACGCGGCTTGGGGCTGAAAGCCATTGAGATCCCAACCGATCCGGAATCCGGGATCAGCATCGAGGCCTTAGAGCTGGCGCTGGATCAGTGGCCAATCAAAGGGGTGATCCTGGTGCCTAACTGCAACAATCCGCTGGGATACATCATGCCTGACGCGCGCAAACGCGCGATGCTGTCCCTCGCCCAGCGCCATGATATCGTGATTTTCGAAGATGACATTTACGGCGAGCTGGCGACCGAATACCCGCGCCCGCGTACGATTCATTCATGGGATATCGACGGTCGGGTGATACTTTGCAGCTCGTTTACCAAGACCATCGCCCCCGGCCTGCGCATCGGCTGGATTGCCCCCGGTCGCTACTACAATCGTCTGCTGCAGATGAAGTACGCCGCCAGCGGCACTAACGTCCCTTCAACCCAACTGGCGGCCTGTAACTTTATTCGCGAAGGCCATTACCACCGCCACGTACGGCGGATGCGGCAGATCTATCAGCGTAATATGGAGATCTATACCTGCTGGCTGCGGGAGTTTTTCCCCTGCGGGATCTGCGTTACCCGGCCGAAAGGCGGCTTTATGCTGTGGGTCGAGCTACCGGAGCAGGTGGATATGGTCTGCGTCGCCAAGCAGCTGTGTCGGCTGAAGATCCAGGTCGCGCCGGGCTCGCTGTTTTCGGCATCCGGGAAATATCGCAACTGCTTAAGGATCAACTGCGCCCTGCCGCCGATTGAGAAGCATAAAGAGGTAATGGTGAAGCTGGGGGAAGCGGTGAAGGTGGCGATGGAGTGAGGCTTTGTCTTCCCCCCTGTCTGCGAGCAGGTAGCCCGGAAAAGGCGCGGCAAGCGCCGCCTCCAGGAGCCTCTCTATCACTCGCCAAAAAACACCATCCCCTTATAAGGATGCTCACGGCAGGCGGACAGGCGCTTGGCGAGGCTGCCAACGTGCAGCTCCAGCTTGTGGCCGTCGGGGTCGAGGAAATAGTGCGATTCGCCTTCGCTACGGTTTAGCTTCCATACCGCTACGCCAGCGACCTCAAGGCGGGCAGTAAAGCTGGCAAAATCCGCCTCGCTAATGCTAAACGCATAATGGGTGTAGTCGCTCTCCTCCGGCGGAGTGACGCGCCGCTGCGGATCCAGCGACAGGCACAGCCACAGATCGCCGCAGGAAAGATACGCGCCGCTATCCCAGCGCGCGTGCAGCGTCATGCCGAGTAGCTGATGATAAAACGCCACGCTCGGCGCCAGCTGGCTGACCGCCAGGGTCAGATGATTCAATCCGCTCAACATATCTGTTCCTCCGGTGAGAGACGTTAACCATACCCACTCTCACCCTAAACCACCATTGTGGCAGCGAAAGGACACCCTGCTGGCCGCTAAGACCGGCAACTTCGCCCCCGGTCTCTTTCTGACGCCGCGTAATAGTGTATGTTCTCAACTATCGACATTGAACAACCCGGTAACGAGATGAGACGTATTGAGATAGTACTGCGGGAGCTGGAGAGGCTGAGCCAGGCCGTGACGCTGGAGGATTTAGCCAGGGGCTCGAACGCCTTCACCGCAGAGCAAATCGGCTTTAACCTCGGGCTGGCGCGCAACTCGGTGAGTAAAGATCTCAATCAGCTATGGAGCGACGGGCTGGTGATTAAAACGCGCGGCCGCCCGGTATTCTTTTTACATCGCCGGACGACGGAAACGCTACTCGACCGTACGCTGACGGAAAGCGAACGCGAGCCGGCAACACTCGCCGATCTCCTGCCGCAGCCACAAGATAACAATGAGGCTGTCGACCCGTTCGCCATGCTGATCGGCCACGATCGCAGCCTGCACGATGCCGTGGAAAAAGGGAAAGCCGCGGTGCTGTATCCCCACGGCCTGCACGTCCTGCTGACCGGCCCCTCCGGCGTGGGTAAAACCTTTTTTGCCGAGCTGATGCACCGCTACGCCTGCGAGCATGGCGGTGAAAAACGGCCGCCGCTGGTCTACTTCAACTGCGCGGAATACGCCAACAACCCGGAACTGCTGTCATCGCATCTCTTTGGCCACCGTCAGGGCGCCTTTACCGGGGCGACGGAAAACAAAAGCGGGCTGATCGAACAGGCCGACGGCGGCTATCTGCTGCTGGATGAAGTGCATCGCCTGCCCTATGAAGGGCAGGAAAAGCTCTTCTCGCTGCTGGATAAAGGCGAATATCGCCCGCTCGGCGCCAGCGGCCCGGCGCGCAATATCGCCGTACGTCTGATTTGCGCCACCACCGAGCCCATCAGTTCATCGCTATTACGCACCTTCCAGCGGCGTATTCAGGTCACCATCGATCTACCCGGTATCCGCCAGCGTTCGGTTGAGGAGCAGATTGAACTGATCATCGGCTTTTTACAACGTGAAAGCCGCAAGATCGAACGCACGGTAAGCGTAGATAAACCCTTGCTGCTGTGGCTGCTGAACAAGCCGCTGGAGGGCAATATCGGCCAGCTCAAAAGCGATATCCAGTTTTTGTGCGCCCAGGCATGGGCCTCGGGGATGGCGGCCCATAACGAAGTATTGCTACTGGATAGCAAACTGGCGGACGGCCCGATCAATGCCACGCCGGAGCAACGACAGCTGGTCGATGCGCTGTTTAACGGCCGTCCCCTGCTAAACATCGATGCCCGTACTCTTCCGCAGTTGAAAAGTTCAGCGGCCGATGACAGCGTCGAGGAGAGCGACCTGTTCTACAGCTTCCTGACCCGCGAGTACGTTAACCTGCGCAACAGCAACGTGCCGCCCGCCGAGACGCTGGCGATCCTTAAAAATAAGCTCAGTTCGATTTTTGAATATGGCCTCTATAGCCGCGATAACGCCAGCCATGCCCCGCGCTATGGCGATCGGATTGAAGAGCGGGTGGCTCTGCTTATCGGTTACGTTGAGCAGGTACTCGGCTTCGCCCTGCCGGAAAACCTGGTCAACCCGCTGCGTAAACACTTTCTCGCTCTCATCAGCTACGTACAACGCGGCCTGATCCCGCAGTTATACTCTTCGAGCCTGATCCTCGATCGCTGCAAAGATGAATACGATAACGCCACTCTGTTGTGCAAGAAGATCAACGATCTGCTGCATATCCAGTGCCCGGCCACCGAGGTGGTCTGGCTGTGCCTGTTCCTCAAAGAGTGCCGCCATTATCGCCAGCGCATCAACGCCAGCCCGGACTGCGGGGCGATCCTCATAGCCCATGGCGCCACCACCGCCACCAGCATGGCGCAGTACGTCAATCGGGTGCTGGAGCGCGAATTGTTCAACGCTATCGACATGCCGTTCGAACAATCGGTGCACGATACGCTGGAAAAACTGATCCAACTGATCCACAGCAAAGGCTGGCAGCGGCTGATCCTGATGGTAGACATCGGATCGCTGGTTCATTTCGGTAGCACCATCAGCAAACTGTTCCAGATCGATGTCCTGCTGATGCCGAATATCACCCTGACCAGCCTGCTGGAGATCGGTCTCGATCTCAGCTACGAAACCGGCGACCTGCCGCGGTTGGTCAATCTGATGCAGGAAAAAGGCATCGCCAGCCAGCTGTGCACGCCGCAGCAGGAGAACGCCGGCAAGGTGCTGGTTATCTCCTGCATTACCGGCATGGGCACGGCGGAAAAAATCAAAAAGGTGCTGGAGGAGAGCTTTGGCGAGCTGATGTCGCAGGATACCCGGATGGTGATCCTCGATTACAACGAAGTTCGCAGCCCGGAGCGCCTACAGCAGGCAATCAGGGCGCATGAACGGCTGGCGGGTATTGTCGGGACATTCCAGCCGGGGCTGCCCGATATCCCGTTTATCTCGCTGGAGGAGCTGTTTTCCGAGCAGGGGCCGGAGCTGGTGCTCAGCCTGCTGACCCCGGATTTATCCAGCAGCGAGCGCCGTCTGGAGATGGAGCGCAGCGCTTCACGGTTTATCAGCGCCCTGACCATGGAAAGCATTATCAACCATATTTCGGTGCTCAATCCGCAGCGCATATTAAAAGAAATGGAAGGGATCCTGAACCAGCTCAGGAACACGCTGGCCATCGCGCCTAACCGCCAGGTGACACTACGCTTTCTGATCCACTGCTGCTGTATGGTCGAGCGTATCGTGATTAACCGGAAACCGTTACAGATGGCGCTGGAAACGCGGCCGGATATGGACGCTCAGGCATTTAGTGTCATTAAATCGGCTTTCCATCCGGTTGAGGAGGCCTACGCCATCCGTTTATCCGATGCCGAGTACATTTATATCTACGAATTATTATTTAGTTAACGCCTGTTCTGGCGCGGCTTTGCGGCCCGCCAGCCTTTTCCTCTTCGGTAGATGACACAAATTGTGGCACGCGCTTTGCTCTTATTAGTGCGTCAACGATTCGGCGCCAGGAGGCCACTTTGTCATCCACTGAACCTACCACCCAGTTACCCCAAATTCTGCTGCTGACGCACGGCGGCTGGGGCACGCAACTTTGCGACAGTCTGCGCATGGTGACCGGCGAAATCGCCGGCGTCAGCGAAATCGCGCTTATGCCGGTCGATACCCTCGGCGAGTTTTATCAGCGCGTCGAAGCGGCCGTGCAGGCGATGCCGGCAGGCTCGCTGATTTTGACCGATTTTCTCGGCGGCACTACCTCCAACGTCGCCGCGCGCTTGAGCGCGGATTACCCCATCGCCGTCGTCTGCGGGCTCAACGCCTCGCTGCTGCTGGAGGCGTTGGATCTGCGCGAGCAGGGCCCGCTCACCGGCTGCGTTAATGCGCTGGTCGAAGCAGGACGCAGCAGCTGCCGCGACGTTGTCGCCCACGTGAACCAGTTAACCTCTTAAGGAGCCCATCATGGCAAAAATCGTTTTATGTCGTATCGATAGCCGTCTGATCCACGGTCAGGTCGTCACCAAATGGGTCGGCCAGTCGCAGGCCAATCGTATCGCCGTGGTCAGCGACGAGCTGGATGCCGATCCGTTTATGAAAAATATCTATTTAATGGCCGCGCCGCCGAACATCAAAGTCGACTGTTACGGCAACGCCAGCTTCGCCGCCGCCTGGAAAGAGAATCAGCTCGGCGATGGCAATGTGCTGGTGCTATTCCCGTCGCTGTCAGCCGTTCAGGAAGCCGTCCAGTTGGGCTTTGACGTGCAGACGATTCAGGTTGGCGGGCTGGGCGGCGGGCCGAACCGCAAGGCCGTGTTCCAGAACATCACCCTTGATGAAAAAGATGTCGGCATCCTCGGCGCTCTGAAGGATAGCGGCATTCAGGTGTTCTTTCAGACCATCCCGGAAGATAAACCACAGTCACTGGACGACATCCTGAAAAAATTCTAACCAGTTGATAAAAAGGTAAAAAACTATGGATACCTTACTTTTTGCGAGCCTGATGGGGTTGTATTACTGGTTCGCCCGATTACGTTTAGGCTATACCTTCTCCGCCATGTTGCTGCAGCCCGTAGTGATCGCCGTATTCGTCGGACTGCTGCTGGGCGATATGAAAACCGCGATGATCATCGGCGCAGGCATGCAGCTGGTCTATCTTGGGGTCACCTCCACACCGGGCGGCAACGTGCCGTCGGACCCGGCGCTGGCCGCCTGTATCGCCATTCCGATCGCCGTGAAGGCCGGGATGGAGCCCAACCTGGCGATCGCGCTGGCGATCCCGTTTGGCGTCATCGGGGTATTCCTCGATCAGCTGCGCCGCACGCTCAACGCCGCGTGGGTGCATATGGCCGACAAACACGCCGAAAGCGCCAACATGGCGGGCATCATGCGCTGCGCCTTTATCTATCCGGCGCTGCTGGGGCTGGTGCTGCGCTTCCCGGTGGTCTTCGCCGCCAACTACTTTGGCCAAAGCGTAGTGGAAAAATTCCTCAAACTGATGCCGCACTGGCTGACCCACTCGTTTGAAATTATGGGCGGTATCCTGCCAGCGCTGGGCTTTGCCATCACCATCATGGTGATCGGCAAAAAGAGCCTGCTGCCGTGGTTTATCGGCGGATTTTTCGCGGTGCTCTACCTGAAGGTGGACATCATGGCGATGGCGATTTTCGGCACCTGCGTCGCCTTCCTGATTAAAGGCCTGGCCAAAAATGAAGGAGCTGCATGATGAGTAGCGATGTAATGGAACATGAACTGGTTGAACGCGCCCGCGAAACCCAGGCGCTGAGCAAAGCCGATATCACCAAGGCCTGGCTGATTTACTGGCTGGGGGCGGAAGTATCCAGCTCCTACGAACGTCTGCAGAGCCTGATTTTCTGCGCCTCAATGACGCCCATTATCAAAAAGCTGTACCCGGAAAAAGAGGAGCAGGCCGAGGCGCTCAAACGCCACCTGAACTTCTTTAACTCGGAGCAAACTTTCGGCTCGGTTATCCAGGGTATCTCCATCGCCATGGAAGAGCAGAAAACCCGCGGCGAGCCGATCAGCGATGCTTCAATCACCGGGATCAAAACCGGCCTGATGGGGCCGCTGGCCGGGATGGGCGACTCGATCATCTGGGCCGCGGTGATGCCGTTGCTGATTGCGATTTTCATCCCCTTCGCCGCCAGCGGCAGCGCGTTCGGCGGGATCGCCCCGCTGATCCTCTACCCGGCGATCACCATGGCGATAAGCTACGGACTGGTGCATAAAGGCTACACCCTCGGCCGTGACTCCATTATTGGCCTGCTGCAAGGGGGGCGAATTAAAGAATTGATTTACGGCGCCAACGTACTGGGTCTCATCATGATGGGCGCGCTGTCGGCAAGCTACGTCAAAATCACCACCCCGCTGAAAATCAGCGCGCTTAAAGGCTCGGAAGTGGTGGTCCAGCAGATCCTCGACTCAATTGCCCCCGGCCTGCTGCCGCTGGCGGCGGTGTTCGCTATCTATTTCTACTTACTGAAAAAAGGGCCGCGCTACACCACCATTTTACTGTCGATAGTCGCTATCAGCATCGTCTGCTCGCTGTTGGGAGTGCTGTAAATCATGAACGGCAATATCTACCAGCAACTGGGCTTAAAACGGGTGATTAACGCCTGCGGCAAAATGACCATCCTCGGCGTGTCCGCCGTCGACCCGCAAGTGATGCAGGCCACCGCGCAGGCGGCGGGAGCCTTCGTCGAAATCGATAAATTAACCGACCGCGCGGGCGAACTGGTTTCCGCCCACACCGGCGCGGAAGACAGCTATATCACCTCCTGCGCCTCCGCCGGTATCGCCATCGCCGTCGCGGCGGCTATCACCCGCGGCGAGCCGGAAAAGGTGGCGCAGATGCCGGACAGCAGCCAGTGGCCGAACGAGATAGTGATACTGCGTGGGCATAATGTCGATTACGGCGCACCAATCACCAGCGCCATCCGCCTCGGCGGCGGGCGCATTGTCGAAGTCGGCTCCAGCAATCTGGCGGCACGCTGGCAGCTGGAGAGCGCGGTGAACGCACGCACGGCGGCGCTACTGTATGTGAAATCCCACCATTGCGTGCAAAAAGGGATGCTCGGTATTGACGATTTCGTGCAGGTCGCCCGCCAGCATAATCTGCCGCTGATCGTCGATGCCGCCGCCGAAGAAGACTTGCGCCAGTGGGTCGCCAGCGGCGCGGACATGGTTATCTACAGCGGGGCGAAAGCCTTTAACGCCCCAACCTCAGGCTTTATTAGCGGCAAGCGTAACTGGATCGCCGCCTGTAAAGCCCAGCATTACGGCATCGCGCGGGCGATGAAAATCGGCAAAGAGAATATGGTCGGTCTCGTTTACGCGCTGGACCGTTACCGGACGGCGGCACCGGCGCCCGACGCCGCCGCGCTGCGTCCATTCGCCGAGGCGATCTCCGCGCTACCCGGCCTGCGCGCCGATATCGAGCAGGATGAGGCCGGGCGCGCCATCTGGCGCATTCGTGTCAGCGTCGACGCCAATGAACTGGGACTCAGCGCCCATGAGGTTGAAGCCCAGCTACGCGGCGGCGATATCGCCATTTACGCCCGCCGCTACTATCTGCATGAGGGCCATTTTAGCCTTGACCCTCGCACCGTCGGCGAAGGAGAAATGTCGCTCATCGTCGCGCGCTTACAGGAGATTACGCAGCATGCAGCGGATTAACTTTTATCGCCAGCGGGTGGCGATTAACGTGCTGGCGAAGGACATCGCCAACGCCCGGGAAATCTATGACGCCGCTGAAGGGCACGCGGTGATTGGCGTACTCTCGGCGCAATTTACCGACGTTGAGCAAGGCGTTGCAGAAGTGCGCCGCTGGATGGCGGAAGTGCCTTCTATTTCCGTCGGTCTCGGCGCCGGCGATCCGGCGCAGTTTTACAAAGCGGCAATGATCGCCGCGCAGGTCCATCCCGCTCACGTCAACCAGACCTTCACCGGCAGCGGCTTTGCCGCCGGGGCGCTGGCGGCGACCGGAGGCCAGCAAACCTTTATTAATGCGCTGGTCAGCCCCAGCGGCACGCCCGGTGAAGTACGTATCTCCACCGGCGTGCGCAGCGCCAAGGGCATCCCGGCCCAGGTATCCTGCGATGCGGCGGTCAGAATGATGCAGGATATGGGCGCGCACGCGGCTAAATTTTTCCCGATGGGGGGCGAAAAGTCGCTGGCGGAGCTGAAAGCGCTCGCCCAAAGCACGGCAGAAAACGGTATGACGCTGATTGAGCCCACCGGGGGCATCGATCTCGATAACTTTGCGCTGATTCTGCAAACCTGCCTGCAGGCCGGCGTCGCGCAGGTCATGCCGCATATTTATAGTTCCATTATCGATCCGCAAAGCGGCAATACCCGCCCGCAAGATGTCCATGCTCTGATGAACATCGTCAAGGAACTGGTCGATTAATCCCCCCCGCGCGTGCGGTGTAGGTCACGATTACCGCACGCGCTAACTGCCTGATCTGCTGAAGGTCGCTGTCAATCTGTGAGCATCCACGCAATAACCGCATCCCGCTGTGCAAAGCGCCCTCTCATATTGATAGCGATCAAGAATAATCATACCGTCTGGTCGGTATGATCCGGGCCATGAACATGGAAGCCCAGCATCGTAAAAAAGACCCCGTCCGTCTGCATCGTCAACTGCTTGAATCGGCGGCGATGATTGCCGGCCGGGACGGTATCGCCGCCCTGTCGCTGAACGCCGTCGCCCGCGAAGCTGGCGTCAGCAAAGGCGGGCTCATGCACCATTTTCCCAATAAACAGGCGCTAATTTTCGCCCTGTTCGCCCGGCTGTTGGCGATTATGGAAAAGGCGATTAGCGAGCTGATGGCCGCCGATAACATCGCTTACGGGCGCTTTACCCGCGCCTATTTGCGCTATCTGTCCAACCCGGAGCTGACGGATACCCACGAAAGCCGGCAACTGATGGTGCTGTCGTTGGCAATGCCCGACGAACCGGTGCTGCGAAAATGCTGGCGCGACTGGATGCTGGATCATCTGGCGCAGGGCGATGCGCTCGATAACGGCCCGACCGGCACGCTGGTGCGCTATGCCGCCGACGGCATCTGGTTATCGGAACTGACCGAAGGGCGCACCATGAGCAGCGAACACCGTCAGGCGCTGGTAAACGATCTGACAAAAATGACGCTTCCCGCGTGAAGCGAGTAGAGTGAGGCCGCGATGCGCTACAACATCAATGCCCGTCTCATTTATGACGCAACGGACGGCACCCTAACATTACCGGGCGGCAATGAGCCGGATAGCCAGCTATCCATTACCGCCAACGCGCTGCTCTATTTTTTTCTTCGCCATACCGGCGTTGTCAGTCGCGATGAAGTGTTGAAAAAGGTCTGGGACGATAACGGCTTAACCTCATCCAACAGCAATCTCAATCAATACCTGAGCATGCTGCGCAAAACCTTCCGCCACTACGATATCGATAACATTATTGTCACCGTATCGCGCGGCATGCTGCAGCTGAATCAAGATCTCAGCATCGAACTGCTCGACGCCGAGCCGACGCCCGCCGATGCCGTTCTCACATGCGCTACGCCTGACGAATCCGCTCCCCCTGCGGCGCCAACGCCGCCCACCGCTTCTCTACATGCGCGCGGTATGTGCTGGTATCTGGCCGGCGGCTGTCTGCTGCTCATCGCCCTGCTGCTGGTGGCATTTAGTCTCGCCGGCACCCACGTCGCCCGGCCAATCAATCTGACGCTGATGAGCCACAGCCAGTGCGAACTGCTGGCCAGCGATGAGATGCTGCGTTCGGTCTCCGCGAGGGCCTACGGGAAGAATTTTGATGAGGTGCGTCAGCGGCTGAAGCTCAGCTGCAAGCCGGGGGAGCGTTTCGTTTTCTTCTACGGCGACCGGCTGGAGACTAACGGCCTGGGCCGGGTATTTCTCGCCCACTGCGCGATGCACGAAGACAACCCATTTAGCTATTGCGATAACTACTTTTACTACTCCTGGAAGCCGCAATGAGACTCGCGCCCCGCCCCTTTTTCGCCCTCTCCGCCCTGGCGTTTATCGCCGCAGCCGGTTTTAGCGCCTGGCGCCTGTTGCCGGATGCCAACGATGGCGTGATGAGCTGCTCCACCAAAGCGATCATGCGCTTTGAAAACATGGAAAAAGAGAATGTGAACGGCAATATCCATTTTAATTTTGCCGCCAACGGTAACGGTTCGATGGTGGTGGAAGGCTATACCGACTCCGCCGCCGGCTGGCTCTACCTGCAGCGCTACGTCAAATTCAGCTACACCAGCCAACGTATCTCGGCAACCGAACGCCACTATCGGATTAAAAAATGGGAATCCAGCGCCTCGTCCATCGACGAATCGCCGAATGTCATCTTCGACTACTTCATGCGCGAGATGTCCGACAGCCACGATGGCCTGTTCCTCAACGCGCAGAAGCTTAACGACAAAGCTATCCTGCTGAGCTCTATCAACTCACCGCTCTACATCTGCACGCTGAAGTCCGGCAGCACGCTTAACTAACCCGTCCCCTCTGTACCGCCGCGAGGAAAATGCGCCCTCGCTCACGCTCCGTTATTGCCCCCTCTTTCCACGATGCTAAAAGCGCACGTTTTGTATTTATCTTCGACGCCAAAACTTGCGCATACCCACAATTATCACGCGGCTATATTACCGCCTGCTGGCAAGTAATTAGCATCTTATTAACATTCACCTCTCGCCGATAAATAGCCTAAAAAAGCGCCATATCATCATAAAAATCAACACGCATAAAACAGAACGAAAAGATAAATGGAAGGCTAAATAAGGCTAAATCACAGAGTAAAAACCTAAAATATTCATCTCCACGGATTTAAATTTCACTTCTTTCCCCATTCCCTATAGTGAACCCCGAACGCCGCTTCCGCGTGTTGATGCCGTTACGCGGACGGTTTTCCCGAATAACAAAACCTGTTCTGGAGGAAATCACGATGGGTGATGCATTGGGGCTTATCGAAACCAAAGGTCTGGTGGCCTGTATTGAAGCAGCGGACGCGATGTGTAAAGCCGCCAACGTCGAACTGATCGGCTATGAAAACGTCGGCTCTGGCCTTGTCACCGTGATGGTGAAAGGCGACGTCGGCGCGGTGAAAGCGGCGGTGGATTCCGGTGTGGAATCCGCGCAGCGCATCGGCGAAGTGGTGACCTCGCTGGTCATCGCGCGTCCGCATAACGACATCAACAAAATCGTCATTAAACACAAGGCCTGAAGGCCAGGAGAACGCAAATGGGTGATGCATTAGGTCTGATTGAAACCAAAGGTCTGGTGGCCTGCATTGAAGCGGCGGATGCGATGTGTAAAGCCGCCAACGTCGAGCTTATCGGCTATGAAAACGTCGGCTCTGGCCTTGTCACCGCGATGGTGAAAGGCGACGTCGGCGCGGTGAAAGCGGCGGTGGATTCCGGTGTGGAATCGGCGCAGCGCATCGGCGAAGTGGTGACCTCGCTGGTTATCGCCCGTCCGCATAACGACATCAACAAAATCGTCTCGCATTACAAAATTGCGGACTAACGGAGAAACCTGATGAAAGAAGCGCTTGGTCTTATCGAAACCAAAGGTCTGGTGGCCTGCATTGAAGCCGCGGACGCGATGTGTAAAGCCGCCAACGTCGAGCTTATCGGCTATGAAAACGTCGGTTCCGGCCTCGTCACCGCAATGGTGAAAGGCGACGTCGGCGCGGTCAACGCGGCGGTCGACTCCGGCGTGGAAGCGGCGAAACGCATTGGCGAAGTCGTCAGTTCTCGCGTCATCGCGCGTCCACATAACGACATCGAAAAAATCGCGGCGCAGCACAAAGCATGACCTGACAGGGCGCGCCCCGTCTCCACTCTTTTCGTCTGATGAAGGATAGACTCATGATTGAACTGGATAACGATTTGCAATCCCGGCAGAACGCGCGGGAACTGGTGCGCAACGCCAAAAAGGCGCAGGCGATTCTGGCCACCTTTTCGCAACAGCAAATCGACGCCATCGTGAAAAACGTGGCCCAGGAAGCAGCGCACCACGCCGAAGCGCTGGCGAAAATGGCCGCGGAAGAGACCGGTTTTGGCAACTGGCAGGACAAAGTGCTGAAAAACCGTTTCGCCTCGCTGCGCGTCTACGACGCCATCAAAGATATGAAGACCGTTGGCATCATTCATGACGACCCGGTAAAAAAAGTGATGGATGTGGGCGTGCCGCTCGGCGTAATTTGCGCGCTGGTCCCCTCAACTAACCCAACTTCTACGGTTATCTACAAAGCGCTGATCGCCCTCAAGGCCGGCAACGCCATTATCTTCTCCCCGCATCCGGGCGCGCGTCAGTGCAGCTGGAAGGCGATTGAAATCGTCAAACGCGCGGCAGAAGCGGCCGGCGCCCCGGCAGGCAGTGTTGACGGCATCACCCAGTTAACGCTCGAAGCCACCTCCGAACTGATGCACAGCAAAGACGTGTCGCTGATCCTCGCCACCGGCGGCGAAGGCATGGTGCGGGCGGCCTACGCTTCCGGCACCCCGACCATCAGCGGCGGCCCGGGTAACGGCCCGGCGTTTATCGAACGCAGCGCCGATATCCACCACGCGGTGAAAGATATCGTCACCAGTAAAACCTTCGATAATGGCGTGATCTGCGCCTCTGAGCAGTCGATTATCGTCGAACGCTGCATTTACGACGAGGTTCACCGCGAGCTGGAAGCGCAGGGCGTCTACTTCATGAATGAAGATGAGGCGGCGAAAATGGCGGCGCTGCTGCTGCGCCCGAACGGCACCATCAACCCGAAAGTGGTCGGCAAAACCGCGCTATACCTCAGCCAGATGGCGGGATTCTGCGTACCGGCCAGCACTAAAGTGCTGATCGCCGAGCAAACCACCGTATCGCCGAAAAACCCCTACTCGCGCGAAAAACTGTGCCCGGTACTCGGCCTGTACGTGGAAGAAGACTGGAAAGCCGCCTGCCACCGCGTGGTGGAGCTGCTGACCAACGAAGGACTCGGCCATACGCTGGTGATCCACACCCGTAATCAGGATGTCATCCGCCAGTTCAGCCTCGAAAAACCGGTCAACCGCATTCTGATTAATACTCCGGCGGCGCTCGGCGGGATCGGCGCGACCACCAACATCTCTCCGGCGCTGACTCTCGGCTGCGGCGCGGTCGGCGGCGGCTCCAGCTCCGACAACGTCGGCCCGATGAACCTGCTCAATATCCGCAAAGTCGGCTATGGCGTGCGTTCGATTGACGAGCTTCGCGCGCCGGGCAGCCGCCCTGAGCCCCAGCCGACCATCGTTACTCCGGCGAGCGATCCGCAGCGCAGCATTCTTGATGACGTGCGTTTCAACGCTCCGGCCAATGCCGCGCCAGCGTGCTCCGCAGGCAACGATGACCGTTTCGCCAGCGCAGGCGCCGCCAGTATGGAAGGTGAAATCAACGAACAAAACGTGGAACGCGTTATTCGCCAGGTGCTGGAGCGCCTCGCTAAGTAACGCACTGATATAAGGCGATAAACGATGATTCTCGCAAAGGTAACCGGCCATGTCGTCGCCACGCAAAAATGCGATGAGCTACGCGGCAGCAACCTGCTGTTGATCACCCGCTTAGATGACAAACAGCAGCCGATGAAAGACCAGACCTGGGTTGCCGTCGATAACGTCGGCGCCGGCATGCACGACATCGTGCTGGCGGAAGAGTACTTCGCGCTCAATAAAGACCGCTACAAAGCGATGTCGGTGGTCGCCATTGTCGAGAACGTGTTTCGGGACGCCTAACAGGAGTGAGTAGCCCAATGAGTGAATTTTTACTGAAACCGCGGATTTGCTTCGGTCAGGACGCCCTCTCGGTGCTGAACGAACTTTCCGCCCGCAGCGTGCTGCTGGTGACCGATAAAGCGATGGTGAAGTTTGGTCTCGCCGAGCGCGTCACCGCCCTGTTGCGCCAGCGCGGGATCGCCTGGCAGATGTGGGACGACGTAGTGGCGGATCCGGATATCGCCACCGTGGTGCGCGGCATGAAGTTAATGGATAACCACTATCCAGATCTGGTTATCGCGCTCGGCGGCGGTTCGGTAATCGATGCCGCCAAAGCGGTTATTTTCTCCCTGGCGCAAACCCGTCCGCAGACTGACCGCCCGCGTCCATGCTTTGTCGCTATCCCCACCACCAGCGGTACCGGCTCGGAAGTCACCGCCTTTTCGGTGGTGAAAGCCAACGCGGAAAAGCTGGTACTGGTGGATGCGTCGCTGCTGCCGGATATCGCCATTCTTGACCCGTCGCTGGTGGCTTCGGTGCCGCCGGCGATTACCGCCGACACCGGCATGGACGTGCTGTGTCACGCTCTGGAAGCCTACGTCTCCCGCGCCGCCAGCGACTTTTCCGACGCGCTGGCGGAGAAAGTGGTGCAGCAGGTATTTCGCTATCTGCCGACCTGCTGGCGCAGCGGCGACAACCTACAGGCGCGTGAAAAGATGCATAACGCCTCCTGCATGGCGGGGATGGCCTTCACCAACGCCTCGCTTGGGATCACCCACAGCCTGGCCCACGCCCTCGGCGGCGTCTTCCGCGTGCCACATGGCCGCGCCAACGCCCTGTTGATGGCGCAAGTCGTCGCCTGGAACGCCGATTTCGACGGCCAGTGCGACACCCTTGCAGCAACGAAATATGCCCGTCTGGCGCATCTGCTGGATCTGCCAGCCGCCTCGCCGCGCCAGGGCGTCGCCAGCCTGCTGGTCGCCATTCAGGCTTTAAAAGAAGAGATGAGCATGCCCTCCGGCATTAGCGACACCGGCATTGAGGCGGCTGAATTCGAACGCCGTTTGCCGGAGATGGTCGGCCAGGCGCTGCGCGACAGCTGTACCCCAACCAACCCACGCGCGCCGGACGCTAACGCGTTAACCGAGCTTTATCGCCGGGCCTGGTCCGGTCATCCCGTACAGGGCCACTGATAACAAGATTTGGAGAACCTTACCCATGGCACACTACAGCTTAACGCCGCGCGTCAAAGTGCTGGCAGACCGTTTACGCTCGCAGGCAAGCAGCCTGTGCACCGAGCACGCCGCGATCCTCAGCGCGCTGGATAGCGATATCGCAGGCATTCCCGCCGCCGTCAAACCGGCTCGCCGTTTCTATGAACTGATGCGCCAGCTGCCGCTGACCATTAGCGCCGACGAACTGATCGTCGGTAACCAGACCCGTAAACCGCACGGGGCGATTTTCCATGATGAAAGCGCCGCGCATCGGCCATCCGTATTCCAGTTCCTCAACCTCAACAGCGATCTCGATTCACCGGACTACAACCTGGTCGTCGAAAAAGGCGTGCTGGCGATTAAGCACCAGTTGGAAGAGAAAACCCGCGCCCTCGGTAGCGCCGTTAGCCGCAGCGGTATGGATGAAGTCAACGGCTGCCGCGCCGCCATCTACGCCTGCGACGCCCTGCTCGCGCTGGCGCAAAATCTGGCCAACAGCGCCGAGCAGCTGGCAGCCGCAGAAACCAATACTTATCGCAAAGCCGAGCTGCTCGATAGCGCGGCCATTCTGCACCACGTTCCGGCCCATCCGGCGCGTAATTTCAAAGAAGCCTGCCAGGCGTTCTATCTGTTCCAGCTGGCGCTACAGCTGGATAACGGCAGCTATGCGGTTAACCCGCAAGGGGCGGATAAAGCGCTGCTGCCTTACTTCCAGCGCGATATCAACAGCGGCGCGCTGAATAACCAGCAGGCCTATGAAATCGTGGAGTGCCTGTGGTTCAAGCTGGCGGAACTGAGCGAAGTCCGCGCCGCCTGCGCCATTGACGGCTATCCGATGCTCGACGCCATGCTGCACGGCGCCTCTTTTGACAACGCCGAAGTGAACGAACTCTCGGCGATGTTTATCAGCGCCCAGCGCAACCTCAGCGCGCTGAATCTGCCGGTGCGTCTGTTTAGCGGCGCACAACAGGTCAGCCACGCGCCGTTCGCGGCCTGCGCCGACACGCCGGCGATAGAAGGCTTAACCCCGCGTATGCAGCGCCTGCGTAACCACTACCTGACGGTACGCCCGAGCGTCTCTATCTATCGCGCGCTGGCCTTTACCGAAGTGGTCAAAGCCAACCCTGGCATGCCGACCATTTTGCTGCGCGCCAAAGCTTTCCGCCACGCCTGCGAAACCGCGCCGATTCTGATTCAGGACGATGAGCTGATCGTCGGCCATCCGTGCGGCAAGCCGCGCGCGGGCGCCTTCTCGCCGGATATCGCCTGGCGCTGGGTACGGGATGAGCTCGACACCATGAGCACCCGCCCGCAGGATCCGTTTGAAATCAGCGAAGCGGATAAAAAAACCATTCGCGAAGAGATCGTGCCGTTCTGGGAAGGCCGTTCGCTGGATGAGATTTGCGAAGCGCAATACCGTGAGGCCGGCGTCTGGGCCTTCAGCGGCGAGACCTTCGTCAGCGACCTCTCCTATCACCAGATTAACGGCGGCGGCGATACCTGTCCGGGCTACGACGTGCTGCTGTTCACCAAAGGGATGAACGGCATTAAAGCCGATGCCGAGGCGCATCTGGCCAGCCTGAGCATGGAAAACCCGGAAGATATCGACCGTATCTACTACTACAAAGCGGCGATTGAAACCTGTGAAGGTGTGGTCAACTACGCCCGCCGCATCGCCGCCCACGCCCGCGAACTGGCGGCTAAAGAGCAAAACACCCAGCGCCGCGCCGAGCTATTGACCATCGCCGAAGTGAACGAAAACGTGCCGGCCAATCCGCCGAAGACCTTGCAGGAAGCGCTGCAGAGCATCTGGACCGTCGAATCGCTGTTTGAAATCGAAGAGAACCAGACCGGGCTGTCACTGGGGCGCGTCGACCAGTACTGCTACCCGATGTTCGAAGCCGATATCCGCGAAGGCCGTCTGACCCACGAGACCGCGCTGGAGCTGCTGCAGGCGTTCATCATCAAATGCGCTGAACTGATGTGGATGTCGAGCGAGCTGGGAGCGAAATATTTCGCGGGTTATCAGCCGTTTATCAATCTCACCGTTGGCGGCCAGAAACGTAGCGGCGGCGATGCCTGTAACGATCTGACTTATCTGATTATGGACGCGGTGCGTTTCGTGAAGGTTTACCAGCCGTCGCTGGCCTGCCGTATCCACAACCAGTCGCCGCAGAAATACATGGAAAAAATCGTCGACGTGGTGAAAGCGGGAATGGGCTTCCCGGCCTGCCACTTCGATGACTCCCACATCAAGATGATGCTGCGCAAAGGCTTCGATTTTGAAGACGCCCGCGATTACTGCCTGATGGGCTGCGTTGAGCCGCAGAAATCCGGGCGCATCTATCAGTGGACCTCCACCGGCTACACCCAGTGGCCTATCGCGATTGAATTCGTGCTCAACCGCGGGCGGATGGTGCTGTTCGATAGCTATCAGGGGCTGGACACCGGCGACCTGCGCGACCTGCGCACTTTCGACGAATTCGACGCGGCGGTAAAACAGCAGATCGCCCATATCGTGCGCCTGTCGGCCATCGGCACCGTCATTAGCCAGCGCGTCCATCGCGATGTGGCGCCGAAGCCGCTGATGTCGCTACTGGTCGAAGGCTGCATGGAGAGCGGCAAAGATGTCGCCGCCGGCGGCGCGATGGTCAACCACGGTCCGGGGCTGATTTTCTCCGGTCTGGCGACCTACGTCGACTCGATGGCGGCGATCCGCAAGCTGGTGTTCGAAGAGAAGAAATACACCCTTGAGCAGATCCGCGATGCGCTGCTGGCCAACTTTGAAGGTTACGAAGCGCTGCGCCGCGACTGCCTGAACGCGCCGAAATACGGTAACGACGATAACTACGTCGACCAGTACGCGCTGGATATTACCGAATGGACCGAGAAAGAGTGCCGTAAATACAAAATGCTCTACTCGACCCTCAGCCACGGCACCCTGTCTATCTCCAACAACACGCCAATCGGCGAGCTGACCAACGCCACGCCGAACGGCCGCCTGGCGTGGATGCCGCTCTCCGACGGCATCAGCCCTACCCAGGGCGCGGATAAACAAGGCCCGACAGCGATTATCAAGTCGGTCAGCAAGATGAACGTGGAAACCATGAACATCGGCATGGTGCACAACTTCAAGTTCCTCAAAGGGCTGCTGGATACCCCGGAAGGCCGCCATGGCTTGATTACCCTGCTGCGTACCGCCTCGATTCTCGGCAACGGCCAGATGCAGTTCAGCTACGTCGATAACGAAGTACTGAAGAAGGCGCAGCAGGAGCCGGAGAAATACCGCGACCTGATCGTTCGCGTTGCCGGCTACAGCGCCTACTTCGTTGAGCTGTGCAAAGAGGTCCAGGACGAGATCATCAGCCGTACGGTGATTGAGAAGTTCTAGTTCTCTTAAAGAGAATTAAATGAGCTGTATTTGAGAAATAACCGGAAGTTCTCCGTCCCGTAACGGGACGGAGCGGGAGGCAAGCGTGATCGCAAAACAAGAATTAACGGGCCGAATTTTCAATATCCAGAAATATTCGATCTATGACGGCGATGGCATTCGCACGCTGGTGTTTTTTAAGGGCTGCAACATTCGCTGCCCGTGGTGCGCCAACCCGGAAGGGCTGAGCAGTCAGTTCCAGGTGATGTTCTCGCACGACAAATGCATTAACTGCGGCGACTGCGTCAGCGTCTGTCCGGCGGGTATTCATTATCGGGCGGAAGAAAACGGCGAAATGAAGCACTTCGTCGACCGCAATAAAGACTGCATTGGCTGTCGCAAATGCGAAGAGATTTGCACCCAGAACGCGCTGGACATTATGGGCAAGGACGTCACCGTTAGCGAGCTGATGGAGATCATCATGCAGGACTACGACTTCTACATCTCCTCCGGCGGCGGTGTCACCATCGGCGGCGGCGAGATGAGCCTGCAGACCGATTTTGCCGTCGCCTTATTCAGCGAATGCAAAAAGATGATGATTAACACCGCCGTCGAAACCCAGGGCACCACCCCGCTTGCCAACTACCAGAAGCTGGCGCCGGTCACCGACACCTTCTTGTTCGACATTAAGCAAATTAACAGCGAACACCACAAGGCGATGCTCGGCATCGGCAACGAAGGGATCCGCCGCAATCTCGAATGGCTGGTGGATTCCGGCGCCAACGTCATTGTGCGTATGCCGCTCATTCGCGGCTACAACGACTCATTCGACGCCATTACCGGCGCCATTGATTACGTACAGAAGCTGGCGAAGCGTGGAAATATCCGCCGCATCGACATGCTGCCGTACCACCAGTTGGGACGCAAAAAGTATGAACGCCTGGATATGCCCTACCCGATTACCCAGGACCCGTCTTATTCACCGGACGAACTGGACCGGCTGGAAACCTTCTTCCAGCAATTTGATTTTGATATTCGCTTAGTCCGCCATTAACAGGAGCCGACCATGAAAAGTTTAGGCGTAATTGAAACGCGAGGATGGGTCGCCGCCATTCAGGCCGTCGACGCCGCCTGTAAAGCCGCGGGAGTGACCTGCATTGGCTATCGCAAACCAGGCTCCGGGCTGGTGAGCGTCTGCTTTGAAGGGGAAATCAGCGCCATCCACACCGCTATCGAACGCGGCGTGGCGGTGGCTGGCGCCGAGCACACCGTGAAGTCGCTGGTGATTGCCCGCCCGGAGCGCTGCGTGGTTGAAGCGTTAAGCAACCTCAAAGGCAACCCGCCGCGCGAGCAAAAAACGGCCGAACCGGTGGTTATCCCCGCCCCGGAACCTATCGCCCCCCCTGCCGCCCCGAACGAAACGGAAGATAAACATCCGGCGCTGAAGAAAGGGAAGAAGTCATGATCGACACCCTGGTTCGCGAAAAAATCGCCGCCCGCCTGAGCGCAACGGCGCCGGCGATCCCGGTGGGGATCTCCAACCGCCACGTCCATCTCACGCAACAGGACGTCGAGGCGTTGTTCGGCAAAGGCTACAGCCTGACGCCATTTAAACCGCTGCGCCAGCCGGGGCAGTTCGCCGCCCAGGAGTGCGTGACCGTTGTCGGGCCGAAGGGCTCGCTGACCAACGTCCGTGTCCTCGGGCCGACCCGCCCGGTTTCGCAACTGGAAGTGTCGCGCGCCGACTGCTTCACGCTCGGGATTAAGGCGCCAGTTCGTGAGTCCGGCCAGCTGGAGAATGCCGGTAGCGCGCTGCTGATTGGGCCCGCTGGCCACGTTGAACTCCATTCACAGGTGATCTGCGCCTGGCGGCATATTCATATGTCGCCGCAGGACGCACGCCGACTCAACGTTAGCAATGGCCAGAAGGTCAGCGTGCGCAGTAACGGCGAGCGCCAGCTGACTTTCGATGAAGTGGTGGTGCGGGTGCGCGATGACTTCGCGCTGGAGTTTCATATTGACACTGAAGAAGCCAATGCCGCCGGGTTGAAAAACGGCGCGCAGGTGACGCTCATCGGCTAACGGAGGCTCGCCATGACCGACGAACAGATTGAAGGTTTAGTTGCGCGTGTTTTGCAGCGCCTGCGCCCGCCGGTACTGGTGATGGTGACCGCCGCTGATGGCTATCGCGCGGCTATCCGCCAACGCCTGGCGGGAAGCGGCTATCCGCTACGCCTCGCGCTGGAGGATGGCCTCGCTGACGCCGCCGCGTGGCGGGAGGTCGGGGAGATAATTCCCTCTTCGGCCTGGCAGGATGCCCTGCCGTCAGCGCCGTGGCGGGCGGTACTGCTGCCGTTTCTCGATTATCCGCTGGCTTCAGACCTGCTGAACGGCACGCTCAGCAGCCCGCTCGCCCGCTGCGCGCATGAGGCGCTGCTGAAGGGTATTCCCGTGCTGGCGCTGCGCTATCACTGCGATCCGCTCAGCGAACTCAACCAGCTAAGCGGCGCTCAGGCCGACAGCGCCTATGCCGGGCATCTGCAAGCCACGCTGGCTCGTCTGGAAGCCTGCGGCGTCTTCCTCGGCACCATGAATGAGCTGCTGGCGACGCTGGACGCGCCCACCGCGCCAGCCGCCGCCAGCAGCGAACCGCGCCGTTATCTCACCGTCACAGACGTGGTGAATAATCCGGCGCTGGCGGCGGCTCCGCACGCGCAGCTGACCGATGCGGCCATTGATTATTTAAAAAACAGAAAGATATGACCTTACCCAACTATGAACCTGGAGCTTAACGATGTCTTCGAAAACAAAATGCTGGTTATGGATGCTGCTGGTTATCCTCTCCGAAACCTCGGCAACCTCGACGTTAAAAATGTTCGGTAGCAGCGAAGGCAGCACAAAAATGCTGCTGCTCGGCCTGCTGATTGTCCTCTACTGCACCTGCTATTACTCGCTCTCAAGGGCGGTGAAAGATATCCCGGTCGGCCTGGCGTACGCCACCTGGTCCGGCACCGGCATCCTGGTGGTCTCGACGCTGGGAATGGCCTTCTACGGCCAGCACCCGGATACCGCCGCCATCATCGGCATGGCGGTCATCGCCAGCGGCATCGTTATCATGAACCTGTTCTCGAAAATGGGTTCTGAAGAGAGCGAAGAAGCCGCGCCCGCCGCGCCAATCGCGTCTATGGATAAGAAAATCGCCAACTAACAGGAAAGGAATACCCTATGTTTAATCTCGGATTTTTATGGCTGGCGCTGTCTATCGGCTCCGAAATCACCGGCACCTCGATGATCAAAAAGACCAACGGCTTCAGCAAGCTGGCGCCTTCAGTGCTGGTGGTCTGCGCCTACGGCCTGTGCTACTTCGCCCTCACCCGCGCGATGAGCACCATCCCGGTGGGCGTAGCCTACTCGCTGTGGTGCGGCTTCGGTATCGTCGGCGTCACCATCTGCTCCATGATCCTCTATAAACAGAAGCCGGACCTGGCGGCCATTATCGCCATGGCGCTGATTATCTCCGGCGGCGTGATCATGAACGTCTTCTCGACCATGTAATACAAGGCGGGTTTACCCCGCCGTGATTTCGTGGCAGGATAAAAAGATGAACAGAAACGTTATCGTTACCTACCCCCGTCGTTGGTGGCTGCCTGCATAACAGGCGGCACGATACACGTTTCCATTTTCAAAGCCGCCGGAAGGCGGCTTTGTTATTTTCAGGACGTCTTTCGGCTGAACAGTCTGATAAGGAGTCCCTGATGAACCATCCACAAACCATCCTCACTGGCGACCGCCCGACCGGCCAACTACATCTTGGCCACTACGTCGGCTCGCTGCGCCAGCGCGTCGCGCTGCAGCACGACCACCAGCAGTTTATCCTGATCGCCGACCTGCAAGGGCTCACCGATAACGGCAGCAACCCGCAAAAAATCAGCCACCATATCCTCGAAGTCATGGCCGATTATCTGGCCGTCGGCATCGACCCCAGGCTCACCACTATTTGCCTGCAGTCCGCTCTGCCCGCGCTGGCTGAGCTCAGCGCGCTGTATATGAATATCGTCACCGTCGCTCGCGTGGAACGTAATCCGACGGTAAAAAATGAGATTGCCCAGAAGGGATTCGCCCGCTCGCTGCCGGTTGGCTTTCTCGCCTATCCGATTAGCCAGGCCGCCGATATCACCGCCTTCAAGGCCGAGCTGGTGCCGGTGGGCGACGATCAGCTACCGATGATTGAGCAGACCAACGAAATCGTCCACAAAATGAATAGCCTCACCGGCGAACCGGTGCTGCGCCACTGCAAAGCGCTACTCAGCGAAGTGAGCCGCCTGCCGGGCGTCGACGGTAATGCCAAAATGTCGAAATCGCTGGGCAATACGCTGACGTTATCGGCCAGTGAAGAGGAGATTCACCGCGCGGTCAGCGCGATGTATACCGACCCGACACACCTGAGAGTCTGCGATCCGGGGCATGTCGACGGCAACGTAGTGTTCACCTATCTCGACGCTTTCCATAGCGATAAGGCGCTGGTTGCTGAGATGAAAGCCCACTATCAACGCGGCGGGCTGGGCGATCGCCAGTGTAAGAATGAACTGGAAACCTGCTTGCAGGAGCTACTGGCGCCGATCCGTGAACGCCGGGCCACTTACAGTCAGGATAAAGGAATGCTACTGGAATTGTTGCGCCAGGGCAGCGAACGCGCCCACCAGCTCACGCAGCGGACGCTGCATGAAGTGAAGCGCGGGCTGGGGCTGCCGGTACTGTTCTGAGCTTCAGAGCCCTGCCCCGGTCGCGCTACGTTTACCGGGGCTCGTTTTACACCCTGCCTTTATGCATCTTCACGCAGTTGCGCCCCTCGCGTTTGGCGGCGTACAGCGCATTATCGGCATCGCGCAATAGCAGGTTGTAATCGGGATGGCCGGAGTGCACGGCATAGCCAATGCTGGCGGTGATCGGGATCTGCGTATCGCCGCCAACGTTAAACGCCAGTTGGCTAATTTTCTTGCGCAGGCGGTCGAGGATGGTAAACGCTTCTGACACGCCGGTCTCCACCAGCACCAGCAGAAACTCTTCCCCGCCGTAGCGGAAGATATAGTCGCTGGAACGGATATTATCGCTGAGCAGTTCCGCGACATGTTTAATCGCCCGGTCGCCGACCATATGGCCCCAGTTATCGTTAATGCCTTTGAAATGATCGATGTCGACGATCGCCACCGTCATCGGCAACTCATGCTCCATCGCCAGCGTCACTTCATGCTTCAGCACCACCGGCAAATAGCGGCGGTTAAGCAGGCTGGTTAACGCATCTTTGCCATTTTGCATCTGCGACAGGCTGCTAAAAATTACGCCCAGTTGGCTGCCTATTTGCTGGCAATGAATATGTATCCCCTGAATCAGGTTTTGTGTATTTTTATAATCCATGGCAGAGGCGGATGCCCGCCATCCTATTAATAAGTCGTCGACCTGCGAAATTAATGCGGCGATTTCGTCCATCTGGCTATTTTTGTTAAAATAGCGCACGCACTTATGGCGGAACCATAGGCCAAATTCCGACTCAGATAATAACGTAGCGTTAGTATGTGCTTTATTTTCGCTAACAATATTAAAAATCGCCGTATTTTCCCAACCGGAAAGCGCCGCCTGCTGTTTGCCATATTCCATCGGGACATTGTCCATCAAACTATACAGGCGATAAGCCTCTTCGTTTTTGGTCGCCCGATAGTGCGATAAGGTATAGGCGTGGCACATCATCTCAACGGCCATATTAATCGCCATAATAGCGTAATAAATGGCATCGACGGCAATCTGGCGGTCGCTAACGTGGCCGCGGATATACTCGATAAGCCCGGCCTTAATCTGCCGGGCGCCGCGCAGAACCGCCTCCGCCGGGATGCCGATCCGCGCGTGGATGCTGCCAATCTGATATTGCCGTTCCGCCAACGCCGGCAACTGCGCTTTATCGCTGGTCAGGATCTCCTTCACCCATAGCGCCAGCGAGCGGCTCAGACGCTCCTGAACTAAATCATAAGTCAGGTGGCGGGCAATATCCGGATCCTGAAAAATAAAATCATAAAACCGGGCCGCTAACGCTTCCGATTGCTCCTCTGCGATATTTTTAAGTACCTCCTTAACGGCTGGCGTCAGGCTGTCATACAGAGGTAGCCACTCCTTAAAAATAACAGAGATATATTTTTTGCTTTCATCGTTCATGAATAAAGCGCTCGCCGGGCGTTAGTCTATTTCGGGGTTGCCGATCATACATGAGTTGCCGCAGGTCAACCAGACGAAGAAAATCATAGGGATAGCGTAGTTCTCAGCCATTACAGTGAGGGGCTCGCAATTCCATAGTTTATATATGGACTTTGGCGCAACCGATGTTAGTATCCAGATTATAAATATGCGTGTTTCATTTAAGGCCAGGATTGCTGATGATGACCACTCTAAAAGCACATCTTCCCCACCGGTTGGCAACGTAACAGGATTTTGCGCCGGACGGGCCTTATCTCTTCTTTTTTTATCGTCCCGCCGGGCGAAATAGCGAAACGCGCACCACTCAGCAATATGGAACAGAGCGAGTCGCGTATGGACAAGAACAAACGACGTTGGACCGGGTATATCGTAGTTGCAGCGGTAATCATCGCCGCAGCATGGTGGATGTTGCGCCCGGCCGGGCTACCGCCGGGCTTCGCCGCCAGTAATGGCCGCATCGAGGCGACGGAAGTCGATATCGCCACCAAAATTGCCGGGCGTATCGAGACGATTCTGGTCAAAGAGGGGCAGTTCGTCCATAAAGGCGATGTGCTGGCGCGGATGGATACGCGGGTACTTAACGAGCAGCGCCTCGAAGCCGCCGCGCAAATCAAAGAAGCGCAAAGCGCGGTTGCCGCCGCCAACGCGTTACTCGACCAGCGGCAGAGCGAAATGCGCGCCACCGAAGCGGTGGTGAAGCAACGCCAGGCGGAGCTAGACTCCACCGCTAAACGCCACGTCCGTTCCAGCACCCTTTCACAGCGTGGCGCCGTCTCCGCTCAGCAGCTGGATGACGATCGCGCGGCCGCTGAAAGCGCCCGCGCGGCGCTGGAATCGGCGAAAGCGCAGGTCTCTGCCGCCCGCGCCGCCATTGAAGCCGCCCGTACCAGCATCATTCAGGCCAAAACCCGCGTTGAAGCCGCCGAAGCCACCGAGCGGCGGATCCTCGCCGATATCGACGATAGCCAGCTGAAAGCGCCGCGCGACGGCCGCATCCAGTATCGCGTTGCTGAACCAGGCGAAGTGCTGGCCGCCGGGGGGCGGGTATTGAACATGGTCGACCTGGCTGACGTCTATATGACCTTCTTCCTGCCAACGGAACAGGCGGGTCTCCTGGCGCTCGGCAGTGAAGCGCGCTTGATCCTGGATGCCGCGCCAGAGCTAGTGATCCCGGCAAATATCAGCTTTGTCGCCAGCGTCGCGCAATTTACGCCGAAAACGGTAGAAACCAGCGACGAGCGGCTCAAGCTGATGTTCCGTGTCAAGGCGCGCATTCCGCCAGAACTACTGGAGCAGCATCTGGAATATGTCAAAACCGGCCTGCCTGGGATGGCCTGGGTACGACTGGATAAGCAGAAAAGCTGGCCTGAAGCGCTGACGGTGAGGTTGCCGCAATGAAACTGACGCCGCAGGATACTTCGCCCCCCGTCGCCCTGCTGGAAAACGTTGGCCAGAAGTTTGGCGCTACCATCGCGTTGCGCGATATCAACCTGGCGATTCCGGCGCGGCGCATGGTTGGCCTGATTGGCCCGGATGGGGTCGGCAAATCAAGCCTGCTCTCGCTTATCGCCGGGGCGCGGGCCATCGAGCAGGGTAACGTGATGGTGCTCGGCGGCAATATGCGCGACGTTCGTCACCGCCAGCAGGTATGCCCGAAAATCGCCTGGATGCCGCAGGGCCTGGGGAAAAACCTCTACCATACGCTATCGGTCTATGAAAACGTCGACTTCTTCGCTCGCCTGTTTGGTCACGATAAAGCCGAGCGTGAACTTCGTATCAACGAACTGCTGCAGAGCACCGGGCTGGCACCGTTTCGCGATCGCCCCGCCGGTAAACTCTCCGGTGGAATGAAACAAAAACTTGGGCTGTGCTGTGCGCTGATCCACGACCCGCAGCTACTCATCCTTGATGAACCCACTACCGGCGTCGACCCGCTCTCCCGCGCGCAGTTCTGGGATCTAATCGACAGCATTCGCCAGCGCCAGCCGGAAATGAGCGTGCTGGTCGCCACCGCCTACATGGAAGAGGCCGAGCGCTTCGACTGGCTGGTGGCGATGAACGCCGGCGAAATACTGGCGACCGGTAGCGCGGCGGCGCTCAAAAAACAGACCGGCAGCCAGACCCTGGAGCAGGCATTTATCGCCCTGCTGCCGGAAGCGCAGCGCCTGGCGCATAAAGACGTGGTCATCCCGCCGCGCGACAGCAGTGAGGAAGAGATTGCCATTGAAGCGCGCGGCCTGACCATGCGCTTCGGCAACTTTGTCGCCGTCGACCACGTTAACTTTCGTATCGCCCGTGGCGAAATTTTTGGCTTCCTCGGCTCTAACGGCTGCGGCAAATCCACCACCATGAAGATGCTAACCGGCCTGTTGCCCGCCAGCGAAGGCGAGGCCTGGCTGTTTGGCCAACCGGTCGATCCGAAAGATATCGCCACCCGACAGCGAGTGGGTTATATGTCGCAGGCCTTCTCGCTCTATAGCGAACTGAGCGTACGGCAAAACCTGGAGCTGCACGCCCGCTTGTTTCACATTCCGGACCATGAAATAGCTGGCCGGGTCGCAGAAATGAGCAAACGCTTTATGCTGACCGAGGTTGAAGACGCGCTTCCCGCTGACTTACCGCTGGGGATCCGCCAGCGTCTGTCATTAGCGGTAGCGGTAATCCATCGCCCGGAGATGCTGATCCTGGATGAACCCACCTCCGGCGTTGACCCGGTGGCACGCGACATGTTCTGGCAGCTGATGGTCGACCTGGCGCGGCAGGATCGCGTCACCATCTTCATTTCTACCCACTTTATGAATGAGGCGGAACGCTGCGATCGTATCTCGCTGATGCACGCCGGAAAGGTGCTGGCCAGCGATACGCCGCAGGTGCTGGTTGAGCAACGTGGCTCCGCCAGCCTCGAAGAGGCGTTTATCGCCTGGCTGCAGGAAGCGGCGGATGCCGCGCAACCGACCGTTTCTGTCTCTACAACGCCCGCGCCGCCTGCTGCCGCATCACAGCAGAAGAATGCGTCCCCACGCCAGTCATTCAGCCTGCGCCGCCTGTTTAGCTATAGCCGCCGCGAAGCGCTGGAATTGCGCCGCGATCCGGTGCGATCGACGCTGGCGCTGCTGGGGACGGTGATCCTGATGTTTATCATGGGGTATGGGATCAGCATGGATGTCGAGGATCTGCGCTTTGCCGTCCTCGACCGCGATCAAACGATCAGCAGCCAGAACTGGTCGCAGAATATCGCGGGCTCACGCTACTTTATCGAGCAGGCGCCACTGCAGAGTTATGACGAATTGGATCGTCGAATGCGTAACGGCGAGCTGGCGGTGGCAATAGAAATCCCGCCAAACTTTGGCCGCGATATCGCTCGCGGTACGCCGGTGCAGATTGGCGTGTGGGTGGACGGCGCAATGCCGAATCGCGCGGAAACGGTGCGCGGATACGTGCAGGCGATGCATCTGGCTTGGCTGCAGGAGATGGCCGGGCGGCAAAGTAGCCCGAATCGTGAGACCTCGCTCATTTCCATCGAGACCCGCTATCGCTATAACCCGGACGTGAAAAGCCTGCCGGCCATCGTCCCGGCGGTGATCCCGCTGCTGCTGATGATGATCCCGGCGATGCTCAGCGCGCTGAGCGTAGTGCGTGAAAAAGAGCTCGGTTCGATCATCAACCTGTACGTGACGCCGACCACCCGCAGCGAATTCTTGCTCGGAAAACAGCTGCCTTACATCGTGTTGGGGATGTTTAACTTCTTTCTACTGTGCGCTTTATCGGTCTTCGTATTTGGTGTCGCGCATAAGGGGAGTTTCCTGACCCTCTCCCTGGCGGCGCTGCTGTATGTCACCATCGCCACCGGGCTGGGTTTGCTGATTTCGACATTTATGAAGAGCCAAATCGCCGCTATTTTCGGTACCGCGATTATTACGCTGATTCCGGCCACCCAATTCTCCGGGATGATCGATCCGGTGGCATCTCTGGAAGGGCCAGGTCGCTGGATCGGGCAAATCTACCCGACCAGCCATTTCCTGACCATCGCCCGTGGCACCTTCTCCAAGGCGCTGAATATTAGCGATTTGTGGGTTTCGTTCATTCCACTATTGATTGCGGTGCCGTTGGTGCTCGGGCTGAGCCTGTTTCTGTTGAAGAAACAGGAGGGATGATGCGCGGATTACGCAATATCTATAACCTCGGCATCAAAGAGCTGCGCAGCCTGCTCGGCGATAAAGCGATGCTGGCGCTGATTGTGTTTGCTTTTACCGTGTCGGTTTACTCCTCGGCCACGGTAATGCCCGGCTCTCTGCACCTGGCGCCTATCGCCATTGCCGATATGGATAAATCACAGCTCTCATCGCGGATCATTAACGGCTTTTATCGGCCGTGGTTTTTAACGCCGGAGTTGATCAGCGCCGATGAAATGGATGCCGGGCTGGATGCGGGACGATACACATTCGCCATCAATATTCCGCCAAACTTCCAGCGCGATGTGCTGGCCGGTCGTCAGCCGGAGGTACAGGTTAACGTCGACGCCACGCGAATGAGCCAGGCCTTTACCGGCAACGGCTATATCCAGAATATTATCAGCGGTGAAGTGAACAGTTTTGTCGCCCGCTATCGCGACAACAGTTCGCTGCCGGTAGAGCTGGCGGTGAGGATGCGCTTTAACCCTAACCTTGAACAAGAGCGCTTCGGCGCGGTGATGGCGATTATTAACAACATCACCATGCTGGCAATTGTCCTCACCGGCTCAGCGCTTATCCGCGAGCGAGAGCACGGCACCATTGAGCACCTGCTGGTGATGCCGGTAACGCCGTTTGAGATAATGATGGCCAAGATCTGGTCGATGGGGCTAGTGGTACTGGTTGTCTCCGGGCTGTCGCTACTGCTGATGGTGCAGGGAATTTTGCAGGTACCGATTGAGGGGTCGATTCCGCTGTTTATGCTGGGAGTTGCGCTCAGCCTGTTCGCCACCACCTCCATTGGCATTTTTATGGGCACGCTCGCCCGTTCTATGCCGCAACTGGGGCTACTAATGATCCTGGTGCTGCTGCCGCTGCAGATGCTCTCCGGCGGATCCACGCCACGGGAGAGTATGCCGCAGCTGGTTCAGGACATTATGTTGACCATGCCGACCACCCATTTCGTCAGCCTCGCGCAGGCGATACTTTACCGTGGCGCCAGCTTTGCCATCGTCTGGCCGCAGTTTTTAATCTTGTTCGCTATCGGCAGCGCTTTCTTTACCATTGCGCTGCTGCGTTTTCGCAAGACAATTGGTGAGATGGCATAAAACCTGGAGCTGGCGCTGCGCCGATGGCTTATTTTTGACGATTCATAAAGCGGCGCAGACCCCAGGTGAAGGCCATCGCCATACTGAAAAGAATGAATAACAGCACAATCCAGCTGATAGAAATGCGCAGCAACGTGCCGGGCGTCATAAATGGCTGAAGATAAACGGTGAAAGAGTGGGCAGGCGATTTCCCCAGCAGTTGATAGGCGCTATCGGTAAGCCACACGCCAACCCGGCAGAACAGCCAGATAATCGCCGGCCAGCAGAGCAGAACCAGAAAGGTAAAGCGCTCCTGAATGTAAGTAACGATCTGGCGCAACGGCGGCCAGTTAAGCAGGATTTTCATTTATATTCTCATATTGCCAGCCGATGACCTGCAACATTCATCGCAAGGCACTTCGGGCAGCATCCATACAGGCAATCTACCCTATTTGTATATCAAATTTACCGTCACTTAAACCAGATCAAGTTAACAAAGTGTTAATGATGTCTCTCATTACCGCCAAAAGAGTGGATAACACCTGTCGATCGTGGAAATAAGTGGGGAGAGAAGTATTAAGCGGTGGGAATAAATTTTCAAGTCTACAAGTGGCTGATTTTTATAGCTGATAGCAGCGCGCCATTATTTCGCCGCTGGGCAATATAATGGCGCGGAAATATAAGTGGGTGATTAATCGTAGCTACTGATAATTATTTTCCTGTTCGCATCATTCGGTAAATTCACCGTTTGGGTAACCACCCCATGAGAAGGGACTGCCATATTTTGCGTGTTAATGAGGTAAGTATTTTGCCCACAACGCTGTTGAGCCTTTTCGTTAATGATATTGGTGCTGCAGGTAGGTGTCGCCACACGCCCGGAGATCGTTAATGTAGCGGTATCAGCAGCGAATGCAGGCAAGCTCAATCCATAAGCTAATGTCAGAATCCCAATTAGCGGTTTTTTCATTGAATTTATAACCAGTTAACAGGATGAGAAATAAGCGATTTGCTTTCTATTTTTCTCCCTCAGGAGAGGTGATGCGTTGATGTCATCACGCAGGAAAGATAATCCATATAATTAATAAGGACAATTATACTGAGAGCTATTAGTGCGATAGGTATTACTGATGTTAACGAACCAGGCGGCCGGGTCGGGTATTTTCCCGGGGGCGGCGCGAGGCGCCTTTCCCGGGCTACGGGTTGCTACGCGGTCTGTAGCCCCGGTAAGCGCAGCGCCACCGGGGGAATGGCGGCGCGTCTGGCCGCAAAACACAAAAACAAAAGGCCCAGTCTTCCGACTGAGCCTTTCGTTTTATTTGATGCCTGGCAGTTCCCTACTCTCACATGGGGAGACCCCACACTACCATCGGCGCTACGGCGTTTCACTTCTGAGTTCGGCATGGGGTC
>NZ_JAQIRN010000005.1:0-403384 GCF_050600815.1 Klebsiella sp. 141161 | reverse complement strand
TTGCGGTGGTGCTGCTGCCGCACTTCAGCACCATCGGCGTGGTGGTGGCTTATACCGCGCTCTATCTGCTGGCGTTTTGTCTGTGCCCGTTTATTCGCGTTGAGCAGCCCGGTTTTGCTACCAGCGAAGCGGCTGAACCGCTGAACGTCAGCGCAGTAAAATCATAAAAAAACCCCGGAGACCGGGGTAAGTAAAATAGTCAATCCGGGCCTCGCGCCCGGATTTTTGCCTTACGCGATGGTGACTTTGCCGTCCAGATAGACATCCTGCACCGCATTGATCAGCTTCACGCCTTCGCTCATCGATTTCTTAAAGGCTTTACGACCGAGGATCAACCCCATGCCGCCGGCGCGTTTATTGATCACCGCCGTGCGCACCGCATCGGCGAGATCGGTTTCGCCGCCCGCCGCGCCGCCGGAGTTAATCAACCCGGCGCGGCCCATATAGCAGTTCGCCAGCTGATAGCGCACCAGATCGATCGGGTTATCGCTGGTCAGCTTGCTGTAGACGCGATCGTCGGTATAACCGAAGTTCACCGCCTTATAGCCGCCATTATTCTCGGCCATTTTCTGCTTCACGATATCAGCGCCAATGGTGGCGGCCAGATGGTTTGCCTGGCCGGTCAGGTCAGCGGACACGTGGTAATCGACGCCATCTTTTTTGAATGCCGGGTTGCGCAGATAGGCCCACAGCACGGTGACCAGGCCGAGCTCGTGCGCGCGTTCAAAGGCGGCGGAGATCTCTTCAATCTGCCGACGCGACTGTTCGGAGCCGAAATAGATCGTCGCGCCAACCGCAACCGCGCCCATGTTGAACGCCTGTTCGACGCTGGCGTACAGGGTCTGGTCATACTCGGTCGGGTAGCTCAGCGTTTCGTTATGGTTGAGCTTGACGAGGAATGGAATGCGGTGCGCGTAGCGGCGCGATACCGAGGCCAGTACGCCATAGGTAGAAGCCACGCAGTTACAGCCGGCTTCGATGGCGAGTTCCACGATATTCTTCGGATCGAAGTAGAGCGGGTTGGCGGCGAACGACGCGCCCGCCGAGTGCTCTACGCCCTGGTCGACCGGCAGAATGGAAAGGTACCCCGTTCCCGCCAGGCGCCCGGTATTGTAGAGGGTCTGCATATTACGCAGCACCGCAGGCGGGCGGTTGTTATCCACCATCACCCGGTCGACGTAATCCGCTCCCGGTAAATAGAGTTGGTCGGCTGGAATAGTCATACAACGGTGCTGTAAAAGGCTGTCGGCATCTTTGCCAAGCAACTGCGTAATATCAGTCATAGCTATCTCCCGTAAGTGCTGGCCGCAGCCAGCATGTTTTATCCCAACCCAAAAATTATGGGCAGGTTAAGCCTGGTACCGAGTTAGCATATTTTCCAGCCGGGAGCGCGTTTTTTCAGTAGATTCTGCTGTCTCGTTTCACTGCCATTTACCACCAGGCGTGGAAATGATGCACCGGGCCGATACCGTGCCCCACTTCCAGCGAATCGGCCTGCGCCAGCGCCGCCGACAGCCAGCCCTTCGCTTCGGCGACCGTTTGTCCCCAATCGGCATAGCGCGGACGCAGCGCCGCCAGCGCGGCAGATAACGTACAGCCGGTACCGTGGGTGTTTTTGGTCAGCACGCGCGGCGCGGTAAAGCGCTGTTCCCCTTCACGGGTGAACAACCAGTCCGGGCTTTCGGCGTCGTCCAGATGTCCGCCTTTCATTAATACCGCCCCGCAGCCTAACGCCAATAGCGCTCTGCCTTGCTCCAACATCTCGCGCTCGCTTTGCGCGTGCGGCGCATCGAGCAGCGCCGCGGCCTCCGGCAAATTCGGGGTGATCAGTGAAACGTGGGGCAGCAGGCGCTGACGCAGCGTCGCAATGGCTGAATGGGATAACAGCGGATCGCCGCTTTTCGCCAGCATCACGGTATCCAGCACCACGTTGGCAATCTGGTAGCGAGCAAGACGCTCCGCCACCGCTTCAACGATATCGGTTTCCGCCAGCATGCCGATTTTCGTGGTATCGATTCGCACGTCGCTAAACACCGAATCCAGCTGCGCCGCCACGAAGTCAGGTTCGATACGATACACCGACTGCACGCCGCGAGTATTCTGCGCCACCAGCGCGGTGATGACCGAGCAGCCGTAAGCGCCGAGCGCGGAAAATGTTTTGAGGTCGGCCTGGATCCCGGCGCCGCCGCTGGGGTCGGTGCCGGCGATGGTTAAGGCGTTAATCCGCTTCATGCCGACACCCCCGCGTATAACGCGTCGAGGAATGCCGGGATAAAACTGCCGGGGCCGCCGTGTCGCGCCGCTTCACCTCCCGCCATTTTCAGCAGGCCGCAGGCGGCAGCCACGTTTTGCAGCCGATCGCCGGGCATCGCGGCGCTTGCCGCCACAACTGCGGATAACGCGCAGCCGGTCCCGACCACCCGCGTCATCAAGACATCACCGCCGCTCACGGTAAGCGTGCGCTCGCCGTCGCTGATGTAATCCACCTCGCCCGTCACCGCGACCACGGTATTAAGCTTACGGGCCAGCGCCTGGGCGGCGGGTAACGCGGCGGCCGCGCTGTCGGTGGTATCAACGCCGCGCCCGCCGCCGCTGCTCCCCGCCAGCGCCATGATTTCCGAGGCGTTGCCGCGAATCGCCGCAGGCCGCAGTTCCAGTAGCTCATGGCAAAAATCGGTACGCAGCGTCAGCGCGCCGACGGCAACCGGATCCAGCGTCCAGGGTTTTCCAGCCTGCCGGGCGCTCTGCGCCGCCGCGCGCATCGCGTTGGCGCGCTCAACGGTTAAGGTCCCGACGTTAATCAATAGCGCATCGGCGATGGCGGCAAACTGCGCGGCTTCCGTAGGGTCAATCACCATCGCCGGCGAAGCGCCGATAGCCAGCAGCACGTTGGCGGTGAAAGTCTGAACCACATCATTGGTCATACAGTGAACGAGCGGCGAAGAGGTGCGGAAAAGCTGTTGTAGGTGCGCGATATGCGCCGGGTTTAGCGGTTGATGCATGGTTTGCTCCCGCCAGATGAGGAAGCAGCGCAGACCATGCGGTCTCTGACTTCCCTACGCTGGCATTATCCAGATCAGGTGGTACGGGTATTTCTCAGCCTTCACAAAGAAGGGCACCCCGAGTCATTTGGTACAAAAAATGGCGACTAACGTTCCGTTAATCTCTAATCAGGATAGTAATGCCAGCGGTAAGGCTTGTAAACGGCAAAAGCGGTATGTCTCCCGGCGATATGTCCCTTAATCGTACAGCCATCTCCCGGCTTTGGCAGACTGGATAAACATATCAATGGTGAACTCTGGAACATCTACTGGTTCAGGCTTTTTAAATGGATTCCATGAAAAATTGACTTCGGGATAGTATGTTTCAAGATGGAAATTCGACATGTCGACGTTGAACTCTTTTGCATAGTCTTCAACTAACTCTTCAACGTCATCTTGATCTAACTGGACATCAAAATGAATGCTCGAGTCTGCCGTGTATGTAGCGTATTTCTTGTTCCTGAGGATATAGGTCCCACTACGAATAGTGAACAACTTGATGACGCGTTTTTCGATATCTTCTACCATAGCTTATCGTTGCCCCGCGCGATGGTATTGTATTCAATAATCGTGTTGTAAATGATCTGCGATACATCAGCCACAATGATCACTTCACCCATGAGGGGAATAGTCCGTCCCACCCACGTTCCAATTTTCCTCACCATCCTCCTTTTTACAGTCCATGGAGTATAACCGCCAATCCATGTAGGCATTTTTAACCCAAATGGGAACATTCTATTGCCAAATACTCGTCTGGCACCTTTCGATAGTCTGGATGTTCCAGGAATTGCCGATCCGGGTTTAGCCCGTGTCGCCTGATCATTTATACCCGCATACAGTGCATATACAGAGGCAACATCTTTGATACCAAATTGATCAGCAGTATTGAAGACAAAGACCATGAAAAATAGTTCTGAGGCGGTAAGGTTTGAACGCCCCGCAAAAAAGTATGTTCCATTTATTTCCTCAACAGTATCCACTTCATAATCCCTTATGATCCTTGTAGAAAGCGCCATCATAAGGGCTGATTTGCATACCGTCATTACGCGTCGTTGTATCATCCTTGTACGTTTGCCACAGAGACGCCTCTTTTTCCTGCGCCATGTAAGCGATTACACAAAATTTTAGCTATCCGTGCGGAGGTTGATTTAGATCACAATTCACTTAATAACCATACGACATAGTTACTACGCGTTACGAACTAAGCGGACACAGTAACCGCAGCAGTCGCCGCTGCCGTTAGTTTGTTGCATAACATGTTAAAAATAATTTCGACACTAAGGTCGTTAATGATGAAAGTGAAACACGTTTCTATGCTGCTGCTGGTACTCAGCGCAGCCATCGCGACCGGTTGCAGTTCACCGGCGCAGCGTATGGCCGAGTGCGAAGCACAGGGGATCAGTAAAGATGCCTGTTATATTGCGGAACAAAACAAACAGGCTGCGGTGAACGCCGCAGCGGAGAAACAGGCGCTGGAAAATGCGCAGGCTTTATATCCCGTGCAGAAAGCGCAGTCCAGCAAAAAAGTGAAGATCTTCAATGGCATGAAGCTGGTCACAAACTCAACCGGTCTGACAGTTGATGGCAAACCCGCAGCCTTAGACGAAAGCAATGCTGACGCGAAAACCTATTCGCAGGGTTTATACGTTTTTATTGTCTACCAATCCGGAAAAATTGCCGTCATGCAGGACGGTAAATTTTTAGGCTACGCCAAATAGCGTCTCTTCCTTGTTAATTTAAAAGCGGCCTAAGGGCTGCTTTTTCCCCTTCCCCGCAGTAGCCGACACGTCAAACGCCGCGCTAAATAAGCGGCATTAATCCCATTGGATAAATCTCATTTTACCTACGAGAGAGTAGTTTTTTAACTAATGTATTTTTTTTGTAATCATTAACTTGCTCAATGTAAACAATTGGTTATAGTTCAAAGAAGCGTTACAAGTTGTAACACCATGTCAGATCGGAATTAACGAGTGAATCGCCATTAAGGTAAGAGGATTCCAATGAAATTGACCCCTATAGTGAAAGGATTAGCCATTGCCGGCTTGCTATCATCGATTAGCTTGTCAGCATGGGCGGAAGTCGCGGCAAAAGAAGCGACCGCCGCCACCAAACAAGCCAACGACGCCCTCTATAACCAACTCCCCTTCTCCGACAACACCGATTTTACCAATGCTCATAAAGGTTTTATTGCCGCACTACCGACCGAAGTGATTAAAGGCGAACAGGGTAATGTCGTGTGGGACCCGCAGCAGTACTCTTTCATTAAAGAAGGTGAAAAAGCCCCGGATACCGTCAACCCGAGCCTGTGGCGCCAGTCGCAGCTGATTAACATCAGCGGTCTGTTTGAGGTGACCGACGGCGTCTACCAGATCCGAAATCTGGACCTTTCCAACATGACCATCATCGAAGGTAAAGAAGGCATTACCGTCGTTGACCCGCTGGTATCAGCGGAAACCGCAAAAGTGGGCATGGATCTGTATTACAAAAACCGCGGTAAGAAACCGGTTGTCGCCGTTATCTACACCCACAGCCACGTTGACCACTACGGCGGCGTGCGCGGCGTGGTTGATGAAGCGGATGTGAAATCCGGCAAAGTAAAAATTTACGCACCGTCCGGCTTTATGGAAGCGGCCGTGGCAGAAAACATCATGGCTGGTAATGTCATGAGCCGCCGCGCCAGCTACATGTACGGCAACCTGCTGAAACCATCGGCCACCGGACAGGTGGGCGCCGGCCTTGGCACCACCACCTCGGCGGGTACCGTGACCCTGGTTGCCCCAACCAATATCATTGAAAAAGACGGGCAGAAAGAAGTCATTGACGGTCTGACCTATGACTTCATGCTGGCGCCAGGTTCGGAAGCGCCGTCGGAAATGCTGTGGTTCATCGAAGAGAAAAAACTGATTGAATCCGCGGAAGACGTGACACACACCCTGCACAATACCTATTCGCTACGCGGCGCGAAAATCCGCGAACCGCTACCGTGGTCGAAGTACATCAACGAAGCGATCGTACGCTGGGGCGACAAGGCCGAGATTATTATGGCTCAGCACCACTGGCCGACCTGGGGCAACGAAAACGTAGTCAACCTGCTGAAGAGCCAGCGTGACCTGTATCGTTACATTAACGACCAGACTCTGCGTATGGCTAACGAAGGGCTGACTCGCGATGAAATCGCCGCTAAATTCAAACTACCGGATAGCCTTGCCAACACCTGGGCTAACCGCGGTTATTACGGCTCTGTTAGCCACGACGTGAAAGCCACCTACGTGCTGTATCTCGGCTGGTTCGACGGCAACCCGGCCACCCTCGACGAACTGCCGCCGGAAGAAGCGGCGAAGAAATTCGTCGATTACATGGGCGGCGCCGATGCCATTATGAAGAAAGCGAAAGAGGATTACGACCAGGGTAACTACCGCTGGGTAGCCCAGGTCGTCAGCAAAATCGTCTTCGCCGATCCGAAAAACCAGGATGCGCGTAATCTGGAAGCTGATGCCCTTGAACAGTTAGGCTACCAGGCGGAATCCGGCCCGTGGCGTAACTTCTACCTCACCGGCGCGCAGGAACTGCGTAACGGCGTGGTGAAAGGGCCAACCCCGAACACCGCCAGCCCGGATACCGTGCGCGCGATGACCCCGGAAATGTTCTTCGACTATCTGGCGGTGCATATCAATGGCGAGAAAGCGGGTAACGCGAAATCGGTCTTTAATATCGATCTCGGCAGCGACGGCGGCAAGTATAAGCTGGAGCTGGAAAACGGCGTACTGAACCATACCGCCAACGCGGAAGCGAAAGATGCCGATACCACTGTTGCCCTCAACCGCGCCACCCTGAATAAGATCATCCTCAAAGAGGAGACGCTGAAGCAGGCCGTCGATAACGGCGACGCGAAAATCACCGGTAACGCCGATAAGCTCAATGAAATGCTGGGCTATATGGACAAGTTCGAATTCTGGTTCGACATCGTTACGCCATAATACCCTGCTCCCGCGGCGCTCGGTCGCGGGAGTTTTCCCTCTTTGCTAGTAAGCTTCCGGCAATGGTCGGTCGATGGAAACCAGTTTGCCGCGCTTCATCGTGATATAGCCCCCGGCTTTCAGATCCGCCAGCACCCGAAAAACATGCGTGCGCGACAGATTAGTGCGCTTAATAATAAACAGCGCCAGGCCTTCGTTTTCCCCCTGATGGGTACTCTGGCGATAGAGATAGCGAAACAGCATCGGTCTGATAGTCTGGTAGCTGGTCATCTGCCGGCGTTCGTTATGAAGATCGATAGTAAAAATCGACATATAGGTAAGAATGGTCGCCAGCTCCTGCACGCGTTCAGGACCGCCGTGTAAAAAGATTTGGTCAAAGATCTCATAAGTGACTTTAACCAGCTTCACCGCCGCGCTGCCGATATATTCAAACTTCGCCAGCGGGCAATATCTTTCCATAAGCCCAATCGGCATATACTCAATGGAATTACCAATATGAAGGCCGTTCTCCGGCATTAATATTGATAGCGAACCTTCAGCGCAAAAATAAATATATCCAGGCTGAATTGCTAATTTTTTATTTGCCGCAACCGTCAGGGTCTCCCCTTGTGCCATTATTTGCGGAAAAAAGGCATCAATGTTGAGTTGTTGATAATAGCTATGGATATCCTGAAAATTCACGCTATGCCCCTTGCTGCGCCGTCTGCCGTGGTATCGAGTATAGCAGCGAAGTGATGGCGGATTCGAGATGATTATTTTCTCACTAATGACCAGTCCCATATGGGACTATCAACGCAAAGTATTCGCTTTAAAATGGCCAGTAATTAGTCCGCATTTGAATTATCCGCTGATATTAAACATTGATAGCGGAACAAATAATCTAAGAGGCCATGCAATGAAATTAAATCAGATCGCTAAACATCTGGCTCTGGCCGGTGTTTTAACTTCGCTGTCGCTTTCCGCCTTCGCAGCTGCTCAGCAGCAGGACGCCACTCCGGCAACTCAGCAGGCAAATAACGCGCTGTACAATAAACTGCCGTTTGCCGATAAAACTGATTTCGATAACGCGCATAAAGGCTTTATCGCCGCGCTACCGCAGACCATGATTAAAGGCGAGCAAGGCAACGTTATCTGGGACCCGGCAAAATATGACTTCGTCAAAGAAGGTGAAAAAGCCCCGGATACCGTTAACCCAAGCCTGTGGCGCCAGTCGCAGCTGATTAATATCGGCGGCCTGTTCAAAGTCACCGACGGGGTTTATCAGATCCGTAATCTCGATCTCTCCAACATGACCATCATCGAAGGTGAAAAAGGGATCACCGTTATCGACCCGCTGCTGAGCGCCGAGCCGGCGAAAGAAGCGATGGATCTCTACTACGCCAACCGTGGTAAAAAGCCGGTTGTCGCCGTCCTGTTCACCCACAGCCATGTTGACCACTACGGCGGCATTCGTGGCGTGGTTGATGAAGCCGACGTGAAGGCCGGCAAAGTAAAAATCTACGCCCCGGCAGGATTCATGGAAGAAGCGGTTTCCGAGAACATTATGGCCGGTACCGCGATGAGCCGTCGCGCCAGCTATATGTACGGCAACCTGCTGAAGCCTGACGCCAAAGGCCAGGTCGGCGCCGGTCTTGGCACCACCACCTCGGCGGGTACCGTGACGCTGCTCCAGCCGACCAACTACATCACCAAAACCGGCCAGCAGGAAGTGATTGATGGCCTGACCTACGACTTCATGATGGCGCCGGGTTCCGAAGCGCCGTCGGAAATGCTGTGGTATGTCAAAGAGAAGAAAATGATTGAAGCGGCAGAGGATGTTACCCATACCCTGCACAACACTTACTCGCTACGCGGCGCGAAGATCCGCGATCCGCTGGCGTGGTCAAAATATATTAACGCCGCGATCGACCGCTGGGGCAACGATGCTGAAGTCATTATCGCTCAGCACCACTGGCCAACCTGGGGTAATGACAACATCATCAAGCTGATGAAAGGTCAGCGCGACATGTATCGCTACATCAACGACCAGACCCTGCGTATGGCCAACGAGGGCCTGACCCGCGATGAAATCGCCGCTAACTTCAAGCTACCGGAATCGCTGGAAAAACAGTGGTCGAGCCGCGGTTATTACGGCTCCGTCAGCCACGACGTGAAAGCGACCTACGTTTACTACCTCGGCTGGTTCGATGGCAACCCGGCAACCCTCGACGAGCTGCCGCCGCAACAGGCTGCGAAGAAGTTCGTTGAATACATGGGCGGCGCCGATACCATCATGCAGAAAGCCAAAGCCGACTATCAGCAGGGGAATTACCGCTGGGTCGCGCAGGTGACCAGTAAAATCGTCTTCGCCGACCCGCAGAATGCCGATGCGCGTAACCTCGAAGCGGATGCCCTGGAGCAGTTAGGTTACCAGGCGGAAGCCGGTACCTGGCGCAACTTCTACCTGACCGGCGCGCAGGAACTGCGTAACGGCGTACAGAAACTCCCGACGCCTAACACCGCCAGCCCGGATACCGTGCGCGCGATGACCCCAGAAATGTTCTTCGACTACCTGGGCGTACATATCAACGGCCAGAAAGCCGGCGCGGCAAAAGCGGTCTTCAACATCGATCTCGGTAAAGACGGCGGTAAGTACAAGCTGGAACTGGAAAATGGCGTACTTAACCACACCGCGAATGCGGTAGCGGACGATGCCGACGCCAGCATTACCCTGAATCGCGATACCCTGAACAAGATCATTTTGAAACAGGAAACGCTGAAGCAGGCTGAAGATAAGGGCGACGTCAAGATTAGCGGCAATGGCGCTAAGCTCGATGAAATGCTGAGCTACATGGACAAATTTGAATTCTGGTTCAACATTGTCACCCCGTAAGCGATAATCGCTGAATCTCCCTCGCGCCCTGGTAGGCCGCGGGGGATTTTTTTATCCATTCGCCTCGCATGTTCTGATTTGCGTTCCCCTCGCCGCAGGCCCAAAATGAGTTCAGGACTGTTTTATTGCGCGGAGGTATATATGACCGTTTATCACCATGCGCTGGTACTGATTAATAGCAGCCTTGATGGTGTTCCGTTGCTACAACACGCCGCCAGGATGGCGCAGGAAAACGGGATGCGGATTACCATCGCCCACATCAGCACCGACTACCGGGCGCTTAATTACGTATCCGACAGCCTGCAGAATGATGAAGTATCGCAAGAGGTCATTCAGGCCAAAGCCCTGCTCAACGAGCTAGCGACGACCGTCGCCCTGCCGGTACAGACGCTATCGCTGGTGACAACCCGCCGTTTTGCTGATGTCGAAGAGTGCGTACGACAACGCCATATCGATTTAATTATCGCCGGACACCATAACCGGCTGCTGGGGATGCTGTCCTCGCACTCGCTGGAGTACATCAACCATTTGACAGTGGACGTACTCATAAAACACCTACCCTAGCGCAATGCGGACTGTAACAGAGAAAAACACTCTTCGATTGATGGCGGTAGCGCCTGCGGCCCACGCATCAGAGCCACCGTCCGCGTCAGCGCCGGCTGCTGCAGTTGCGCCACCTTTAACGCCGGATCGTGCAGATAGGTCGTATACAGCGCCGGGAGAATAGCCACCGCCAGCCGCGAACGCACCAGTCCATAAAGGGTTTCGATATAGTCTACCTGGTAACGCGTCGTTAAGGTCAAACGCTGGCTTTCCACCAGCGCCGACACCAGCCGCTGGATATTCCCCTTTGAAAAAACGGCAATATCACGGCCCACCAACTGTTTCCACGGTAAATTTGGCTGCGCAGCCAGCGGATCGTCGCTGTGCAGCACCGCCACGAAAGGATCCTCGCGCAGCGGATAAACCAGTAGCTCAACTGGTAGCGAACTGTCGATCGCGCCGATACCAAAATCAATCTCACCGCTTTGCAGCGCCTGCATTAACGCATCGTTGGTCTGGTCATGAAATTCGATGCGCAGACGCGGAAAGGCCTGCGCCAGGGTCTGCGGTAGCAGCGGAAACAGCAGCGAGCTCACCGACGGTACCAGCCCGATACGCACCGTGCCATCGCCGCCTGCTTCCACGATCTGTTGCATATCAAAAAAAGATGCCTGGGCCACGCTCAGTATCCGCTGGGCATGGGGTAAAATCGCCGCCCCCAGTTCCGTCAGAGTGACCGCCGAGGCGGTACGATTGACCAGCTTGCCGCCGATCACGGTTTCAATCTGCCGCAGCGCGCTGCTGAGCGCCGGTTGGCTAATCGCCAGCCGATTGGCGGTATCGGTAAAATGGCGCAACTGAGCCAGGGTCACAAAATACTGCAGTTGCTTCAGCGAGAGCGCGGGCAGACGTTGCCAGGGTTCGTTCATTGTCAGGTTCGCTACCGGTGGTCATACAGAATAACCCGAGCTTATCGGGCGATAAATTTATTCATCTGGGCAAACGTTTGCTGTGCCCCTAGAGTATCCGCATTATCCTTGTGGTGGAGTTGTTATGTCCAGCAATGCAGAAGCACGTCGTCGCGCCGTACAGGCCGCGCGCGGCGAATCCCCGTTTGATCTGTTGCTTATCGATACGCAGATCGTCGATATGGCCACTGGCGAAATCCGCGACGCTGACGTCGGTATCGTTGGTGAAATGATTGCCAGCGTACATCCGCGCGGCAGCCGCGCCGACGCCCATGAAGTGCGCTCGCTGCAAGGCGGCTATCTGTCGCCCGGCTTGATGGACACCCACGTACATCTTGAAAGTTCGCATCTGCCGCCCGAGCGTTATGCCGAAATCGTCCTGACGCAGGGTACCACCGCGGTGTTCTGGGATCCGCATGAGCTGGCCAACGTGCTCGGCGTCGATGGCGTGCGCTACGCGGTTGATGCCAGCCGCCACCTGCCGCTACAGGTGATGGTGGCCGCGCCATCCAGCGTCCCCTCTACGCCAGGTCTCGAAATGTCCGGCGCTGATTTCGCCGGCGCTGAAATGGAAACCATGCTCGGCTGGCCGGAAGTTCGCGGCGTGGCGGAAGTGATGGATATGCATGGCGTGCTGAACGGTAGCGAACGGATGCAGGAGATTGTCCAGGCCGGGCTTAACAGCGGCAAACTGATTGAGGGCCATGCCCGTGGGCTCAGCGGCGCCGATTTACAGGCATATCTCGCCGCCGGCGTCACCTCCGATCACGAACTGACTTCAGCGGCCGATGCGCTGGAAAAACTGCGCGCCGGGTTGACTATCGAAATTCGCGGCTCGCACCCCTACCTATTGCCCGAGATCGTTACGGCGTTAAAAACGCTGCCGCATCTCTCCTCGCAAATCACCGTCTGCACCGATGACGTACCGCCGGATATGCTGCTGGAGAAAGGCGGCATTATCGCCCTGCTCAACCTGTTGATTGAACACGGTTTGCCAACGGTCGATGTGCTACGTTTCGCCACCCTTAATGCCGCTATTCGCCTGCAGCGCAACGATCTTGGGCTAATTGCCGCGGGACGACGCGCGGATCTGGTGGTGTTTGATTCGCTGGAGAAACTCGAGGCTCAGGAGGTCTATGTCGGCGGCAAACTTATCGCTCATAACGGTCACCTGCTAACACCGCTTGCCGCCGCGCCCGGCGTGACGCCGCCGCGTGATACTTTGCAGTTAGCGCCCCTCGCCGCTGAAGACTTTATTCTGCGAATTAAGGGCATTCGCCATGGCGTCGCCCGCCTGCGCCACATCAGCGGCGCGCGCTTCACGAAATGGGGGGAAGTGGAAGTACAGATCCGCGACGGAGAAGTACAACTGCCCGCGGGCTTTAGCCTGATTTGGGTTAAGCACCGCCACGGCCGCCATCAGGCAACGCCGCAAATCGCCCTGCTTGAAGGTTGGGGGGAGCTGCGCGGCGCCATTGCCACCAGCTACTCGCATGACTCACATAACCTGGTCGTGCTCGGGCGCGATGCTCATGATATGGCCTTAGCGGCAAATCAGCTGATCGCTTCCGGCGGCGGAATGGCGCTGGCGCAACAGGGCGAGATCCTGGCCCATGTGGCGATGCCGATTGCCGGTATGCTCTCCGATCTTCCCGCCGCCGAGCTGGCGCGGCAGTTCCGCGAGCTGCGAGATTTAAGCAGTAAAGTCGCCGACTGGGAGCCGCCATACCGGGTATTTAAGGCGATTGAAGGCACCTGCCTCGCCTGTAATGCCGGGCCGCATCTAACCGATTTGGGTCTCACCGACGGCGGCAGTCGCCAGATAGTTGACCCGTTGATAGCCTGCCGGGAGACTCCGGCGCCAACTCATCACAACAATAATCCTCAGGGAGCCTGAGCATGGCCGATAACACACTTCATACTTCTGCCCGTAGCCACTGGCTGGAGCGCCGCTTTGCGCTTCGCGCACGGGGCGGTTCGCTACGCACCGAATGCCTGGCCGGGATCACCGGCTTTCTCGCCGCCGCCTATTTACTGGTGGTCATTCCAGGACTGCTGGCGATTGGCGGAATGGATAAAGGCGCCGCCACCACGGGCACCATCCTGGTCTTTGTCGCCGGTTCGTTATTAATGGCGTTTTATGCCAACCTGCCGTTTATCGTCGGTCCGGGCATTGGCGGCTCGGTACTGGTGGGGGTGACGCTGGCGGGCAGCGAAGGTATTGGCTGGCAGATTGGCCTCGGGATTGCCTGCTGGTCGGGGATCCTCTTCTTCCTGTTGACCCAATTCGGCCTGCGCGAAGTGGTCACCCGCTCGGTACCGCAGTCAATTAAGCTGGGGCTCACGGCTTCGATCGGGTTATTCGTTGCCGTTCTTGGCTTTCGCAATGCCGGGCTGGTGTTGGCGAATGCCAAAACCAACGCCCTGATGCTCGGTGATTTTCTTGCCCCCGGCGCGCTGGTGGCGCTGTGCGGCCTGTTTCTGGCGATAGCGCTACAGGCGCGTAAAGTACCAGGCGCGATACTGTGGGCCATTCTGTTCGCCACCCTGGTGGGTATTCCGTTCGGCGTGACAAAGCTACCTGGCAGCTTTATTGACGTTCCGCACTCGCTGGCTCCGGTGTTCGGGCAAATCGATCTGTTGGGGGCATTAAATATCGCCTTCCTGCCGTTCCTGTTCGTCTTTTTTGCGTCCGAGTTTTTCTCGACCATGGGTACGACCCTGGCGGTCGGCGGCGAGGCGGGCTTGCTGGATGAAGAAGGCAACATGCCGCAGATTAATCGCCCGTTTATGGTCGATTCGATTGCCGCCGCGCTGGGCCCGTGGGTCGGTATTCCGGCGGCCACGGCGCTGATTGAATCATCCGCGGCGGCGGAAGCCGGCGGCAAGACCGGCCTTACTGCGCTGGCGGCGGCGGTGATGTTCCTGTTGATGCTGCTGTTTACGCCGGTGGCGCTCATGATCCCTAAAGAGGCCACCGCGCCGGCGTTAATTCTGATTGGCCTGAATATGTTCAGCGGCCTGCGCAAAGTCGATCTGGGAAACTTCACCGACGGTCTGCCGGTGTTAATGATGGTGATGATTACGCTCATCGCCAACAGCTTCGGCACCGGTATCGCCGGCGGGCTGCTGTTTTACATTGTCATCAAAGCGATCGCCGGCAAGTGGCGTGAAATTCCGATTGGCCTGTGGGTGCTGGCGATCCCGCTAATCTATTACTTCGCGACCTTAGTTAAGCACTAAGCGCTTCACAATGTGATTTCACCTCTTGATATAACAAACGCACCGCGGCAGAGAGCTGCTTGCGGTGCGGACAAATCATATTCAGCGGCGTTAAATCGCCCTGATAGTCCGGCAGCAGCCGCACCAGACGCCCTTCTCGCAGATCGTCGCTGACATCGAGAAACGATTTATAAGCGATTCCCTCACCGGCTACCGCCAGCCGACGGATCACCTCCGCATCATCACTCATAATCGCGCCGTTCATCTCCACGGTATGCACTTCATTACCTGAAATCAGCGGCCAGCGATCAAAAGGTCGGCCACGTAATACGTACAACAGCGCGCTGTGCCGGGATAATTCCTCGAGGCTACTGATTTGACCGTGGCGGGCAATCCACTGCGGTGAAGCAACCAACACCCGACGGTTTTCCGGCGCGACGGGCAGCGAGATAAACGAAGCGTCTTCGTGGTAGCCGTAGCGAAAAGCGACATCCACCGGATCTTTAAACACGTCGGTCAGATGATCGGAAAAGTGCAGCCGCAGGCGCAGCGCCGGATGACGTTCGCGAAAAGCGCAAAATACCTTGAGCAGCAGGTTACGCCCTAGATCGGATGGCACGGCGATTTGCAGCGTGCCGCGTACTTCATCCCCTGGCGTCTGAATTTTCTGTAGCCCGGCCTGAAGGGTATCGAGCATCTGGGTGGCATAGGGGAGCCAGGTTTCGCCCTCCGGGGTCAGGCGCAGGCTACGGGTCGAACGAGCAAAAAGGCGAATATTAAGCGTCGTTTCCAGGCGTTTGATCGCTGCGCTTACCTGCGCAGGCTGCTGCCCCGCTTCTCGTGCCGCCTCGCTAAAACTACCTAACGCCGCCGCGCGGACAAATAAGGTCAGATCTTCCAGCCTGAACATGCCAATTCTCCAAAGCTTCAGAATGCTCCCAAAATAGCGATTTACCGCGCAACAACGCAAGCGGCACAAGACTTCAGCCGTGTTTTGCTTACACTTTTTAAAAAACCAGTGCTTGCCATTTCAGCAGCGCTTCAGGAATGATACGAGGCTGCTATTTTGAGTCCAGGTAATATTGAGGAAAATATGCGTAAAACAAAAATGATGCTTCTGGGCGTACTTCTTGCCAGCGCCAGCGCAAGCTGGGCGGCGCCGGCCTCCGGGATTGAACAGTATGCGATGAAAGAATTCACCGCTGATTTTACCCAATTTCATATTGGCGATACCGTGCCGGCGATGTACCTCACTCCTGAGTACAACATCAAGCAGTGGCAACAGCGTAACCTGCCTGCGCCGGATGCCGGCAGCCACTGGACCTACATGGGCGGCAACTACGTCCTGATCACCGACACCGAAGGCAAGATCCTGAAGGTGTATGACGGCGAGATTTTCTATCATCGCTAAGTCATCGACGCAGCCGCAACTGCGCATTCGCCCCGGTCACGACAGCGACTATCCTCGCCTGCGCCAGCTATTCCTTGACGCGCGTATGGCCTCGTGGACATGGCTTAACAGCGATCAATGGCGGCTGGAAGATTTTGATGCGGTGGTACAAGACGAGCAGCTATGGGTCGCCGAATGCGGCGATACGCTGGCAGGATTCGCCTCGGTGTGGGTTATCGACAACTTCCTGCATAACCTGTTCGTGGATCCGCAGTGGCAGGGAAAAGGCGTCGGTAGTCTGCTGCTGGAACAGGTTCAGCGCTCATTTAAGCACAGCGGTACGCTGAAATGTCTGTCGCGAAATGAAAACGCCCTGCGCTTCTACCAGCATCACGGCTGGAAACTCGAAGCCCAGGGCGCGTCTCCTGACGGAGATTATTGGCTGATGCGTTACACCCAGCCTTAAACGGCGCGGAAGGCTATTTCGCTCGGGATAACTTCGCCCTGCCAGTACATCTGCGCCGCCACGCGTCCCGCCAGCTGGCGGTAGATATCGGTAAACTCGCTTTCCGGACGAGCAATGACCGTCGGCGTGCCTTTATCCAGATCTTCACGCAGCGTGATATGTAATGGTAACTGGCCTAGCAACTGAGTGTGGTACTTCGCCGCCAGCTTCTCGGCGCCGCCGGTGCCGAAGATAGGTTCGTGGTGCCCGCAGTTGCTGCAAATATGCATGCTCATGTTTTCCACGATGCCTACGACCGGCACTTCTACTTTCTCAAACATCACGATGCCTTTTTTGGCGTCGATCAGCGCAATGTCCTGCGGCGTCGTCACCACCACCGCGCCGGTTACCGGAATGTTCTGCGCCAGGGTCAGCTGGATGTCTCCGGTTCCCGGCGGCATGTCCAGTACCAGGTAATCCAGATCCGGCCACAGCGTCTCCTGCAGCATCTGCATCAGCGCCTTACTGGCCATCGGGCCGCGCCACACCATGGCGTTGTCGTCGGTTACCAGATACCCAATGGAGTTAGTCGCCAGGCCATACTTCATGATCGGCGCCATATGGGTGCCGTCCGGGGATGTCGGGCGGCTGTCTTCCGCGCCAAGCATGGTCGGAATCGACGGGCCATAGATGTCGGCATCGAGGATACCCACTTTGGCCCCTTCCGCCGCCAGCGCCAGCGCGAGGTTCACGGCGGTAGAGGATTTGCCCACCCCGCCTTTACCGGAACTCACGGCGATGATGTTTTTCACGCCATTAATGCCCGGCTGGTTTTTCACCCGTTTCAGGGTGGCGATACTGTGAGAGAGCTTCCAGTCGATGGCTTTCGCGCCGGTGATACGCAGCAGCTCGGCGCTGCATTGCTCCTTCAACGCCTCAAACGCGCGGGTCCAGACGAACGGCATTTGGATCTCGATATGCACGGTATCGTCAAGCCAGGCGACATGGTGCAGCGCCTTTAGCGTGGTGAGGTTATGTTTCAGGGTTGGGTGCTGGAAATTAGCCAGAGTCCCGGCGACCATCGCACGTAGACGTTCGGGGGATTTGGCCTGGGATTGCGAACTCATCCCGACTCCTTTGTTATTGTGAGTTGATTCTTGTCCGTTAAGTTTACCTGAAAGGGAATAATTCCCCCACAATAAGCTTTGGGCTTACCAAATTATTGCCTTTCAGGTAACATCAAAAGCCCTTTTTACAACAGAAGATGTAATGCCCACTATGACTCAAGTCGCGAAAAAAATTCTGGTAACGTGCGCGCTGCCGTACGCCAACGGCTCTATCCACCTCGGCCACATGCTGGAGCACATCCAGGCTGATGTCTGGGTCCGTTACCAGCGAATGCGCGGCCACGAAGTCAACTTCATCTGCGCCGACGACGCCCACGGCACCCCGATTATGCTGAAAGCGCAGCAGCTTGGCATCACCCCGGAGCAGATGATTGGCGAGATGAGTCAGGAGCATCAGACCGATTTTGCCGGTTTCGATATCAGCTACGACAACTACCACTCGACGCACAGCGACGAGAACCGCGAGCTGTCGGAGCTTATCTATACCCGTCTGAAAGAAAACGGCTTTATTAAAAACCGCACCATCTCTCAGCTCTACGACCCGGAAAAAGGCATGTTCCTGCCGGACCGTTTCGTCAAAGGTACCTGTCCGAAGTGTAAATCCCCGGACCAGTACGGCGATAACTGCGAAGTCTGCGGCGCGACCTACAGCCCGACGGAGCTTATCGACCCGAAATCCGTGGTGTCCGGCGCGACGCCGGTGATGCGTGAATCTGAGCACTTCTTCTTCGACCTGCCGTCCTTTAGCGAAATGCTGCAGGCGTGGACCCGCAGCGGCGCGCTGCAGGAGCAGGTGGCGAACAAAATGCAGGAGTGGTTCGAATCCGGTCTGCAACAGTGGGATATTTCCCGTGATGCGCCGTACTTTGGTTTTGAAATTCCGAATGCGCCGGGCAAATACTTCTACGTCTGGCTGGATGCGCCGATCGGTTACATGGGTTCCTTTAAGAATCTGTGCGATAAACGCGGCGACACGACCAGCTTCGATGAATACTGGAAGAAAGATTCCAGCGCCGAGCTGTATCACTTCATCGGTAAAGACATTGTTTACTTCCACAGCCTGTTCTGGCCGGCCATGCTGGAAGGCAGCAACTTTCGTAAGCCGACCAATCTGTTCGTTCACGGCTATGTCACGGTAAACGGCGCCAAGATGTCCAAATCTCGCGGCACCTTTATCAAAGCCAGCACCTGGCTGAACCATTTTGATGCCGACAGTCTGCGCTATTACTACACCGCTAAGCTCTCTTCGCGCATCGATGATATCGACCTGAACCTGGAAGACTTTATCCAGCGCGTTAACGCCGATATCGTTAATAAAGTGGTCAACCTGGCCTCACGTAACGCCGGCTTTATCAATAAACGCTTTGACGGCATGCTCTCCGCTGAGCTGGCTGACCCGGCGCTGTATAAAACCTTCACCGATGCGGCTGCCGCTATCGGCGAAGCGTGGGAAAGCCGCGAGTTCGGTAAAGCAATCCGCGAAATTATGGCGCTGGCCGATGTCGCTAACCGCTATGTCGACGAGCAGGCGCCGTGGGTGGTGGCAAAACAGGAAGGCCGCGACGCCGACCTGCAGGCAATCTGCACCATGGGGCTGAACATGTTCCGCGTGCTGATGACCTGGCTGAAGCCGGTTCTGCCGGGGCTGAGCGCGCGCGCTGAAGCGTTCCTCAACACCGAACTGAGCTGGGACGCCATCCAGCAGCCGCTGCTGGCGCACAAGGTTAACGCCTTTAAGGCACTGTACAATCGCATTGAAATGAAACAGGTCGAAGCGCTGGTGGAAGCCTCTAAAGAAGAAGTTAAAGCCGCCGCCGCGCCGGTCACCGGTCCGCTGGCCGATGATCCGATCCAGGAAACTATCTCCTTTGACGATTTCGCCAAAGTGGATATGCGTATCGCGCTGATTGAAAACGCCGAGTTCGTCGACGGTTCCGATAAGCTGCTGCGCCTGACGCTGGATCTTGGTGGCGAGAAGCGTAACGTCTTCTCCGGCATCCGCTCCGCCTACCCGGATCCGCAGGCGCTGATTGGCCGCCTGACGGTGATGGTCGCTAACCTGGCGCCGCGTAAAATGCGTTTCGGCATCTCCGAAGGGATGGTGATGGCCGCCGGCCCCGGCGGGAAAGATATCTTCCTGTTAAGCCCTGACAGCGGCGCACAGCCGGGTCAGCAGGTTAAATAAACCTCGCAAAAGCGCTGCTCCGGCAGCGCTTTTTTTATTCCCTTCACGCCTTCTGTTGCGACAATGCGTAATCGCCATAATAATCATTACTGTCTGTTCCTCTCTGGACGCGCAATACCACTCAACATAGGGAATCGTGATGAAATTTAACCGCAAGATGGCTGGCGTGCTGGCCGTATCCGTTCTGCTGGCGGCGCTCGCCGGCTGCGATAATAAAAAAGAAGAGAGTAAAACCTTTGCGCTGAATACTAACGGCGTCGAACTCAGCTTTACCTACCACTATGACGGCGACAAAGTACTGCGTCAGGATGCCGACAACACCATTCCCTATAAATCGATCGGCGCCGAAAATAAAGAACAGGCGCGGGCCATTATTGAGCCGATTAGCAGCGTGTATCGTAATCTACAGGGCGTTGAGCAGACCATCGACTATAAAGATTCCTACGCGCTTGAGCATCTGACCGTGGATTTCAGCAAAGCGAAAATCAGCGAGCTGTGCAAACTGCCGGGCTCGATGTTCACCGACTGCTCACAGCAGTTTGTTTCGCTATCCGTGTCAACTAAGCTGCTGGAATCGCAGGGTTTTAAAGAAGTGAAGAAGTAAAGAGAGACAGGGCCCGGGCGCAGACCCGGGTCACTTCTGGCGCTTAGCCTTTGGCGTGCTCGCGCTCGGTAAGACCGCGCAGGAAATAGCGCAAAAACTGATCGCCGCATTCGCGGTAGTTTTTGTGGTCCGGCGCGCGCATCATGGCGGTAATTTCCGGCATCGACACGCGGAATTTTTGCTGAGTCAGGATCGCCAGAATGTCGTCAGTCTTCAGCGAAAAGGCGATACGCAATTTTTTCAGTACGATATTGTTATTCACCCGGCGCTCAACCGCCAGCGGCGGCGCCGACTCGTCTTTGCCGCGCTTGTCGTAAATCAGACCGTTGAGGAAATTCGACAGTACGACATCCGGGCAGCGCGCAAACCCTTCTTCGTCTTCTTTTTTCAGCCAGGGTACCAGTTGTTCCGCACTCACCGGCGCATCCGCCAGCGTAAAGATGCGTACCAGACCGTTATTATTCGTTTTCAGGGTGTAGCGCAGGCTACGTAAAATATCGTTACTGATCATAATGCCTTCATGATGAAAAATGCTGGCGCTAAGTCTACCATGATTCCGCTTTTTTACAGACCAATCGCCTCTTTCAGGCTTTTCAGATAGCGGCGGCTGACCGGCACCGTTTGTCCGGCGCGCATTAACAATTCCGCCTGCCCATTCTCCTCAAGGCGGATCTCCTTCAAATGCGCCATGTTAACGAGATATTGACGGTGGCAGCGCAGCAGCGGCGTACGGCTTTCCAGCGTACGCAAAGTCAGTTCGGTAAAGCCTTCTTTACCTTCACTATCGGTGACGTAAATCCCGCTCATTCGGCTGCTCACAAAAGCCACATCCTCCATTTGCAGTAGCCAGATGCGGCTGTGGCCGGTACAGGGAATATACTTCAGCGCCTGCTGGGCATCATCCAATAGTGATACATCCTGCAGGCTGCGCTCGTGGCGCAGGCGACTCAGGGTTTTCTCCAGCCGGGCGTTTTCGATAGGCTTGAGCAGATAATCGAAGGCGTGCTCTTCAAAGGCCTTCACCGCATACTCATCGAAGGCCGTTAAAAAGACGATATAGGGGCGATGTTCTGGATCGAGCATACCAACCATCTCCAGCCCACTGATACGCGGCATTTGAATATCCAGAAACAGCACGTCCGGGCGCAGCTTATGCACTGCGCCAATCGCCTCGACGGCGTTGCCGCATCCGCCGACGATATCAATATCGCTTTGCGCCTCCAGCAGGATGCGCAGATTTTCCCGCGCCAGCGGCTCATCATCGACGATTAAAACTTTTAGCATGCATTCTCCTCCACAGGCAGTCTCAGCGTGATGCGGGTATATTGTTCCGCTTCGCAAGTGACGCTAATTCCGCAGTCGGCGCCGAAGCGCGTGCGCAGTCGTCTGTCCACCAGACTCATCCCAAGCCCGCTGGCATTAGGGTTATCCCGGTAAAGCCCGGCATTGTCTTCCACGTCCAGCTGTAGCCAACGCTCATGCTGACTGGCGCGAATGGTAATTTCGCCTACGCCAAGATGCTGAGAAGTGCCGTGCTTGATTGCGTTTTCAACTATCGGCTGTAACGTAAATGCCGGTAGTTGCAGGTGCTCAAGCGACGCAGGCACCTGCATGCGTATCTGCAAATTATCCTGGAATCGCGCCTTCTCAATTTGCAGATAGGCATTCACATGTTCAATTTCATCCGCCAGGGTGACGATCTCCGTTGGTCGCTTCAGATTTTTGCGAAAGAAGGTCGATAGATACTGCACCAGCTGTCCGGCCTGATCGCTATCGCGGCGGATCACCGCCTTAAGGGTGTTAAGGGCGTTAAACAGAAAGTGCGGGTTGACCTGGGCGTGTAGCAACTTAATTTCCGACTGGGTCAGCAACGCTTTCTGCCGTTCATACTGGCCAGCGAGGATCTGCGCCGACAGCAGTTGCGCTATCCCCTCCCCCAACGTGCGGTTAATCGAGCTGAACAGGCGGTTTTTCGCTTCATACAGCTTGATGGTGCCAATGACCCGTTGATTCTCACCGCGCAGCGGAATGACCAGCGTCGAGCCCAGTTTACAGCCAGGATGAATTGAGCAGCGGTATGGCACCTCGTTGCCGTCGGCATAAACCACTTCGCCGGTATCAATCGCCTTTTGTGTATAGGACGAGGAGATAGGTTTACCTGGTAGATGATGATCGTCGCCGATACCGGTAAACGCCAGCAGCCTGTCACGGTCGGTAATCGCCACGGCGCCGATATCAAGTTCCTGAATCAGCACCTGAGCGACCTTCATACTGTTCTCTTCGTTGAATCCCTGGCGCAGGATCCCCTCGGTGGAGGCTGCCACCTTTAGCGCGGTGGCGGAAAAAGCCGAAGTGTATTTCTCAAACATCGCCCGTTTATCCAGCAGGATACGCATAAACAGCGCGGCGCCGACGGTATTGGTAACCATCATTGGCGCGGCAATACTCTGCACCAGGTGCAGCGCATCCTGGAATGGCCGCGCAATCAGCAGGATTATCAGCATCTGTACCAGTTCAGCGAAAAAGGTTATCGCCCCGGCGGTGAGCGGGCTGAAAACTTTATCCGGACGTCCGCGTTTAATCAGAATGCTGTGCACCAGGCCACCGAGCAGCCCTTCAACAATGGTCGACACCATACAGCTTAGCGCCGTCATTCCGCCCAGCGAATAGCGATGCAGGCCTCCGGTCAACCCCACCAGACCGCCGACCACCGGGCCGCCGAGAAGGCCGCCCATCACTGCGCCAATAGCGCGTGTATTAGCAATAGAGTCTTCGATATGTAGACCGAAATAGGTCCCCATAATGCAAAAAATCGAGAAGGTGACATAGCACAGCAACTTATGCGGCAGACGCACGGTGACCTGCATCAGGGGGATGAACAGCCGCGTTTTACTCATCAGCCAGGCGATGACCAGAAACACGCACATCTGCTGGAGCAGCAGCAATACCAGATCGAACTCGTACATACCCGCCAACCACACAACCTTTGAAAGCGCGTAACATACACTGACCGCTTATAACTTTCTTTGAAGCGATACAAGAAAATGATAAATCATGGTGACGATCACACTTCTCACCGTCTCGTCGTCGCCGTAAAGTGCAAAAAATGAACAATTGATAAACCCCTTCTACAGTTAAATGAGGAGAACACGGCGGGAGGGGAAAATGGCGCTGTATACGATAGGCGAAGTGGCTCAGCTTTGTGATATCAACCCCGTGACGCTGCGAGCCTGGCAGCGACGTTATGAACTTATCAAGCCGCAACGCACCGATGGCGGCCATCGTTTATTCAATGACAGTGAAATCGATCGCATCCGCGAAATTAAGCGCTGGATTGATGCCGGCGTTCAGGTCGGCAAGGTAAAAAATCTGCTGCCCGATCGCGAAGCGGATGTCGAAGACGGCTGGCGCGAACAGCAGGAAATTTTGCTCGGTTTTCTGCAGGAAGGTCATTACCAACGGGTGCGGCTATGGCTCAAAGAGCGCAGCCACAGCTATAGCGCACAGATGCTGGTGCATCATCTGCTTAATCCGCTTCGTCACCGCCTGCTAAGCCCTCAGCCGACTTTACTGGCGCTGCGTAGCCTGCTCGATGGTATCTTAATCAACCACATCGCCCAATGTCTCGCCCACGCCTGGAAGCGCCCCGGTCATCACGCGGTGGTGGTGGGTTGGAATACCGATGACACCACTCAATTGTGGCTGGAAGGGTGGATCGCCTGCGAGCAGGGCTGGCGGGTGGATATTGTCGCGCATTCGCTTAGTCAGATCCGCCCGCAGCTATTTCCCGACAGTACCCTGCTGGTGTGGTGCCCCGCGCCGCCGGGTAGCCCGCAGGCAGCGCAGCTCCGCGAATGGGAACAGCGGGAAAATCTGATCTGGCTAAATAGCAATTAATGTTTCATTAACACCTGCGCTTCACCGTATAATCCCACCGTTAACAAAAGGAGCCTATCATGAAGCCTGCGAAAATCGCGGTCATTACCCTCTTCTTATGCATGGCCATCGGCGGGATCGGCGGCGTCATGCTGGCGGGTTACTCGTTTATTGTTCGCGGTGGTGTCGGCTGATCCACTGGTTCAGCCGTTCAAAAAAGCGGTCGATAATGATCGCGGCGAGCGCCACCAGCAGCGCCCCCTGCAGCACATAAGCGGTATTAAAACCGCTGAGGCCGATAATTATCGGCGTGCCGAGCGTGTTGGCGCCCACCGTTGAGGCAATGGTTGCCGTACCAATATTGACGATGGTCGAGGTGCGGATCCCGGCCAGCATTACCGGCGCCGCCAGCGGCAGCTCCACCTTACACAACCGCTGCCAACCGCTCATCCCCATCCCCTCGGCAATATTCAATACCCCAGGCGATATCGAACTTAATCCAGCCAGCGTTCCCTGCAGCACGGGCAATATTCCGTATAGCGCCAGCGCAATAAGCGCTGGCTGCCAGCCGAACCCCATCACCGGCACCGCGATCGCCAGTACCGCTACCGGCGGAAATGTCTGTCCCATGGCGGCGATGGTTTCCACCAGTGGGCGAAACTCTCGTCCGGCGGGTCGGGTGACGAGAACCCCCGCCCCCACGCCGATAACCGTCGCGGCAATACTGGAGAGCGCCACCAGCCAAAAGTGGGCCAGCGTCAGCGCCAGAAAACTCTCCTGCTGATACACCGGGCGCGGCAGCTCCGGAAACAGCCAGCTAAACAGCGGCGCACTGTGGGGCAATGCCAGCAGCAGCGCGATAAACAGCGCCACCAGCCACAGCAGCGGATCGCGAAGCGCCTTCACGTCGTGCCCCTATCGTGTAGCAGGTCTGCAAAGTGCAACGTACCACACGCTTCGCCCTGTTCATCGACCACCGGCAAAACGTCGCGGCGGTGGGCCACAAATTGCGACAGCGCCTCGCGCAACGTCATAGAGACGTTCAGCGCATCGCCCGTCAGCCGTTCATCCCGGCGCAGGTAATCCCCAACGCCGCGTAGCGAGAGCAACCGAACGCCCAGTTCGCTACGGCCAAAAAAGGTTTCAACAAAAGCGTTTTTCGGCTGCAGCAGCATTTGTAACGGCTCCCCCTGCTGCACCACTTCGCCGCCGTCCATCAGCACCAGATGATCCGCCAGGCGTAGCGCTTCGTCGATATCATGGGTGACGAGCACGATCGTGCGCCCAAACAGACGATGAATGCGCAGCATCTCCTGCTGCAACGCTTCGCGGGTGACCGGATCCAGCGCGCCAAATGGCTCATCCATTAACAGCACCTCCGGGTTGGCCGCCAGCGCCCGCGCCACACCAACGCGCTGCTGCTGGCCGCCGGAAAGCTGATGCGGGTAGCGATCGCGCAGCAGAGGTTCCAGGCCAAGTAACGCCATGAGTTCATCAATCCGCTCGTTAATTTTTCCGCGCGGCCACTTTTGCAGCTGCGGCACGGTGGCGATATTCTGCGCCACCGTCCAGTGTGGAAACAGGCCGATAGACTGAATGGCGTACCCCATACGGCGACGTAGCGTCAGCAGCGGCTGTCGGCGGATATCCTCGCCGGCGAAGCGTATCACTCCGCTATCCTGTTCCACGAGTTGATTAATCATCTTCAGAGTGGTCGATTTTCCGGAGCCGGACGTCCCTATCAACACCGAAAACGCCCCCTCGCGCAGATGCAGGTTGAGATCCTTTACCGCCGACTGCCCGGCAAAGGCTTTATTCACCCCGTCGAACTCAATCATGCGCCTCTCCTTTTAGCAACGCGCCCCATAGCGCAAACACGGCGTCCACTACCACCGCCAGCGCAATCGTCGGAATGACCCCCAGCAGCACCAAATCCAGCGCGCTGCTGAGGAGCCCCTGAAACACCAAAGCGCCGAAGCCGCCCGCGCCTATCAGCGCCGCCACCACCGCCATACCGACGGTCTGCACGCTGACCACCCGCAAGCTGCGCAGCAGAATTGGTAGCGCCAACGGCATTTGGACCTGGCGGAAACGCTGTCCGCCGCTCATTCCCATCGCGGTCGCGCTTTCCAGCGCCTCGCGCGGTACCTGTTGCAGCCCGGTCACCACCCCACGCACCAGCGGCAATAGCGCGTACAGCACCAGCGCGATCAGCGCCGGCGCCAGACCGGTTCCGGAAATGCCAATATCCCCCAGCCACGGAAAATGGCGCGTCAACCCGGCCAACGGCGCAATCAACAAACCGAATAGCGCCACCGAGGGAATAGTTTGAATCACATTAAGGAAGGTGAATACCGGCGCCTGCCAGTGCGGTCGCCGCCAGAGGGCGAAGCCTATCGATAGACCCAATAATAATCCGGGCAGCAACGTCCCGAACAACAACCACAGGTGCTGACGCAGCGCGTCATTAAAGACATCCTCACGGTTAGCATATTCTTTCAGCAAAGAGAGTTGATCGAGCGACCCATGCCACAGCAGCAGGCACGGTAGCAGCCAAAGCTGCGCATTCAGCAACCAACGCCACAGCGCTCGCGGCGTCAAACGGCGAATAATATCGCTGGCAATCAGCAGGCATAGCGCGAGAGCAAGCCATAATCCGCTACCGGGAGAAGTACGCGCCAGCGGGGAGCCCTGTTGCACCAGCTGTAGCGCGATTTCTCCGGCGCCCCACATTAGTAAAGGCAGGAGTAAATCGGCAATAAGCAGACTACCGAGCAACGCCAGACGACCGGGGAGCCAACACATTAGCAATAACAGCAGCCCCCCCGCCAGCTGCGCCGCCGCCAGCCACGGCATCTGCGTCCAAAGCCAACGCGCTTCCCCGGAGAGCAGACGGTTAGGGGCATAAGTGACAAACGGCAGCGCCGCCACGGCCAACAGCAGTAGCGTGAGCAGCAGCGCCACGCGGTTATAACAACGAATAGTCACCAGTCCTTACTTCAGCAGCCCTTTTTGTTGCAGGTAATCGGCGGCCACGCTCTTCGCGTCACGCCCTTCAACGGCAATGCTGGCGTTTAATTTCTGCAATGTTTTTTCATCGAGGCTGGCGAACACCGGCTCCAGCCACTGCGCCATCTGCGGATACGCCTTCAGCACCGCGTCGCGCACAACCGGCGCCGGCGCGTAAATGGGCTGCACGCCTTTTGGATCGCTCAGGGTTTGTAACCCCAGCGCCGCCACCGGCCCATCGGTACCATAGGCCATCGCCGCGTTAACGCCGGAGGTTTGCTGTGCCGCCGCTTTGATCGTCACTGCGGTATCGCCGCCCGCCAGCGACAACAGCTGATTCTGATTAAGCTTAAATCCGTAAGCTTTTTCAAATGCCGGCAGGGCATCGGCGCGCTCAATAAACTCCGCGGAAGCCGCCAGTTTAAAATCGCCGCCCTTCTGCAGATAGGCGCTAAGATCGGCCAAAGAAGTAAGATGATTTTGCTCTGCCACCTCCTGTCGCACCGCGATAGTCCAGGTATTATTGGCGGGAGCCGGGGTCAGCCAGATCAGCTTGTTTTTTTCCGCGTCCAGCTTTTTAACTTTTTCATAGCCCTGTTTGGCGTTTTTCCACGCCGGATCATTTTCATCTTTAAAGAAGAAAGCCCCGTTGCCGGTGTATTCCGGATAGATATCCAGCTCACCGGCGGTAATCGCTCCGCGAACCACCGGCGTGGTGCCAAGCTGAACTTTATTGATCGTTTTCACACCGTGGCTTTCCAGCACCTGCAAAATGATATTGCCGAGCAGCGCCCCTTCTGTATCAATTTTCGAGCCCACCTTCACCGGTTCTGCCGCCAGTGAAGAGCAGCTGATGAGTACCAAGCCTGATACGATTGTCTTAATGTTTATTTTGCTCATCAATTTTCACCACTCCTCATATCTCAGTACTAAAGCTTAGGCGCTAAGCTAAAATTCATCAAAGAAAAGTAGCAAAACAATAAAATCATGAACCTTAAAAAACATTAAAAGAAAATCGTCACTTTACTTCATGCATTAAATGCCGAATATCGAACATTAAATATTGCATCCCTCGTCCAAAATCACGATACTTCAACAATTAAGATTTAACGAAAGATTCCCCTCTAGATAGAGCATGAATCAATGAATTAGAAAATAATAATTCAAATAACGAATTCATGATCACCCCACACCCATTTTAAATGGATAAGTAATGCTTAACTCATGCAGGTGAAACAATTTCCATCAGAACGGATTTATCTAATGAAATTTTTACTGAATGAACATATCGTTTTCGATTTCGACACCAGCACAATATTCACCGAAGAATCTCCTGACGATCCAATACAAATTTCGAACCCTGCCAAGAGACTTCTTTATTTATTACTCTCCCATTCCGGGGAGGTTGTTTGCCGGGAAGTATTATTCAAAAAAGTTTGGGATGACTTTGGTATGGTTTCCAGCAATAACAATCTTAATCAATGTATTAGTAAATTACGCCGAATACTACGCCATTTTAATCAGAGCGAAGAAATTATTATTACCGTCCCGAAAGTGGGATTTATGCTAAACAAGCAAATTGTTGTTGAAGAACTTGTTGAACATACCCCTCCGATTGCCAATACATCAGCAATCATATCCGATTGTCCAACAGTAAAACTATCACAGTATCATAGGCAACATTTTGCGCCGGGGTTGTGGACATGTATCTTCGCCGCATGTTGTGTATCCATATCGCTAATATTATTAATCACATTTCTATTTTTCAATAGCTCACATCACCAGGATGAATTATTAATAGGTTCAGCAAGAACCTGCGCAGTACGGATTGCAGAAAATGCAGCCGATCTGGCGACAATATCTAGTTTTAAAAAAGATGTCCTTCAGAGTCTGCAACAACTTAATTTACACTGTAACCATGATCAATATATTCTGCTGGTTCGTAATGAATCTCTCACGTCCAGAACGTTGGGGGTATCACGTTACTCCCCTCTTTTGTGCGAAAAAATAATATCAAACGAATCAGATATTTGCCTAAAAATACAAATATCAACAATTCTCAAGTAGCGCAATAATATCGCAAGCAAAATAGCCAAATGCTCCACTCGTTAGATGGCCACATAAATATTCACCTACTAAATTAATCAATAAAAATTAATAACCAAATAAAATAAGAAAATGAAAGTTAACCACCAAAATAAAAATATAAATAATAAGAAAGTGATATTTAATATTTACAATAAATTCATTCGACAATATTATTCAATCTACATGAATACCTGCCGCGAGAAACATGAAGGAAAGATCGAAAACATCAACCTTTATCTAGCTCCAGCTCTAGCAATTATTATGAGTCAGGCATCATGCAACAAGGGAATTATATACATTATTTTAATATAGGATAGATTTATATGTTTAAGAAAAATATTTTAGCAATCCTGACAGGTTCTTTGCTGCTTTCCGCAAACGCGATGGCAGCTTCAGATAATACCATTAGTTTCCAGGGCGAAGTGAGTGACGAAACCTGTTCCGTCGCTATCAATGGCAATCAAACTTCACCCGTTGTACTACTGCCTACCGTTAGCAGCACTGAACTGGCCGCCAGTGGCGATACCGCAGGCCAGGCGACTTTTGATATTGGCCTGACTGGCTGTACTGGCAACACCGCTGCAGAGACAAAAATCTCCACCGTATTCGTCGGCAACCAGGTCACCACTAACGGCAACCTTGGTAACACCGGAACCGCAGCAAATGTCGAAGTACAAATTCTGGATACCGCCGGTAAGGCAATTAACCTGACTGACAGCTTCAAAGGGGATGGTGACCTGACGCTGGCAGCAGGCGAAACCGAAGCCAGCGCAACGTATACCGCACAGTACTACGCCAACGGCAAGGCAGCTGCAGGTACTGTAGAAGCCACCATGCAGTACGCCGTGTCTTACCAGTAATCGTTTATATGTGGCCTACTGCGTTTATGTAGGCCACATTTTTAGCCTTCATGGAGCCGTTGAAATGGTAAAGGACTTTATCCGTTATGGCATTCGATATCTCACTGGCGTGGCGCTTATATTACTGCCACTGACCTTTTCATGGGCCAGCGTGACGCTATTAGGTAGCCGTATAATTTATCCTTCAGATGTCACATCCGTGGACGTCCAGTTAAAAAACAACGATACGTTCCCTTATGTTGTACAAACATGGTTTGATAATGGCGATATCGACGCCGACCCACAGGCTGTCGGCACTGTCCCTTTCCTGGCAACGCCGCCCGTTTTTCGTATTCAAGCGAAATCTGGCCAGGTTGTCCGTGTTGTATACAGTAAGACCAAAGCATTACCGCTGGATCGCGAATCGGTTTTTTGGTTTAACGCCCTACAGGTTCCGCCAGCTAACGTTAACGGCGATAAAAAGCAAAATAAAATGCTGGTGATGCTGCGTACGCGTATCAAATTATTTTATCGCCCAGCCAAATTAGGCGCACCAGGAAATCTGGTTAAAAAACTACAAATAAAAACGGTTTTCGACGCAAATAAAGGCACTGGTATTAACGTTATTAATCCACACCCCTGGTACGCCTCTATTAGCAATCTAACGGCGAGCGCCAGCGGCAAAACGTATACACTGAAAACCGATATGGTTGCCCCATTCAGTAACCAAATATTTTGGCTGCCGGAAAATAATAATGCCAAACGGACTACTGGTAGCGTAAATGTCACCCTGGTTAACGATCAGGGCGCAAGGATTAGCGAGCGATATAATGTTACTTATCCCTGAACTCCCCCCGCAAAAACTTGCAGTGCTAGTCGGCTTACTTTGCATTAATCCTGCTTTAGCCGAAGATTTCTATTTTGATCCTAACTTATTCCAGGGTTCGTCCTATGGTCAAAATATAGAGAAATTTAACCAACCGCACACCGCCTCTGGCCTTTATGTGGTGGACATTTTCGTCAATAATACACTAGTGAAATCTGGCGTACCGATTCAGTTCAAAGCCTTAGAGAATGAAAAGGATACTGAACCCTGCCTGCCGCTGGCAATCATGAAAACCGCGCAAGTAAAATCATTACCCGAAAAAGATGATGCATCATGCCGCTCCCTAACTCAGTGGGTGCCGCAGGCTAAGTGGGATTTTGAAGCAGCGATACTTCGTTTATCTCTGACTATTCCAATGACCGAACTCAATCGTGTTCCGCGCGGGTATATCCCACCAACGGAATGGGATAGCGGCGCCCTGGCGCTTTTTTTTCGCCACAATAGTAGCTATACCGTCACCGAGAATACCGACAATAACTCTCGCTATCAGTATTTATGGAGCGGGATTAATGCTGGAACCAATCTTGGATTATGGCAAGTGCGCCATCAGGGAAATATGCGTTATGCCGATAGCGACGAAAGTGGAAACGAATATCACTACGATAGCGTTCGTACCTGGATGCAGCGGCCTATCCAGCAAATCAATAGCGTCATCAGCGTGGGTGATAATTATACCGACTCAAGTCTATTTGGCAGTATTTCCTTTAACGGTGTCAAACTTGCCACTGATGAACGAATGTGGCCTCAGGGAAAACGCGGTTACGCGCCAGAAGTTCGTGGTGTAGCGGCAAGCAGCGCCCGGGTAGTGGTGAAACAGCTGGGTAAAACTATCTACGAAACCAATGTTCCGCCTGGGCCGTTTATCATTGACGATCTGTATAACACCCGTAATCAGGGGGATTTACAAGTCGAAGTGATTGAAGCCAGTGGTAAAACGTCTTCTTTCACCGTTCCCTATTCCGCGGTGCCTGATTCCGTTCGTCCAGGCAATTGGCATTATTCGCTCGCCTTAGGGCGCGTACGCCAATATTACAGCGTTGATAATGACTTTTTCGAGGGAACGCTGCAGCACGGGATCAATAACAATGTCACTATTAATCTCGGTTCCAGAATCGCCGAGGACTACCAGGCCTGGCTGGCCGGTGGAGTCTGGGCCACCTGGCTTGGCGCATTCGGCGTAAATGCCACCCGGTCTAATGCTATCGTGGAAGATAATAATCGCCATCAGGGCTGGCGCGCGGAATTGAGCTATAGCAAAACCTTCGAAACCGGCACCAATCTGGTACTGGCGGCATACCGATATTCAACAGATGGATTCCGCGATCTCCAGGATGTTTTAGGTGTTCGACGCCAGCAAGAAACTGGGACTGATTATTATTCGGATACCTTACAACAGCGTAATCGCCTCTCCGCTACCATTAGTCAGCCGTTAGCAGGCTTCGGTACCTTAAATTTAAGCGCCAGTACGGCGGATTATTATAGTAATCAGTCACGACTCACCGAACTACAGCTTGGTTACAGCAACCAGTGGAAACAAATAAGCTACGGCATCAACGTCGCCCGCCAGCGCAGCACCTGGGATTACGGCCATTACTATTACGGCGTTGACGACGAATCAGACAGCAGTACGCAGGAGAAATATACTGAAACCACCGTTTCGTTTAATGTTTCCATTCCATTGGATTGGGGCGAAAACCGCACTTCGATGGCCATGAACTATAACCAAACGCACGAAAGCCGCTCATCAACCATATCGATGACCGGCACCAGCGGCGATAACAGTAATTTGTCATGGTCGGTGTATGGCGGCTATGAACGCTACCGCAATGGCGATAGCGGGTCATCGTCAACCTTTGGCGGCAATGCCCAGCAAAATACGCGAATTGGCGCCCTACGGGCCAGCTACGATCAGGGCAATAACTATCGCCAGAGCGCGATTGGCGCGTCCGGAACAATTGTTGTGCACCCTGGGGGAATAACCGCAGGGCCATACGCCAGCGATACCTTCGCCCTAATTCACGCTGATGGCGCAGAGGGAGCTGAGGTACAAAACGGCCAGGGCGCAGTTATTGATCGTTTTGGTTATGCCATCTTACCGTCGCTTTCTCCTTACCGCGCCAACACCGTCGCTCTGAATACACAAAAAATGAACAGCAACGCTGAATTAACCGGCGGTAGCCAACGCGTCGTACCCTATGCTGGCGCCATTGCACGCGTTAATTTTGCCACCCTTTCCGGAAAAGCCGTGCTGATCAACGTAAAAACCCGCGATGGCCATCTGCCGCCGATGGGCGCCGACGTGATAAACGGTGAAGGAGCGGTAATTGGGATGGTCGGCCAGGGCGGGCAGATTTACGCCCGTATCGCCACGGCCTCGGGCTCGCTATTGGTGCGCTGGGGAGATAACAACGCCCTCTCCTGTCGGGTGAGCTACCAAATCGATTTAAAAACCAATGACGATCTTCAGTATCTGGATAAGATCTGTGAAAAGGATTAACGCTATGCGTTCGGCTATTCATTTATTATTACTCATTGCCGCGATGGCTACGGCGGGGATATCTTCGGCATCCTGCATCAGGGTGACCAGTTCGTCGTCATTATCCTCAGCCGCAAAAGCGGCAGGTTATACCGCCGCCAGCTGGAGCGGAGCCTGTGACACCTGCACCAGCAACATCGGTCTGCCCTCGGTCATAAGCGTCAACTCCGGGAAAAATTTTCAGCCGGCGGGGACGCTCCTCGCCAGCGCCGTCGGCAACTTCCTGACCGCGTCAACTAATCAGACCTATGGGAGTAATCAAGTCCTGTTTCGCTGTGCGCTGGCAGATGCGGGCAGTTTATACGAAATGTACTCAACCAACGGTGACAGTACCTATGCCGGCAAATATGCGGTATCCGATGTCGACGGCGCTTATTATGACGCGGAAAAAAATGTCGCCGTACGCATCACCAACTTGAGTACAGGGGAGTACTACAGCCGTTACTGGAAGGAGCGGCAGCTTACATCAGATAGCTGGTATCAGGATGATCAATACATTTATATCCCGGCAAGCGCCTTCAGCAACGTGCTATATGAAATGTATAAAACGGATGACACAGCCTACTATGTTTACTCCAACGCTACGAACAAAGACGTCTGGAGCCAACCTCGCGGTTATATTGCGTTCAAAGGACCTGGTTTAGCGACCAATGCGCTCTCTCCTGGAGAAGATCACAACACCCATTATGATGGCTGGTATAGCCTGTGGCCTGGCGGCTGGAGCACCTACAACAATGTCACCTACGTACGCGGCGCGCTTTGCCAGATAAAAGATTATCCCTCAGTGGTCACCTTGCCACCGATTGCGGTTGGCGCACTTGCGGCGGGCGGCAGCAGCCAACGCCCTTTCACCGTCAGCCTGGAGTGCGAGTCTGGAGCGAAGTCGAGCACATCAGCTTCCACCAGCAGTTCAGCCAACGTCGCGATGGTTTTTTTAGTTAACCAACCAACCGCGGTCGCCGCAGCACAATCATTAGGACTGGTCACCTCCGGCGGCGGGCTAACGTGGCTATTGGATACCCACTATGGAAGCGGCGGCATCGCCTCAGGTGTTGGGATCCGTATTTACAATCAGTCAGGAAATGCGATCAATTTATTGCCTGACAGACAAAGCACCGGCAGTGGAAATAGCCGCGGCTGGTATGCGTATCAGGATCTCACATCGCTCATCTCCTCTGGCAGTACCAATATCTACAGCGGCGATTTCACCGCCTCGCTGGAGGCGATAAGCGGTCAAACCATTACAGCAGGGACGGTGAATGCGCAGCTTCAGGCAGTGGTCAGCTTTCAGTAAAGCGCTGGCTTTCGCATTGCTGGCAGCGGCGGGAACGACCCGCCCTGCCCTGGCGATAGTCAACGTTGAAAAAACCCGCGTCATTTTCGCCGCCGGCGAAATGTCACAGGCAATTACGTTATCTAATGACGGCGAGACGCCTATGCTTTTGCAAACCTGGAGCGACAAGGGTGATATCGCCGCTTCGCCGGATAGCCGTGACACGCCTATTGTCGTACTGCCTCCGGTGTTCAAAATGCAGCCCGGCGAACTGCGTTCGCTGCGCTTAATGCTTACTTCACGGCAAATTTTAGCCGCGGACCGCGAAAGCCTGTTTTGGCTCAATCTCTATCAAATCCCCCCCAACACTAAAACCGCTGACACCGGATCACGTCAGGTTATCCTGCCGCTGCGGTTACGGTTAAAGGTTTTTGTTCGTCCGGCAAATTTGAAAGCGCCAACCCCCGATACGGAACAGCAACTGAGATTTAGCGTGGAGGGGAAAACCATCACCATCGATAATCCCACGCCGTGGTTTATGAGCATAAGCGTGCAGCCAGGTATGCAAAAATCGATTGATAACCTGCTTATCCCGCCAAAATCAGGTCAAAAGATAGAGTCTAGCCAACCGCTACAGCGCAGCGACGCCATACGTTACTCGGTAATCGGCGATGATGGAAACGCCAGGAATTACGCCGCAACACCGCAATTTATGCATTAAAAAACCCCTTCCGTTTCTACGGAAGGGGTTTGTACTCTCAAACATATTGCTGGTTACAGCAGCTCAAACTCGCTCTGCTTAACGCGGGCGGAATCCACCCCAATAAAGACGTTGAATTTGCCTGGTTCGGCAACGTATTTCATCTGCTGGTTCCAGAATTTCAGCGCTTCAACATCAATCGGGAAGCTAACGGTTTGCGTCTCGCCCGGCTTGAGATTCACCTTTTTAAAGCCGCGTAGCATTTTCACCGGCCGGCTCATCGACGCGGTCACGTCCTGCAAATAAAGCTGGATCACCGTCGCCCCTTCGCGCTTGCCGGTGTTGGTCACCTGCACGCTGGCGGTCACGCTGCCGTCGCGCGGCATCGTTGGCGCCGACATTTTGACATCAGAAACGCTAAAGGTGGTGTAGCTCAGGCCATAGCCAAATGGATACAGCGGGCCGTTCGCTTGATCGAAATAACGCGAGGTGTATTTATTGGGCTTTTCCGGATTATACGGACGGCCGGTATTCAGATGGCTGTAGTAGGTCGGGATCTGCCCCACCGAACGCGGGAAGGACATCGGCAGCTTACCGGAAGGGTTATAATCGCCAAACAGCACATCGGCGATTGCATGCCCGCCTTCAGTACCGGCAAACCAGGTCTCCAGCAGCGCATCAGCCTGCTGATCCTCTTTCACCAGCGCCAGCGGACGGCCGTTCATCAGCACCAGCACCAGCGGCTTACCGGTCGCTTTCAGCGCGCTAATCAGGTCGCGTTGGCTTTGCGGCAGGGTGATATCGGTACGGCTGGAAGCCTCATGCGCCATGCCCTGCGCTTCGCCCACTACCGCAACGACCACGTCGGACTGTTTCGCCGCCGCCACGGCTTCATCGATCATCTCCTGCGGCGAGCGCGGGTCGACTTGCACTGCTTTCTCATACAGGTTAAGGAAATCGACAATGCCTTTATCGTCGGTAACGTTAGCGCCTTTGGCATAAATCACTTTGCCTTTATCGCCCAGCGCTTCTTTGATGCCGGTCAGCACGGTGACCGACTGATCGGCCACGCCCGCCGCCGACCAACTGCCCATCATGTCGCGCTTGCTATCCGCCAGCGCGCCCACCACCGCGATGGTGCCGGATTTTTTCAGCGGCAGGGTATCGAGACGATTTTTCAGCAGCACCAGGCTTTCTCGCGCCACTTCACGCGCCTCTTTACGATGCAGACGGCTTTCGGCGTTGGTGTCCTGCGGGTCGGATGCTTTCGGCCCCAGGTGGCTGTACGGATCGTTGAACAGCCCCATATCATACTTGACGTTGAGCACGTGACGGGTAGCGTCATCCAACTCGGCCATCGTCACCTTGCCGGATTTCACCAGCCCCGGCAGATATTTGCTGTAGTACTCATCGCTCATGCTCATGTTGATACCGGACTTCAGCGCGACGCGCACCGCGTCTTCCGGGTCGGAGGCGACGCCGTGTTTAATCAGCTCTTTGATGGCGCCATGGTCGGAAACGGTGATGCCTTTGAAGCCCCACTGGTCGCGCAGGACGTCTTTCAGCAGCCAGGAATCGGCAGTGGCCGGAGTACCGTTGAGCGAGTTTAGCGCCACCATCACCGCGCCGCTGCCGGCATCGAGACCGGCTTTATACGGCGGCATATAGTCGTTGAACAGACGTTGCGGGCTCATATCGACGGTGTTGTACTCTTTGCCGCCTTCAACCGCGCCGTAGGCGGCGAAGTGTTTAACGCTGGTCATCACCGAATAGCGGTCTGCCGGGCTCTTGCCCTGCATCGACTCCACCATCGCTTTACCCATCATGGTGGTCAGGTAAGTATCCTCGCCAAAACCTTCGGAGGCGCGGCCCCAGCGCGGGTCGCGAGAGACGTCGACCATCGGCGCCCAGGTCATATTAAGACCATCGTCAGCCGCTTCGTAGGCCGAGATACGCCCGACGGTATTCACCGCGTCGAGATTAAAAGAGGAGGCCAGACCGAGGCTTATCGGGAAGACGGTACGCTGGCCGTGCAGCACATCGTAGGCGAAAAACAGCGGGATCTTCAGGCGGCTTAGCTGCATCACCTGATCCTGCATCACGCGGATATCAGGCCGGGTTACGGTATTAAAAATCGCCCCTACCTGACCGTCTTTGATCATTTCCCGGATCGCCTCTTTCGGGTTATCCGGGCCGACGCTGATTAAGCGCAGCTGACCGATTTTTTCATCGACCGTCATTTTTTTCAGCAGTTCGCTAACAAACGCATCTCGCGCCTCAGGCGTCAGCGGATGGTTACCAAACAGCTCATCGGCCAGCGCGGGTTGCAGCGCCAGGCTCACGGCGACGCCAACAGTACACAACCATTTCATTATTATGTATCCCTCTTTGATTCGGTGCTAATAGCCCAGCGAAAACGCAGCAAAAACCGCAGTTTGCCATATATATAAACAACGCGCCCGTAGAATGCTAAGGTTCTTATCTGATTTATAGAAACATTCATGCACCAAATTGTCATACAAAGCGGTATGCTAACAGCGATATAGCTTTCCTGTGCCCACAAGGAGTGAATCATGTCATCTGCAACAACAATAAATAACCCTCCCTTTTTGGCGGAACTGGCGCGGCTGGTTGGCTCCTCGCATCTGTTAACCGATCCGGCGAAAACCCAGCGTTACCGAAAAGGTTTCCGCTCCGGCCACGGCGATGCGCTGGCGGTGGTGTTCCCCGGTACCCTGCTTGAACTATGGCGAGTTCTCAGCGCCTGCGTCCAGGCTGACAAAATTATCCTGATGCAGGCGGCGAATACCGGCCTCACTGAAGGCTCCACCCCGAGCGGCAATGATTACGATCGTGAAATTGTCATTATCAGCACGCTGCGTCTGGACAAGCTGCACCTGCTGGATAAGGGCGAGCAGGTGCTGGCCTACCCTGGCACCACCCTCTATTCACTGGAAAAAGCGCTAAAACCGCTGGGCCGCGAACCGCACTCGGTGATCGGCTCTTCTTGCATCGGCGCATCGGTTATCGGCGGTATCTGTAACAATTCCGGCGGTTCACTGGTGCAGCGCGGGCCTGCCTATACCGAAATGTCGCTGTTTGCGCAGATTGACGCCGACGGCAAGCTGAAATTAGTCAACCATCTGGGAATCGATTTAGGCGCGACGCCGGAACAAATCCTGAGCCGCCTCGACGATGATCGTATCAACGATGCCGACGTGCAGCATGATGGCCGTCACGCCCACGATCACGATTACGTCACCCGCGTGCGCGATGTCAACGCCGATACCCCGGCTCGCTATAACGCCGACCCGGACCGCCTGTTCGAATCCTCCGGCTGCGCCGGTAAACTGGCGGTCTTCGCCGTTCGTCTCGATACTTTTCCGGCGGAAAAACGCCAGCAGGTGTTCTATATCGGCACCAATCAGCCGGAAGTGCTCACCGAAATCCGCCGTCACATCCTCGCTGAATTCAATAATCTGCCGGTGGCCGGCGAATATATGCACCGCGATATTTACGATATCGCCGAAAAATATGGCAAAGACACCTTCCTGATGATCGATAAGCTCGGCACCGACAAAATGCCGTTCTTCTTCACCATGAAGGGGCGCACCGACGCGATGCTGGAAAAAGTCTCCCTGTTCAAGCCGCACTTCACCGACCGCTTTATGCAGAAGCTCGGTCATGCCTTCCCGGCGCACCTGCCGGAGCGTATGAAAACCTGGCGCGATAAGTACGAACATCATCTGCTGCTGAAGATGGCCGGCGACGGCATCGAAGAAGCGCAGAAGTGGCTTACGGAGTATTTCCAGCAGGCTGAAGGCGATTTCTTTGCCTGTACCGCGGAAGAAGGCAGCAAGGCATTCCTGCACCGCTTCGCCGCCGCCGGCGCGGCGATCCGCTATCAGGCGGTACATGCCGACGAAGTGGAAGATATTCTGGCGCTGGACATCGCCCTGCGCCGCAATGACACCGAATGGTTCGAACATCTGCCTGCGGAAATCGATAGCCAGCTAGTCTACAAACTCTACTATGGCCACTTTATGTGTCACGTCTTCCACCAGGATTACATCGTGAAGAAAGGGGTCGATGCGCACGAACTGAAGGAAAAAATGCTGGATCTGTTGAAAGCGCGCGGCGCGCAGTACCCGGCGGAGCACAACGTCGGCCATCTGTATGAAGCGGCGGAGAGTTTAAAGCGCTTCTATCGCCAGAACGATCCCACCAACAGCATGAATCCGGGTATCGGCAAAACCAGCAAACAAAAATACTGGGGCGAGGCGCAGAAGCCGACGGAAGCACAATAATCGTCAACCAGGACTATTCAGCCGCCGGGCTTCTGTATTACGCTGCAGGCCGGAGAAAAAGACTCTCCGGCCAATTAGCTTGAGGAGCCCCCATGTCCGCCAAGGATAAGTTACAAGACGCCGACTTAGAGATCCGCGAAGCGCTGCCTGATGACGCGCATGCGATTGCCGCGCTGTACGTCTGGCACGTGCTTAACGGCCGCGCCTCATTTGAAGAGATCCCGCCTACCGTCGACGAAATGCGTAAGCGAATCAAAACTGTACGCGATAACGGGCTTCCCTGGCTGGTCGCGCTGTGGCGCGGCACCATCGTCGGCTACTGCTACGCCACCTTTTACCGCCCTCGCCCGGCGTACCGCTATACGCTGGAAGAGTCGATTTACGTTGAGTCCGGCATGGGCGGGCGCGGCATCGGCAGCGCGCTACTGACGCGGCTCATTGCGCAATGTGAACAGGGGCCGTGGCGGCAGATGCTGGCGATTATCGGCGACGGACATAACAACGCCGGCTCGATTGCCATTCATAAGAAATTTGGCTTTACCGTTGCCGGACAGCTGCGCAGCGTCGGCTATAAGATGGGAGACTGGCGCGATACCCTAATCATGCAGCGCCAGCTTGGCGACGGCGACTGGACGTTACCAGAGTGATATCAAAATTCCCGGATTACGGCGTAATCCGGGGAAGGACAAATTAATCGTTCTGCGCGGTCTGCGTGCCGCCTTTCAGCATCGCTTCCGCCATCTGCGCTTCACGCTGCTTTTTATAACTCAATGCGGATGCCGGAACCGGCATCACCTTGCCGGTTTCAATCCAGGTCCGTAAACGGCTGGCGTCGGCAAAGTGGGTATATTTGCCAAACGCGTCCATTACCACCAGCGCCACCGGGCGTTGGTTAATCACCGTGCGCATAATCAGGCAGTGGCCGGCGGCGTTGGTAAAGCCGGTTTTGGTCAACTGAATATTCCAGTTATCGCGATACACCAGGTGGTTGGTATTACGGAACGGCAAGGTATAAGCCGGATGCGCAAAAGTGGCGGTATCTTCTTTGGTGGTGCTTAGCTGGCCGATCAGCGGGTATTGTTCGCTGGCGATCAGCAGCTTAGTCAGATCGCGCGCCGTGGAGACGTTATGCACCGACAGGCCGGTCGGCTCAACATAGCGTGTATGGGTCATCCCCAGCGCCTGCGCTTTGGCGTTCATCGCGCGGATAAAAGCGTTATAACCGCCAGGATAGTGGTGCGCCAGGCTGGCGGCGGCGCGGTTCTCCGAGGACATCAGCGCCAGCAGCAGCATATTGCGGCGGCTAATTTGGCTGTTAAGACGCACGCGGGAATATATGCCTTTCATCTCCGGCGTCTGGCTGATATCAACGGTCAGCATTTCGTCCAGCGGTAAATGCGCATCCAGCACTACCATGGCGGTCATCACTTTGGTAATAGACGCCATCGGGCGCACCAAATCGGGCTGGCTGGCGTAAATGATTTTCTTGGTCGCCAGATCGACGATCATCGCGCTACCGGAAGCGATATCCGGCTGTGAAGCGGCGGTTACCGCACTGGTTTTTGCTATCGCCTGGGGCGCAAAAGGCACAGCCAGCAGCAAAGTCAGGCTGAGCAAAGAAATTCGAAAATTCGGCATCATGGGCATTCTGAAAAGTATTTTTGCACGCTATAGAACGTACGCCGCGGCGTAAAGTGAGCTACGCCGCTGGCAAACGCCATCATACCGCGTCATAACGCCCTGAGGCCAATAAGAATCGTGAGTAAATGCTGCATTGCCGACATAATTATTCATTTCTGCCGGCAATGCATTTGATTAGAAGAGTCGGTACCCGTAACCCCACAGCACGACGGTAATCGCCAGCAGCACTTCCAGCACCAGCACCCCGATAGCCAGTGTCGAGCTGGCGAAGCTGAGCCCCTCTTCCTTATTAATACTCAGGAAGGTCGGAATCCCCAGATACAACAGATAACCGGTGTAAAACAGCGCGATGGTGCCTATCAGCGCACACAGCCATACCAGCGGATAGAGCGCCACGATCCCGCTTAAAAAAAGCGGCGTCGCGACGTAGCCGGCAAAGACCATACAGCGTTTCAGCGACGGCTGTTGCGGATAGCTTCTGGCCATCCACCAGATCACCCGCCCCATCACCGCCACCCCGGCCAGCATCACGGCGTAAAACAGTACCGCTAATACCAACCCGGTCATCAGCGAGAGCTTAATCACCGTACCGTCGCCGAAGTTCCAGCCGAGCTGCGTCGTACCGATAAAGGCGCAGATAACCGGAACCGCCGCCATCACCAGCACATGGTGCGTGTAGTGATGCGAAACGGTCTCATTTTCACTCTTGATCACGCTCATCTCTTGATTAGGATGAGAGAAGAGTCCCCAGACATGGTTCATAGCGTCCCCCTTGTCACGGCTTCGTACAGCACTGATCCAAGTATAATTCACTCTGTAGATTATTTTGTGTACAGCGATAAAAATCCGCTTCAGCGCGTTTTAATGATCAAGGTGTATGATTAAGGGACTGGTAAGAGTAGGAGTTTATGTTTATATGGATATCAATCACCTGATTTCCCAATACGGCTACGCGGCGCTGGTTATCGGCAGCATCGCAGAAGGTGAAACCATCACCATCCTTGGCGGCGTGGCGGCGCATCAGGGTCTATTGAAGTTTTCGTTGGTGGTCATCGCCGTGGCCTTAGGCGGCATGATCGGCGATCAGCTGTTGTATTTCCTCGGACGCCAGTTCGGCGGTAAGCTACTGCGCCGCTTTTCGCGGCAGAAGGCGCGGATCCGTAAAGCGCAGCGCCTGATTCAACGCCATCCCTATCTGTTCGTTATCGGCACCCGCTTTATGTACGGCTTTAGGGTTATCGGCCCGGTTTTGATCGGCGCCAGCCGCTTGCCGCCGAAAATTTTTCTGCCGCTGAATATTTTCGGCGCCATCGTTTGGGCGCTGATTTTTACCACCCTGGGTTATCTCGGCGGCGAGGCGATCGGCCCGTGGCTGCATCATCTCGATCAGCACATCAAACACTGGATCTGGCTGATTCTCGTAGTGGCGCTGGTGGTCGGAGCCCATCTGTGGCTGAAACGCCGGGAAGCGAAAAGAAAAGCGGAAGATACAGAGGATGATAATCAATAGCGGCGGCGCGCGCCGCTATTGACGCCGTTATTTCGTCGTCTGGTGATAACCGCCGCCCAGCGCGGAAGTCAGCTGAATGCTGGCGTCCAGCCACTGGCCGTGCAGGCGCAGCGCGGTAATTCGCTCCTGTAGCGCAGGCAGCTTCGCCATACTCACGCGGGAGCCGGGTAAAATACCGGCGTTCATTCGCGCCTGGGCGAGATTGACCACCCGCTGCGCGTCTTTCTCCACCTGCTGCTGCTGCTGGTTTTTCTCCATCAGCGTCTCTACCTGGCTTGCGGTTTTCGCTACCTGGTTCACCGCATCGACTACGGCCTTGTTGTATTTAGCGATCGACAGGCCGTTCTGCGCGCTGGCGATATCAAGATTGGCATTCAGCCTGCCGCTATCAAAGATAGGCAGCGTCAGTCCGGCGGTGACGCCCATCTGCTGCGCCGAATGACGGAACAGATCGCTTAAATGCAGCGCATCCTGTTGCAGGAACGCCATCAGGTTGATATCCGGATAAAACGCCGCTTTCGCCGCATCAATTTCGCTTAGCGAGGATTCAATATACCAGTGGGCTTCCTGCAGATCCGGACGGCGGGCCAGCAGTTCATAGCCCAGTTGGCTCGGCATCTGCGCGCTGACCGCGGGCAGCGGCGCCGCACGCAGATTGAGCGACTGGCTCTGGCTATTGGTTAACGCCATCAGCCGCGCTTCAATCTCTTTCATATTACCCGCCACATCGGCCAGCTGCTGATCGGTTTTGCTGACGTTAATGTCGTTCTCCGCCCCTTCGGCGGAGTTAGTGATACCACGCTGATAGAGCGCGGTATCCACGCTCACAATATTATTCTGTTCGCTTTTGACCTGCTGCAGCACCGTTTTCACCGCCGCTTCGGTCTGCCACTGCCAGTACAGTCGCGCCACGCTGCTGGCCAGCAGCTCGCGGGTCTGCGCCTGCTCGGCGACCTGGGCTTTCACTTCGCCGATACGCGCTTTCACCAACGCACGGTTTTTCCCCCACAGATCCAGATCCCAACCGGCGGTCAGGCCAAAGGTACCGTTGGTGTACCAGGGGCCGGTGTTGCCGTCGGTATCGGTGGCGAACGGTCCCATCAGGCCTTCCGCGGACATTTTCTGCCGTTCGATATCGGCGGAAAAATCCATCTCCGGGCCGAGATTTGCCTGCGACATTCGTGCCTGCGCTTCGGCCAGTTTGATGCGCTGCGCGGCAATTTGCATATCCGGAGCATTGGCTAACGCGCGCTGAATCAGATTATCCAACTGGGCATCGTGGTAATCTTTCCACCAGTCGGTATGCGGCCAGCCATTTTTTACGGCGGCGGGCAGATCCATCGAAACATGAGATGCCGGAGTTTGCTGCTTTAAAGGGCCGCCAATGTCATGCGATGGCGCGCAGCCAGCCAGCGCGATGGCCAGTGGCAGTGCCGCCAGCACGCTTTTGCTCAATGTAAGGTTCATTCTTCAGGTCGGGTTACTTATAAAGGTTGGTCATCATAAATTAATTGAATGACGTTCGTTAAGTAAAGCGTGTGCATTGACAATGAGTCAGCTAAAAATAAACAAAGTTATTATTGGAGTTGCAATGAGTCAGAACATTTATGACGATCCCGGTTTCTTTGCCGGTTACGCTACCCTTGACCGTTCGGTGAAGGGGCTTGACGGCGCGCCGGAGTGGCCGGCAATTCAGCGCCTGCTGCCACAGTTAGACGGCCTGCGCGTGGTCGATCTCGGCTGCGGATACGGCTGGTTTTGTCGCTGGGCGCAGCAACAAGGAGCAAAACAGATAATCGGTTTCGATCTCTCCAGCCGGATGCTGGAGCGGGCGCGGGAGATGACCACCGGCGAGACTATCGAATATCGCTGCGCCGACCTGCAAACCCTGACGCTGCCCGCGAATAGCTGCGATCTGGTCTACAGTTCGCTGGCGCTGCACTATTTACCGGATGTCGCGCCGCTGTTCGCCACGCTCTATCAGGCGCTGGTTCCCGGCGGTACGCTGGTCTTCTCCGCCGAACATCCCATCTATACCGCGCCGCTGCAGCAAGGCTGGCAGGTGGATGAACAGGGGCGGAAACGCTGGCCGGTGAGCCACTATCAGCAGGAAGGCGAACGCATCAGCAACTGGTTTGCCGACGGGGTGATTAAACAGCATCGCAAACTCTCAAGCTGGATTAATGCGCTCATCGCGGCCGGTTTTGTGCTGGAGCAGCTTGATGAATGGGGCCCGAGCGCCGAACAAATCGCCGCCCAACCGGCGCTGGAGGAAGAGAAAGAGCGTCCGATGATCTTTTTACTGCGCGCCCGTAAACCGGCTTAAACGGCATGCGGCCCGGATCAACCGGGCCGCCGAATGGCTTATTCCTGCAGGCTACCGCCGTTGCTGGCAATCACCGCCTGATACCAGGCAAAACTTTTCTTCTTACGCCGTTCGAGCGTCCCCTGCCCGCGATCGTCACGATCGACATAGATAAAACCGTAGCGCTTGGACATCTCGGCCTTCGACGCGCTAACCAGATCGATTAGCCCCCAGCTGGTAAAGCCCATCAGTTCAACGCCGTCAGCAATGGCTTCGCGCGCCTGCACCAGGTGATCGTTGAGATAGCTGATGCGATAGTCATCGTTGATGCTGCCGTCGGCCTCGATTTTATCCTTCGCCCCCAGACCATTTTCAACGATAAACAACGGCTTCTGATAGCGGTCCCACAGTACATTCAACAACGTACGCAGCCCCAGCGGGTCTATCTGCCAGCCCCACTCCGAGCTTGCCAGATGCGGGTTCGGCACCATGCTGAGAATGTTGCCGCGCGCCTGCTGGTTCAGCGCTTCATCAGCGGTGACGCAGCCGGTCATATAGTAGCTAAAGGAGATAAAATCGACGGTCTCTTTCAGCGCTTCCCGGTCGCCGTCGGTGATGGTCAGCGTAATATCGTTTTCGCGGAAATAGCGCTGCATGTAGCCCGGATAGGCGCCACGGCACTGGACGTCGCCAAAGAACTGCCAGCTGCGGTTTTGCTGCAGCGTTTCAAAGACATCTTCCGGTTTGCAGCTCAGCGGATACATCAGCCCGCCGAGCAACATATTGCCAATCTTCCCCTGTGGTACCAGTTCGTGACAGGCTTTGACCGCCAGCGCGCTGGCCACCAGCTGATGGTGGATAGCCTGATAGACTTCGCCTTTGCTGCTACCGGCCGGCAGGCCGACGCCGGTCATTGGCGCGTGCAGCGACATATTAATTTCGTTAAAGGTGAGCCACAGTTTGACCTGATTTTTATAGCGGCTGAACACCGTCCTGGCATAGCGCTCGAAAAAGCCAATCACCTTGCGGCTGCTCCAACCGCCATAGTTTTTCACCAGCGCCCACGGCATCTCATAGTGCGATAGCGTCACCAGCGGAGTAATGTTGTGCGCGGCCATCTCGGCAAACAGTTTGTCGTAGAAGGCCAGCCCGGCTTCGTTCGGTTCGGCGTCATCGCCATGCGGGAAGATACGCGTCCAGGCGATCGAGACCCGCAGACAGTTGAAGCCCATCTCAGCAAACAGCGCGATATCCTGCGGATAACGATGGTAAAAATCGATCGCCACATCTTTAATACCGCTGTCGCCCGCGACGCGCTCCACGACGTCGCCGAATACCCCCTGCGGCTGCACGTCGGAGGTGGATAAACCTTTGCCATCTTCCAGATATGCGCCTTCGACCTGATTTGCCGCGGTGGCGCCGCCCCATAAAAAGCCCTGCGGGAATGTTTTCATCGCTCTCTCCTGTGATTAATGGCTGACGGACAACAGCGGCTGGCCGGCATCCACGACGCTCGCGGACACCATCTCAACGCTACGGTAATCATCGCTGTTGCTGATAATAATCGGGGTCGCCAGGTCGTAACCGGCGTCCAGAATGGCCTGACGATCGAACTCCAGCAGCAAATCGCCGGCCTGAACTTTATCCCCCTCTTTGACATGGGCGGTAAACGGTACGCCGTCGAGTTTGACGGTATCAATACCGACGTGAATCAGTAGTTCAATGCCGCTGTCGCTCAGCAGGCCGATGGCATGTTTAGTCTGAAACAGCGAGGCGACCTCGCCAGAAAACGGGGCAATGACCTTGCCCACCGCCGGAATAATAGCCACGCCTTTACCCAGCAGACCGCTGGCGAAGGTGCTATCCGGCACCTGATCGAGGGCCAGCACGCTGCCGGACATCGGCGCCAGAATATCGTTTTCCGCCGCAGGCGCGACGACGACGGCGCCTTCCGCCTGGCTGCGCGGTAAGCCGGCGAAGAAGGTCAATACGCAGGCGAGAATGAAAGCCACCCCGGTGCCGATTAATCCGCCCCACACGCTAAAATCAATACCGCCGGGTGGGATCATCTGCGCCGGAAAGAAAATGTTCGGCACCCCAAAGGAATAGGCGTAGCTATTACTGAAGGCGGTAATCGCGCCGCCAATCGCGCCGGCGATACAACCAAAAATAAACGGGCGACGTAACGGAAGGGTCAGGCCATAAATGGCAGGCTCAGTGATGCCAAACAGCCCGGCGGAAAACGCGGAACCAGCCAGCATCCGCTGACGCGAATCGCGCGTGGCCAGCAGTATCCCCAGCACGGCGCCTACCTGGGCTATCACCGCCGGCAGAATGATCGGCAGCATAGAATCATGCCCCAACACGGTCATGTTATTGATCATCAGCGGTATCAGCCCCCAGTGCAGGCCGAAGATAACGCATACCTGCCATAGCGCGCCCAGCACCGCGCCTGCCAGCCATGGGGCAAAAACGTAGATAACCTGATAGCCATTGGCAATCATGTGGCTCAGCCAGGTCGCCAGCGGGCCTATCACCAGAAAGGTCAGCGGCACAACCACCGCAAGACAGATTGCCGGAGTAAAAAAGTTCTTCATCGCCGACGGCAGCACCGCATTACTCTTACGTTCCAGCCAGCAGCAGACCCAGGAGGCGAGGATAATCGGGATCACCGAGGAGCTATAATTGATATAGGTCACCGGTATACCGAGGAAGTGTTCCATTGGTGCCCCCGTCTGACTGGCTTCAAAGGCCTGAATCATCAGCGGGTGGGTTAATGCGCCGCCGATCACCATTGAGATGAACGGGTTGCCGCCAAACTTTTTGCCAGCGGTGTAGCCAAGAAACAGCGGGAAGAAAAAGAACAGCGCATCACTGGCGGCAAACCAGATTTTATAGGTCCCCTGTTGCGGCGTGAGCCATCCGCAGGTTAGCGCCAGCGCCAGCAGTCCTTTCAGCAGACCCGTCGCCGCCATTACGCCAATAAAAGGGGTAAAGATGCCGGAAATGATATCGATGAGCTGACTTAATATCGAGCTTTTCGCCGCTTTCTCCTGTGTTACCGGTTCGCTGTCGTCGCTTAACCCCGCCTGCTGGCGCACTGCCAGCCAGACATCGTGAACATGGTTACCGATGACCACCTGAAACTGGCCGCCGCTTTCTACCACCATGATCACGCCGGGGTTCGCCTTCAGCCCTTCGGCATCGGCCTTAGCATTATCTTTCAATTTAAAACGCAGACGTGTCGCGCAGTGAACCAGACTCACAATATTCTCTTTGCCGCCGACGCGGTGAAGAATATCCTGCGCGAGTGCTTTATATTCCATGCTCTTTTCCTTACTGCCGCTGCCCACAGACAACCGGCGACTGAGTATTAAAAATAAAAAAACCCGAGAACCACGCCGGTTGGCGTCGCGCTCAGGTTTTGCCTGCATCATGCAGTAACAATCCAGTTTTGTGGGGGAATTAACGCCCCTCTTTTCTTACCCGCTCGATATGAATGGCAAGAAACATAATCTCTTCGGTGGTCAGCGCCCGTTGATAATTCTTTTGCAGGTGCTTCGCCACCGTTTCCGCGCACTTCCACGCTTTGGCGTAGTTATCTTTCACCGCACTGTGCAGCGTAACGTCGTCATCCTGCACTACCGTTCGCGTTAACATGCGCTGGGCGAAAAACTTCAGATGGGTCACAAAGCGCTGGTAGCTGAGCGACTCTTCATCGTAGTTAAGCTGCAGCTGGTACTTCACCAGTTGCAGGATCTCCTGCATCACCCGCGTCACGTGCATCACTTCCGGCATTTCGCTGTTGAGCTGCGCCGTCACCAGATGCAAAGCGATAAACCCGGCTTCATCCTCGGCAAGCTCGACGCCCAGCCGGCGGGCGATGATGGCCCTCGCCTCCTGCCCCAGTTCGAACTCCTTCGGATACAGCCGTTTAATCTCCCACAGCAGCACGTTGCGAATCGCGACGCCGTTTTTCTGCCGCTCGATGGCAAAGTGACAGTGGTCAGTTAAGGTGATGTACAAACTTTCCTGTAACTTTCCCAACCGCCCGCGGGCCAGCTCGATGATACGATCGCAGGTGGTCATCACTTCTAACGGTATCTGACTGAGTAATTCGCCTAAGCGGCCAACCAGTTCATCGCTTTGTAAGGCGAAGACTTTTTCAATTTTACTTTCGTCCAACGAGTCGCCCACGCGCTTTTGAAAGGCCAGCCCTCGCCCCATCACCACCTGTTCGCGCTGCTGCTCGTTGACCACTACCACCACGTTATTATTAAGTACTTTGGCGATTAGCATATGAACCCCAGAAACAAAAAAACCTGACCCCCGACAAATGCCAGGTAATCAGGTTTCGCCTGCCGAAGCAGTAGCAATCCAACGTTTGCACTGTATCAACTTCTTGCGGCGACTCAAGCGCGAGGGAATAAAAACGTGATACAGCTCGCGTCGCATCGTGCAGGAATGAGTGCTAATTAATAAAGTGCGTACGGATTAACACATCTTATCTAATAACGAGCAATGGCGTGCGCTATCTCTGCTGAGGTTTGCAAGGTGCGAATTTCATTAAAGACGCCAAGCGCTTCAGTATATTCCTTGCGTAAATAGCCCAGCCACTGCTTAATGCGCGCCACGTGATATAAACCGGTATCCCCCTGCTTTTCCAGCTGGGTATATTTTTTAAGTAACTCAACCACCTGCGGCCACGGCATACGCGGTTCATTGTATTTGATTACCCGACTGAGATTCGGCACGTTGAGCGCGCCGCGGCCAATCATCACCGAATCACAGCCGGTAGCCGCCATGCACTCCTGCGCGCTTTGCCAGTCCCAGATTTCGCCGTTAGCAACCACCGGAATAGTCAGGCGCTGGCGGATTTCGCCGATGGCCTGCCAGTTGATGCGTTCAGCTTTGTAACCATCCTCTTTGGTGCGGCCATGCACCACCAGCTCGCTGGCGCCCGCCTGCTGGACCGCGTCGGCGATTTCGAAGCGCCGTTCGCCGCTGTCCCAGCCGAGGCGAACTTTCACCGTCACCGGCAGGTGATCGGGAACCGCTTCGCGCATGGCTTTCGCCCCGCGATAGATAAGTTCGGGATCTTTCAGTAACGTTGCGCCACCGCCGCTGCCGTTCACCAGCTTCGATGGACAACCGCAGTTTAAATCCACGCCCCAAGAGCCAAGCTCCACCGCGCGGGCGGCGTTTTCCGCCAGCCATTGCGGGTATTGCCCCAACAATTGCACGCGCACGCGGGTGCCGGACGGAGTGCGACTTTGATGGTGCAGTTCCGGGCACAGTCTGTAGAACGATTTTACCGGCAGCAGTTGGTCCACCACGCGCAGAAATTCGGTGATGCACAGATCGTAATCATTAACCTCGGTCAGCAGCTCGCGCACCAGCGAATCGAGCACGCCTTCCATTGGCGCCAGTAATACACGCATATCGTTACCCGGAAAAAAAAGAGGCGCTATGGTAGCGCCTCTGTGCGTCGGTTTAAAGATCTCAATACCAGACCTTAGCGTGGTGCGAGGCAGTTATCCTCTTTCCAGCCGTAAAGCCACTCGATACCGCGGTAAAATTCATCCTGCGTTTTGCCCTTCCATAGCAGATTACGTACCTGCCGTTCGACCCCCGCCGCGTGATAAATCCGCCCCATTTCACGGGTTGACCAGACAATTCGCGCGGTACGCGGAATACGCACCGACTCGTACAGCGCGAAGGCGCGAGCGGCGTCGCCGTCGCACTGCTGCAGCGCTTTACCTATCGTTACCGCATCCTCCAGCGCCATGCAGGCGCCTTGCGCCATATACTGCGCCACCGGGTGGGCGGCATCGCCGACCAGGGTAATGCGATCGTTACCCCACTTTGCAACCGGCTCGCGGTCGGCGGTAGACCAGCGGCGCCAGGACGTTGGTTTGTCGAGCATCTGCCGCGGACGGGGATGAATCCCTTTAAAGTAAGAAAGCACCTCTTCTTTGCTACCGTCGCGCACGCCCCACTCTTCGCTTTCGCGGCTATGGAAAGTGACCACCAGGTTGTACTGTTTGCCGCCGCGCAGCGGATAATGCACCAGATGACAATGCGGCCCGGCCCACAGCACCGGCGCGTTAATCCGCAGGTCCTCCGGCATGTCGGCCGCCTCGATCACCGCGCGGTACACCACGTGGCCGGTGACCCGCGGCGCATCGCCGAGCAGACTCTGGCGCACCACTGACTTCACGCCGTCACAGCCCAGCAGAATATCGGCGGTCCAGCTATTGCCTTTGTCATCAAAGACCGTCACGTCGTCGGCGGTCTGGCGGATATCCACCACCTGAGTTGAAGTCCGGTATTCCACGCCGGGATGGGTCAGCGCGGCTTCCCAGACGGTGGCGTGAATGTCCACCCGATGGATCACCGCATACGGGCCGCCGAAATGGTCACGGAAGGCCTGCCCGGTCTCGATACGCACCACCTCTTCCCCATTCACCGCATCCATCATAGTGATATGGTCGGTAAACACCGCACGCTGGCGCGCCACTTCGCCGACGCCCAGACTATCCAGCGCTGAAAACGCATTCGGCCCCAGTTGAATACCGGCGCCGATTTCGCCGATTTCATGCGCCTTTTCCAGCAGCATCACTTTGATCCCCTGGCGCGCCAGAGAGAGCGCCGTCGCCGCGCCGCCAATGCCGCCGCCGACAATAATTGCTCGCGTCACTTTCGCCATTTTCCCTCCTCCCTAGGCCGGAATTTTGTCTTGTTGATTTTCCGGCGCGGCGGCAATAAACGCCGGTAGCCGGGTACAGGCATCGTAAACCGCCTGGCAGCGCGGATAATGGCTCAGATCGCACCCCATTCGCTGCGCGTTAGCCCACTGCGGCACCAGGCAACAGTCGGCGAGCGTTGGCCTATCGCCGACGCAGTAAGCGCCGGATTTCGCCTGCCGCAGCAGTTGCTCCAGCGCGCTGAGCCCCTGCTGGATCCAGTGGGCATACCAGCGTTTTTTGTCCGCTTCGCTGACCTTCAACTCATCGCTAAGGTAGCGTAAAACCCGCATGTTATTAATCGGATGAATATCGCAGGCGATGGCGTAGACCATCTCCAGCACCCGCATCCGCGCCGGATCCTCCTGCGGCAGCAGCGGCATTTGTGGGTAGTGGCGGTCAAGCCAGTCAACTATCGCCAGCGACTGGCCCAGCGATTCACCGTCATCGGTGATAAGCGTCGGCACCAGCCCCACCGGATTGAGCCGCCGGTAGTCCAGCGCATTCTGCGCCCCGATGCGGATATTCACCCCCACGCTCTGATAATCGATGCCCTTGAGGGCCAGTGCGATGCGCACCCGGTATGAGGCAGAGCTATTAAAAAAACTGTACAGCTTCATTGTTCACCTCACACCACGCGAACGGCGATAGGCGTCAGTCCGTCTACGTTGCCGGTAATCACATCGCCCTTCACCACCGCGCCGACGCCCTCCGGCGTGCCGGTGAAAATCAGATCGCCGGGCTGCAGTTCAAAAAAGCCCGAGAGATAGCTGATGGTTTCATTTACTGACCAGATGAGGTGGCGTATATCGCTACGCTGATGATCTTCACCGTTCACCTGCAGCCAGATCCCGGCCTGATTCACCTCGCGCGCCTCGGCGGCTTTATGCAGCGGCGCGACAGGAGCGGAAAGATCGAATGCTTTACCTATTTCCCACGGGCGCCCCATTTGGCGCATCTCCATCTGGCGGTCGCGGCGGGTCATATCGAGTCCGGTAGCATAGCCCCAGATATATTCCTGCGCCTGCTCAAGCGGGATGTCGCGTCCCGCTTTGCCGATGGCGACCACCAGCTCAATCTCGTAGTGATAGTTGTCGGTCTGCGCCGGGTACGGCAGATCCAGCGTTTCGCCAGCCGCCACCGGCACAACCGCATCCGCCGGTTTGCAAAAGAAGAACGGCGGTTCGCGATCCGGGTCGAAGCCCATTTCACGGGCGTGGGCGGCATAGTTACGGCCAACGCAGTAAACGCGGCGTACCGGGAATTGCTCATCGCTGCCAACAACCGGGATGCTAATCGGCGCCTGGGGGGCAAAAACGTATTGAGTCATCATTGTTTTCCTTCTTATTAATAACGCGCTTCGCGGAACAGGCCTAAGGCCTCCTGTACCGGACGGTCCGAGAAGCTAAATAACACGCACTCTTCGCAGGCGTTGAACGATACGCCGTGCCAGGTAGGCGCCACGAAGATGTCTTTCGCCTGGAATGCAAAGGTTTGTTCGCCAATCGTCACCTGGCCGCTACCTTCCACTACGTGGTAGATGGTGCTGTCGGTGGTTTTCGCCACCCGCGACCGGAACCCTTTCGGCAACAGTTGCAGGAAAGCGCCCATCGAGGGCATCGGATAGCCGCCGGTGACCGGGTTGACGTAGCGCATCTTGTAGCCGTCCCATTCGTCGGCCTCGCCAAGATGGGTCAGGTCATGCAGCGCCTCGCGGCTACGGTCGTAGCGGTAGTTAAAAATCGGCGAGGAATTTCCCACCTGATGGCGCAGCGGCAGCATGTTGGCAGCGTAGCGCGGCAGGTAATCGCCCTCTTTACGCGTCACTGGCTGTTGTTCCTGCGGATAATCTTCAGCAAAGCCGCAGCCAAGATAGTTGACCAGCGGTAAATCGAGACCATCGAGCCAGACCACCGGTTCATCGCCAGGATTGCCGTGATCGTGCCAGCGCCACTGCGGAGTCAGAATAAAATCGCCGGGGCGCATTGGCGTGCGCTCGCCGTCGACGGCGGTAAACGCGCCGTGGCCTTCCACGATAAAGCGCAGCGCCGACTGGTTGTGACGGTGGCTCGGCGCCACCTCGCCCGGCATGATGAGCTGCAGGCCGGCATACAGCGACGCGGTAATGGACGACTGGCCGCGCAGCTGCGGGTTCTCCAGCACCAGTACCCGACGCACCGCCTCTTTAGCGCCGATTAACTGCCCGCTTTCCAGCAGCAGCGGGCGAATTTCCTGATAGTTCCAGTACGCCGGGGCGCAGTTGGCATTCGGCGTTTGCGGCACCAGGTGGTGCAGCGATTCCCACAGCGGGGTCAGATTCTGCCCGGCAATATGCTGGTAGAACTGCTGGCGTTCGCGGTTCGATTGCGGAGTAGATAGGGTCATTATTGTTCTCCTTATTTATTCGCGACACCCGCAGAGGGCAGCGCGTCGGGTACAGTTCCAGGACGGCGAACCGCCAGCATCAGCATGATGAGCATCACCGCGCCGATCGCCGCCGGTACCGCTATAACGTAAAACAGCGTGTCGAAAGAGAGATTCATCGCCATCATCATGCCGCCGGAGAGCGAACCCACGATGGCGCCGCAGCGGCCTACGGCATTGGACCAGCTGACCCCGGTCGCGCGGCTCTGAGTAGGGTAAAGCGTGGCGGTCAGCGCATTCAGGCCTACCTGCGAACCACTCACGCCAATGCCGGTGCCGAAAATCGCCAGCGCCATCAGCCACAAACCGTTTTCGCTTAAACCGATCATCACGATGCACAACGCCCCCAGGCAGTAACTCAGCGCCAGCACAAGGAAGGGATTGAAACGATCCATCAGGATGCCGAGCAACAGTGCGCCAAGCGTGCCGCCCACCTGAAACGCGGCGGTCACCCACGAAGCGTGCTGCAAATCGATACCACGATGGTTAAGCAGCGTCGGCATCCAGCTGGAGAGTAAATAGATAATCAGCAGGCTCATAAAGAACACCACCCAGAGCATCAAGGTGATCGTCAACTGGCGGCCGACAAACAGCTGGCTAATGCTGCCTTTCGGCCCGGCTGCCGGTTCATCCAGCCAGAAATGGGTCTCGGGATAGCGCTCGCCGGTGATAGCGCTGACGGTTTTGGCGATAGTCGCCTGCGGCAGTCCGCGACGAACCTGCCAGCGCGGCGACTCCGGCAGCGCCCACAGCAGCGCGACGGCCAGCAGCAGCGGCAGGATCCCGCCTAAGGCCAGAATGCCGTGCCAGCCGATATGCGCCACCAGTTGGGCGCTCACCACGCCGCCCAGCGCCGAACCCAGCGTGAAGCCGCAGAACATCAGGGTAACTAACGCGCCGCGGCGGCGGGCGGGCAGATATTCCGAGGTCATGGTGATGGTGTTGGGCATCGCCCCGCCCAATCCCAGACCGGTGAGGAAACGCAGGATAACCAGCATCTCAAGATTCGTCGAGAATGCGGAGAGCAGGCTAAATAAGCCAAACAGCGCGACGCAGAACTCAATCACCCGTTTACGACCGAAGCGGTCGGAAAGCGGGCCGCAGAGCAGCGCCCCGGCGGTCAATCCCAATAGCCCGGCGCCAAACAGCGGCGCGAGGTCGCTGGCGCTCAATTGCCAGTGAACGCGGATATCGGGGGCGATAAAACCAATGGCAGCGGTGTCGAAACCATCAAGCATGACCACCAGAAAACAGCAGATAATCACACGCCACTGCAGGGCGCCAACCGGCGCTGCGTTAAGTAACGTCTGTAGTTCACGTCGTTGAGCCATAATGATGCCTCAGTGCAGGTCAGGGTAGATGTTGTATTTATTTCTTTTATGTTGCGATTTTGTAACCATGGCGATGAAATGTACAATGGCTTTTCGGGCATAGACATAACCTGGAGGTTATCGGCTGATGGCGAACTGGACGCAAAAGTTGAAGCTGCAGCATTTAAAAATGCTGGTGGCGCTGGGTGAGCAAGGCAATCTCACGCAGGTCGCGAAAATGATGAATATTACCCAGCCCGCACTCTCTAAGTGGCTGACGCAATTTGAAGAAGAAGTCGGCATGCCGCTCTTTGAGCGCCACAGTAAGGGCCTGCGCCCTTCGGAAGGCGGTAAACTGCTGCTTCAGCATGCCCAGCGGCTAATCAACGACATGTCGCGCTCGCAGTACGAGATCGAGCGCTTTAAACAAGGCGGGCTGGTCGGCAGCCTGATGATCGGCTGCTCGCCGGTGGCGACAGACTGCGTGGCGCAGGCGATCCTCGCCCTGCTTAAAGAGATGCCGACCCTGCATCTGAATATCGAAGAAAAAGTGATGACCCCGCTGCTGCACGACCTGCTCTCCGGCGTGGTCGATGTGGTCGTCGGACGTGTTGGCGGGCGCGCGCTGGAACTGCCGCTTAACTACCGAGTGCTCTATACCGAACCGGTGTGCTTCGTCGCCCGTCCGGACCATCCGCTGGCCAGCATGCCGCGTTTGAGCTGGGCGGATCTTGCCGCCTGGCGCTGGATAGTCTGGCCTACCGGCACGCCCATTCGTCAGAGTATTGATAACGCGCTGGTCGATAACGGCGTCATGCTGCCGGAGAATACTATCGAGTCGGCCTCGATGAATGTCACCAGCAATTTGCTGCAAAGCAGCGATATGATCTCTATTCTTTCTTTGCGGCTGGCGCAGCATTACGCCGAACATCGGCAGCTGACGATTCTGAATTTGCCGCGTATTGAACAAAAAGGTAGCGTTGGGGTGTTCTGGCGCAAAAGCGAAGTACCGTCGCTGGCGCTCACTCGTTTTCTGCACTACCTCGCAGAATAAGGCCGCTGTTCCCATTTTCTATGCTGACGATGCGTAGAATTCATGATGTGATCGGTAGCACATTTCAGGGTTTAATTGTATGATGAATGGCAGTTCATCAAGGGTTATTACCATGAGTAAGTCGCTGAATATTATCTGGCAGTATGTGCGAGCTTTCGTCCTGATTTACGCCTGCTTGTATGCAGGCATTTTTATCGCCGGGCTGCTGCCCATCACCATCCCCGGCAGCATTATCGGCATGCTGATTTTGTTCGTGCTGCTGGCGCTGCAAATTATGCCGCCGCAGTGGGTCAATCCCGGCTGCAACATTCTGATTCGCTACATGGCGCTGCTGTTCGTGCCTATCGGCGTTGGCGTAATGCAGTACTGGGATTTGCTGCGCGCGCAGCTGGGGCCGGTGGCGGTATCCTGCGCCGTCAGTACCTTATTAGTCTTTTTGGTGGTGAGCTGGAGCTCGCATCTGGTCCACGGTGAACGCAAAATCATCGGGCAAAAAGGAAGTAAAAAATGATCCATGAAATGTGGTGGTCGCTACCGTTAACGCTGATTGTCTTTTTCCTTGCCCGCAAGCTGGCGGCGCGGTTTAAATTTCCGCTGCTCAACCCACTGCTGGTCGCCATGGTGGTCATTATTCCTTTTCTGCTGGTCACCGGTATTTCTTATGAACGCTATTTTGCCGGCAGCAAAATCCTTAACGACCTGCTGCAGCCGGCGGTGGTTGCGCTGGCCTTTCCGCTGTATGAACAACTGCACCAGATCCGCGCGCGTTGGAAATCCATCATCACCATCTGCTTTATCGGTAGCTGCGTGGCGATGATCACCGGTACCACCGTCGCTCTGCTGATGGGCGCCACCCCGCAAATCGCCGCTTCCATCATGCCAAAATCCGTCACCACGCCAATTGCCATGGCGGTCAGCGGCAGTATTGGCGGTATTCCAGCGATTAGCGCCGTGTGCGTCATTTTCGTTGGGATCCTCGGCGCGGTGTTCGGCCATACGCTGCTTAACGCCATGCGTATTCATACTAAAGCATCCCGCGGCCTGTCGATGGGTACCGCCTCGCACGCCCTCGGCACCGCGCGTTGCGCCGAACTGGACTACCAGGAAGGGGCGTTTAGCTCGCTGGCGCTGGTACTGTGCGGAATTATTACCTCGCTGGTCGCGCCTTTTCTGTTCCCGGTGATCGTCGCTGTTGTTAGATAACTGTGATTTACATCACATTTATAAATGCAACAAATTAGCGTTGCATAAACAATGAGACCTATGTCACATATGGGTCCCGTGCGGGCCCGTACACTAGCTTCCCATTACATTGTTATGAGGCAACGCTATGCACTCTCGTTTTCAAGCTGCTTTGACTAATCTGGCGGCAGACCTGCAGGCGGCCATCGCCCCGATGCTCGCAGACCCGCACTTCCCGGCGCTGCTCGAAGCCGATCAGGTGGCGACGCTACAACAAGCAACAGGTTTGGATGAAGACGCGCTGGCCTTTGCGCTACTGCCGCTTGCCGCCGCCTGCGCCCGCGCCGATCTTTCTCACTTTAACGTTGGCGCTATCGCCCGCGGCGTGAGCGGTCGCTGGTACTTCGGCGGCAACATGGAATTCCTCGGCGCCACCATGCAACAGACCGTCCACGCGGAACAGAGCGCCATCAGCCACGCCTGGCTACGCGGCGAAAAATCCCTGCGCGCCATTACCGTCAACTACACGCCTTGCGGCCACTGCCGCCAGTTTATGAATGAACTGAACAGCGGTCTGGCGCTGCGCATTCATCTGCCGGGTCGCGAAGCGCACTCCCTGCAGCACTATCTGCCGGACGCCTTTGGCCCGAAAGATCTGGAAATCAAAACTCTGTTGATGGATGAGCAGGATCACGGCTTCCCTCTCAGCGGCGATGCGCTCACGCAGGCGGCTATTCAGGCGGCGAACCGCTGCCACGCGCCGTACAGCGACTCCCCTTCCGGCGTGGCGCTGGAGCTGAAAGACGGCACCATTTTCTGCGGCAGCTACGCGGAAAACGCGGCGTTCAATCCGACGCTACCGCCGCTGCAGGGCGCGCTGAACCTGCTGAGCCTTAACGGTTACGACTATCCGGATATCCAGCGCGCGCTGCTGGCCGAGAAAGCCGATGCATCGCTTATCCAGTGGGATGCGACCGTCGCAACCCTGAAAGCGTTAGGCTGTCAGAATATCGACCGCGTGCTGTTAGGTTAACTAGCCCGATAGTCTGAGCAGATTGCCGGATGCGCCTTTGGCTTCTCCGGCCTGGATTCGGTAATCTGCCATATTGCTGAAAATCCCCGCAATTAAACGATGGTTTCTTGCGCTTACCCGGCGGGTAAAGTAGCCTGAAGCTTCCCTCGTCCACCATTGAGTCAAGTTCATGTTAAAGCGTGTGTTATACAGCCTGTTAGTCCTGCTCGGCCTGCTGCTGTTGACCGTGCTGGGTCTTGACCGCTGGATGAGCTGGAAAACCGCGCCCTATATTTACGATGAGCTGCAGGATCTCCCCTACCGCCAGGTTGGCGTGGTGTTGGGTACTGCCAAATATTATCGCACCGGCGTGATCAATCAGTATTATCGTTACCGGATCCAGGGCGCGCTCAACGCCTACAATAGCGGTAAGGTTAATTATCTGCTGTTAAGCGGTGACAACGCCCTGCAAAGCTATAACGAACCGATGACCATGCGCCGGGATCTGATCAAAGCCGGCGTCGATCCGGCGGATATCGTGCTGGACTACGCCGGTTTCCGCACCCTCGATTCGATCGTGCGCACCCGCAAAGTGTTCGATACCAATGATTTTATTATTATCACCCAGCGCTTCCACTGCGAGCGTGCATTGTTTATCGCCCTGCATATGGGGATTCAGGCGCAGTGCTATGCGGTGCCTTCGCCGAAGGATATGTGGACCGTGCGTCTGCGCGAGTTTGGTGCCCGGTTTGGCGCGCTGGCGGATCTCTATATCTTCAAACGCGAGCCGCGTTTCCTCGGGCCGCTGATCCCCATCCCGGCGCAGCAGCATGAAGTTCCGGAGGATGCGCAATCCTACCCGGCGGTCACGCCCGAGCAGTTACTGGAGCTACAGAAAGAAAAATAGCCGCCGTCGTTTGGTCGATTTGAGGTATAAAAAAACCCGCGCCAGGCGCGGGTTTTTGATGCGTTCAATCTTATTTCTTGCGCGCGTATTTCAGTGAATCCAGCGCCACGGCGAAGATGATAATCGCCCCTTTAATAATGTACTGCCAGTACGGATTGACGCCGATGTAGGTCAGACCATAGTTGATGACGGTAAAGATAATAACCCCGGTCACCACGCCGAAAACCGTACCCACGCCGCCGCTGAAGGAAACGCCCCCCACCACGCAGGCGGCAATCGCATCCAGTTCGTACATAAAGCCGAGGTTGTTGGTCGCCGAACCGATACGTCCGGCTTCCAACAGCCCGCCGAAGGCGTAAAACACCCCGGACAGGGCATAAATCATCAGCAGGTTCAGCGCCACGTTAACGCCGGAGACACGCGCCGCTTCCGGGTTGCCGCCGATAGCGAAGATGTTTTTACCGAAACGGGTTTTATTCCACAGGATCCACACGAAGAAGATAGCGATCAGCGCGTAGAAAGTAATGTACGACAGGCGGAATGAACCTAAAGCGACAAAGCCTTGGGCAAACTGCGAGAAGTGGCTGTCGAAACCGGAAATCGGCGACGCGCCGACAAAGTCGTAGTACAGGGAGTTGATACCGTAAACGATGATCATTGTACCCAAGGTAGTGATAAACGGCGTCACGTTGAGATAGGCAATGACGATACCGTTAATCAAGCCAATCACCGCGCCAATCGCGCAGACCAGCAGGATAACCAACGGGATCGGCATGGTCGCCATCTCCGGGAAAACCTTGTTGGCGTTATCCACCGCCTGCAGCATGGTAGCCGCTACCACCGCCGCCAGACCAACCTGACGTCCGGCGGAAAGGTCGGTCCCCTGGGTGACAATCAGCCCAGCGACGCCGAGCGCGATGATAATACGTACCGAGGATTGCGTCAGGATGTTACTTAAGTTCAGCAAACTTAAGAAGGTCGGGTCCTGGAAAATAATAATGGCCAGTAAGACCAAAAGGACAACGTAAATCCCACCCTCTTTCAGGTAAGTGAGGAAACTCTTTTTATTTAACGCACTCATGGAAAGCCCCTGATCTCAAAGGTGCAATGATGCAAGACGCAGAATTTCATTTTGCGTCGTGGTTTTGGTCTCAACAATTCCGGCAACCAGCCCGTTGCTCATAACCAGAATACGGTCGGTAATTCCCAGCAGCTCCGGCATTTCAGAAGAGATAATAATGATGCCTTTATCTTTTTTGGCCAGTTCGGCAATCAGCTGGTAAATTTCAAATTTCGCGCCGACGTCAATTCCACGGGTCGGTTCATCAAGCATTAATATTTCCGGCTGGGTTAATAACCAACGGCCGATAATAACCTTCTGCTGGTTACCACCGGAAAGCGAACCGATTTGCGTTTGATGGCCCGGGGTTTTAACCCGCATGGAATCGATAACCCATTGGGTATCGCTTTTCATCCGCGAATTATCCAGCAGGCCGACCTTGTTTTTATACTTCTTGATATTTGATATCAGCGAGTTAAAACCAATATCGAGGTAAGCATAAATTCCCGTCGAGCGACGCTCTTCGGTCACCAGCGCAAAGCCGTGGTTTATCGCCTCGTTAGCGCTATGGTTATTAATTTTTTTACCATGCAGGGTAATGGTGCCGCTGGCCTTTTCGCGGATGCCAAACAGCGTTTCAACGATATCGGTACGTTTAGCGCCCACCAGTCCGGCAATGCCGAGGATTTCGCCTTTATGCAGATCGAATGAGACATCGCGAATTGACGGCTGGCGCAACGAGGTCAGGTTTCGAACTTCAAGGATTACTTCACCCGGTTTGTTTTGTTTATCCGGAAAACGCTGGTTCAGCGAACGGCCAACCATCATCGCAATGATCTTATCCATATCTAGCCCTTCCAGCGGCTGGGTGGCAATCCACTGACCATCGCGCAGGATAGTAATCTCATCGCAGAGCTGAAATATCTCCTCCATTTTATGGGAGATATAAACAATACCGCAGCCACGCTCTTTCAGCTTGCGGATTATTTTAAACAGGTGATTGACCTCTTTCTCGGTCAGCGATGAGGTAGGCTCATCCATAATGACGATTTTGGCGTCATAAGAGAATGCCTTCGCTATTTCAATCATCTGCATCTGAGATACCGATAAAGTTCCCACGCGAGCGCGCGGATCAATATCAATATCGAGCTCATCAAATATCGCTTTGGTATCGCGATACATTTTATCCTGATCGACAAACATGCCTTTGGTGGGGTAGCGTCCCAGCCACATGTTGTCCATGACCGAACGTTGAAGTACCAGGTTTAATTCCTGGTGCACCATAGAAATACCGTTTTCCAACGCTTCTTTCGCCGAATGGAAATCGATCTCTTTTCCCTGAAAAAGAATACTGCCGGAATCTTTTTGATAGATCCCAAATAAGCATTTTAATAATGTCGATTTACCCGCGCCATTCTCCCCCATTAATGCATGGATAGAGTGCGGACGAACCTTCAGGTTGACATTATCAAGAGCTTTAACGCCGGGGAAGGATTTGTTGATGTCGCTCATTTCCAACAAATATTCGCCCGACTGTACGCTATTATTGCTGACCATAGTTATACCTGGCTGCGTTCGTGACGATCCGCGACGATAAGTTATATCGCAGCAAAATCGGCTTCGGTATCAGGAATAATCGGACGCGCTGAACGCGCCCGCAATGCATGTAAAACTTATTTACCGATAAACTGGCTGAGGTTGTCTTTATCGACGCCTACGTACGGTACGCGGACAATCTTATTCTCAATTTTCCAGTTGGTGCCAGCAGCGGGCTCTTTGCCGTCAGCCAGGTTCTTCGCCAGATCGAAAGTCGCTTTCGCCTGGTTATTGGCATCGTTCAGCACGGTACCGGCCATCGCGCCGGATTTCACCAGCGCCAGCGCTTCAGGCAGGGCATCGACGCCGAACACAGGAATGCTGCTCTTGTTATGCGCTTTCAGCGCTTCTACCGCGCCCATCGCCATCGCATCGTTGTTAGCGATGACCACTTCGATTTTGTTAGCGTTCGGGCCGGAGAGCCAGGCGTCCATTTTATCTTTCGCTTGCGCGGTATCCCACATGGCGGTATCTAACGCCAGTTGCTGAGTTTTAAGCCCTTTTTCATTCAGCTCTTTGATGACGTAGGAAGTACGCGCTTCGGCGTCCGGGTGGCCCGGCTCGCCTTTCAACAGGACAAACTGAATCTGACCATCTTTGTTCAGATCCCAGTTTGGGTTCGCTTTCCAGTGTTTGGCGATAAGATCGCCCTGGATAATCCCGGATTCTTTGGAGTCGGTACCTACATAGTAGGCTTTATCGTAGCTATCCAGCGCCTTGCGCGATGGCTCTTTGTTAAAGAACACCACCGGCACATTTTGCCCGCGCGCTTTGTCGATAACCGTACCCGCCGCCGCCGGGTCAACCAGGTTGATGGCCAGCGCCTTCACCCCCTTCGCCAGCAGCACGTCGATCTGATCGTTCTGTTTGGACTGATCGTTCTGCGAGTCATTCATCAGCAGTTTCACATCCGGCGCAGATTTGCCGTCTTTTTCGATAGCTTTACGCACGACGGACATGAAGTTGTCGTCATACTTGTAGATCGTAACGCCGATACGGGTATCCGCGGCATGCGCTGCGGCGCCGAAAAGCATGCCAGCCATGACGGCGGACAGAGCTAAGACCTTCTTATTCATGGAATCTCCGGTTTTATTATTTTGCATCGTTTTTTTTGGCGTGAAGATAGCTGGCGGGAGTTGTTACATTAGGGTTACCGCACAACGATATTCACAACGTTAATTCTGTCTTCCGTGTAGGGTAACGCTCCAGAAAAACGGCTTCATCAAGTGCCTAACCTATTGTTTAAGATGATGTTTAAACGCATCATCAGCACAGCCTGGTTCGGACTGGTCAACGCTGCCATCATAAACAGCGGAATGTTAATATACTGTGAATTTACTCACAGATTGAAAGCGGTTACATCGATTGATAGATTCAGTTAGTGATCGGCCCCACACTTTGCTTCTGCGTCACCGAATGGCGCCGCACCAGCGTGGGCATAAAACAGTGGCTGGCCTCACTATCGAGTTTTCCTGCCGCCCCTTGTAGCGCCAGTTCGGTAGCCAGTTTAGCCATCGACATTATGGGATAGCGCACCGTGGTCAGCTGCGGATCGGTGTAACGGGAAATGGGAATGTCATCAAAACCAATCAGCGAGAGATGCTGCGGCACGGCAATGCCGTTATCCTTGAGGGTGGTGAGCGCGCCGGCAGCCATACTGTCGTTATAGGCAAACACCGCCGTCAGGCCTAAATTACGCCCCAGCAGTTCAACCATCGCCGCTTCGCCGCCCTGCATATCCGGCGAACCTGAGCCCACCCAGCTATCCGGCGCGATAATGCCCTGCTCCTGCAGCGCTTTACTCCACCCTTCGCGGCGCAGTTCATCATCCTCAATGCCGTGATTGGAAGAGAGATAGCCAATCCGCTGATGGCCGTGATTGAGCAGCATTCGCGTAGCCATTAGCGCGCCGCTGACGTTATCGAGACCCACGCAGCGGTGCGCGAAACCCGGCACAATGCGGTTTATCAGCACCATGCCCGGAATATGCTGCATAAAGTCGCCAAGTTCGGCATCGCTTAACGCTTTCGAATGCACGATAAGCGCCGAACAGCGCTGGCGAATCAGCACCTCAATGGCGTTACGCTCTTTTTCAGCTTCATGGTAGCTGTTGCCGATTAGCACATATTTCTGATGCTGCTGCGCGACGGTATCCACCGCTTTCACCAGCGCGCCGAAAAAGGCGTCTGACACATCCATCACCACCACGCCAATGGTATCGCTAACCTGGGTCGCCAGCGCCTGGGCATTGGCATTCGGCCGATAGCCCAGTTGCGCGACCGCCTTCATCACTGCCTCCCGGGTATCCGGGCTCACCAGCGCGCTGTTATTCAGCACCCGCGAAACCGTTGCTACCGAAACCCCCGCCTGACGGGCGACATCACGAATGGTGATCATACATACCCGCCTTTATCGCATTGCAATACGTCACACCCACCTCCTGTGTTCAGCAAGGTGGCTATTCTGGCAGCGACGCGCGCCGCGCTACGTGAGTGAGGTCACACCGCTGGAAACGGTTACATCCATTTTGTTAATGATTGTGATCGAGATCGTTATACAGATGTATCTCTGGATGATGTCCCTGAGGCTCTCAGGGTTAACTGTCGCCATAGCCACTCAACGGGCCCCTGGCGGAAATGACGCAGCCAAAACTGCGAGAAGAGGAGATTAACGGCCCACACCGCCGGCACAAAGGCCAACAGCTGAAAACGGTCAAATTTCATAAACAGGCCGAGATGATAGAACAGCGTGGTGCAGATCAGGGTTTGCAGTAAATAGTTACTGAGCGCCATCCGCCCAACGCAGGCAATCGCCCCGACCAGACGAAAGCGGCATAATTGCGGCCAGAATCCCCACGCCAGCGCGGCATAGCCAATGGTTTGTAGCGGCGCGCCCAGTTCACGCGGCGCCTGCAGCAGAAAACCGCACCAGCGGTAGTCCCATTGCAAGTACCACTGCGCGGCGATGGCCGGCACATTTACCATCATTCCGGCAATAATCAGCACAGCCCCGACGCGGCGGTAGTGACTAAGGCTAAACTGCCCTTTCAACCAGCCGCAGCGCATCAGCGCCGCGCCCATTAGCATCATCCCCGCCAGCTGCCAGCCGTACTGCACGCCAAGCGCCACCAGGTTATCGGACAGCATATCCGCGCGATTGCTCACCGCCTCCATACCGCCTTTGAGCTTCCAGAACTGCTCATACTGCACATTCGCGGCATCGGGCACCCATGACCGACTGGCGCCGTTGCCGGAAATCAACCCCAGCAATACCAGCACCGCAATACCGATGAGATATAGCACTACGCCGGTATTAAATAGCGATTTAACGTGATGGGCATCGCGTACCATGCGCCAGGCAATTAGCCCCACCAACGCATAGGCCAGCAGAATATCTCCGTCCCAGAAAAAGAGACCGTGAATAAAACCAAGTAGGGCAAGCAGCGTTAGCCGCGACTGGATCCAGCGTTTACCGCGTACCAGCAGCATTTGCAATCCGGCGCCGAACAGCAGAGCAAACAGGGTGAGAAATTTTACCTGCGCAAACAGATCGAGGATTGCCCAGCTCCAGGCGTCGCTCGGCGAAATACTCCCGGCCCAGGCCGGATTAAGATAGGCCGCCTTCGGCAAGCCGAAGGCGGTGATATTCAGTAGCAGAATGCCGAGGATGGCGACGCCGCGAACGAAGTCCAGCGTGACGTTTCTCTCCATGCACCCTGCTCCGAATTAATTGTGGTGACGTACGGCGCGCAGGAACTCCTGGCGGGTATTCTGGCTGGATTTAAACAGACCGCCAAGCGAAGTGGTGGTCGTGGCGCTGGTCGCATCGCGGATGCCGCGCGCTTTCACGCAGTAATGCACCGCATCAATGGATACCGCGACGTTACTGGTACCGAGCAGAGTCTGCAGCGCGGTAAGGATCTGCTGCGTCAGGCGCTCCTGCACCTGTGGACGCTGGGCAAAGAACTGCACGATGCGGTTAATTTTCGACAGGCCGATTACCGAATCTTTCGGGATATAAGCAACGGTCGCTTTGCCGTCAATCGTCACAAAGTGATGTTCACAGGTACTGGTCAGCGTGATATCGCGAACCGTCACCATCTCGTCAACTTTCATTTTGTTTTCAATAACGGTGATTTTCGGGAATCTGGCGTAATCCAGACCGGAGAAAATCTCATCAACGTACATTTTTGCGATGCGATGCGGAGTCTCCATCAGGCTGTCGTCACTGAGATCAAGATTCAGCAGCTGCATAATCTCAGTCATGTGCCCGGCGATCAGACGCTTGCGCGTTTCATTATCAATTTCTTGTACTGGCGGACGCAGCGGCGTCTCCAGCCCACGAGCGACCAGCGCTTCATGAACGAGTATGGCTTCTTTACTCAATGATGACATTTAGGTTCTCCTGCAGGTGTGGCGCTCTTTGCTCTTCTGAGGGCAAAGTTTGCACTCATTGTGCGTGAGGTGGCGCACATAATCCAGTAGCCGTCACGATAATTATTGAAATTGGCGCAACCTTTCATTTTTACCGCTGCGGTTGGACGTTGTCGATGCGCCACGCCAGCGAGCCCCGCCGCTACCGCGCGCAATCATAAGTACTGTAAATGTTCAGAGAAGTTCTTTATAACTTGTATTAATGATGCAATAGCTTTGCGCGACGGGAAAGTGAAAGTTACTCACCGGTTAATGAAATATCTGTATTATTAAGCATTACACATAGATACCCGAGGAGCCCTGGATGGAACTGCTTGAAGAACATCGCTGTTACGAGGGTCGGCAGCAGCGCTGGCGTCATCACTCCAGTACCCTGAACTGTGCGATGACGTTTAGCATTTTTTTACCGACGACGACGGAAACCGCCCCACCGCCGGTGCTGTACTGGCTATCCGGTTTGACCTGCAATGACGAAAACTTCACCACTAAGGCCGGCGCTCAGCGGATAGCCGCCGAACTTGGTATCGCGCTGGTGATGCCCGACACCAGCCCGCGCGGCGATGACGTCGCCGATGATGCCGGTTACGATCTCGGTAAAGGCGCAGGTTTTTACCTCAACGCCACTCAGGCGCCGTGGGCGGCCCATTTTCGCATGTATGACTACCTGCGCGATGAGCTGCCGCAGTTGATTAACCACCAGTTTCAGGTCGCCGACCATTGCGCCATCAGCGGCCACTCGATGGGCGGCCACGGCGCGCTCATCATGGCGCTGAAAAACCCAGGGCGCTTTACCAGCGTCTCGGCCTTCGCGCCGATCGTCAACCCATGCAAAGTTCCGTGGGGACAAAAAGCGTTCAGCGCTTATCTGGGCGATGATGAAGCGACCTGGCAGGAGTGGGACAGCTGCGCGCTGATGCAGGCAAGCCAGGCCGGGGATGCCATTCCGACCTTAATTGACCAAGGTGACGCCGACCAGTTTCTTGGCGCACAGCTGCAGCCCGCGGTCCTTGCAGAGGTGGCGCGACAGAAACAGTGGCCGCTGAGCCTGCGTATCCAGCCCGGCTACGACCACAGCTACTATTTCATTGCCACCTTTATAGAAGATCATCTGCGCTTCCATGCGCAGTTCCTGCTGAAGTAGTTTCAGCCGCGAGTCTCTGCGGGCGATTTACATCGCCCGGTTCATCGCTATCAGAAGCGGTAATCGACGGCCATAAAGTAGCGACGGCCATCTTCGGTATAGCTGTAATCGTCGCGGTTCAGATCTTTGTCGCCAACGTTAAGCACGCCGGAGCGCAGTTTCACGTTTTTACTGACCTGCCACGCGGCGCCGATATCGAACATGGTATAACCGCCTGGGGTTTTACCCGTCGCGCTTACCGCACGCTGCTCGCCGGTATAGTTGGCCGTGACGTAGAAAGACCAATCCTCCAGCGGTTTCCAGTCGAGTGTACCGTTAGCAGTATGGAACGGCAGCGTCTGCAGCGGTTTATTGCCGCCGTTGCTCAGATCGCGACCATCGTTATAGGTATAGTTGACCGTCAGTTTCCACTCTTCGCCGAACGGAACCTTCACTTCGGTCTCCACGCCTTTAATCCGCGCTTTGTTGACGTTGAAGTAGCGGAATACCGGCACGCGCTTACCGTTCACGGTCTTCCAGCCGACGAAGTTCGGGTAACCCGGCGCCTCGCTGGCGCTGGAGGTGCGCAGGATGTCGATCATATCGTCAACGTTGTTCTGGAAGGCGGTCACGCTGCCTTCAACACCTTCCAGCCAGCCCTCTTCACCGCTGTAATACAGACCAAGCTCAAAGCTTTCGCTGGTTTCCGGCTTCAGATTCGGGTTACCGATAATGCTGCAGCTACCGCGACAGGAGTTGGTGGTCCAGTCCGGGTTCAATTGCAGCAGCGACGGCGCTTTAAAGGCCGTAGCCCAACCGCCTTTCACGGTCACGGTATCGGTGGCGTTATAGACCAGGTACGCACGCGGGCTCCAGTGATCGCCGTAGGTTTGGTGATCGTCCATACGGATGCCGGTGGTCAGCGCCAGCGGTTCAAAGATCCGCCACTCATCTTCGAGGAACAGCGCGTACTGGCTGGCGGAAGTCGATTTGCCGCCGCTGCTCAGGTTTACCGGATCTTTGAGTTTATCGTGGCGCCATTCACCGCCGAGGGTGACGATCTGGTTGATCATACCCAGCGGCATCACATATTTACCATCGACCGCATTACTCTCAGAAGTAATAGTGCCCGCCTGCCCTGGATTTTTGTTATCCACTTTCTCGCCGTAGAATTTCACTTCGCTATTGCCGACATCCCAGCGCCCGTTATGGGTCAAAGAGTAGTTTTGGCGTTCAAGGCGGTTTTTGTCGAGCGAGTCTGAATCGCGATCCTGGCGATCGAAACCGTAGCCGGCGGTAATGTCCTGGTTCTCCGTTGGCGTCCAGGCGAACTCAACGTTGCCGTCGCGGCTGGTAAAACCTTCAATGCGCGGCGTTTCGCCCGCGGCGTTACTGGAAGATTGTTGATCGTCTTTACTGCGTTTCGCCAGGCTGCCGTAGGCTTTCATGCCCAACACGCCGTCAATCAGCGGACCGCTGGTGAAGAACTGGCCGTTGTAAGTGTCACCGCGATCGCGGTGTTCCTGAATGGTGGCATCGCTGCTGAGGGTACCGGTCCATTTCTGGCCGATTTTTTTGGTAATGATGTTGACCACGCCGCCGAGCGCGTCGGAACCGTACAGGGAAGACATCGGGCCGCGCACTACTTCAATCCGCTCGATGGAGTCCACCGGGATCCAGTTAAGATCGAAATCGTTATGGCGGAAGACAGCATTACGCGAGTTCACCCGTTTGCCATCGATGAGAATCAGCGTATAGCTGCTACTCAGGCCGCGAATACTCACGCCCTTACGGTTATCCCCTTCGTTGGTGAGCTGAACGCCAGGCACATCGCGCAGCACGTCCTTCAGGTTCTGCACCGGCTTACGCTGCAAGTCCTGTTGGGTGATAACGCTGATACTGGCGGGGGCATCTTTGACGCTCTGTTCAGTCGCCGCGGCGGTGACAACCAGCGTTTCGTCATCATTTGCGGCCAGCGCCGGAAATGCCAATGCTACGACGGACGCGCACAGTCCCGCCCGGGCAAAAGGGTTTAACCTGAACATACCAAATCTCCATGAGGTCAACTACAAATCAAACAAAGGGTGCAGCTTGCACATCTTGTCGACACGCGGCTCTGGCGGCCGCGTGCAAATTTTTTACAGTCGATGTGGCTAGTCACCCCTTGCCTTTCGTTGTTGAGCGGCAAGATAGGGAGATTGGCTTCATCCTGAATTTTTCCGAAATGATAAGGATAATGATTACAATTATCAATACAATTATGAAGAAGTGTGTCCGTTTGTAAGCCTTGCAGGCATAAAAAAAGCCCTCTTTAAAAGAGGGCTTTATCGAAAGCGGTAAAGAGTGGAATTAGCCTTTAAAGCGTTCCGGGAACTTCATTTCGCTGTAGCGCACGAAGCGGGTACCTTTCACCAGCTTGTAACCAAACCAGATAACCAGGAATAGCGGAATGCCGATGTAGGTCGCCGCCACGCCGCCCCAATCAATGGTGTCCTTGAGGAAGGCTTCGTAGTTCTGGCCAAGGGTAATGATAAGGCACAGTACGAAAGCGAAGATCGGCCCCAGCGGGAAGAAGCCGGAACGGTACGGCAGGTTATTGATATCGTTACCCTGCAACACGTAGCCACGACGGAAACGGTAGTGGCTGATCGCAATACCCAACCAGGCGATAAAACCGGTCATCCCGGAGGTATTCAGCAGCCACAGATAAACCGTCTGGTTGCCGAACATCGAGGTCAGGAAGCACAGCGCCGCAATCACGGTAGTCGCATACAGCGCATTGCGCGGTACGCCGCCTCTCGACAGCTTCGAGAAAATGCGCGGCGCTTTGCCGTCGCACGCCAGGGTATACAACATACGCGTAGAGGCGTACATCCCGGAGTTACCCGCCGACAGCACCGCCGTCAGGATAACCGCGTTCATGATAGCCGCCGCAGAGAGCAGACCGGCGTGCTCGAACACCAGGGTGAACGGGCTAACGGAAATATCTTTAACGTCGTTGCGCAGCAGACTCGGATCGGTATACGGGATGATCAGGCTGATAATCAAAATCGCGAAGACATAGAACAGCAGGATACGCCAGAACACCTGACGCACCGCGCGCGGAATGTTCTTCTCCGGGTTTTCCGATTCGCCTGCGGCAATACCGATGAGCTCGGTGCCCTGGAAGGAGAAACCGACAATCATCGCCACGCCGATCATCGCCGCAAAGCCGCCGGCAAACGGCGCGTCATCAATGCCCCAGTTGCTCCAGCCCGCCGGCGTCGTGCCTTCGAAGATGCCAAAAATCATCATGATGCCGACGATGATAAAGATAATCACGGTGGCAACTTTAATCAGCGAGAACCAGTACTCCGCTTCGCCGAAGCCGCGTACCGAGATCCAGTTCAACAGGAACATGATACCAAGGAACAGCGCGCTCCAGATCCAGCCGGGGGTATCCGGGAACCAGTAGCTCATCACCAGCTGCGAGGCAACGAGGTCAACGGCGATAGTCACCGCCCAGTTGTACCAGTAGTTCCAGCCCAGCGCGAAACCAAAGCCTTCTTCTACGTAGTTCTGACCGTAGGTCGCAAAGGAGCCTGAAACCGGCATAAACGCCGCCAGCTCGCCGAGACTGGTCATCAGGAAATATACCATCAGACCGATCAGAATGTAGGAAAGCAGCGCGCCGCCGGGGCCTGCCTGTGAAATTGTTGCGCCAGAGGCAACGAAAAGACCTGTACCGATGGAACCGCCAATAGCGATCATGGTCAAGTGGCGCGCTTTTAGCTCGCGGCGGAGCGTGGGCGCTTCTGTGGTTTTAGTTTCCGAAACCATGTGAAAATGCTATCCATCCAAAAAATGAGGCGCGATTGTAGCAGACGATCGTCCGTCCATCCGGTACAAATGCAAAGTTATAAGAGAGCTTCATGATCTGACACAAATTATTAGTAAAGCAGTAATCCTGCATTGGCGCATAAAAAAACAGACAAAAAATCGTAGCTTACGGCAAAATAACGCGAGGATTGTCACAATGCTGAAGGAGTCAGCTTATGGTTTCCCCCACTCGTCGCAGTCTGGCCCCCGATGCCTTTCTGCTGCTGGCGATTTTCTGCCTGTATCTATTCGTTATTGGCCTGTACACCAGTATCACGGTGCTGGAACAGTGGTTGCGGCTGCCGAATTACCTGACCGATAACAGGGAGACTTTTCTTGTCGGCGCGCTTCCTCTTGCGATTGCTGGACTGCTGGGGCTACTGGCGGGCGTCGGAGTGAAAAAGCGGCTGATGGTTCGGCTGTGCAAAGTCTTCTGCGCCTTTTCTCTTATCTATATTGCGGCTTTCACCTGGCTGGACTGGCGCACGATGGACCACTATCGGGATAACCCGCAATACGGCGTGTGCAAGCAATACAGCAAACACACCATTTATATGTACGTATGGAACAGCGACTGGTGCGACTATTTCGGCAGAAGGGTGCAATACCCCTCTCCCATTGCTAATCGGGAGAACTAGCCGTGAAGAAACCAACAAAAGTCACCAATGCTAAACCACAAACCACTCGCGCACAGCGAATCTGGCAACAGCTGATCGCAGGATTTATTTTGCCCGCATTAGGGATTTACGCGCTCTATTTAGCAACCGACTATCTGCCGTTACTGAAATTGCGCGGTTGGCCAGACTTCGCCTCCATTTCCTTACTGAAGGCTAATTTTACCGGCTCCGCGCTGCTCTTTTTTTCATTCGCCTGGCGGATGGGCAGAGTGCTGCACGGTAAGACGGTCGATGGAAGTTATGAAAATCGCCTGCTGACGGCTATCGCCGGATTTACGCTGGTGCTGCTGATCGTCATCAACAGCGCCATTTTTACCTTACATTTTACAGTATACAGCTCGCCGCATTACATTCGCTGCTGGGAACCCGTTCCCATGGGCAGCTGGCATTATGCCAGAACCCCAGAGATCTGCGTGCGGCACGGCTACGCGCCAATAAGGGATACAGCTACACCTCGCAGTAACGGATAAAACGCTGCAGCGCCTTGGAAACGTGCTTTTGCCGATGGCGAATACGCCACAACGTGCGCGTCAGGCGCGGCAGCGGCAGCTTGAGCTCCACCAGCGTTCCGGCTGCCAGCTGTTCAGCAATTACCCGCCGCGACAAGCAACTAATGCCTAACCCATGACGGACCGCATGTTTAATGGCCTCTGAGTTGCCAAGCTCCATGCCTAACTGGAACGCGGGCAGATGCGATAACAGCACGTAGTCGACGATTTCCCGCGTGCCGGAGCCATGCTCGCGCAGGATCCACTGTGCTTCCGCCAGCCGTTGCAGCGTCAATTCGCCTTCGAGGAATGGAGAATCAGGGGCGGCGAACACCACCAGTTCATCTTCAATCCACGGCTCGGCGATAATATCCGCCGCGTGGCACGGCCCTTCAATCAGGCCAATATCGACGCGCAGATCGCTGACCGCATTAATCACGTCCTGGCTGTTGCCGACGCTCAGTTCCAGCGGCAGTTCGGGGAAATCGCGGCGGTAGCGGGCGATGATTTCCGGCAGAATATAGTTGCCGATGGTGCTACTGGCATAAACGCGGATAGCGCCATTATCGCCACGGAACAGCTGTTCTATCTCCCCGGCGCGCTCCAGCAGCGCAAGCGCGCGCGGATAGAGCAAACGCCCGTGCTCGTTGACCACCAGCCGTTTGCCGACGCGGTCAAACAGCTGGACGCCAAGTTGCCCCTCTAGTTCGGTCAGCGCCGCGCTCACCGCCGACTGCGATAGCGCCAGCATCTGTGACGCCTGAGTCGTTGACCCGCTTTTCAAAACCTCAGCAAAAACTTCCAGTTGCCGTAGCGTGATATGCATAACTCACCTGTTTATTAGCCCAATCTGGATAACCGTCAACGCTATGGTGACATAAATCATCAGGACTGTGGCCTGAAGGATGAAGGGTTTATCACTTATTCCGATAGATTATAAATATATAATCAATTTTATTTTTAAACCAGTCAGTCGTATTCTTTGCCCAGACAAAGGAGAAGGTTATGACAGCACTCACTTTACCCACTAAACATCGCACCCTGTGGCATTTCGTCCCAGGCCTGGCGCTGACCGCCGCGTTGACCGGCGCCGCCCTGTGGGCAGGCAGTTTCCCTGCAATCGCCGGCGCGGGCTTCAGCGCGCTAACGCTGGCTATCTTGTTCGGCATGGTGGTCGGTAACACCGTTTATCCCAAAATTTGGCAGTCCTGCGACGGCGGGGTGATTTTCGCCAAGCAGTATCTGCTGCGCCTGGGGATCATTCTTTATGGTTTTCGTCTGACGTTTGCCCAGATTGCTGACGTCGGCGTCAGCGGGATCCTGATTGACGTGCTGACGCTGTCCAGCACCTTCTTTATCGCCTGTTTCCTCGGGCAGAAGGTTTTCGGGCTCGATAAACACACCAGCTGGCTTATCGGCGCCGGTAGCAGCATCTGCGGCGCCGCGGCGGTTCTGGCCACCGAGCCGGTCGTCAAAGCCGAAGCCAGTAAAGTGACGGTCGCCGTGGCGACAGTGGTTATCTTCGGTACTATCGCCATCTTCCTCTACCCGGCGATGTATCCGCTGCTGGCGCACTGGTTCACTCCGGAAACTTACGGCATCTATATGGGCTCCACCATGCATGAAGTCGCCCAGGTCGTTGCCGCCGGTCACGCGGTTAGCCCGGATGCCGAAAATGCCGCGGTTATCGCCAAAATGCTGCGCGTGATGATGCTGGCTCCGTTCCTGCTGTTCATCGCCGCTCGTGTAAAACAGCTGGCGCCAGCCGGTAACGGCGAAAAGAGCAAAATCACCATTCCGTGGTTTGCCATCCTGTTTATTCTGGTGGCGGTGTTTAACTCCTTCCATCTGCTGCCAAAAGCCGTAGTCGATATGCTGGTCACCCTCGATACCGTACTGCTGGCGATGGCAATGGCCGCGCTGGGCTTAACCACCCACGTCAGCGCGCTGAAAAAAGCCGGTGCGAAGCCGCTGCTGATGGCGCTGGTACTGTTCGTCTGGCTAATTGTTGGCGGCGCCGCGATTAACTTCGCTATCCACCACCTGATTGGTTAAACAGTAAGTTTCCTCATCGATATTCATTCATTGCTGTAACTCTCCGGTTAAGCCGCTATCATTACCCTCCCCCCAGCGGCTTAACTGGAGTTTTTTATGAAATACATTGGAGCGCACGTTAGCGCCTCCGGCGGGTTGGCCAATGCCGCCATCCGCGCCGCCGAAATCGAAGCGACCGCATTCGCCCTGTTCACCAAAAATCAGCGTCAATGGCGCGCCGCGCCGCTCACCGACGAAGCGATTGCCGAATTCAAAGCCGCCTGCGAAAAATATCACTTCGGCCCGGGGCAGATCCTGCCGCACGACAGCTACCTCATTAACCTCGGTCATCCGGTCGAAGAAGCGCTGGAGAAATCTCGCGAGGCGTTTATCGATGAATTAACCCGCTGCCAGCGGTTGGGATTAACGCTGCTCAACTTCCATCCGGGCAGCCACCTGCAGCAGATCCCGGAAGATGAATGCCTGGCGCGTATCGCTGAATCCATCAACATCGCGCTGGCGAAAACCGAAGGCGTGACCGCGGTTATCGAAAATACCGCCGGCCAGGGCAGCAATCTCGGGTTTAAATTTGAACATCTGGCCGCCATCATTGACGGCGTTGAGGACAAATCCCGCGTTGGCGTCTGCATTGATACCTGCCACGCTTTCGCCGCCGGTTATGACCTACGCAGCGCGGAGGAGTGTGAAAAGACCTTTGCCGAATTCGAACGAATCGTCGGCTTCCAGTATCTGCGCGGCATGCATCTGAATGATGCCAAAAGCGCTTTTGGCAGCCGCGTCGACCGTCACCATAGCCTGGGTGAAGGCAATATCGGCCATGATGCTTTTCGTTGGATCATGCAGGATAACCGTTTCGATGGTATCCCGCTGATTCTGGAAACCATTAACCCGGATATCTGGGCGGAAGAAATTGCCTGGCTGCGGGCGCAGCAGACCGCCGAAGTGGCCTGAATTCAGGAACAAAAAAAGGGCCGATGAATCGGCCCTTTTCTATTGCGCTGATATTACGCCGCTTTTTCAACTTCCGCTGCCGGCGCTTCCGGGCGCTTCAGCACCGCGTAAGAGAGACCCGCGACCAGCGTACCGGCAATAATCGCCAGCAGATAACCCAGCACCGGAGTGATGGCGCCAGGGATCAGCAGGACGAACAGACCGCCGTGCGGCGCCATCAGTTTCGCGCCTACCGCCATCGAGATAGCGCCGGTCACCGCGCCGCCAACGATACAGCAAGGCAGTACGCGCATCGGGTCACGTGCGGCGAATGGAATCGCCCCTTCGGTGATAAAGCACAGCCCCAGAACCAGCGCCGCTTTACCGCCTTCACGCTGCGATTTATCGAACTTGTTACGAGCAATCAGCGTTGCCAGGCCAAGCGCCAGCGGTGGCACCATACCGGCCGCCATGATCGCCGCCATCGGCGCATAGGTTTGGGTACTCAACAGACCCACACCGAAAGCATAAGCCGCTTTGTTCACCGGCCCGCCCATATCGGTACACATCATACCGCCGAGGATCGCGCCCAGCAGCACCGCGTTCGCCGTCCCCATGGTTTGCAGCCAGTGGGTCAGCCAGGCCAGGATACCCGCCACCGGTTTGCCAATCAGGTAGATCATTGCCAGGCCGACAATCAGGCTGGAAATCAGCGGAATGATCAGAATCGGCTTCAACGCTTCCATACTCTGCGGCAGCTTCAGCTTGGTGCTGATTAACTTCGCCACATAACCGGCAAGGAAACCGGCGATAATACCGCCGATAAAGCCGGAGCCGCCGCTGACGGCCAGCATACCGCCGATAAGACCAGGCGTCAGACCCGGACGGTCAGCGATGGAGAAAGCGATAAAGCCCGCCAGTACCGGCACCATCAGCGCAAAGGCTGAACCGCCGCCGATTTGCATCAGCGCCGCCGCCATGGTGTCTTTCACTTCAAACGCTTTAATACCAAACGCGAACGACAGCGCGATACACAGCCCGCCCGCGACCACCATCGGCAGCATGTAGGATACGCCGGTCAGCAGGTGACGATAGGCGCCAGCCGACTCTTTTTTACCTTCACCGGACGCCTGCGGTTTGCCGGATGGCTGGTACGGCTTCGCTTCCGCAACGGCTTTATCCAGCTCCTGCGCGGTTTTCTTCAGCGCCAGGCCGGTGGTGGTGCGATACATCGGTTTACCGGCGAACTTCGCCAGATCGACTTCAATGTCGGCGGCGACGATGACCAGATCCGCCTGCTCCACCTCTTCCGGAGTAATGGCATTACCCGCCCCCACGGAGCCACGGGTTTCCACTTTCACCCACCAGCCGCGTTTTTTGGCTTCGGTTTCGATGGCTTCCGCCGCCATAAAGGTATGAGCAACGCCGGTCGGACAAGCGGTAACGGCGACAATACGTTTCTGCCCCTGAGCGGCGGCCGGAACGGCTACCGCCGCTGGCGCAACGTACGGCTTAGCGTGGTCTTTCGCTTCGCCGAGGAACAATTCCGGATGAGCGACTGCACGGTTAATATCGCCCAGATAGACGTTTTTACCGTTCAGCGCGCTGTCAGCCGGCAGCGCGGTTCCCAGCACGATGGCCAGTTCAGCATCGTTCGGGTTATCAATCAGCTCAAGGTGCGCTTTCTGCGCCGCGGCGCTGAGCAGGGTCTTCGCCATGTAGGCGCGAGCCTGTCCAAGCCCGGCATCAATAATCAGCAGCGTTTTCATTATGCCTCTCCTGCTGTCAATTAAAGGGTTGTAAGTCGACGCGCGCCATCATTGCGGCCAACTGGGTACGATCGGTAATGCCAACGTTGCTCTGGCTAACGGCCAGGGCGGCGACGGCGGTAGCCAGGCGCAGGGTATGCTCGCTGGATTCACGCATCAGCAGGCCGTAAATCAGGCCGCCGACCATCGAATCACCGGCGCCTACGGTGCTGACAACCTCGACTGAAGGCGGTTTGGCAATCCATTCGCCGGAGGCGTTAACCCACAGCGCGCCCTCTTCGCCCAGCGAAATCACCACGTGGGCAATACCTTGCTCGCGCAGCGCATGGGCGGCGTCGATGACATCTTTCATCTCCGGCAGCTTGCGGCCAGCCCAGATTTCCAGCTCGCGGCGGTTTGGTTTTACCAGCCACGGCGCGGCTTTCAGTCCGGCGACCAGCGCTTCTCGGCTACTATCGAAAATAATGCACGGGCACTGGCTGCGCAGGCGCGTCATCCAATCGGTAAAAGCTTCCGGACTCACGCCGGACGGCAGGCTGCCGCTGACGCAAACCATATCGAACTGCCCCAGCCAGCTCAGAGAATCATTAACGAAACGCTCCCAATCCGCCGGAGTCACTTCAAAACCGGAGAAGTTGAAATCGGTCACTTCGCCGTCTTTTTCCGTCAGCTTGACGTTGATACGGGTACGCCCCTGCACCACCTGGAAGCGGTTGGCGATGCCCAGCTCGCTGAACAGCTGCTGGAAGCCATCCTGGTTATCTTTACCGAGGAAGCCGCCGACGGTGACGTCGATGCCGAGATCTTTCAGCACCTTCGCCACGTTGATACCTTTACCTGCCGCATGCAGGCCGGTGGTACGTACCAGGTTCACTTCGCCACGTTCGATTTCCGGGGTGAAGCCCACCAGGTCGTACGCCGGATTTAAAGTAATTGTTGCTACACGTCTGCTCATTTATGCGCCCTCCCCAAGGCCTGCGGCGATCGCTTCGCCAATCGCATCCAGCGCTTGTTGCGCATCTTCACCCTGCGCGGTAAAACGCAGACGGTGACCTTTTTTCACGCCCAGCGCCACGACCTTCATCAGGCTGCGGCCATTGGCCGGCTTGCCGGAACCGTCGAGGTTGGTGACGGTAATGTCGCTGGAGAATTGTTTAATCGTATTAACCAGCATCGTGCCCGGACGCGCGTGCAGCCCGTGCTCGTTGCGTACTACAAATTCAGCATTCAGCACGTCTTCAGCAATGGCGTCGTCGCTGGTCAGCAACGCCAGCAGCGTGGCGGCGTCGGCTTTCAGCAGATGCTCCGCTTTTTTATCAATGAGCAGATTGCTCAGGCGATTAAGCACCGCGGTCGGCTGCTCATCGGCCATCGCGACGGTGATCAGCAGCGCTACCGGCTGCCCATCAGCGGTAAAGGCATTGGCAGCGCGACTCACGGCAACGGCGCTGCGCAGGTTGCCTTGCGCACAATCGTTCAACCAGATCCCCTGGCCCAGATTGAGCGGCGCATCGTTAATGGTACGGCTGACGAAGTCGGCGTTTACCGCCCCCGCCTCTTTCAGCCGCGCGGCGTTCAGCGCCTGCAGCGTCAGCAGATCGTTGGCGACCACGTCCAGGCTCAACGTTTCGTTGTCGAGCTTCAGCGCTTCGCTTTGCTTTTCACCCATCAGCAGAGCCCGCAGATCTTCTGCGGTGGTGACGGTTCTCAGCTGTTCAGCCACCGAGTCGTCGCTCAGGACGTGCGTCAACTGACGCAGCAGACCGAGATGCTCGTCGGAGCTGGCGGCAATACCGATCGCCACATAAGCGGTTTGCCCTTCTCCCCAGGTCACGCCCTGCGGGAACTGATACACCTGGACACCGGTTTTCAGAACCTGGTCGCGGGTATCGGTGGTGCCGTGCGGGATGGCGATGCCGTTGCCGAGGAAAGTGGAGGTCTGCTGCTCGCGGGCAAGCATACCGTTAACGTAGCCGTCAGCCACATTACCCGCGCTAACCAGCGCGCCAGCAATCTGACGTATTGCCTCTTCTTTATTCGCGGCCTGCTGGCCGGGATGGATATCCTGTACAGATAACTGGAACATAGTTCTCCTCTCCGCTGAATTGAATCGTTTCAGCTAACATGAGAAAAAATACGCCACCCGATGACTGGATAATACTCTGATGACGCTGAAACGTTTCAATGAGTCTGTACCTTTCTTGCACACTGCGCAAGTAAACTCCGAAGACTGATAACAGAATTTAGAGATACCGCACATTTTTGCTGAAGTTAATGGTGAAGTACTCCGCGAGCTTCAGCTTTTTGCTGAACGACATAATTTGAAACGCCTTTTTAATTTTTCGTGCCATACCACTATTTATTTTATGGGTGTCGGCGTAAACTTCGCCTCTCCTGAAACCAACGATATTCCAGCATGCAAAACAGTAGCGCCGCCCTTCCCCGCCGCGGGTTTGACCTGACATCCTCAGCCTTTTTAATTGTCGCCTTCCTGACCGGGATCGCTGGCGCTTTACAAACCCCGACCCTGAGCCTGTTTCTGACCAACGAGGTGCACGTGCGCCCGGCAATGGTCGGCTTCTTTTTTACCGGCAGCGCGGTCATCGGCATTCTGGTAAGCCAGTTTCTTGCCGGGCGTTCGGATCGTAAAGGCGATCGCAAGCAGCTGATTGTCGCCTGCTGCCTGCTGGGGGTGCTGGCCTGCGTGCTGTTCGCCTGGAACCGCAACTACTTTATTCTGCTGTTCGTCGGCGTCTTTCTCAGTAGTTTTGGCTCTACCGCCAACCCGCAAATGTTCGCCCTCGCCCGCGAACACGCGGACAAAACCGGGCGCGAGGCGGTGATGTTCAGCTCCATTCTGCGCGCGCAGGTATCGCTGGCGTGGGTGATCGGCCCGCCGCTGGCCTACGCGCTGGCAATGGGTTTTGGTTTTACCGTGATGTATCTCAGCGCCGCCGTGGCGTTCATCGTCTGTGCGCTGATGGTCTGGTTCTTCCTGCCCAGCATGCGTAAAGAGAGCAAAACCGCCGGTGCTCATCTTGAAGCGCCGCGCACCAACCGCCGCGACGCGCTGCTGCTGTTCAGCATCTGTACGTTAATGTGGGGCACCAACAGCCTCTATATCATTAATATGCCGCTGTTTATCATTAATGAATTGCATCTGCCGGAGAAACTGGCCGGGCTGATGATGGGGACCGCCGCCGGGCTGGAAATCCCCACCATGCTGATTGCCGGTTATTACGCGAAACGCTTTGGTAAGCGCTTGCTGATGCGCATTGCCGCGCTTGCCGGGCTGTTGTTTTATGTCGGTATGCTGACTGTCCATACTCCAGCCCTGCTGCTGGGGATGCAGGCGCTGAACGCGATTTACATCGGGATCCTGGCCGGCATCGGTATGCTCTATTTTCAGGATCTGATGCCGGGTCAGGCGGGCGCGGCGACCACGCTGTATACCAATACCACGCGCGTCGGCTGGATCATCGCCGGCTCGCTGGCGGGCGTCGTCGCGGAAATCTGGAGCTATCACGCGGTGTTCTGGATTGCGCTAATGATGGGAATTATCGCCCAGGTCTGCCTGTGGCGTATTAAAGACGTTTAGGGCGCGGTCAGCGCTTCGAGATGAATGAGATAAGCCATCGCCTGCTGACGCGTGCTGCCGCACATTTCCGCGGCCGGCTGTAAACCTGCACAGACTTTAGGGCGCAGCGGCGAGGCAAAAATCTTGCAGCGCAGATGTTCATCCAGCTGCACGCATGGGGTGTTGGCCGGCTTGCCGTCAGGCATTCCGGGAATGGGGCTTGAGATGGACGGCGCGGTGCAACAGGCTCCGCAGTCCGGGCGACATTCCATACCTGACTCCTTAATGAGTGGGAGGCGGACAGTAGCAAAATATCGGCTATCAGGAAAGCTGAAGCTGGCGATACGGCTTTTTCAGCAGCGCCGCTCGAAGATTTGCCGAGAGATAGCAAAAGTCGCGAATTCCGCTTGCCTGAAAGGCCCGGCGCGAGTAGTTTTACGCGATATTTTTGACCCTTTAAGTGACAGGATTACTGCAATGCCAAGAGCGAATGAAATTAAAAAAGGTATGGTGCTGAATTACAACGGCAAACTGCTGATTGTTAAAAATATTGATATTCAGTCGCCAAGCGCCCGTGGCGCAGCAACGCTGTACAAAATGCGTTTTTCCGACGTGCGTACCGGCCTGAAAGTAGAAGAGCGTTTTAAGGGCGACGACATCGTCGATACCGTGACCCTGACCCGTCGTTTCGTTGACTTCTCCTACGTCGATGGCAACGAATACGTGTTCATGGATAAAGAAGACTATACCCCGTATACCTTCACCAAAGAGCAGATCGAAGAAGAGCTGCAGTTTATCCCTGAAGGCGGCATGCCGGATATGCAGGTTCTGACCTGGGATGGCCAGCTGTTGGCGCTGGAACTGCCGCAGACCGTTGACCTGGAAATCGTAGAAACCGCGCCGGGCATTAAAGGCGCCTCCGCCAGCTCGCGCACCAAACCGGCCACCATGAGCACCGGGCTGGTGATTCAGGTTCCGGAATACCTGACCAGCGGCGAGAAAATCCGCATTCATATCGAAGAGTGCCGCTATATGGGCCGCGCGGACTAACCACCCTCCTCTGACGGTTGCCCGGCCCCGCAGGCCGGGTCTGTTCCCGGATGGCGACGCTGCGCGCCTTACCCGGGGTACTCGCTGCCAGTATCTGGCACAAAAAAGGACAACCACCGGTTGTCCTTTTTCTTTACCCTACACCCCGATTACAGCAGCTCAGGGTATTTGGTCATCTTCAGCGCCAGCTCAACGCCGCGCACTTCCGCCATGCCTTTCAGGCGGCCAATCGCCGAATAACCGGGATTAGTTTTCTTACGCAGATCGTCAAGCATCTGATGGCCGTGATCCGGACGGAACGGAATCGGGCGCAGATCGCCGGCTTTCTTACGACGCAGCTCTTCGCTGAGGATCGCATTGACCACCGCCACCATATTGACGTCGCCATTCAGATGCGCCGCCTCGTGGAAGGTTTTAGGATTCTCTTCACGGCAGGTAGAACGCAAATGGGTAAAGTGGATACGATCGCCGAAGGTTTCCACCATCTTCACCAGATCGTTATCGGCGCGCACGCCGTAGGATCCAGTACACATGGTAAAGCCGTTATAAATGCTGTCTACCGTCTCTTTCAACCACTGCATATCGTCGATCGTCGACACGATACGCGGCAGGCCGAGGATCGGACGCGGCGGATCGTCCGGGTGAACCGCCAGACGCACGCCGACTTCTTCGCACACCGGCACAATCGCCCGCAGGAAGTAAGCCATGTTCTCACGCAGCTGCGCTTTATCAATGTGGTCATACTCCGCCAGACGAGCGCGGAACTGATCGAGGGTATAGCCCTCTTCCGCTCCCGGCAGGCCAGCGATGATATTGCGGGTCAGCTTGTCGATATCCGCCTCGCTCATCGCCTTAAAGTAAACTTCAGCCTGCTGCTGTTCTTCAGCGCTGTAGTCAGCTTCGGCGCCCGGACGTTTAAGGATGTGCAGTTCAAAAGCGGCGAAAGCAACCTGGTCAAAACGCAGCGCTTTGGAGCCATCGGCCAGCTGATATTCCAGATCGGTACGCGTCCAGTCCAGAATCGGCATGAAGTTATAGCACACGGTATCAATACCGCAGGCCGCCAGATTGCGGATGCTCTGCTGGTAGTTGGCAATCCACGTCTCATATTGCCCGCTGTGGGTTTTGATATCTTCATGAACCGGGATACTTTCAACCACCGACCAGCTCAGGCCTTTTTCCGCTAGCAGCGCTAAACGCTGCTGAATCTCTTCAACCGGCCAGACCTGACCATTAGGAATGTGATGCAACGCGGTCACGACGCCCGTGGCGCCCGCCTGGCGCACATCATCAAGCGATACCGGATCGTTCGGTCCATACCAACGCCAGGTTTGCTCCATCGCAATGCCCTCTTTAAGTTGTTATACCAATAATGTGAAACCTTATGGCGACTACCATACATGCTTCTGCTGAATGGTCAATTTCGCCCGTATCATTGATTGATCCAGCTCACACTAAGCGGATAAATTCGGCTTACCAATTTAAATTGCTGTCATATAACTTTACACTACCTCATGTTAATCATTGGTTAATCAGGTGTATAAAAATGACAATTATCGCTACCGCCGCGCTACCCGCAAGCGTACAACTTCCGCAGTACGATCGCCGCCAATTGCGCTCGCGTATCGTACATTTGGGTTTTGGCGCGTTTCACCGCGCGCATCAGGCGCTGCTGACCGACCGGGTACTTAACGCCAGCGGCGGCGACTGGGGAATTTGTGAAATCAGCCTGTTCAGCGGCGATAAGCTGATGAGCCAACTGCGTGCGCAGGACCACCTGTTTACGGTGCTGGAAAAAGGCGCTGAGGGGAACCAGCCGATCGTGGTTGGCGCAGTACATGAATGCCTGAATGCCAAACTTGATTCTCTGGCAGCGATTATCGAAAAATTTTGCGAACCGCAGGTGGCTATCGTTTCGCTGACGATCACCGAGAAAGGTTATTGCATCGATCCGGCGACCGGTAAACTGGATCCAACCCAGCCGCGCATCGTTAACGATCTGGAAAACCCGACGCTTCCGCAGTCGGCTCCCGGTATTTTAGTTGAAGCGCTCAATCGCCGCCGCGAACGCGGACTCGCCCCTTTTACCGTTCTGTCCTGCGACAATATTCCCGACAATGGTCACGTCGTGAAAAACGCCGTCCTCGGTATGGCGGAGAAACGAAGCCAGGAGTTGGCAAACTGGATTGCTGAACATGTCAGCTTCCCCGGCACCATGGTTGACCGCATCGTCCCGGCCGCCACCGAAGAATCTTTGGCGGAGATTGCCTCCGTGCTGGGCGTTGAAGATCCCTGCGCCATCAGCTGCGAACCGTTTATTCAATGGGTGGTGGAAGACAATTTTGTCGCCGGACGCCCGGTCTGGGAAACGGCGGGGGTACAGATGACCCGCGACGTCCTGCCGTGGGAACAAATGAAACTACGGATGCTCAACGGTAGCCACTCCTTCCTCGCCTGGCTGGGCTACCTGGCGGGGCACGCGCACGTTAGCGACTGCATGCAGGATGATGTTTTCCGCCATGCCGCCCGCCGCCTGATGCTGGATGAACAAGCGCCAACGCTATCGATTACCGGCGTGGATTTAGTCGCCTATGCCGACAGCCTGATAACGCGCTTCGCCAATCCGGCGTTAAAGCATCGTACCTGGCAAATCGCCATGGACGGCAGCCAAAAGCTGCCGCAGAGGATGCTCGATAGTATTCGCGTTCATCTGGCAAACGGCAGCCGCTGGCCGCTGCTGGCGCTGGGCGTGGCTGGCTGGATGCGTTATGTAAGCGGCGTCGACGACGCCGGGCAGGCCATTGACGTGCGCGACCCGCTGGTCGACAAAATCAAACAGTTGGTCGCTACCAGCCAGCCGGACGAGCGCGTCAGCGCCCTGCTTAACCTGCAGGAGATATTTGGTCAGGACCTGCCGGGCAACCCACTGTTTGTCGAGGAAATCACTTCAGCCTGGCATCAACTGGCTAAATCGGGTGCCCGCGAAGCCGTGGCTACCGCGCTGCGTAATTAACAATTTCTGCTGTTTAGCGGACAGAATGCTTTTCTGTCCGCAGTAACCCTTCTCTTTTCCCCTTTTTTTCGTCAGGATAGTCGCAACTGTTACAACATTACATTTCTATGCTGGAGAAATTGTGACCAAAACTAACCTGATCACGGGCTTTCTCGGCAGCGGCAAAACGACCTCGATTCTTCATTTACTGGCCCACAAGCCTGCAAATGAAAAATGGGCCGTGCTGGTCAACGAGTTCGGCGAAGTCGGCATCGACGGCGCCCTGCTGGCGGAAAGCGGCGCGTTGCTAAAAGAGATCCCCGGCGGCTGCATGTGCTGTGTCAACGGTCTGCCGATGCAGGTTGGGCTCAATACGCTGCTGCGTCAGGGAAAGCCGGATCGTCTGCTGATTGAGCCAACCGGACTGGGCCATCCGAAGCAAATTCTCGATATCCTCACCGCTGCCGTCTATGAACCCTGGATCGATCTGCGCGCGACGCTGTGCATCCTGGATCCGCGCCAGTTGCTGGAAGAGAAGATCGTCGCTAATGAAAATTTCCGCGACCAACTGGCCGCCGCCGACGTGATCGTGGCTAATAAAAGCGACCGTGCGACGCCGGAAAGCGATGCCGCTTTTGCCAACTGGTGGCAACAGTACGCCGGCGAGCGTCTGCAGGTGACCGCCACCCAGGGCAATATCGAGCTCGCGCTGCTGGATCTCCCGCGCCGTAACACCGCGCCGCTGCCGGCAAGCCCGGACCACGTGCATAGTCACGGGCAAAAGCAGGGTCTGGCGGCGTTGAATCTACCGGCGCATCAACGCTGGCGTCGCAGTGTTAACAGCGACCAGGGATATCATGCCTGCGGCTGGATTTTTGATGCTGATACCCAATTTGACACCGTTGGGTTGCTGGAATGGGCGCGCCTGGCGCCGGTTGGCCGGGTGAAAGGCGTGATGCGTATTGCTGAAGGATTGGTGCGAATCAACCGCCAGGGACTCGATCTGCACATCGAAACCCAAAACGCGCCGCCGCCGGATAGCCGCATCGAACTGATTTCCGAGTCAGAAGTTGACTGGAATACCCTGCAGTCCTCGCTGTTGAAGCTTCGTTTAAGTTAATGCGGCTATTTTTGGCCGCTGTTTAAAAAAATCGCATTCGTTATGACTAAAAACCGTATACCCCTAATCTTGCTGCTGAACGCCGCGGGCGTGGCCTTATTTTGTTCCTGGTATCTACCGGCAAACCACGGTTTCTGGTTCCCGCTTGACTCGGCTATTTTTCACTTCTTTAACCAGGGCGTGAGCACCAACCACGCGTATGCCTGGCTGTTAGCCATCATCAACAATCGCGCTTTCGACGCCTGCTCGCTGCTGGCGATGGGCTGTCTGATGCTCAATTTTTGGATCAAAGCGCAGAGCGCTGAACGCCGCCGCATTATACTTATGGGGCTGGTGATGTTGCTCGCGGCGGTGATTATCAATCAACTTGCCCAGCATTTGATGCCGGTACAGCGCGCCAGCCCTTCGTTGTTCTTTACGGATATTACGAAAGTCAGCGACGTGGTCTCACTGCCAACCAAAGACGCTTCAAAAGATAGCTTTCCGGGCGACCACGGCATGATGTTGCTCATTTTCGCCTCGTTTATGTGGCGATATTTCGGCCGCCGGGCATTTATCATTGCACTGGTTATTTTTGTGGTTTTTGCTTTCCCGCGAGTGATGATCGGCGCCCATTGGTTCACCGATATTGCCGTAGGTTCGCTCAGCGCGGTGCTGATAGGCGCGCCGTGGGTATTAATGACCTCGCTTTCCGATAAGTTGATCGCCTGGTTTGACCGTTCGCTTCCGGGTGGAATAGCAAAAAAATAAGATCATTTTTACATTTTATTAATATTATCCATAAGGGGTCGTTCTGACCCCTTTTTTTATATTTGCTGATGATTTATTCGCGACATCATCTTCCTGTCACATTAATCATCATTGAAATGAAGATATTGCATATTTTTCAGCCAAAAAAGGCGCTATTTTCCCCTTTGCCGATGATTCACTTTTTGTCGCAAAAATACTTATAAGAAATCGCGCAAAACCGCTCGCCATCCCACGTTTGATAGGGTAATCTCTTTCTCGTTTTGCCTTCCCAAGCAACACAATTCATCATCTGAATAAAAATGTGCGGTACTCCACATTTTTAGGCTTAAGGAATTGTCTCATTGCTTTCTGGAATCTAGGCTCTACCACGTTTGGCATTTTTTATAACGACATTGTCGTTAAGGACAACAAGGGAAAATAAACATAATGGTCAAATCTCAGCCGATTTTGAGATATATCTTGCGGGTCGTCCCCGCGATTGCAGTTGCGGTTCTGCTTTCCGCGTGTAGTTCAACAAGTACCGCCAAGAATATGCATTCTGAGACGCATGCTGTGGGTAGTGGAGATTTATCATCACTGCAAGCCTCTCAGGATGAATTTGAAAAAATGGTCAGCAACCTGGACGTGAAGTCCCGCTTGATGGACCAGTATGCTAGCTGGAAAGGCGTGCGTTACCGCCTTGGCGGCAGCACCCGGAAAGGGATCGATTGCTCGGCGTTCGTGCAGCGTACTTTCCGTGAACAATTTGGTCTGGAACTGCCACGCTCAACTTCCGAGCAGCAGGATTCCGGCAAATCGATTTCGCGCACTCAACTGCGTACCGGTGATTTAGTGCTGTTCCGTGCTGGCTCTACGGGCCGTCATGTTGGTATCTACATCGGCAACAACCAGTTTGTACATGCCTCTACCAGCAGCGGCGTCACCATCTCAAGCCTGGATGAGCCATACTGGAAAAAGCGCTATAACGAAGCGCGTCGCGTTCTGAGTCGTTCCTGATCCTTCTTCTTACCGTCGGTTATCCCTTGGCTGACGGTGAGAAATGAAAAAACACTGCCCCGGCGGTGTTTTTTTTGCTTTTCCGCCGATGAACTCCGCAAAATAAGCTATGTCTTTACAAGCTATGCCTTTTAAAGGAAATGGAACCATACTCTTCTGGCACCCCATTGGCATGATTCAATAATACGGACAGATTCTGGCCTATGCTAACCCGCTACTTTTCACCCCGACGTAAAATCTGGCTTACCAGTATTTGCATTGGCATTGCCGTCGCGCTACTGGCCGGCAGCATCCAGTTTATGGTTATCTACCACAACCGCTCTGAACGTTTCGATCAGATAATCAATAACGTCAGTCACTACCTTAATAGTTATTTCGCCGATTTAAGCGAAACCATCGATGGCCTGCAGCCTCTGCTCGATCAGCCCTGCGAGCATGTTGACTCCGGACTGGCCGCCAGCGCCGCCTTTAGTCCGAACGTACGCGCCTTCCTGCTGGTGAAAAACGGTAAAGCGTTCTGTTCATCCGCCACCGGCGCAATGAACACACCGTTTAAACAATTGATACCGCAGCTTGATACAAATAAAGCCCTGGATATGGCCATCCTCCAGGGCACACCGATGATGCCGGACACCGCCGCGTTGGCAATGTGGGTGCAACGTCCCGGCGATCGAGACAGCGGCATTTTTGTATCCATCAATGCTAATCTGACGCCTTATATCCTCTATACCGCACGGCAGAATGACTTCAACGGTATTGCGCTGGCCATCGGCCATACTGCAATTTCTACCTTCAGCAGCAAAATTATCGACCCGCTATCATTGCCCAATGAGCCGATACGCCAGATTCAGGTTCCGGGGCTACCGCTAAAAGTGTATCTCTTTTCCAACAGCTGGCTTGGCGAGAATACCCAGTTCGCCCTGCTGCTTGGCGTGGTATGCGGTATGCTCGCAGGCTTACTCAGCTACTACATTTTGACGATCAAATCCGATCCGCGGAAATCAATCCAGCTGGGGATCAAAAACAACCAGTTCTACGTGGTCTACCAGCCGGTTGTAAGAGCCGACACCCTGCAGATTAGCGGCGTTGAAGTGCTGATGCGCTGGCGGCATCCGGTGGTTGGCGAGATCCCGCCAGACGTCTTTATTAATCTGGCGGAAACGCAGCAAATGATCGTGCCGCTTACCCATCACCTGTTAATGTTGATCGCCCGCGACGCGCCGACTCTGCAGCGTATTTTGCCGCGCGGTACCAAGCTTGGCCTGAATATCTCGCCCACCCACCTGCATGCCGCCGATTTTCAGCAAGATATGCAACGTTTTGCCGCCGCGTTACCCGCAAACTACTTCGACGTCGTGCTGGAAATAACCGAACGCTCGATGATCGATAAAAACCAGTCGATGGCCATTTTTGAGTGGCTGCATCAGCAGGGCTTCGAAATTGCTATTGATGATTTTGGTACCGGCCACAGCGCGCTGATTTATCTGGAGCGCTATAACTTTGATTATCTGAAGATCGATCGTGGTTTTGTACAGGCGATCGGTACCGAAACCGTCACCTCTCCCGTCCTGGATGCGGTCTTAACGCTAAGCCGCCGTCTGCAGCTGAAAACCGTGGCTGAAGGCGTAGAAACGCCGGAGCAGGCGGAATGGCTGCGCGCTCACGGCGTGAAATATCTACAAGGTTACTGCTTCAGCCGCCCGCTGCCGCTGGAGAAACTGGTTGCCGCCCATGATGAGCCGGCAAATTATTTCACAAGCCGCTGAGGGTCGCTTATGATGCGAAACTACCGGGGTTAATGGTCAGAGGATGATATTCCAACTATGTTTGCGCGCATCGGCCTGCTGCTGCTGGCTTTATTTAGCCTTAGTAGCCAGGCGCAAACCATTAAAGAGAGCGAGGCGTTCGCTATTATCGGCGAGCCAAAGTATGCCGTTGACTTTCATCACTTCGATTACGTCAACCCGGACGCGCCCAAAGGCGGCAGTATCACGCTTGCCGCCATTGGCACCTTTGACAATTTCAACCGCTACGCCCTTCGCGGTAATCCCGGCGTACGTACCGATGCGCTGTATGACACTCTGTATACCACCTCGGACGATGAACCGGGCAGCTACTACCCGCTGATTGCCGATCGCGCGCGCTTTACTGATGATTTCTCGTGGATGGAAATTACCCTCAACCCGCGAGCCCGCTTTCATGACGGTAGCCCGATTACCGCCAGCGACGTTGCTTTCACCTTCCACAAATTTATGACCGAAGGGGTGCCGCAGTTTCGTCTTATCTATAAAGGAACGACCGTCAAAGCCATCGCCCCGCTGACGGTGCGCATTGAACTGGCCAAGCCGGGCAAAGAAAATATGCTCAGCCTGCTGTCCTTGCCGGTAATGCCCGCGTCATTCTGGCGCCATCATAAACTGAGCGATCCCCTTTCAACACCGCCGCTCGCCAGTGGCCCCTATCGCATCAGCAGTTGGCGGATGGGGCAATATATTGTCTATTCGCGAGTCGAGAACTACTGGGCCGCCGACCTGCCGGTGAACCGCGGACGCTGGAACTTCGACACGATTCGCTATGACTACTATCTCGACGATAACGTCGCTTTCGAAGCCTTCAAAGCCGGAGCGGTAGATATGCGCGAGGAGAGTTCGACAAAAAACTGGGCGACGCGCTATATCGGGCGCAACTTTAGCAACGGTTATATAGTGAAAGACGATCGCACGACTACCTCGGCAAAGGATACCCGCTGGCTGGCTTTTAATACTCAGCGCCCGGTCTTTGCCGACCGCCAGGTGCGTGAAGCCATCACCCTTGCATTTGATTTCGAATGGATGAATAAGGCGCTGTTTTACGGCGCCTACAGTCGGCCAAACAGTTACTTTCAGAATACAGAATATGCCGCTCGTGATTACCCGAAGGCCGATGAACTCACTTTGCTGGCGCCGTTGAAAAAAGATTTGCCGCCAGAGGTCTTTACCCGGATTTATCAGCCGCCCGTTTCCAACGGCAATGGTTTCGATCGCGCCAATTTACTTAAAGCAGATGCCCTGTTGAACCAGGCGGGATGGGTGCTAAAAAATCGTCAGCGCGTTAATGCCAAAACCGGCAAACCGCTGCGTTTTGAGCTGCTGCTCGCCTCCGGCGGCAACGTCAGTTGGGTACTACCGTTCCAGCATAATTTGCAGCGTTTAGGCGTGACGATGGATATCCGTCAGGTGGATAACTCCCAGGCCAACAGCCGACTGCGGAGCCGCGATTACGACATGATGCCCTCACTGTGGCGCGCCACCGCCTGGCCAGATACGGGTTTACAGGTTTCGTGGGCCTCGGACTATATTAACTCCAGCTATAACGCGCCGGGAGTGCAGAACCCGGCGGTCGACGCGTTGATTGCGCAGATCGTGCGCTGGCAGGGCAACAAACAGAAGCTTCTGCCGCTGGGCCGCGCGCTCGACCGGGTGCTGACCTGGAACTATTACATGCTGCCGATGTGGTATATGGCGCAGGACAGGACGGCCTACTGGAATAAGTTCTCCTTCCCGCAAACTCGCCCAACCTACTCCTCCGGTTTTGATGGCTGGTGGTACGATGTTAACAAAGCCGCCAGGCTTCCCGCGGACCGACGTTAAGGATTTAAGATGGGCGCCTACCTGCTCCGCCGACTATTACTGGTGATCCCGACACTCTGGGCCATCATCACCATCAATTTTTTTATCGTGCAGATTGCGCCAGGCGGTCCGGTCGATCAGGCGATCGCCGCCGTGGAGTTCGGCGACCGCAGCGGGTTGCCCGGCGCAGGAGATAGCGGTATGAGCGCCAGCCATGCGCGTACCGGCGTCGGCAATATCAGTGAAGGCCATTATCGCGGCGGACGTGGGCTCGATCCGGAAGTGATTGCCGAAATCACCCACCGCTACGGCTTCGATAAACCGATTCACGAACGCTACTTTAAGATGCTCGGCGACTATCTGCGTTTTGATTTTGGCGATAGCCTGTTTCGCAGCGCCTCGGTGCTGCAGTTAATTAAAGACAGCCTGCCGGTGTCTATTACCCTCGGCCTGTGGAGCACGCTGATTATCTACCTGGTGTCGATACCGCTGGGGATCCGTAAAGCCGTCAGTAACGGCAGCCATTTCGACGTCTGGAGCAGCACATTTATCATCATCGGTTACGCCATCCCGGCATTTCTGTTCGCGATATTACTGATCGTGATCTTCGCCGGCGGCAGCTATTTCGATCTTTTTCCGCTGCGCGGCCTGGTCTCCGCTAATTTTGATAGCCTGCCGTGGTATCAGAAGATCGCCGACTATCTCTGGCATATCACCTTACCGGTGCTGGCGACGGTGATTGGCGGTTTCGCCGCCCTGACGATGCTGACTAAAAACAGTTTCCTTGATGAAATCCGCAAGCAGTATGTGGTGACGGCCCGCGCTAAAGGCGTCGGGGAAAAACAGATCCTGTGGAAACACGTTTTCCGCAACGCCATGCTGCTGGTGATTGCCGGTTTTCCCGCCACTTTTATCAGCATGTTCTTTACCGGTTCGCTGCTGATTGAGGTGATGTTCTCGCTCAATGGTCTTGGGCTGCTCGGCTACGAAGCCACCGTGTCGCGTGATTACCCGGTGATGTTCGGCACTCTGTATATCTTCACGTTAATCGGCCTGTTATTAAACATTGTCAGCGACATCAGCTATACGCTGGTCGATCCGCGTATCGATTTCGAGGGCCGCTAATGTCATTTCTCTCCCCCGTTAATCAGGCTCGCTGGGCGCGTTTTCGCCACAATCGCCGCGGCTACTGGTCGCTATGGATCTTCCTGGCGCTGTTTATTTGTAGCCTGTGCGCCGAGCTTATCGCCAACGATAAGCCACTGCTGGTGCAGTATCGCGGCAGTTTGTACGTACCGGCGCTGAAAACCTATAGCGAAACAACCTTCGGCGGTGATTTTGCCACCGCCGCCGACTATCAGGATCCCTGGCTGCAAAAACGGCTAGCGGAAAACGGCTGGGTGCTGTGGGCTCCGGTACGTTTCGGCGCCACCAGCATCAATTTCGCCACCGACAGCCCCTTCCCTTCGCCGCCGTCCCGGCACAACTGGCTGGGTACCGACGCTAACGGCGGCGATGTATTCGCGCGGATCCTCTATGGCGCGCGGATCTCATTATTATTCGGCCTGCTGCTGACGCTCTTTTCCAGCGTGCTTGGCGTACTTGCCGGGGCGCTACAGGGCTATTACGGCGGGAAGCTCGACCTGTGGGGGCAGCGTTTTATCGAAGTATGGTCCGGAATGCCGACGCTATTTTTAATTATTCTGCTCTCAAGCGTGGTGCAACCTGATTTCTGGTGGCTGCTGGCGATCACCGTTTTATTTGGCTGGATGACGCTGGTCGGGGTGGTTCGCGCCGAATTCCTGCGCACTCGTAACTACGATTATATTCGCGCCGCACAGGCGCTGGGGGTCAGCGATCGCCATATTATCCTGCGCCATATGCTGCCGAATGCGATGGTCGCCACCCTCACCTTCCTGCCGTTTATTTTGTGCAGTTCGATAACCACCCTGACCTCGCTCGATTTTCTCGGCTTTGGCCTGCCGCTAGGCTCGCCGTCGCTGGGCGAACTGCTACTGCAGGGGAAAAATAACCTGCAGGCGCCGTGGCTGGGGATGGCGGCATTTTTGTCGGTGGCGGTGCTGCTGACGCTGCTGATTTTCATTGGCGAAGCGGTCCGCGACGCCTTCGATCCGAGTAAGGCGGTATAACATGAGCCAGCCGTTATTAGACATTGACGACCTCTCTATCGCCTTCCGCCAGCAGGGAGCAAGCCAGACGGTCGTCAGCAACCTGACGCTGCGGATTGCCGCAGGTGAAACGCTGGCGTTGGTCGGCGAATCAGGCTCCGGCAAGAGCGTCTCCGCGCTGTCGGTGCTGCGCCTCCTGCCCTCGCCGCCGGTCAGCTATCCCAGCGGCGATATTCGCTTTCACGGTCAATCATTGCTGCACGCCGATGAACGAACCCTGCGCGGGATCCGCGGCAACCGCATCGCGATGATTTTCCAGGAGCCGATGGTGTCGCTCAATCCGCTGCATAATCTGGAGAAACAGCTGTACGAGGTGCTCTCGCTGCACCGCGGCATGCGCAAAGAGGCGGCGCGCGGCGAAATCCTCGACTGTCTGGATCGGGTTGGCATCCGTAACGCTTCACGGCGGCTTGCCGACTATCCGCACCAGCTTTCCGGCGGCGAACGCCAACGGGTAATGATCGCCATGGCGCTGCTGACGCGCCCGGAGCTGCTCATTGCCGATGAACCGACCACCGCGCTGGACGTCTCGGTACAGGCGCAGATTCTGCAACTGCTGCGCGAACTGAAGCATGAGCTCAACATGGGGATGTTGTTCATCACCCACAATCTGAGTATTGTCCGCCAGCTTGCCGACCGGGTGGCGGTGATGCAAAACGGCCGCTGCGTCGAACAAAACGGCTGCCGGGAGCTGTTTCAGGCGCCCGCGCATCCGTATACCCGCCGCCTGTTGGATAGCGAACCGACCGGCAAACCGGTGCCGCTGCCCGCCGACGCGCCCATCCTACTACAGGCCCGCGATATCAATGTCGCCTTCCCTATCCGCAAAGGGATCCTGCGCCGGGTGGTCGATCACAATCGGGTGGTCAACCACCTGACTTTTACCTTGCGGGCCGGAGAAACGCTGGGGCTGGTGGGAGAGTCGGGTTCCGGAAAAAGCACCACCGGCCTGGCGCTGCTGCGGCTGATTAACTCCAGCGGAGAAATGCAGTTTGCCGGCGAGTCGATCCAGGGGCGAAATCGCCGCCAAATGCTGCCGCTGCGCCGACGCATTCAGGTCGTCTTTCAGGATCCGAATTCCTCGCTCAACCCGCGCCTGAGCGCCCTGCAGATTATCGAGGAAGGATTACGCGTTCACCAGCCGACGCTGACGCCCGCGGAACGTGAACACGCGGTAATTCAGGTGATGCAAGAAGTGGGACTCGACCCCGCGACGCGACAGCGCTATCCGGCGGAATTCTCTGGCGGCCAGCGCCAGCGTATTGCCATTGCCCGGGCGCTGATCGTCAAACCGCAGCTGATTGTGTTAGATGAACCGACTTCATCGCTGGATAAAACCGTGCAGGCGCAGATCCTGGCGCTGCTGAAGACGCTACAGCAAAAGCATCAGCTGGCCTATCTGTTTATCAGCCATGATTTACGTGTTGTGCGGACGCTCTGTCATCAGGTGATAGTGCTGCGGCAGGGAGAAGTCGTCGAGCAGGGTGAATGCGAGCGCGTATTTACGGCACCGCGTCAGGAGTACACCCGCCAGCTGCTGGCGTTAAGCTGACGGTCAGAAGGGGTTGTTGCCAGAAAAAGGTTCGGCAATGGCCACGCCGAAATTTTTCAGACGACAGGTAGCGGCAAACTCATCCTGCATATTAACGAACAGGCACGGCTCGCCTTCACACTCGAGAATGGAACAATCCACTTCGATGTCGCTCAGCGCCTGGCTCAGCGTGCGCATCACCGGCCACGCTTTCTCGCCGTCCGGGCTGAGCAATTTTAATGCCACCAGGCTATTTTCGCCCTCAGCGCCGTTTTGCGGAATCGGTTCAACTCTTGAACCCGCAAAACCGGCCAGCCAGCGATAGCTCTGCGGCAGTCGGTGTACGATAGAGAGTTGCTGTGTATTCACTTGGTTTCCCCGGAAGCAAAAGGCTTCACAATAAATTTACATCAATATTAACACATTGTTGACAAATAGTCCTGCAACAGCTTAGAAAACGCTTACACCCGCATCGGGCCAGGGCTAACAGCTTATTATCCAGAACTTTATAGTTGCCTTGCGGAAACAGTTCGCGGCTATATGTACCCGTTTCTGTGATCCAAAACAACTTTTTTATCGCAACATTGCGACTTTTTACACTAATTGATTTTACATAAAAGAAACAAATAGCTAAACAGGGAAGCCGATTTCGGTTGATATGTATCAAAAAAGGGGCGGAAATCGCCCCTGAAAATGTGACTTAATGTGCGACTTTTCGTCGCCGGCTGGCGTACAGATAGAAGAGAATGGAGCTCGCGGCGCAAAAAGCGATAGAAATCAGCATCGGCCAGGCGGTGGTAAAGGTGGCCATCGACAGCAACGCGCCGATAATCGCGCCAATCCCAAAACGAAATGTTCCGGCCAACGACGATGCGGTTCCCGCCATATGCGGAAACTCGTCGAGGATCACCGCCATGGCGTTAGAGGAGACCATTGATACGCAGCCGACGAACGCCGCCACGCCCACCACCAGCGACCAGAAACCAACATCAAGTAGCGCGCACACCACCATCCACACCGCCATCGCCAGCTGGATCCACAGCCCGGCGCGGAACATGTTCAATGCGCCGACCCGGCGAACAAAGCGGCTGTTAATGATGGTCATGATGAACAGGAACACGATATTCAGCGCAAAATAGTAGCCAAAGTGCTGCGGCGACACGTGATTAATGTTGATGTAGACAAATGGACCCGCGCTGAGGAATGAAAACATGCCGGCGAAACTAAAGCCGCTGGCCAGCATATAGCTGAGCACCCGCTTGTGGCGGAATAAGGTGGCGAAGTTGCCAAGCGTGGTGCGAATATGAAATTTCTGCCGCCTTTCTACCGGCAGCGTCTCGCTAATAAAGAAAGCGATCATCGCCGATGCCAGCAGCGCCGCCAGCGCCAGGATCCAGAAAATCGCGTGCCAGCTGAACCACACCAGCACCGCGCCGCCGACCATCGGCGCCACCAGCGGCGCAATGGTGGTGACCAGCATGACAAACGACATCATGCGCGAGAACTCTTCTTTCGGGTAAATATCGCGCATCAGGGCGTTGATCACCACGCTGGCCGCCGCGGCCGCCAGGCCGTGGAAGAAACGCATAGTAATCAGCATCTCGATGGTCTGCGATAACGCGCAGGCCACCGCCGCCGCGGCGAAAATCAGCGTCCCGCCGAGGATCACCGGTTTACGGCCAATGCTGTCGGCCATCGGCCCGTACAGCAGCTGGCCCAGCGCAAAGCCCAGAATATAGGTGCTGAGCGTCATTTGCGCGCTGCCGTCCGGCACGTTGAACTGCGACGAGATGACCGGCAGCGCCGGCAGATACATATCAATCGACAGCGGCATTAACATGGCCAACAGACCAAGAATAAACACAATCCCCAATGAAGAATTCTGCTTTGTCGTCACGTTTTACTCCGTGCTTGTGGGGCGCCAACGCTGGCGATTTCGTCCGCCGTCAGCGGGCGGTATTCACCGGGCTCCAGCGACGCATCGAGGGTAATGTCGCCGATACGCTCGCGATGTAATCCCACGACGTGGTTACCCACCGCCGCGAACATGCGTTTTACCTGGTGGTAGCGGCCTTCGCTGATGGTCAGGCGCACTTCTGTCGGAGTGATGACTTCGAGGACAGCAGGTTTGGTGAGATCTTTTTCATTATGCAGCTGCACGCCTTTGGCAAACTGCTCGGCGACGCCCTCTTCCAGCGGGTTTTCCAGCTCCACCAGATAGGTTTTTTCGCAGTGATGGCGCGGCGAAGTAATGCGATGTGACCACTGCCCATCATCGGTCATCAGTACCAGACCGGTGGTGTCGATATCCAGACGCCCGGCGGCGTGCAGCTTATGGGCAACCGGCTCATCGAGGAAATAGAGGACCGTTGGATGATCGGGATCGTCTGTTGAACAGACATAACCCTGCGGCTTGTTGAGCATAAAGTAACGGGGGCCGTGCTGCTGGGTCAGCGTATTGCCGTCATATTCCACCTCGTGCTCCGGCTGGAGCTTAAAAGAGGCATCTTTCACAATGTCGCCGTCCACGGTAACGCGGCTACCGCGGATTTCACGCCCGGCAATAGCACGGCTGACGCCAAGCTGCTGAGCGATAAACTTATCAAGTCGCATGAGATTTTTTTAGCCTGTAATAATGCTGGAGCGGGCAATTCGCCCGAAAAAGAAGAATTCCATTGGTTAGTATAACGGGCTCTTAACACCACTCAAGGGAAAAGATTCATGGCATACTATTTGCGAGTTAATTAACCCCCGAGAATTGATGACTTTTACACTACGCCCCTATCAAAAAGAGGCGGTCGATGCCACGCTTGCCTGGTTCCGCCGCCATCACGAACCTGCCGCCATCGTGCTGCCGACCGGTGCCGGTAAAAGTCTGGTGATCGCCGAACTGGCGCGGCTGGCGCGCGGACGCGTATTGGTTCTGGCCCATGTTAAAGAACTGGTGGCGCAGAATCACAGTAAATACTGTGCGCTTGGGCTGGAAGCGGATATTTTCGCCGCCGGTCTGCAGCGTAAAGAGAGCCAGGGCAAGGTGGTCTTCGGCAGCGTGCAGTCGGTGGCGCGTAATCTTGAGCAGTTTCAAAGCGAATTCTCCTTACTGATCGTCGATGAGTGCCACCGTATCAGCGACGATGACGACAGCCAGTATCAGCAAATCATCAGCCACCTACGACAGGTGAACCCACAGCTCAGGCTGCTCGGCCTGACCGCGACCCCCTTTCGCCTGGGCAAGGGTTGGATCTATCAGTTCCACTATCACGGTATGGTACGCGGCGACGAGAAAGCGCTGTTCCGCGATTGCATCTACGAGCTGCCGCTGCGTTATATGATTAAGCACGGCTACCTGACGCCGCCTGAGCGCCTCGATATGCCGGTGGTCCAGTACGATTTCAGCCGCCTGCAGGCGCAGAGCAATGGCCTGTTCAGCGAAGCTGACCTTAACCACGAGCTGAAAAAACAGCAGCGCATCACGCCACATATCGTTAGCCAAATCGTTGAGTTTGCCGAAAGCCGTAAAGGCGTGATGATCTTCGCCGCGACCGTCGAGCATGCGCGGGAAATTACCGGCCTGCTGCCGCCCACGCAGGCGGCGCTGATTACCGGCGAAACGCCGGGGCCGGAGCGCGATCGCATCATCGAAGCTTTTAAAGCGCAGCAGTATCGCTATCTGGTGAATGTCGCGGTACTGACCACCGGCTTTGACGCGCCGCACGTCGATCTTATCGCGATTCTTCGGCCAACCGAGTCGGTAAGCCTTTACCAACAAATTGTTGGCCGCGGCCTGCGTCTGGCGCCGGGCAAAACCGACTGTCTGATCCTCGACTATGCCGGTAATCCTCACGACCTGTATGCGCCGGAAGTCGGCACGCCAAAAGGCAAAAGCGATAATGTCCCGGTGCAGGTCTTCTGCCCGGCCTGCGGTTTCGCCAATACTTTTTGGGGGAAAACCACCGCCGACGGCACGTTGATTGAGCATTTTGGCCGCCGCTGCCAGGGCTGGTTCGAAGACGATGACGGCCACCGCGAACAGTGCGACTTCCGCTTTCGTTTTAAAAACTGCCCGCAGTGCAACGCCGAGAATGACATTGCCGCCCGCCGCTGTCGCGAGTGCGATACTGTACTGGTCGACCCGGACGACATGCTGAAGGCGGCGCTGAAGCTTAAAGACGCGCTGGTGTTGCGCTGCAGCGGCATGGCGCTGCAGCATGGCGGCGACGAAAAAGGCCCGTGGCTAAAAATCACCTATTACGATGAGGACGGCGCCGATGTCAGTGAGCGCTTCCGTTTACAAACGCCCGCGCAGCGTACCGCTTTTGAGCAGTTGTTTATCCGCCCGCATACCCGTACGCCGGGGGTGCCGCTGCGCTGGATAACCCCGGCGGATATCATTGCCCAGCAGGCGCTACTGCGAAATCCAGACTTTGTCGTCGCCCGTATGAAGGGGCAATACTGGCAGGTGCGGGAAAAAGTGTTCGATTATCAGGGCCGTTTCCGTCGCGCCAATGAGCTACGTTAATCCGCCAAAAACTGAGGTTTTGATTGCCGCTGTGCCGATAGGCGGCTATAATGCCGCCCGCTTTTGCATTCGCAAAGCAGATAATCTGCCTGCTGCTGGGTCGCCTGTTGCAGGCTTTATATATAGAGAGACATCAATGTTTACTATCAACGCAGAAGTACGTAAAGAGCAGGGTAAGGGTGCGAGCCGCCGCCTGCGCGCAGCTAACAAGTTCCCGGCAATCATCTACGGTGGCGAAGCTGCTCCGGTTGCTATCGAACTGGACCACGACAAACTGTGGAACATGCAGGACAAAGCTGAGTTCTACGGCGAAGTTCTGACCCTGGTTGTCGATGGCAAAGAAGAAAAAGTTAAAGTTCAGGCTGTTCAGCGTCACGCGTTCAAGCCGAAACTGACCCACATCGACTTCGTTCGCGCTTAATCGCCGATAGCAAGTTGTATGGCAAACGCCCTGGTGTCTTCTGACCCGGGGCGTTTTGTTATCTGCGCCGCCATAGCCCTGGCGCGTCATCAACTATCTCTCCCAGCGCGCGGTGTTTATTCATTCCCGGCAACCACAGCATCACCATGGTAACGTTAAGCCCCTGATTACCAACCTCGGTGGCAATTTCAGCAACCCCCTGCCACTCGTCGGGCTGTAAATGATCGGGTAAAAACCCCCAGCCCTGCCCCTGCTCCATTGCGTGGCGCAACATGGTGATTTCATTCATATACAGCGTATGGCCGGATATCTGCAGCCGGCGGGCGATTTGATCGTCGCTGCGCCGGTGCATCACTAACTGCGGGATGAGCGATAAATTCAGCAACGTCAGCGGCCTTGCGGCCTCAGCGAACAATCGCTGCGCGGCGTAAAAGCGTAAATCAACGGTACCCAGCGCCCGCCACTCCATTTCGCTACCCAGCGTACGATTATTCGCCTGGCAAATGGCCATATCCGCGACGCCATCGCCCAACGCCTGTTCGGCTTCGCGACGCGAGGCGCTCCAGCAGCTTAAACGGATCTGCCGCCGGGCAAGCGTATCGGCCAGCAAACTGAGGAATTCACGCGGCACGAAGGGATCGTACACCAGGCGTAACTCCTGCCAGGCCGTTTGCGGCAGCGTTTGCGCAAAAGACTCGAAAGCCTGCGCCTGACGCAACAACAAATGCGCCTGGCGAAAAAGCTGCTCGCCCTCGGCGGTTAAAGTCAGGCTACGCCCTTCACGGCTGAATAGCCGATAGTCCAAGGCATCTTCCAGGTAATCCAGCAGATCGCGAAGCGTCGTACGGTCTTTCCCTAAACGGATCGCCGCCCGCGACAGGCTGCCGGTCTCAGCAATTGTCGCGAAGGCTTCAATCTGTGCAAAAGAATACTGCAGGGTTTTCATCCTTTTCTCCCTTTCGGGGGAAAATCCCCCACATGGTGATTTTAGCCGCCGCGCGCCGATTTATATACTGCGATGCGAATCTATGGCAAACGAGGAAATGAAAATGATAAGAAAACCACTGGTCCTGGCGTTAATTTTGGCGGCGCTGCCGGCGGCGGCAATGGCGCAAAACTGCGGCGGCCTGACGCTGGATGTCTGCCCCACGCCTTACGATCAAACGCTACCCGCGGCCAAAGACATGCTCACCTGGGATCAGGCGTCACGCGTCGTTGGCTTTCGTAATGACTATCGCAACTATGCTGGCGACGTTTTCCGTCACGGCGCATCGGTCCCGCTGGAGCGCGCTAAAAAGCAGCTGACCGATGCCCGCTACACGCTCAACGGCCATACCTGGAATTTGCAGGATTACCTGAAGCGCGAAAACGTCAGCGGTATGCTGGTGCTGAAAGAGGGTAAAGTCGCCTGGAAATATCTCGCCGAAGGTAATACCGACACCACGCTGTGGACCTCGCGCTCGGTGGGTAAATCGGTCGTCTCGACGCTGGTCGGTATCGCCATTCAACAGGGTAAAATCCACTCCCTCGATGACCTGATTACCGTTTATGAACCCGAACTGAAAGGCACCGCCTGGGACGGCGTGACGCTCAAGCAGCTCATTCAACATACCAGCGGCGTGGAATGGAATGAAGATTACACCAATCCACAGTCGCACTTCGCCCGCCTGACCCAGTGTGAAGCGCAGCCCGGCGCCTATGATTGCGTGCGTAAAATTGTGTCGACGCTATCGCGCAAACACCCGGCAGGCGAGCAGTGGTCCTACTCTTCCGGCGGCGCCTGGCTGCTGGGCGATGTGCTGGAGCGCGCGACCGGTATGTCGCTGGCCGCCTGGCTTGAACAATCATTGTGGCAGCCTGCGGGCATGGCCCACGATGGCGTATGGCATGCTTACAAAAAAGGTCAACATGATGTCGGCGCCCACGGCTTTAACGCCACCCTCGAAGACTGGGGTCGCTTTGGCGAGTTTGTCGCCCGCGATGGCCGCCTGAGCAACGGTAAACAGCTGGTGCCCGCAGGCTGGTTCGATCAAACCGCAAGCTGGACAAAAGCGCTGAACTCGGTTTCAGCAGCGCATCCGGAAGGTATCTACGGCTATCAATGGTGGAATAACGCTATTCCGGCCAATGCGCAAAACGTACAGCCAACGCCGCAGGAAGGGCTGAAAGGCTCGCTGTGGGCGCTGGGGATCTACGGCCAGGTGATTATGGTGAACCGTGCGGAACATCTGGTGATCGTGCAGTGGTCAACCTGGCCACAGGCGGAACCGTCCTTTAACGCACAGCCGCTGGAAGCGGCGCTGATGTACAGCGCCATTGCCCGCGAATTGCGCTAATCTCGCCGGCTCCTTGCCGCTTAACCGGCAAGGAGCGTATCGGCATTTAACGCCAGATGCTGCAGCAGCATAATGGTTTTCGCATCCACGATTTCACCCTCGCGAATGGCCTGTAACGCCCGCGCCAGCGGCCACTCCAGCACTTCAATATCCTCTCCTTCCGTCGCCAGCCCGCCGCCATCGCCACGGCGATCGTCCGCGGAGTATTCGGCAATAAAGAAGTACAGTTTTTCAGTAACCGACCCCGGGCTCATAAACGCGGTGAATACCGGCTCGATGCGGGTGACGCGAAACCCGGTCTCCTCTTCCGCTTCGGCGATAATGCGCTCTTCCGGCGAGGCGTTATCCAGTAATCCTGCGGCAGCTTCGATCAGAAAGCCGTTGTGACCGTTGATCCACACCGGAAAACGAAACTGGCGGATGAGCACCACGCTCTGCTTATGGCGGTTATAGAGCAGAATAACCGCGCCGTTGCCGCGGTCGTAGGCTTCCCGGCTCTGCTCCTGCCAGCGCCCGTCCCGCCGCAACAGCTCGAAGGTATATTTTTTCAGCGTGTACCAGTTATCTGACAAGAGCGTTTCGCGAACGTGGCGAACGCGCGGTGCGTCTGCGTGCATGTTTCTTCCCCTTCTAAGGTGACAGCAGGCAACATAACATGCATAATCGTGCACAAACAAGATCAATCGTGAAGTGAACAACATGCTCGCCAGCCAGAGAAAACAGCATATCCTGCAGATCCTTGCCGCAGAAAAACAGGTGATGTCGGGGGAGTTAAGCCAGCGCTTTCAGGTCTCAGAAGACTCCATTCGTCGCGATCTGCGCGAACTGGCGGCGGAAGGTAAGCTGCAACGGGTCCACGGCGGCGCGCTGCCGGTATCGGCCGCTATTGCGCCAATAGAAAGCAGAAAAAGCGTGCAGATGGCTTCCAAACAGGCGATAGCCCGCCGGGCGGCGGCGCTTATCCAGCCAGGACAGGTGGTTATCGTCGATGGCGGCACCACCACCACGGCGATGATCGCCGCGCTCCCCGCCGACCTTGCTTGTACCGTGGTGACGCACAGTCCAGGGATCGCCGTGGCGCTGGTCGAGCATCCGCGGATCGAGGTGATCCTGCTCGGCGGTACAATGTTTAAACATTCGGTAGTCACGGTCGGCGCCGAGACGCTAGCGGCGATGGCGCGGATTAATGCCGATCTGTTCTTTATGGGGGTGACCGGCGTGCACCCGCATGCGGGCTTTACCACCGGTGATTATGAAGAGGCGGGCATTAAGCGCGCGCTGGCGGCCAGAGCCGCAGAAACCGTGGTGATGGCCTCTGCCGAAAAAATTAATTCCGCCTCCGCGTTTGCCATCGGCGAGCTTAATCTTGCCAGCACAGTGGTTATCGACAGCGAACTGGATGACAAGTTACGTCAGAAGCTTAAGCAAAGCGGCGTCGGGATTATTCAGGTAGCAGGTTAACCCGGCGGCATCATGTCCCGCCGGGATAATCAGCAGGGATTAATTACCGCCTGAGGTACGGCGCTGCAGCTGATCGCGCAGATTCGGCGGCGTGCCTTTAATGGTCAACGTATCCGTTGCCGGATCCCAGAATACGCGCTCGCCTAACAGCATCGCGTCAAAATTGATGGTCAAGCCGCCGCCGCTACCGGCAAATTTGGTCAGCTGGCGCAGCGTACTGCGGTCCGCCGGGAAGCTCTCCTCCAGCTCATAGCCCTGCTCAGCGGTAAACTCCTGGAAACTCTTTTCGCTGACGCCGGAGAGCTCTTTAGACAGCGACTCCAGCTCGATCTCTTCGCCCGCCTGCAGCTGTTCGTTACAGTAGGCATACACCTGCTGGCGCACGTTCTGGCGCTCGGATTTATCCAGCTGCGCGTCAGCGGCGAAATCATCCACCGCCTGCAGCAGACCGCGGTTCTGCGCTTTGGCATTGAGCCCTTCGCTGGCGCCGAGGAAGTCCATGAAAAAATCAGCGACTTTACGCCCCACGCGCCCTTTCAGGAAAGTCAGATAACGGGTCGATTCGGGATTAGTTTCCCACTCGGTCAGATCGATACGCGCCACGATGTCGGCATGGTTGATATCCAGGTAATGCGTGGAACTGATATCCAGCTCTTCGTTGACGCGCATGCTGCTCAGATTATTGAGCACCGCCACCAGCAGATACTCGACCGCCAGGTAACGATACTGGCAGAACAATACGATGCCGCCTTCGGCAAACGGATACTTCGCCAGCTCATCGCGCAGGCGGCCGGTTGCCGCACGGCTGAAAGGAAGAAACTCTTCTTCACCCTGACGCTGTAAACGCAACGCTTGCGCCAGCTCGCTCTCTTCATTAAAGAGGCCGTAGGCTTTGCTTTTTGCGCTGTAGACACGATGCAGTTCAGCCATCATTTCCACGACAGTGGCATTTGGTTCCAGCAGCGACTCGCGCAGCACCAGTTCCAGATTCTGTTCATCACGTTTGATCAACTGATGCAGGGCAATCTGGTCGATATCCAGACTCATGTTAAACTCTCCTTTTAGACCGGGCGGTATTCAACCACCACCGGGACGACGACGCAACCGGCAGATGCCTCTTTTACGCTTGAGTCTCGCGTTGCTGGGCGCTTTTGCGCCGTGGCGAAAAAATGCGGAAAAAAAGCTGCTGCTACGGTAATATGTTGCCCTTTCACGAACAAACAGATTTTGAGTTTATGCCACAAATATCCCGCTATAGCGATGAACAGGTCGAGCAGCTGCTCAGCGAGCTAACGAACGTCCTGGAAACACACAAAGCGCCGGTTGACCTGTCACTGATGGTGCTGGGCAATATGGTGACCAACCTGATCAACAGTAGCGTCGCGCCGGCGCAGCGTCAGGCAATCGCCCGTTCTTTCGCCCAGGCGCTGCAATCGTCCATTAACGACGATCCCGCGCACTAAGGATAACGAACAACAGTATATGGTGACTCTTCGTCAGCCCTACCGAGAAAAAGTCTCCCAGATGGTCAGCTGGGGACACTGGTTCGCCCTGTTCAACATGTTGTTGGCAATGGCGCTCGGCAGCCGCTATCTTTTTGTCGCCGACTGGCCAACGACGCTTGCCGGGCGGGTATTCTCGTATGTCAGCCTCGTTGGTCATTTCAGTTTTCTGGTTTTCACCAGCTATGTACTGATTCTCTTCCCGCTGACCTTTATCGTCGGCTCGCAGCGACTTATGCGCTTCCTGTCGGTCATCTTCGCCACCGCCGGGATGACGCTGCTGCTGATCGATAGCGAAGTCTTCACTCGCTTCCACCTGCACTTAAACCCTGTCGTCTGGGAACTGGTGATTAACCCCGACCAGAACGAGATGGCTCGCGACTGGCAGCTGATGTTTATCAGCGTACCGATCATCTTCCTGCTTGAGATGCTCTTCGCCACCTGGAGCTGGCAAAAGCTGCGCAGCCTGACGCGCCGCCGCCACTACGCGCGCCCCGTCGCCTGGTTTTTCTTTATTTCGTTTATCAGCAGCCACCTGATTTATATCTGGGCGGATGCCAATTTCTATCGCCCGATCACCATGCAGCGGGCCAACTTACCGCTCTCTTATCCGATGACCGCTCGCCGCTTCCTTGAGAAGCACGGCCTGCTCGATGCGCAAGACTATCAGCGCCGTCTGGTTGAGCAAGGCGCGCCGGAAGCGGTCTCGGTGCAGTATCCGCTGAGCGATCTGCGCTATCGCGACCTCGGCACGGGCTACAACGTGCTGCTCATTACGGTGGATAACCTCAACTATTCACGCTTCGAAAAGAACATGCCGCAGCTGGCTGCTTTTGCGAAAGAAAGCGTCAACTTTAGCCAGCATATGAGCTCCGGTAATAGCACCGACAGCGGGATGTTCGGCCTGTTCTACGGCATATCGCCGGGTTATATGGATGGCGTGCTCTCGGCGCGTATTCCGGCGGCGCTGATTACCGCCCTCAACCAACAGGGTTACCAGCTTGGCCTGTTCTCATCAGACGGTTTCAGCAGCCCGCTTTATCGCCAGGCGCTGCTGTCGGACTTCTCGCTGCCGGCGGCTAAAACGCAGAGCGATGAACAAACGGCCGACCAATGGATCGGCTGGCTGGATCGCTACGCCCAGGATGAGAACCGCTGGTTCTCGTGGGTATCGCTGAACGGCACTAATATTGATAACAGCCAGCAGCAGAATTTTGCCCGCACCTACGGGCGCGCCGCGGGCGACGTCGATACGCAAATTGGCCGCGTGCTCGACGCGCTGCGTAAAGCGGGCAAACTGGATAATACGGTGGTGATTGTTACCGCCGGGCACGGTATGCCGCTGGATAGCAAGCAGGGTAAATTCGACTGGTCACGCGGCAATCTGCAGGTACCGCTGGTTATCCACTGGCCGGGAACCCCAGCGCAGGAGATCTCAGCGCTCACGGATAACAAAGACGTGATGACGACGCTGATGCAGCGTCTGCTACACGTCTCAACGCCAGCGAATGAATATTCGCAGGGCGAAGACCTGTTTAGCCCGGCGCGCCGCCGCAGCTGGGTCACCGCCGCTAATAGCGATACACTGGCGATTACCACGCCAACGATGACCGTAGTGCTCGACCACAACGGCACCTATCACACCTGGAACAGCGGTGGCGAGAAGGTGAAAGACCAAAAACCGCAGCTTAGCCTGCTGCTGCAGGTGCTGACGGATGAAAAACGCTTTATCGCTAACTGATTGATTAATTTTAAATCAATCAGTTGTCGGTCGCTTGCATTCGATGGGGGAACGGGTAATATTATCCTCCACGCGTCGGCACGTAGCGCAGCCTGGTAGCGCACCGTCATGGGGTGTCGGGGGTCGGAGGTTCAAATCCTCTCGTGCCGACCAAAAAATTTAACCGATAGGTTGCTACAACCATCGGTCCCCTTTAGAACCCGCACTCTCTCTGAGAGCGCGGGTTTTTTAATGCTTGTACTCCCTTCCCGCTAAGACTGCGATTATCCTGATGGCAAATTGTTAAATTCCATCTATTATTCGACTGTATTCGTTATCATCTGGAGCGGACCCAATGAGAGTTAAAGGACTTCCCAAAGGATTTTTTATCCTTATTTTACTGATCGTTACCCTGGCCTTTTTTGACGTACTCTCCCCTTACTATTCCGCTATCCTGTGGGCCGCTATCCTGGCGGTGATATTTAATCCGATAAAAAACAACATCCGTACGCGCATCGGTGAACGCAACGGTATCGCGGCGCTACTGACCGTCGTCATTATCTGTCTTATTGTTTTCACCCCGTTGGCGATTATCATTTCGTCGCTAGCCTTCGAGCTAAACGTGGTCTACACCAAGCTACAGCATAATGACACCCAGTTTCCGACGGTGGTCGCCAACCTGTTTGCCCATCTCCCGAGCTGGGCCAGAAGTTTCCTCTCAGAGCACAATCTCGATAGCGCGGAACAAATTCAGCAGCAACTATCCGATGCCGCCCTGAAAGGCGGACAATATCTGGCCGGTAGCGCCTTCCTGATCGGTAAAGGGACGTTTGGCTTTACCGTCAGCTTCGGCATTATGTTATATCTGCTGTTCTTCTTGCTGAAAGATGGCCCTTATCTGGTGCTGTTAATCCTCGAATCTTTGCCGCTATCCAATTATGTCAAACAGCACCTGTTTGCCAAATTCGCCGCCGTCGCGCGGGCGACGGTTAAAGGTACCGTCGCCGTCGCGCTGGCACAGGGGGCGCTCGGCGGCTTTGCATTCTGGATCGTCGGTCTTGATGGCAGCATTCTGTGGGGCGCTTTAATGGCCTTTCTGTCACTCATCCCGGCGGTGGGCTCCGCCATTATCTGGGTGCCGGCGGCGATTTACCTGTTCGCCACCGGGCAATTGTGGCAAGGGGCGTTTATTGTCGGTTTCTTCGTCATTGTCATCGGCCTGGTGGATAACATTCTGCGTCCGCTACTGGTGGGGAAAGATACCAAAATGCCGGATTATCTGATCCTGATTGCCACCCTTGGCGGCATGGAAATCTATGGCATCAACGGCTTTGTCATCGGCCCGCTGATTGCCGCCTTGTTTATTGCCTGCTGGAACCTGTTATCGGGCCGTGAACACGCCGGGAACGCCGACTTACTGGACGAAGAGTTTATTGAAGAAGCCAAAAACAGCCGCGATGAATAGCTGACGCACGTTTCACTTTACTAGTGCATTTCACTATTCATATTGAAAATAATGGTAAATAACTCTTACCATTCAGGGCAATGATGTTAGTCTGTATTGGTTAGTAACGATAATAAAGGATGATCAACCGTGAAAAAAATCGCTACGCTTGCTGTTTCTCTGCTGGCCGTTGCCTGTGTTTCCACCAGCGCGTTAGCCGCTGAACAGCCGCTGGAGAAAATCGCCCCCTATCCGAAAGCGGAAAAAGGGATGAAGCGTCAGGTGATTCAGCTGCCGCAGCAGCAGGATGAATCCGCGTTAAAAGTTGAACTGATGATTGGCCAGACGCTGGAAGTCGACTGCAACCATCATCGCCTGGGCGGTCAACTGGAAAGTAAAACGCTGGAAGGCTGGGGCTATGACTACTATGTCTTTGATAAGCTGACGTCCCCGGTTTCCACCATGATGGCCTGCCCGGACGGTAAGAAAGAGAAGAAATTTATTACCGCGGGTCTCGGCGATGAAGGCCTGCTGCGTTACAACAGCAAGCTGCCGATCGTGGTTTATACTCCAGCCAACGTTGAAGTGAAATACCGCATCTGGAAAGCTGAAGAAACTATCGGTAATGCCGTGGAGCGTTAATCGCCAGCGGTAATACAAAACGGCAGCCCGAGGGCTGCCGTTTTTGTTATAGCGCGATATCCGCCATCGGTTTTCCGCCGGTTAGCGGCTTGAGTTCGGCCTGCGGCACGTCGTCTGCCGCGGTCGTCGGCTCGTAGTGTAGCCCCAGCACTTCACTGGTCCACGCCAGCGCCTGCTCAATAGCGGCCGGATTACCATCCAGACGCATGCCGTAGCTCGGCACGATCTCTTTCATCTTCGCCTGCCAGGCCGGCGTCTGTACTTTGTCTTTGAAGACTTTCTCCAACAGCTGCACCATGATCGGCGCCGCCGTCGACGCGCCAGGAGAAGCGCCCAGTAGCGCGGCTACGGTGCCTTCGTCATCGCACACTACTTCGGTGCCAAGACGCAACACGCCGCCCATTTTCTTATCACGCTTGATAATCTGTACACGCTGGCCGGCCTGCCACAGGCGCCAGTCTTCTTTACGCGCTTCCGGGTAGTACTCGCACAGCGCGGCATGACGATCTTTATCTTTCTGCAATACCTGGCTAATCAGATATTTCACCAGGTCGAAGTTATCCATCCCGACGTTAAGCATTGGCAGAATATTCGAGGTATTCGTCGAGGCCAGCAGATCCCAAAGCGAACCGTTTTTCAGGAAGCGGGTCGAGAAAGTCGCGAACGGCCCGAACAGCACCACGCGTTTACCGTCGATAATACGGGTGTCGATATGCGGCACCGACATCGGCGGCGCGCCAACTTCCGCCTGGCCGTAGACTTTCGCCAGGTGATGATTAACTACTTCCGGGTTCTCACATACCAGGAACTGTCCGCCAACCGGGAAGCCCGCGTACTCTTTCGCCTGCGGAATACCGGTTTCCTGCAGCAGCGTCAGGGCAGCGCCGCCCGCGCCAATAAAGATGAATTTGGTTTTGATCGTCCGCTTCTGGTGACGATTGTTGGCATCCGCCAGCGTCACCGTCCAGCTGTTGTCCGCATTGCGCTTAAAGCGGCGAACGACGGTACCTAACTGGAGAGAGAAATTATCATGCGTCTGTAGCCCGGCGATCAGCTGGCGAGTGATCTCGCCGTAGTTAACGTCGGTGCCCATTTCGGTACGCGTTGCCGCCACTTTTTGCTGCGGATCGCGACCTTCCATCACCAGCGGCGCCCACTCCTTAATCTGCTGATGATCTTCAGAATAACGAATACCGCGGAACAGCTCGCTCTGCTGCAGCGCCGCGTAGCGCGCGCGCAGGAAGTTAACGTTGTCTTCACCCCACACAAAGCTCATGTGCGGCACGCTGTTAATAAAGGATTTCGGCTTAGTCAGGATACCGCGGGTCACCTGATGGGCCCAAAACTGACGAGAAATATGGAAGGACTCATTGATATCGACCGCTTTGTCGATATTGATCCCATTGGCGGTTTGCGGCGTGTAGTTGAGCTCCATCAGCGCCGCATGGCCGGTACCCGCATTGTTCCAGCCGTTCGAGCTTTCCTCGGCAACGCTGGTCATCTGCTCGACCATGGTAATAGACCAATCCGGCTCCAGTTCCTGCAGCCAGGTTCCCAACGTGGCGCTCATGATACCGCCGCCAATCAACAATACATCCGTCTCTTGCTCATGGCGGGTGTTGGTCCGATTTGTATTGGAACCAACCGCCTGTGAGCTGGGTACGGCCATCTTTTTCTTCATCGGATTTGAGCCTTACTTTTACTCGCTTTTTTTATTTAGCGCAGGTGAAACGATTCTCGGGATCAAAGGTACCACCTGTACTCAAAAATTTAAATATTGTTTAAATTTTAAGTTGAGTTTTGAGATCTGTTATAAAAATGTTTAATAAATGTGTACACAAAATCACTTTTTGTACTGGTATGATGGCCCTTTCCGCGCTATCATCTCCCGTTCTGTGATGGAGCGCACGTCAACTGCGGCTTGTCTCAATTCAAATTTTTTATCATCCGCGAACTTTTATGCCCTCAACTTCCCGCACACTCTCTCCGGCGTTGATAACACGTGAGACCCTTGCTGGCGTGCTGACTGCCCTGGCGTTAATTCCTGAAGTCATTTCATTTTCGGTCATTGCCGGCGTTGACCCGCAGGTCAGCCTGATTGCTTCGGTGGTGCTCTGTCTGGCGATGTCGGTTCTTGGCGGGCGCCCCGCGATGGTGACGGCGGCGGCAGGTTCTGTCGCCCTGGTGATTGGCCCGATGGTACATCAGCATGGCGTAGGGTATATTCTGCCTGCTGTCATTCTGGCTGGTATTATTCAAATTTTGTTTGGGGTCTGCGGTATGGCGCGGTTGATGCGCTTTATCCCGCCAGCGGTGATGACCGGTTTTGTTAATGCGCTCGGCATTCTTATTTTTTTCGCCCAGGTACCTCATTTCTGGAGCAGGCAGCCGCTCATCGTTGGCCTGTTCGTTCTGACGCTACTCATCGTGCTGTGGGCGCCGCGTTTTATCAAAGCCGTGCCGGCGCCGCTTATCGCTATCGTCCTCCTTACCGCTTATACCGTCACCAGCGGACAGCTCCTGCCAACCGTGGGTGATGAAGGCGCTATGGGCGGCGGTCTGCCGGGCTTCAACGCGCTGGCGGTGCCGCTGGATTTAAGCACCTTGAAAATTATCTGGCCCTGCGCCCTGAGTATCGCCTTTGTCGGCCTGATGGAATCGCTGCTGACGGCAAAGCTGGTTGACGATCTCACCCATACGCCGTCAAATAAGTCGCGTGAGAGCGCAGGACTGGGGATCGCCAATATCCTCGCGGGCTGCTATGGCGGCATCGCCGGGTGCGCGATGATCGGCCAGACTATCGTTAACGTGGAAATGGGCAAGGCGCGTAGCCGCCTATCGACAATAGTGGCCGGTCTGGTACTGCTGCTTCTGGTGACGGTGCTAAGCCAGGTGATGGCCAAAATTCCAATGGCGGTGCTGGCCGGGGTCATGGTGATCGTGGCGGTGAAAACCTTCAGCTGGCAGAGCATTCGCCCAACCGCGCTGGCGGGCAATCCGTGGCCGGAAACGGTGGTCATGGCGGTAACCGTCATCGTGACGGTCGCCACCGCTAATCTGGCGATCGGCGTACTGGCAGGACTTATCGCGATGGCGCTCATCCCTCGCCGCCTGCGCGTAAAAGCGCAGCTTACATCAGAAACAGCGTCGCCAGACCAAGGAAAATAAAGAAGCCGCCGGTATCGGTAATCGCGGTGATCATCACGCTGGAGCCGACCGCCGGATCGCGCCCCAGCTTGACCATTACCATCGGGATGATAACCCCCATCATCGCCGCCATCAGCAGGTTGAGCATCATCGCCAACGTCATCACCCCGCCAAGCTGCGGGTCATCATACAGCCACCAGGTGATAGCGCCCATTATCCCGCCCCATACCAGGCCATTAATCAGCGCGACGCCCATCTCGCGCAGGATGAGGAAGGTAAAACTTCCCGGCTGGATCTGCTGCAGCGCCATCGCGCGGACGATCATGGTGATCGTCTGATTGCCGGTATTCCCGCCTATCCCGGCGACGATCGGCATCAGCGAGGCCAGAGCCACCAGCTGCGAAATCGTATGTTCAAAGCCATCGATCACCCGGGAAGCGATAAACGCCGTACAGAGGTTCACCGCCAGCCACGCCCAGCGGGTTTTCACCGCTTTGCTCACCGGCGCAAAAACATCATCATCTTCGCTCAGACCGCCCATCCGGCGCAGGTCATTATCGGTCTCTTCGTACACCACATCGACGATTTCATCGATGGTCAAACGCCCCATCAGCTTGCCGTCGGCATCAATCACCGCAGCACTCAGTAAGTCATCACGTTCGAAGGTACGCGCCACTTTTTCCGCCTCTTCCTGCGGCTGGAAAGTCACCGGATCGCCTTCCATCACTTCGCCAACGCGCTTTTGCGCATCATTGAGCAGAATTGTCTGCAGCTCCAGCTCGCCAAGCAGCAGTTTATTACGGGTGGTGACGAACAGTTTGTCGGTGTTTTCCGGCATTTTGCCCAGACGGCGCAGATAGCGCTGTACCGCCGCCAGAGTGGCTTCCGGGCGAACGGTAATCACTTCAAATTCCATGATCGCGCCGACGGTGTTATCGGCGTAGCGCATCATCTGACGAATGCGCGCGCGTTTATCCGGCGGCAGCGTCGCCAGCAGGCGACCGGTTAAGTCGCGCGGCAGGTGCTGCAACAGGTAAACCTGTTCATCAATATCCAGCGATTGCAGGGCAAATATCAGGTCGTGGTCGCTCATCTTATCGATGAGATCGCCCCATACGCTCTCTGACGCCTCCAGCAGCACCTCGCCGCGCTTGTCATCGGCAACCAGCCCCCACAGCGCGGTACGCGCGTCATAAGGCAGCGCTTCCAGGGCATCGGCGAGGTCCGGCGGCGGCAGATGCGACACCAGTACTTCCACTTCCGCCAGGTCATCGGCCAGCGTCCCTTCATCATAGCGCTCCGCGAGGGTGAGTTTCCCCAACAGCGCGGAGGTGACGGCTTTATCAGTACTTAATAGCCAAATCAGGCGGGCGCGTTCTTCATCGCGTAATCGGGCGCTTTTTTTATGCAAAACGGACATCGCTCAGGCAATCCTTGTGAGAATAGAAGTCGACCTGCATGGCCGCAGCCATAAGCATAGCGCGAGGAGGGAGAAATAATAACCGCCAGCAATTTATCTGCCGCAAAAACCAGCAATATGGCCCGATCGGGCGAGAAAGCCCGGATCGGGTAATCAGCAAAAGCGTTAGGCGGTACGCGCGACCGCGTCGCGGGTCGCCAGTTCGCGCTCAACGCCGGTGAGCTCGCTAAGCTTGCCGCTGCGCATCTCCAGCAGGCGATCGGCATGCTGGAAATAGTGGTCATCGTGGCTGATGGCAAACACGGTTTTTCCCATTTGCTGCATCAGCGGCAGTAACACCTGATAAAACTCGCGGCGGAAATGCGGATCCTGATCCGCTGCCCATTCATCGAGCAAAATGATATCGCGCTCTTCGGCCAGCGCCAGCAGCAGCGCCACGCGCTTTTTCTGCCCTTTAGACAGCTTCAGATCGAGGATTTTCCCCTCTTCCAGCTGCAGCTTGTGGTCCATCTTCAGATACGCCAGCCACTTCGCGACCAGCGCCGGATCGGCGCGTTCGCCTTTTGGCCCCAAAAGACGATCAAATAGCCAGACATCGGTAAATACCGCCGAGAATAGCTTGCGGTAATCTTCTGGTTTTTCCGCCGCCAGCGGTTGACCATCGAGCAGGATCTGCCCGGAGAACGGTTGATACAGCCCGGTCAGCAACATCGCCAGCGTCGACTTGCCGCTGCCATTGCCGCCAATCAGAAACACCAGTTCGCCGCGTTTGAGAGTCAGATTAATCGGCCCGACGGCAAAACTGTTATCAGGATAATGGAACGACACATCGCGCAGCTCCAGGGTCTGCCAGTGCGGATGCGCCTGCGGCTCGGGGAAACCGGCGCGATAAGGCGCCAGCGCGAACTGATGCAGTTTATTGAATGCCACCTGGGCGCTGAGCAAGGTTGGCAGCGCCCCCACCGCCGACAGCAGCGGCGTACGCAGAAATAGCAGCGTCAGAGAATAGGTCGCCGCCACCGCGGTATTGGCCCACCCGAGGCCATTAGCCATCCAGAACACCAGACCGATGGCGCCAAGCATCATGATATTCGACCAGTTCACCGCGCTCAGGTGGAAGGTATCGGCGCGAATGATGTGGTGGCGATAGTCGCGGGCATCCGGCAGATACAGCTGATTAAAAACATATTCGGCGCGTTCGCGGTTCAGCGTCAGCTCTTTGCGCCCTTCCAGCACCGTCTGGTAATCATGATACAGCTTATCTTCGGTCTCGCGCAGGGTCGCCATATGCTTATAGACGCGCGCCACCAGCACAAAGCCGCCCCAGATAGTGACCGCCATCCAGACCGCGGTCACCAGCATCATTTTTCCTGACAGAAACGCCAGGTAGGCGGCGGACCCGAAGGTCAGGATAATCCCCTGCACCAGCTCAGGCAGGCGCACAAAGGCGATGGTGATGTTACGCACGTCACTGGTTAAGCCCGCCAACAGCGAAGCGCTGCCGATTTTTTCGATCTTTTCGATTTGGGTGTCGAGAATGCGTTTAATAAATTCGCCGCGCAGGCGATAGACGAAGTGGTGGCCAAGCGTGGTTAACGCCAGCTGCGAGCCGAGCGTGACCGCCATCAACAGCAGCAGCAGGCCGAGAAACTCCGGCAGCACGGTGAGCGAGGTATCAACAAGGGAAATCAGACGTAGGTTAATAAAGGCGATAAGCCCGATACCCAGCGCCGCGCTGAGCAAACTCAGCGCCATGACGGCAATGAACGGCCAGCGGTACTGGCGCCAAACAAGAACAAGTAATTCCATAAGCTACGATCCGGACAAGCAAACAGCCAGCAGTTTAAACGGCTTACCGACGACAGCAAGAATAATTCTTATTTTTGTTTTTGCCGTTGACCCGCGAGACGAAACGTGAGGTTGTAACGACAGGCGCCGGTCAGCGGATGCTCCCCCGGTTTAAGCGGCTGGATGCCGTGATAGAAGAGCCGTGATTCGCCGCCCCACACCACCACATCGCCATGCTCCAGCAGCAGCCTGCGCAGCGGATCGTTACGTTTAAGCCCGCCAAATTGAAACACCGCCGGCAGACCCAGCGACACTGAAACGATAGGCGCGCGCAAATCATGCTCATCTTTATCCTGATGCAGCGACAGCTTCGCGCCCGGTTGGTAGCGGTTAATCAGACAGGCATCCGGGGAAAAATGCGCATAACCCGCCTCCTGCGCCGCCTCCGCCGCCAGTTGCTGAAAAACCAATGGCATCGGCGGCCAATGCTCGCCGGTCAACGGATCGCCCGGCGCATAGAGATAGCCGTGCATATCGGTCGTCCAGCCGAGTTGGCCACAGTTGGTCATAGCCACCGACATGGTATAACCACCGGGGGTCACCATCTGGCGGAACGGAGAAGCGCTGGCCACTCCGGCGATGGCCTGCAGCAGCGCCGGCGCGCGCTGCACGGCGAAACGGCGTAATATCATCGCCCCGGGGGCCAGCGGCTCCTGCCAGGGCGGCGTATCGGCAAACAGATCGAGCATTATTTCTCCCGTATTTTTGCTTCGCGCGCCAGCAGCAGCGCTTTGCGTTCGCTTCCCCAACGATAGCCGGAAAGCGCCCCGCCCTCACGCACCACCCGATGGCAAGGAATAACTATCGCCAGCTTATTGGCAGCGCAGGCCCCGGCAACCGCTCTGACCGCGCGCGGTTGACCAATGCTGTGAGCCACCTCGCGGTAGCTGCGGGTTTCGCCTGCCGGGATCTGGCGCAAAGCTTGCCACACCCGTTGCTGGAAAGCGGTACCGCGAATATCCAGCGGCAAATTCACCGCCTGCTGCGGATTATCCAGATGGGCAACCACCTGCGCCACGCGTTCGGTAAACGTATCATCACCCGGCTGTAATTGGGCGCCGGGAAACAAGCTCGCCAGCTGCGCATATAACGCCTTATCGTCATCGCCCAGCAACACGGCGCATACGCCACGTTCGCTGAACGCCACCAGGCACCGGCCAGAGGCGCTATCGCTGCAAACCCAGCTAATCGCCACATCTTCGCCGCCGCGTTTAAACTGGCGGGCGGTCATGCCCAGCGTCTCGTTTGCCTGGCGATAATAGCTAGCGGAATCAGGGAAGCCGGCGGCTAATGCCGCGCTGGTGACATTCTCGCCGTGGCTTAATGCTTCGCGTAGGCGCCGCGCGCGCCAGGCCTGCTGCCAGGCCTTGGGCGTGAGCCCGGTGACGGATTTAAAAATACGATGGAAGTGAAACGGGCTGACCGCCAGCTGCTGCGCCAGCGCCTCAAGGGTGATTGGCGCCTCTTGTTCCAGCAGACGACAGGCGGCGGCCACCTTCTCGACCCGCTGTTGGTCGGGGTCGAGATTATCCGGCCGACACCGTTTACAGGGGCGATATCCGGCGGCCTTTGCGGCTTCGACATCAGCATAAAAGCGGACATTCTCCCGTAGCGCGCGCCGTGAACGGCACGAGGGACGGCAGCAGACGCCGGTGGTCAACACGGCGAAGACAAACTGCCCGTCGGCGCTGGCGTCGCGTTCGCAGACCGCCAGCCAGCGGCGGTCATCGTTAGTCATATCGGCAATCATCGGTTTCATAGCGGGCTCCTGCTGTAAGTGTATCCCTACTTTGCGCCTTGCTCCGCTCTAAAAAACTGCGCTTCTTGCTTTTTAATTCTGCTCGCCGACCAGGAAGGTGCGGAACTGCGGCGACATCCAGGTCTTAAAGCCGTCGCCCTCTTTCACAATCATATAGACCGCCAGCCCCTGCTCGTGTGCCACCTGTTGCGCTTTTTCCGGCCCTAATACCATCAGCCCGGTATCCCAGCCGTCGGCTTCCAGCGCGGTCGGCGCAATCACCGTCACCGAAACCAGCTTATGGTTGATGGGGTGCCCGGTTTGCGGATCGATAACGTGAGAAATACGTTTGCCGTCCAGCTCGTAGTAGTTGCGATAGCTGCCGGAGGTGCTGATGCCGTGGCCGTTGATATCGACTATCGCCTGGACGGCGTTTTCACGGTCGGTCGGTTTTTGAATCGCCACTCGCCAGGGTTTATCGTCGCCGTTCATCCCACGGCTGACCAATGCGCCGCCAACCGACACCAGATAACGGGCAATTCCTTCCTGCTCCATCAGCCGCGCCAGATGATCGGCCGCGTAGCCCTCGCCGACGGTGGAAAGATCGACAAATAAATCGGCAATATCTTTTTGCAGATACTGTTGGTCGGCGCGGTTAATCACCGTCAGATGCTGCAGCCCGGTACGCGCTTTTGCCGCCGCGATTTGCTGCTCCGTCGGCGTTTTTACCGGCTGCTTATCCGGGCCAAATCCCCATAGATTGACCAGCGGCCCGACGGTAACATCCATCGCTCCGGCGGTTTTTGCGCCAATACGCAGCGACAGAGTGACGATATCCGCCATCGCTTCGTTCACCGGCCACGGTTTGGTCGTGGCGGCATGATTGAAGCGCATCAGCGCGGAGTCGTTTTTCCAGGTCGAAAGCAGCAGATCGTCGCCATCGAGCTGCACCTGAACTTTATGGCGTAAATCTTCGGCTTTCGCCGGATCCAGCCCGACGACGCTAACGCGCCAATAGGTCCCCATCGTTTTGCCATCGAGCACGGTGGCGGCGGATTTTGGCGTGGCCGGGGATGTCGCGGAATCACAGCCGGTAAGCAGAACGCAAAGGCCGAAAAAGGCGGCGCGGAAAAAGGTGGTATCCATGAAAACGGGCTCCTGTTACAAAGGCAGCCAGAGTATACCAGCGAGGTTAAACCGGGCATAAAAAAAGGCGCCCGCAGGCGCCTTTTTCAACACTTCAGCTTGCTTAGAACTGGTAAACCAGGCCCAGAGCCACAACGTTGTCGGTAGAGATACCGGCCGCGCGGGTGAAGTCGTTGTCGTCCAGCAGGTTGATTTTGTAATCAACGTAGGTGGACATGTTTTTGTTGAAGTAGTAGGTCGCACCCAGGTCAACGTATTTCAGGATATCCTGGTCGCCATAGTTGATACCGGTGCCACGAATGGACAGGTCCTTACCTTTAGACTGCAGGTAAGCGATGGACGGACGCAGGCCGAAATCGAACTGGTACTGAGCAACCACTTCGAAGTTCTGCGCTTTGTCAGCAAAACCGATGTCGCCAGTGCGAGTTGCGTTGTAAGTCTGGGTGTACTGAGTCGCCAGGTATACGTTGTTAGCGTCGTATTTCAGACCACCGGTATAGGTTTCAGCGTCGTCGCCGTGACCCATAACACCATTAACGTTCTGATCGTCAGTACGTTTAGAGTGGGAGTAAGCGAAACCAGCGCTGATGCCGTCCCAGATATCATAAGTTACGGAGGTACCGTAGCCTTCGCCGTTCTGTTTCTGGAAGCCGCGACCGTTGTTGGTCATGTCTTCACCGCTGGTGCTGCCGTTTTTACCCTGGTACTGCAGAGCAAAATTCAGGCCGTCAACCAGACCGAAGAAGTCAGAGTTACGGTAGGTAGCAACGCCGTTAGCACGGGACTGCAGGAAGTTGTCGGAACCGTAGGTGTCGCCGCCGAATTCCGGCAGAACGTCGGTCCAGGAAGTTACGTCGTAAACAACGCCGTAGTTACGACCGTAGTCGAAAGAACCCGCGTCGCCGAATTTCAGACCAGCGAATGCCAGACGAGTCCAGGACTGCTTGTCAGAACCTTCGGTGTTGTTCGCCTGAACGTTGTATTCCCACTGGCCGTAACCGGTCAGCTGGTCGTTGATCTGGGTTTCGCCTTTCACGCCGATACGCATGTAGGTCTGGTCGCCGTCTACGCTCTTGTCGTCAGAGAAGTAGTGCAGACCATCAATTTTACCATACAGGTCTAATTTGTTGCCGTCTTTGTTATAAATTTCAGCCGCATTTGCTGCGCCCGCTACCAGCAGTGCTGGTACCAGGAGGGACAGTACTTTAACTTTCATGTTATTAACCCTCTGTTTGTTATATGCCTTTTATTATTGCCACTGCTTACTGATTACCCTTCTAATCAGTCGGCTGTATTCATTGTGCTGCAAAATGCAGAATAATCCAACAAGAATATGATACGAAAACTTCTAAGGTGTTTCAAAATGCGCACAAGATGTTTCAATTTGTAAATTCAAAGGAACTTTTCAGGCACGATAATGGTCGTCAAAATAAGCATCAAAAATCAAAAAAATAATATTTACCTTTAAAATCAAATCATTGAAAGCTGGTAAATGTATAGCACTGAATGGTAAAACAAAATCTTCTCCGAGGACTAAAATAATCCTCGCTATCATCATTAACTTTATTTATTACCGTCATTCAGTTCTGAATGTCTGTTTACCCCTATTTCAACCGGATGCCTCGCATCCGGTTTTTTTTACCCTTCTTTACGTATCTTTAATTAGGCTGTGCTAACGCAGAAAAAAATAACGACTATTAATCAATCAATTCCGAATGAAAGTCAGCCTATTTCGCCAATTTCTTGTTTTTTCGTGCTATTTACCTGCAACAAATGCCGGTTAATTGTACAAGATCAATTCCACTGTACATATTCGTCGTCGCTATGGTTTTGAGACAAATCTCAGCATTAAAAGATCCCTCAGCGTCAATCTGTTGTATGGATTTCCCGTTTTAGCCTTTATACTTCCAGCCAGTATTCGTTGTGCTGCCCGTCACTATGGCGCAACATCTTGTTTACAAACACTACTGAGCAGCTCTGCTACGCGATGACCCAAAAAAAATTCTCCCTGATCCCAGGCAACATCACCCGGTTCTTCATTTTGATGGTTATCGTCTTGCTCGCGATGATGGGCGTGATGATCCAAAGCTCGGTCAATACGTGGCTAAAAGACAGAAGTTACCAGGTGGTTGATATCAGCCACGCATTGCATAAACGCATCGATACCTGGCGTTACGCCACCTGGCAGATTTACGACAATATCGCCGCCACCAGCTCCAGTACCTCAAGCGATGGGCTACAGGAAACCCGACTGAAGCAGGACGTCTACTATCTGGAAAAGCCCCGACGCAAAACCGAAGCGCTGATTTTCGGATCTCATGACAGTTCGACGCTTGAGATGACGCAGAAGATTTCTAACTATCTCGATATTCTATGGGGCGCAGAAACCATCCCCTGGTCGATGTACTACCTCAACGGGCTGGATAACAGCCTGATTCTGGTCTCTACCCTGCCGCTGAAAGATCTGTCTTCGAGTTTTAAAGAATCGACGATAAGCAGCGTCGTGGAATCCCGCCGCGCCGAAATGCTGCTGCAGGCAAATACGCTGGATGAGCGTGAAACCTTTTCTTCGCTGCGCCATTTGACCTGGCAAAATGGCCACTACTTCACTCTGCGTACCACCTTTAACCAACCGGGCCACCTGGCAACGGTGGTGGCTTTCGATTTACCGATTAACGACCTCATCCCGCCGAGCATGTCGCTGGACAGCTTCCGTCTGGAGGCAGATCCGGCGCAGAATGCCGCCAACAGCCCTGATAAAGAAGCCGTTGATAACGTTAGCGTCAGCTTCAATGGCCTACGAATTGAGATAACCACCGCCATTAATACCACCGGCATGCGGCTGGTGTGGGTCGTGCCGTTCAGCACTTTGCTGATGGAGTCGCTGCAGAATATTTTACTGCCGCTGCTGCTCACCATTGGTCTGCTGGCATTAACCCTGTTTGGCTTTACTACTTTCCGCAACTATAGCGGTCGCCGTAGCCCCGGCAGCGTTAGCGCGGCACCCACCGCCGCCAACAGCGAACTTCGCGCTCAGCGCGCAATTAATGAAGAGATTGTCTCTTTGCTGCCGCTGGGCCTGTTGGTGCACGATCAGGAAGCCAATCGCACTATTATCAGCAACCCGATCGCCGATCATCTGTTGCCTCATCTGAACCTGCAGAACATCACCAACATGGCCGATCAGCATCAAGGGGTCATTCAGGCGACGATCAATAATGAACTTTATGAAATCCGCCAGTACCGAAGCCAGGTAGCTCCTCGTACGCAGATCCTGATTATTCGCGATCAGGATAGAGAAGTACTGGTGAATAAAAAGCTTAAGCAAGCCCAGCGGCTGTATGAAAAAAATCAGCAGGGGCGCATCGCTTTTATGCAAAATATTGGCGCCGCGCTCAAAGACCCCGCGCAGACTCTGGCGCAGGAAGCGGCGGCAATTGGCATTCATGAAAGCCGAAAACTGGCGCAGCATGCCGATGAACTAGTTCATCTTATCGATGAGATTCAGTTGGCGAACTTACTGGAAAGCGACGCCTGGAAAACCACTCCCGGTTTGTTCTCGATCCAGGGCTTAATAGATGAAGTGGTTCCTGAAGTTCTGCCGATGATCAAACGCAAAGGACTTCAGCTGTTAATCAATAACGCGCTGCCTGCTAACGAACAGCGCTATGGCGACCGCGATGCGCTGCGTCGTACGCTGTTACTGCTTATCCAATACGCCATTACCACGACGCAAATAGGAAAAATTACGCTTGAGGTGAGCAAAGATGAATCGGCCGACGATCGTCTGACCTTCCGTATCCTTGATACCGGCAACGGCGTGAGCGCTAATGAAATCGATAATATGCACTTCCCGTTCCTTAACGAGACGCAAGCCGACCAGTACGGCAAGGCTAATGCCCTCACCTTCTGGTTATGCGACCGTTTAACCCGCAAGCTTGGCGGGCAGCTTAATATTAAGGCGCGGGAATCGCTCGGCACCCGCTACTCGCTACACCTTAAAATGGCGGCAAGCGAGGAAGAGAGCGACTCCGGCGAACACCTGCTGGACGATGTGGTCGTGATGATTGACATTACCGCCAATGAAGTACGCCGCATCGTGACGCGCCAGTTAGAGAGCTGGGGCGCAAGTTGCATCACCCCGGACGAAAGACTCGCAAGTCAAGAGTACGATCTCTTTTTAACTGATAATCCGTCTAATCTTACTGCTTCAGGCTTGCTTTTAAGCGATGATGAGGTTGGGATACGCAAAATTGGCCCAGGTCAGTTGAGCGTCAATTTTAATATCAGCACTGCCATGCAGGAAGCTATCCTGCAGCTGATTGAGCAACAGCTGGCGCAAGAAGAGATTCAGCCCTCCTCAACTGGAAATGAAGGAAATGCTGAACTCCATGCCAGTGGTTATTACGCGCTGTTTGCCGACACTGTTCCGGATGATGTTCAGAGATTGTATACTGAATTCACCATCAGCGATTTCGCTGCGCTGGCGCAGACCGCTCACCGCCTCAAAGGGGCGTTTGCGATGCTTAATCTGATACCCGGCAAGCAGTTATGTGAAGCGCTTGAGCATCTGATTCATGAAAGAGATGCCCAAGGTATAGAAAAATACATCAGCGACATTGACGGTTACGTCAAGAGCTTGCTGTAGCAAGGTAGCCTAATACATGAACAATATGAACGTAATTATTGCCGATGACCATCCGATCGTACTGTTCGGCATTCGCAAGTCACTTGAGCAGATCGAGTGGGTGAATGTTGTTGGCGAATTTGAAGATTCCACAGCTCTGATTAACAATCTTCCTAAGCTTGACGCGCACGTCCTGATTACCGACTTGTCGATGCCTGGCGACAAATATGGCGATGGGATCACTCTGATCAAATACATCAAACGCCATTTCCCTGAGCTGTCGATTATCGTTCTGACCATGAACAACAACCCGGCTATTCTCAGCGCAGTGCTGGATCTCGACATTGAAGGGATCGTGCTGAAACAGGGTGCCCCGACCGACCTGCCGAAAGCGCTGGCCGCGCTGCAGAAAGGCAAAAAGTTTACTCCGGAAAGCGTCTCCCGCCTGCTGGAAAAAATCAGCGCCGGCGGTTATGGCGACAAACGCCTGTCGCCAAAAGAGAGTGAAGTTTTGCGTTTGTTCGCTGAAGGCTTCCTGGTCACCGAGATCGCCAAAAAGCTGAACCGCAGCATCAAGACCATCAGTAGCCAGAAGAAATCGGCAATGATGAAGCTGGGCGTCGAAAATGATATCGCGCTGCTGAACTATCTCTCTTCCGTCTCTCTCACCTCAACGGATAAAGAGTAATTCACTTTTCCCGGATGGCGGCAAGCCGCCGTTTCCGGGCCATTCTGAAGCTTTATGTCCCCACCCCGGAAAGCATCGCGCTCCGGGGAGATCTCAACGCCATGGAGTGCGACTTCAGCTTGTTGTTCTGGCCTTACGTACCTGTGCGGCATAGGTGGCCAGCGTGTGCTTGAGGATATCCAGCGTCACCGGTTTTGACAGACAACTATCCATTCCCGACTCCAGGCAGCGCTGCTTTTCTTCCGCCAGTGCGTTAGCCGTCACGCCAATGACCGGCAGAGTCATCTCCAGTTGCCGGATCCGCTGCGTCAGACGGTAGCCATCCATATTCGGCATGTTCACATCGCTGAGAACAATATCAATATGTTGTTTACTGAGGACGTTAAGCGCATCGACGCCATCATTGGCCGTCACGCATTGATAACCCAGTGAGCCAAGCTGGTCAGCCAACAGGCGGCGGTTAATCGGGTGATCGTCGACCACCAGAATCATCATGTCGTCATTGCTGACCGTTGGCGCGTCGTGGGCCGATAGCGCCGGACCATTCTCTTCCGCCGCCAGCGCCAGATGCAGCAGGCGTCCCAGCAACGGCAGGAGCTCATGCGGCGTGGTTACGCTATGCAACCACTCCCCAGGCGCGCGCTCAACGGGGATGCCGATATGGCGACGGCAGAAGATCACCGCAGCGCTTCCCGACCAACGCTCGCTGAGTTCATCATCGGTTAATAAAATATCGTCAGCGGCCGGCGTCTGGCCAGCAAATTGCCGTACCGTCAGGCCATGATATTTCAGCAGCGATTCGATAAACAGCGCCAGTGACGTGTTATGAATCGCCAGCCAGCAGGTGCTGTTGCTGTGCCGATCGGCCAACAGCGCCGGCATCTGCTGCATGCCATATAGCGGAATGCGGATGGTGAAACGGCTGCCCATGCCGGGTTCAGTTTCCACGGCAATGTCGCCATCCATCATGCTGATAAGTTTTTCACAGATAGCCAGCCCCAAGCCGGTGCCCTGGAAATTACGCTGTACCCCGGTACCGACCTGGAAGAACGGGTCGAACAGGCGCACAACTTCTTTCGCCGGGATCCCCTCTCCGGTGTCACGTACGCTAATTTGCAGATAGTCGCCGGCGCGCTGGACGTGTAACACGATACAGCCGGTATCGGTAAATTTAATGGCGTTACTCAGCAGGTTGGAGATGACCTGCTGCAGGCGCATCGGGTCGCCTATCATCGTTTGCGGAACATCCGGCTCGATGAAGCAGTACAGCCCAAGCTGCTTGCGCACCACCAGCGGTAGATAGTTCGCCGAAATATGATTCATAACCTCGCGCGGCGAAAACTCTCGTGGCTCGATTTTGAGCTGCTCAGACTCAATCTTCGAGAAGTCGAGAATATCGCTGATAATCTTCAATAGCAGGCTGGAGGAGTTATTCATCGCCGTCACCAGCCGATCGACCCCCTTCGGCAACGCTTTGGTCTGCAGCAGATCGAGGTTGCCAATAATGCCGTACAGCGGCGTACGCAGCTCGTGGCTGACGGTGGCGAGGAACATCGATTTCGACTGGCTGGCCTGCTCCGCCGCCTGGGCCATCTCCTGCAGCGACTCTTCCATTTTCACACGGGCGGAAACATCCACCAGCACACATATCGCTACGTTTTCATTACGATAGCGCGAGTGCACAAAGCTAATCTGCAGGTTGGTGTTGTTGCTGGTTAACACGTCGACGAAATTGACCTGCTGGCCGCAGATAATCTGCGTGAGCCGCTGGCGGTCTTCGTGAGTCAGCATATTCAGATAGTTATGCGCCAGTTCGTTACTCAGTATGTTAGTGCCGTCCTGAGTACGCAGAATACAGATCCCAACCGGCGCGGAGGCGACGATTTTACGGTTGAACTGCTCATGCTCTTCCAGACGCTGGGCGTCGTTTTCCGCCGGAATAAATATCCGCCGTTCATACATGCGCGCCAGCGCGAACAGGATCGCGCCGGTCAGGATATTCAATACGATAGCGTTGAGGATCAGCATCCTGATACGCTCCAGCACCTGATCGACGGAAACCGAATAGACAATACTCAGCGATGACGGCAGCAGGCTCTTTTTCAGCACCAGTTCGCGGAAACCAGAGCTATAGCCAAACCACATCCGCTCCTGCATCCAGCGGGTTTCCGGTTTAATGCTGTTATCCGGCCCGGCAAGAGAAATGAGCTGCTGGCCGTTATCATCGAGAATCGTCACGCTCATCGGCAGGCTGCCTGGCGTAAAGAAGCTCTCCATGCGGATAGTCTGCTCAACGCCGAGCATCGCCTGCAGGCGGTTGGCCATATAAATAGGCGTCAGCGCATAGAAATAGCCGACGCCCGGACGCACGCCCTGGCTAATCCAGAACAGGTTATTGCCGCGCTCGTTTTGCGGCGCATCGCGATATTGTTCGATACGCTGATGCAGCACCTTCAGCGCCTGATCGCGCTCCAGCGGCATATCGCGCAGGCCAAAATTAGCCATGCAGAGGTTGTCGCTGCCAATTAAAAAAATACGGTTCAGGTCGTAGGCGGCGGAGAAATTATCGCGCCAGTAGCGCATGAACCACGCCAGCGATTGCAGCGAATTACGCCAGGCGCCGCTCATTGCGCTGCAGTCGGAATCCGGATACAGCGGTTCAAAATTTGGGATAGTGATATTACCGCTGTTGGCAAGCGCCGCGCTGCCCTCGCTCCCGGTCGCCGCGCGGTTGCCTGCGACGTACTTCAGCTCTTTAATGACATCCGCAGTCCGCTGGATATAGCGCTGCGCCTGGTCGGCGTTAAGATTAAGCTCCTGACGAATTTCCGATTCCCGTTCATGCAGCGCGTTAACGATATAAAACACGGAGACAAAAGCAATCAGCATCCATAGCAGAACCGCCAGCGCTCTGAACAGATAACGAGAAACCTTTAAGGTCGTATGAAACGAGGCAAGATATTTCAATGGGGTAATGCTCGGTCGTCAGGGGCTCAACAGAATGGGGTTAAAGTAGCGGTAAATGGGCTTTGCCGCAATGTTAATGCAAAAAGGGCCGGGATAATACCCGGCCCTTTCAGAACATTTACCTGCGACGATTACTCTTCGTCTTCGGCGATGTCGTCGTCAGCATCGTTTTCCGGCGCAATATCATCATCGCCCTCCGCTACGCTGCCGTCGATGGCATCCAGTTCTTCGTCGTCAACCGGTTCAGCCACGCGCTGCAGGCCAACAACGTTTTCATCTTCCGCGGTACGGATCAGAATCACGCCCTGAGTATTACGACCCACGATGCTCACTTCAGAAACGCGAGTACGCACCAGGGTGCCCGCATCGGTGATCATCATGATCTGGTCGCAATCATCGACCTGCACGGCGCCGACCACTGAACCGTTACGTTCGGTGACCTTAATAGAGATAACGCCCTGCGTCGCACGTGACTTGGTCGGATACTCTGCTGCCGCAGTACGCTTGCCGTAACCGTTTTGCGTCACGGTCAGGATAGCGCCTTCGCCGCGAGGAATAATCAGCGACACCACGCTATCTTCGCCCGCCAGCTTGATGCCGCGTACGCCGGTTGCGGTACGCCCCATCGCGCGAACGGCGTCTTCTTTAAAGCGCACCACTTTACCGGCGGCGGAAAACAGCATCACTTCGTCCTGACCAGAAGTCAGATCGACGCCGATCAGTTCGTCCCCTTCGTTCAGATTGACGGCGATGATACCGGCAGAACGCGGACGGCTGAACTCGGTCAATGCCGTTTTCTTCACGGTACCGCTGGCGGTCGCCATAAAGACGTTAACGCCCTCTTCGTACTCGCGAACCGGCAGGATTGCGGTGATACGCTCGTCAGCTTCCAGCGGCAGCAGGTTGACGATCGGCCGACCACGCGCGCCGCGGCTTGCTTCCGGCAGTTGATAAACCTTCATCCAGTACAAACGACCGCGGCTGGAGAAGCAGAGGATCGTGTCATGGGTGTTGGCCACCAGCAGGCGGTCGATAAAGTCTTCTTCTTTAATACGCGCTGCCGATTTGCCTTTACCGCCACGACGCTGCGCTTCGTAGTCGGTTAACGGCTGATACTTCACATAACCCTGGTGCGACAGGGTCACGACAACATCTTCCTGGTTAATCAGGTCTTCGATATTGATATCAGCGCTGTTGGCGGTGATTTCAGTACGACGCGCATCGCCAAACTGTTCTTTGACCAGCTCCAGCTCTTCGCGAATAACTTCCATCAGACGATCGGCGCTACCCAGAATGTGCAGCAGCTCGGCAATCTGATCGAGCAGCTCTTTGTACTCGTCGAGCAGTTTTTCATGCTCCAGACCGGTCAGTTTCTGCAGACGCAGATCCAGAATCGCCTGGGCCTGCTGTTCGGTCAGATAGTACTGGCCGTCACGCACGCCGAACTCCGGCTCCAGCCATTCCGGGCGCGCAGCGTTATCGCCCGCGCGCTCCAGCATCGCGGAGACATTGCCCAGATCCCATGAACGCGCGATTAAACCCGCTTTTGCTTCCGCCGGCGTCGGCGCACGGCGAATCAGCTCAATGATCGGATCGATGTTAGCCAGCGCAATCGCCAGCGCTTCAAGGATATGCGCACGGTCGCGCGCTTTACGCAGTTCGAAAATAGTACGACGAGTGACAACTTCGCGGCGGTGACGAACAAACGCCGCAATGATGTCTTTCAGGTTCATGATCTTCGGCTGACCGTGGTGCAGCGCAACCATGTTGATACCGAAAGAAACCTGCAGTTGGGTCTGGGAGTAGAGGTTGTTAAGAACCACTTCACCCACCGCGTCGCGTTTCACTTCGATAACGATACGCATACCGTCTTTGTCAGATTCGTCGCGCAGCGCGCTGATGCCTTCAACGCGTTTTTCTTTCACCAGCTCGGCGATTTTCTCAATCAGGCGCGCTTTGTTCACCTGATACGGAATTTCGTGCACGATGATGGTTTCACGACCGGTTTTCGCGTCAGCTTCGACTTCCGCGCGCGCGCGAATGTAAACTTTACCGCGACCGGTACGATAGGCCTCTTCAATACCGCGACGGCCGTTAATGATAGCGGCGGTCGGGAAGTCCGGGCCCGGAATGTGTTCCATCAGCCCTTCAATGCTGATGTCTTCGTTATCAACGTACGCCAGGCAGCCGTTGATCACTTCCGTCAGGTTATGCGGCGGAATGTTGGTCGCCATACCTACGGCGATACCGGAAGAACCGTTCACCAGCAGGTTAGGGATTTTTGTCGGCATGACGTCAGGGATTTTCTCCGTGCCGTCATAGTTGTCGACGAAATCAACCGTCTCTTTTTCGAGATCGGCCATCAGCTCATGAGCGATCTTCGACATACGGATTTCCGTATAACGCATCGCTGCGGCGGAGTCGCCATCGACAGAACCAAAGTTACCCTGGCCATCGACCAGCATATAACGCAAGGAGAACGGCTGCGCCATACGTACGATGGTGTCATAAACGGCGGTATCACCATGCGGGTGGTATTTACCGATTACGTCGCCAACGACACGGGCTGATTTTTTATAGGCTTTGTTCCAGTCATTGCCCAATACGTTCATGGCGTATAGTACGCGACGGTGTACCGGCTTCAGGCCATCTCGGACATCCGGCAGCGCACGGCCAACAATGACCGACATCGCATAATCCAGATACGAGCTTTTCAGCTCTTCCTCAATGTTGACCGGTGTAATTTCTCTCGCAAGGTCGCTCATCTAACCGCTATCCCTCTACTGTGTCCCGGATTCAAAGGTCGCAAATTATAACACAGCCGTCGTAATAGAGGTAAAGCAATACGGTTTATTCGTGGCAGTCTGCTGATATACTCGCAGGTCAGAACAGAAAAGGAGTAAAAGCGCCCATGAATGCCGAAAAACCGTCGGTGGCCCCCAACGTTGATCACAATGAAATCGCCAAATTTGAAGCCGTCGCCTCGCGCTGGTGGGATTTAGAAGGCGAGTTCAAACCGCTGCATCGCATCAACCCGTTGCGCCTAGGCTATATTGCCGAACGCTCCGGCGGCCTGTTCGGCAAAAAAGTGCTTGATGTCGGCTGCGGTGGCGGCATCCTCGCCGAAAGCATGGCGCGCGAAGGTGCGACGGTCACCGGTCTGGATATGGGCTTCGAGCCGCTGCAGGTCGCAAAACTGCACGCGCTGGAGAGCGGCGTTCAGGTGGAGTATGTGCAGGAGACCGTCGAAGAGCACGCGGCGAAGCACGCCCAACAGTACGACGTCGTCACCTGTATGGAGATGCTCGAGCACGTCCCTGACCCACAGTCGGTGGTGCACGCCTGCGCGCGGCTGGTGAAGCCCGGCGGGCAGGTCTTCTTCTCGACCATTAACCGCAACGGCAAAGCCTGGCTGATGGCCGTGGTCGGCGCGGAATACGTGATGAAAATGGTGCCAAAAGGTACGCATGACGTGAAGAAGTTTATCAAGCCGGCGGAGCTCATCGGCTGGATCGATCAGACTTCTCTGAAAGAGCAGCACATCACCGGCCTGCATTACAATCCGCTCACCAATACCTTCAAGCTGGCGCCGGGCGTTGATGTTAACTATATGTTGCATACAACGGCGAAAAAAGCATAACGTCATACGTTTTTATGATGATGATTGCGCGGCATCAAGCTGCGCAATTTTCCCTTCCGACGAAGAAATCAGCACTCGATCAAATTTTGATTTTTTTTTCTGTTTTATTGACTTCTTCTCCAGGCCTTATACGGCGTGGACTTAGCGATTATTACGCCTGCGCAACCTCAAATTAACGTCAAAATCAACCCTTGTACTCAAAAGAATCCTTACTAAAATAACTCACCATATAGCGTTCTTTTTATCGACAACCCCCTACATATAGTATTTATCCACAGAGTTAGTCACAACGACTTGCTGTGGATAAATGGGGGGATATTTTTTCTCACGGACAGGTAAAAACCACATGAATCAGAGTCTGCTGGTGACAAAGCGCGACGGTAGCACCGAGCGTATCAATCTCGACAAAATCCATCGCGTACTAGATTGGGCGGCAGAAGGACTGAATAACGTTTCGATTTCTCAGGTAGAACTGCGTTCACATATTCAGTTCTATGACGGCATCAAAACCGCCGACATCCACGAGACTATTATTAAGGCCGCAGCGGACCTGATCTCCCGCGATGCGCCGGACTACCAGTACCTCGCCGCGCGACTGGCGATTTTCCACCTGCGCAAGAAAGCGTTTGGCCAGTTTGAACCGCCAGCGCTGTACGCCCATGTGGTAAACATGGTCGAAAAAGGTAAATACGATCATCATCTGCTGGAAGACTACACGGAAGAAGAGTTCCAGCAGATGGACGGTTTTATCGACCACTGGCGCGATATGAACTTCTCCTATGCCGCCGTTAAGCAGCTGGAAGGTAAATACCTGGTGCAGAACCGCGTCAGCGGCGAAATCTATGAAAGCGCCCAGTTCCTCTATATTCTGGTCGCGGCTTGCCTGTTCTCTAACTATCCGCGTGAGACCCGTCTGGACTACATCAAGCGTTTCTATGACGCGGTGTCCACCTTTAAAATTTCGCTGCCGACGCCGATCATGTCCGGCGTGCGTACCCCAACTCGTCAGTTCAGCTCCTGCGTGCTGATTGAGTGCGGCGATAGCCTGGATTCGATCAACGCCACCTCCAGCGCGATTGTGAAATACGTTTCCCAGCGCGCCGGTATCGGTATCAACGCCGGCCGCATTCGTGCGCTGGGTAGCCCGATCCGCGGCGGCGAAGCCTTCCACACCGGCTGCATCCCGTTCTATAAGCACTTCCAGACCGCGGTGAAATCCTGCTCGCAGGGCGGCGTTCGCGGCGGCGCGGCCACCCTCTTCTATCCGATGTGGCATCTGGAAGTCGAAAGCCTGCTGGTGTTGAAAAACAACCGCGGCACCGACGCCAACCGCGTTCGCCACATGGACTACGGCGTGCAGATCAACAAGCTGATGTACACCCGCCTGCTGAAAGGCGAGGACATCACTCTGTTCAGCCCATCCGACGTTCCTGGCCTGTACGATGCGTTCTTCGCCGATCAGGATGAGTTCGAACGTCTGTACACTAAATACGAAAAAGACGACAGCATCCGCAAACAGCGTATTAAAGCCGTTGAGCTGTTCTCGCTGATGATGCAGGAACGCGCGTCTACCGGCCGTATCTATATCCAGAACGTTGACCACTGCAACACCCACAGCCCGTTCGACCCGGTTGTCGCGCCGGTGCGCCAGTCTAACCTGTGCCTGGAAATCGCCTTGCCGACCAAACCGCTGGACGATGTGAACGACGAAAATGGCGAAATCGCGCTGTGCACGCTGTCGGCGTTCAACCTTGGCGCCATCGATAGCCTCGACGAGCTGGAAGACCTGGCGGTACTGGCGGTGCGCGCGCTGGATGCCCTGCTGGATTATCAGGATTACCCAATCCCGGCGGCCAAACGCGGCGCGATGGGTCGTCGTACGCTGGGCATCGGCGTTATCAACTTCGCTTACTATCTGGCGAAACATGGCAAGCGCTACTCCGACGGCAGCGCCAACAATCTGACGCACAAAACGTTCGAAGCCATTCAGTACTATCTGCTGAAGGCCTCCAACGAACTGGCTATCGAACAAGGCGCCTGCCCGTGGTTCAATGAAACTACCTACGCGCAGGGTATTCTGCCGATCGATACCTACAAGAAAGACCTGGATGCGATCGTGAGCGAATCTCTGCATTTCGACTGGGAGCAGCTGCGTGAATCCATCAAAACCCACGGCCTGCGTAACTCCACGCTCTCCGCGTTGATGCCGTCTGAGACCTCTTCGCAGATCTCCAACGCCACCAACGGCATCGAACCGCCGCGCGGCCACGTGAGCATCAAAGCGTCGAAAGACGGGATCCTGCGCCAGGTCGTTCCGGATTACGAAAATCTGCAGAACGCCTACGAACTGCTGTGGGAAATGCCGAATAACGACGGTTATCTGCAGCTGGTCGGCATCATGCAGAAGTTCATCGATCAGTCGATTTCCGCCAACACCAACTACGACCCGACGCGTTTCCCGTCCGGAAAAGTGCCGATGCAACAGTTGCTGAAAGACCTGCTTAACGCCTATAAATTCGGCGTGAAAACGCTGTACTATCACAACACCCGTGATGGCGCGGAAGACGCCCAGGATGACCTGGCGCCGTCAATTCAGGACGACGGCTGCGAAAGCGGCGCATGTAAGATCTAAGGTATTTTTGCCGGGTGGCGCGATGCTTACCCGGCCTACGGTTTTGTAGGCCCGGCAAACGCAGTGTTGCCGGGCGATACAATCTCAACAGGACCCACTCATGGCATACACCACTTTTTCACAGACGAAAAACAATCAACTGCTTGAGCCGATGTTTTTTGGCCAGCCGGTTAACGTGGCCCGCTACGATCAGCAAAAATATGACATCTTTGAAAAACTGATTGAAAAGCAGCTCTCCTTCTTCTGGCGCCCGGAAGAAGTCGACGTTTCGCGCGATCGCATCGACTATCAGGCGCTGCCGGAACATGAAAAGCATATTTTTATCAGCAACCTGAAATATCAGACGCTGCTCGACTCCATCCAGGGCCGTAGCCCGAACGTCGCGCTGCTGCCGCTGATTTCCATCCCGGAACTGGAAACTTGGGTGGAAACCTGGGCCTTTTCAGAGACGATCCACTCGCGTTCCTACACCCACATTATCCGCAACATCGTCAACGACCCGGCGACGGTGTTCGACGATATCGTGACCAATGAGCAGATCCAGAAACGCGCCGAAGGCATCTCTCACTATTACGATTCTTTGATCGAAATGACCAGCTACTGGCATCTGCTGGGCGAAGGCACTCACACCGTCAACGGCAAAACCGTGACCGTGAATCTGCGCGAGCTGAAAAAGAAACTGTATCTATGCCTGATGAGCGTCAACGCGCTGGAAGCGATCCGCTTCTACGTTAGTTTCGCCTGCTCCTTCGCCTTTGCCGAACGCAAGCTGATGGAAGGTAACGCCAAAATTATTCGCCTGATCGCCCGCGATGAAGCGCTGCACCTGACCGGCACTCAGCATATGCTGAACCTGCTGCGCTCCGGCAGCGACGATCCGGAAATGGCGGAAATCGCCGAAGAGTGCAAACAAGAGTGCTATGACCTGTTTGTACTGGCGGCGCAGCAGGAAAAAGAGTGGGCGGACTATCTTTTCCGCGACGGCTCGATGATCGGCCTGAACAAAGATATTCTCTGCCAGTACGTAGAGTACATCACCAATATCCGCATGCAGGCGGTGGGCCTCGATCTACCGTTCCAGACCCGCTCCAACCCGATCCCATGGATCAACACCTGGCTGGTTTCCGACAACGTTCAGGTCGCGCCGCAGGAAGTGGAAGTCAGCTCTTATCTCGTCGGTCAGATCGATTCTGAAGTCGATGCCGACGATCTGAGCAACTTCCAGCTGTAATGAAGCGGATTTTCTTGAGGATTTCTGACACTCGCCTTGAGTGTCAGGATGAACATCCTTCCCTGTTGGCCGCTCTTGAATCGCATAACATCGACGTGGAGTATCAGTGCCGCGAAGGCTATTGCGGTTCCTGCCGCACGCGTCTGGTGTCAGGCCAGGTTGACTGGTTGACAGAACCGCTGGCGTTTATCCAGCCGGGAGAAATTTTGCCCTGCTGCTGCCGGGCGAAAGGCGATATTGAGATCGAGATGTAAGTGTTGTCGATGTGTGCGGCCTGATGCCCTCACCTCGGCCCTCTCCCACAGGGAGAGGGTGAAAACATAAAAAAGGGCCTTACGGCCCTTTTGTTTTATTTCGCGTCCAGGAACTGCACTGCTTTATCCGGGAAATCGGTAAACAAGCCGTCGACGCCCGCCTGGTTATACAGCACGTCATAGAGCTGGTTAACGTTAGTGGCGTACTCCGGCAACTGATCCGCGCGCACGGTGTACGGATGCACCTGCAGATGGCTGGCGTGCGCCTCTTTTACCATCGCCGTCAGCTTCACCGCGCCTGGCTTCGAGCCTTCCGCTACCAGCATATGGTAATCCGGGCCGATACCGTCGGCGTACTGCGCAATCTGCGTCATCGCCCCCGGCTTGAACATCCAGTCATAGCTGTAGTTCACCCATTTACCATCGGCCTGTTTCTGCTGCGTTTCATTCCAGTCGGTATAGGCGATGAGCTGCACCAGATTGAGATCCATACCCATCTTCGGCTCCAGCTCATTCTTAATGCGTTTGAGCTCGTTGGCGTCAAAACACTGCAGATAAACCTTATCCTGCTTGCTGGTGTAGCCATATTCCTTCAGCACCTTCAGCGTGCTGGCGGCAATATCTTTGCCTTCCTGATGGTGGAACCACGGCGCTTTGATTTCCGGGTAGATACCGATATTTTTCCCCGTCGAATGATTCAGCCCCTGCACAAACTCAATCTCTTCTTCAAAGGTATGAATGCGGAAATCGGATTTACCCATCGGGAAACGCCCGGGATAGGTCTGCACGTTCTTACCATCTTTCGGCTCAAAACCTTCGGTGAACTTCAGCGACTTAATCTCGGCCAGGGTAAAGTCGATGGCGTAAAAACGGCCATCTTTACGCGCCCGCTGCGGGAAACGCTGCGCAACATCAGTCACCCGATCGAGATAGTGGTCATGCAACACCACCAGCCGATCGTCTTTGGTCATGACCAGGTCTTGCTCAAGGTAATCCGCCCCCTGAGCGTAAGCCATCGCTTTCGCCGGCAGGGTATGTTCCGGCAGATACCCGCTGGCGCCGCGGTGGGCGATGACAATTTTATCAGCGGCTGTCGCGCTGAAGCACAGCGCTGAACTGGCCAAAATCATTCCGCTCATTAGCGCGGTAAGTTTCATTTTCATCGCCGCTCCTTAGGCTTGTTTCAGTTGTTGATGATGACGACGCTCGCCAAGCATGACGATAATGAGCAGCAGAACCGCCAGTACGCTACCGCCAATCATCACCATGAAGCCGCCATCCCAGCCGAAGAAATCGACGGTATAGCCAACAATGGCGCTCGCGGCTACGGAACCGCCGAGATAACCGAACAGACCGGTGAAGCCCGCAGCGGTGCCGGCAGCTTTTTTCGGCGCCAGTTCCAGCGCATGCAGACCGATCAGCATTACCGGGCCGTAAATCAGGAAGCCAATGACGATCATACAGGCCATATCGACGCCCGGATTACCCGGAGGGTTCAGCCAGTAAACGACGGTGGCAATCGTCACCAGGGTCATAAAGAACACGCCGGTTGCGCCGCGGTTGCCTTTAAATACTTTGTCCGACATCCAGCCGCACAACAGGGTGCCCGGAATGCCCGCGTACTCATACAGGAAGTAGGCCCAGGAGGATTTATCCAGCGCGAAGTGTTTGACCTCTTTCAGGTAGGTCGGCGACCAGTCCAGAATGCCGTAGCGCAGCAGATAAACGAAGACGTTAGCGATCGCGATGTACCACAGCAGTTTGTTCGGCAGAATGTACTGCATAAAGATCTGCTTCGCCGTCAGCTCTTCTTCGTGCTTTTCGCTATAGTCATCCGGATAGTCGTTTTTATACTCTTCGATCGGCGGCAGACCGCAGGACTGCGGGGTATCGCGCATCATCGCAAAAGCAAAAATGGCCAGCAGAATCGCGCCGAAAGCCGGCATATATAGCGCCGCGTGCCAGTCGTTAAACCACGCCATCCCCAGCAGGAACAGCAGCGGCGGAATACCGCCGCCGACGTTATGCGCGCAGTTCCACACTGAGACAATCCCGCCGCGCTCTTTCTGCGACCACCAGTGCACCATGGTACGACCACACGGCGGCCAGCCCATCCCCTGGAACCATCCGCAAAGGAACAGCAATACGAACATGATCATGATGCTGGAAGTCGCCCACGGCACGAAGCCCATCACCAGCATCACCAGCGCCGCCAGAATTAACCCTGCAGGAAGGAAAATGCGCGGATTCGAGCGGTCGGAGACCGATCCCATGATGAATTTCGAAAATCCGTAGGCGATGGAGATACCGGAAAGCGCGAAGCCGAGGTCGCCACGAGAGAACCCCTGCTCAATCAGATAAGGCATCGCCAGCGCAAAGTTCTTACGAACCAGATAGTAAGCGGCATAACCGAAGAAGATGCCAATAAAGATCTGCCAACGTAATCGACGATATAAAGGGTCGATTTCCGCCGCCGGCAAACGCGCTTTATGCGCTGCGGGTTTAAAAATACTTAACATATCAGCCTCCGTGGCCATTGCTGTTTCACTGACATCGACGCAAAAAATCTAATTTATTCACGCACTTCTAATTAGGTCGCGATGGTAGGCAAAGCGTAGAACTAATACTGTGAAATATCGCACATTTTGTTACAGATATATGACAAAATTTTCCAATGTGAGCACAAAATCACAGCAAACGCTCGAATTGCGCGCAAATATGCTCGAAATCAAACATTCCACACTATTGGTATGGCTAAATGGTGTAAAACGAAAGTAGAGGACCGGAAGATGGCCGAGACGCAAGAATTTGATGCGCTGATTATTGGCGGCGGCGCCACCGGCGCGGGAATCGCCCGCGACTGCGCCCTGCGCGGGTTACGTGTGGCGTTGATTGAGCGGCACGATATCGCCACCGGCGCCACCGGCCGCAACCATGGTCTGTTGCACAGCGGCGCGCGCTATGCCGTTACCGATAGCGAATCCGCACGCGAATGTATCAGCGAGAATCGCATTTTACGTCGCATCGCCCGCCACTGCATTGAACCCACCAACGGGCTGTTTATCACCCTGCCTGAAGATGACATGGCCTGGCAGCAAACCTTCATCAACGCTTGTCAGCAGGCCGGTATCGATGCTAAACCGCTTACCCCCGCTGAAGCATTACGTCTGGAGCCTGCGGTGAACCCTACGTTGCTTGGCGCCGTACAGGTACCGGATGGCACCGTCGATCCGTTCCGCCTGACGGCAGCCAATATGCTCGACGCCCGCGAACACGGTGCGCAGATCCTTACCGGCTGCGAGGTCACCGGCCTGCTGCGTCAGGGCGATCGTGTGTACGGAGTACAGATCTACGATCATCAACGCTGCGAAGCGCGTAGCATTCGCGCACAGGTGGTGGTCAACGCCGCCGGGATTTGGGGCCAACGCATCGCGGAATACGCCGATCTGCGCATCTCCATGTTCCCGGCAAAAGGCTCGCTGCTGATCCTCGACCATCGTATTAATAATCAGGTGATTAACCGCTGCCGCAAGCCGGCGGATGCCGATATTCTGGTGCCCGGCGATACCATCTCGCTGATTGGCACCACCTCGACGCATATTCCTTATGACGAAATTGACGATAACCGGGTGACGACGGAAGAGGTCGATACGCTGCTGCGCGAAGGGGAAAAACTGGCGCCGATCATGGGGCGCACCCGGGTGCTACGCGCTTACTCCGGCGTCCGTCCGCTGGTCGCCAGCGATGACGACCCCAGTGGGCGCAGCGTCAGCCGCGGTATTGTGCTGCTCGACCACGCCGCGCGCGACGGTATGGAAGGCTTTATCACCATCACCGGCGGTAAGTTGATGACCTACCGTCTGATGGCGGAATGGGCCAGCGACGCCGTCTGCCGCAAACTCGGCAATACTGAGCCGTGCCGCACCGCGGAGCGTCCGCTGCCGGGCTCGCAGGAAGCCACAGAAACCACGCTGAAAAAGATTATCTCGCTACCGACGCCGCTGCGCGGGTCGGCGGTCTATCGCCACGGCGACCGCACCCCGGCATGGCTCGGCGACAGCCGCCAGCACCGCAGCCTGGTCTGTGAATGTGAAGCGGTCACCGCCGGGGAAGTGCAGTACGCGGTAGAGAATCTGGCGGTGAAGAATCTGCTCGACCTGCGCCGTCGTACCCGAGTCGGTATGGGCACCTGCCAGGGGGAACTGTGCGCCTGCCGCGCCGCCGGGCTGCTACAGCGCTTCAACGTCGCCACACCGGCGCAGTCGTTAACTCAGCTGTCGGAATTTCTCAATGAACGCTGGAAAGGCGTTCAGCCCATCGCCTGGGGTGACGCGCTGCGCGAAAGTGAATTTACCCGCTGGGTCTACCTCGGCTTATGCGGACTGCAAAAGGAACATCAGGATGAAATTTGATTGCGCCATCGTCGGCGGCGGGCTGGCCGGGCTACTGTGCGGACTGGCGCTGAATCAGTACGGCCTACGCTGCGTGATAATCAGCCGCGGGCAAAGCGCGCTGCACTTTTCCTCTGCTTCATTAGACCTGCTCTCGGCGCTGCCGAACGGCGATACCGTCACTGATATCGCACAAGGTCTTCAGCAACTGGCCGTTCAGCTTCCTGAACACCCCTACTCCCGTCTCGGTGCCGACGCGGTGTTCGAATACGCCAGGCAGGCCGAAGCGCTGCTGGCCGCCTGCGGCGCGAACATGCAAGGCGAAGCGCGCCGACCGCATCTGCGGGTGACGCCGCTGGGAACGTTGCGCCCGGCGTGGCTGTCGCCCGAAGAGGTTCCGCTGGCGCCCATCGCGCAGCAGCGCGTATGCATGGTGGGGATTAGCGGTTTTGCCGATTTTCAACCGCACCTGGCCGCCGCCGCCCTCGGACAGAGCGGAGTGGACGCCTCCGCCGCGGAGATTGATTTACCGCTGCTTGATGTGCTGCGCGATAACCCTACGGAGTTCCGTGCCGCCAACATCGCCCGCGTGCTTGATGATGAAAACCTGTGGCCTGCCCTGCAGTCCGCGCTGCTGCCGCTAGCGCAAGAGTACGAACTGCTGATAATGCCCGCCTGTTTTGGGCTCGCGGATAATCGCCTCTGGCATTGGCTACAGGAACATCTGCCCTGCCCGCTGCGCCTGCTGCCGACGCTGCCGCCTTCGGTGCCGGGGATGCGCCTGCATAGCCAGCTTCAGCGTCAGTTCATCCGCACCGGTGGTACCTGGCTTGCCGGTGACGAAGTGGTGAAAATCAGCCATCAGCAGGGCGCCGTCGAGGCCGTATGGACGCGAAATCACGGCGATATCGCGCTGCGCCCGCGCTTTACCGTGCTGGCGAGCGGTAGCTTTTTCAGTAACGGTCTCGTCGCCACCCGTGATAGCGTGCGCGAACCGATCCTCGGCCTCGATCTGCAGCAAACGCTGGCGCGCGATAGCTGGTATCAGCGTGATTTCTTCGCGTCACAACCGTGGCAACGCTTTGGTTTGAAGACGGACCCCATGCTACGCCCACACCTGCTCGGCCAGCCGCTGAGTAATCTTTTCGCTATCGGCTCGCTGCTCGGCGGTTTCGATGCCATTCAACTCGGCTGCGGCGGCGGCGTTTGCGCCGTCACCGCGCTGCATGCCGCCAGACAGATCCACACCCTTGCAGGAGGCCGGTCATGAACGATACCCGCTTTGAAAGCTGCATAAAATGCACGGTCTGTACCACCGCCTGCCCGGTGAGCCGGGTGAATCCGCACTATCCCGGCCCGAAACAGGCGGGGCCGGACGGCGAACGTCTGCGTCTGAAAGATGGCGCGCTGTACGACGATGCGCTGAAATATTGTATTAATTGCAAACGCTGCGAGGTGGCCTGTCCGTCTGATGTGAAAATCGGCGATATCATTCAACGCGCGCGTGCGCAGTACAGCCAACAAAAACCGACCCTGCGCGATACCATCCTCAGCCATACCGATCTGATGGGCACCCTTTCCACGCCTTTCGCGCCGCTGGTCAACGCCACTACGGGGTTAAAACCGGTGCGCCGCCTGCTCGACGCGGCGCTGAAAATCGACCATCGCCGCACGCTGCCGAAATATGGCTTCGGCACCTTCCGCCGCGCTTATCGCCAGCTCGCCGCCAAACAGGCGCAGTACAGCGAGCAGGTGGCTTTCTTCCATGGCTGCTACGTCAACTATAACCACCCGCAATTGGGTAAGGATCTGATTCGCGTCGTCAACGCGCTGGGTACCGGCGTGCAGCTCTTATCGAAAGAAAAATGCTGCGGCGTCCCGCTTATCGCCAACGGCTTTTTTGACAAAGCACGCAAGCAAGCGCACAGCAACGTCGCCGCCATGCGCGAAAACGCGTTGCCGATCATCGCCACCTCTTCAACCTGTACTTTTACCCTGCGCGATGAATATCCCCATCTCCTGGATATCGATAACAGCGATCTGCGGGATCGGGTGGAGTTAGCGACCCGCTGGATTTGGAAACAGCTCGATGCCGGCAAAACCCTTCCATTGCGCCCGCTGCCGCTGAAGGTGGTCTATCACACCCCATGTCATATGGAAAAAATGGGCTGGTCGCTATACACCCTTGAGCTTTTGCGCCAAATCCCGGGCCTACAGCTGGAAGTACTGGATTCGCAGTGCTGCGGTATCGCCGGCACCTTCGGCTTTAAGTCGGAAAACTATTCGTCGGCGCAGGCGATTGGCGCGCCATTATTTCGCCAGATTGAGGAGAGCGGCGCGGACTTAGTGATTACCGATTGCGAAACCTGCAAATGGCAGATAGAGATGTCCACCAGCAAGCGCTGCGAACATCCCATTACTCTGCTGGCGCAGGCGCTGGGGGCGCCTGCCTGAATCAGTCGATAAACAGCGTCTCGACGACGTTAATCCAGCCATGCTCGCCGCTGACCGGCTTACCGTTGAGCCAGCGGCGCAGCATATTCAGCGCCATCATGGCGCAGACTTCTTGTCGCACCGCCAGCCCATGACGATTCACGCTGAACTTAACCCGCAGCGCGTGCGTACCTTCCGGCGTCGCCAGCACAAAGTTCAGGTAATCGGCCTCCTGACCGCTGACCGACAACGCCAGTCCGGCAAAATGGTTTACGCGCCGCTCGGCGGCCCAGCGCGCCGATTGCGCTAACGTCTCCTCCTGCGCCGGCACCACTTCGCTGGCGAGAAGCGGCGCGTTCGCCCGCCTCAGCTGCAGCGCCAGCAGACCGCTGGTGAACTGTTCGCTCAAGGTCAGGCTAAGCTGACGCTCCTGCAGGCAGCGCGCGATCTGCGCCGATAACCCTTCCGTGCCCTCGAAGATAAGGCTCTCTCCGGCTACCTTACGCACTTCTGGCCACAGCGCCAGCATGGCATCGCGCTGCTCGGCAGGACCGGTTAGTTTTAGCTCGATAATCGGCATTGACGAGCGATAGCCCATCACCACACCAGGGGGGAGCTGCAGGTGATTGAGGCTTTGCGCCAACTCGCTTTCCGAACGTCCGAAGGTGGTTAAACGCAGACAGACAGGCGGAGACGGAAGCGTGAAGCGCGCACGTAAGCGCGGTACGATCTCCTGCTCGACCATAACTTTGAATTCAGACGGTACGCCGGGGGTGAAAAACATCAGGCAGCGGTTGAGCTGTACGGCAAACCCGCAGGCGGTGCCCACCGGATTATTGATCATTTCGGCGCTGGCGGGGATTTCCGCCTGCTTGCGATTGCTTTCCGCCATTGGCCGACCGCGTTCGGCAAAGAATCGCGTCATTGTCTCAAGCCATTCAGCGTTGAGGACCAACCCTTCACCTTTCGCCGTCGCCGCCGCCAGCGCGCTAAGATCGTCGCTGGTCGGCCCCAGGCCGCCATTCACGATCAGCACATCCGCCTGTTCGCTGCGTTCGCGCAGAATAGCCACCAGCGCGTCGAGGTCATCGCCGACGGTATTGCGGCGCGTTAACGGTAAACCCTGATTAAAAAAGTAATCCGCCAGCCAGGCGGCATTGGTATCGACAATCTGCCCATGCAGCACTTCATCGCCGGTGGACAGCATTTCCACTTGTAGCATTATGAACTCCAGCCTGATAAGTCGAATTACTATAGCGCAAAGGCGCGGGCTGGCGACGAAGAAATTTGGCGCGGCGGATGGCCGCGCCGGAGGATTAGAAGCTGGCGCTGGCGCCGATGTACGGACCGTCGGCGATGGTGTTATCACGGTTGCCGTCTTTGCCCGCCAGGTTCAGGTAGCGATAGCCTGCCTGGATGCTAATCGGACGCATGATGGTCCAGCTGGCGCCGACGTTCGCTTCTTCATAGCTCTCGATGCCGCTGGAGAGGGAATCAGGCGAGTAGTAATAGTCGCCGTACAGACGGAAGCTATCGCCAATTTTCCACTGCAGGCCGCCGCCGACCGCGGCCGCGTAACCTTCATCGCCCTGCTTCGGATTGGTGTAGATGCCTTTGCCCCCCACGGTCGCCAGGAATGGTCCCAGCGGAATATTCAGACCCAGACCTAAACCCGCGGCGTCGCCGTCGTTATCGCTATGCAACCAGTTGCCGGAAATAGCCAGGCCGGTGGATTCGGTTCCGAAGCCAACGCCGAGGTTGGTATAGTGTTCGCCGGCTTCGCCGGTAACGCTAATAGCATGGGCCGCCGAGGAAACCATCATTACCCCGGCCAGGGCCATAAAAATGCTCTTTTTCATTATTTACTCTATCCAGAAAAGAAGAATCAAAGAAGTCCCGAAAAAACCAGAAAATTCTACTGCGCACCCGTCAGGAATCAATGACCTGGCGAAATGATTTTTCACAAGAGTGTAACCAGTTGCGTCTTTTTACATCAATACTGACGCCCAGTTGCGAAAGAATGCAAATTCTGCCGAATTTAAATTCATCAGAATTATATTGAATTGAGTTATATTGATTAAATAAATCTATATTAACCTGCGCGATCGCCATCACGCAGGCCGTTTGAAGGAAGCAGAGAAATTAATGGGCGAGCAGAGCCAGACGCTCCGGCGCAAGCCCCGTCAGCTTCGCCACCAGCGCCAGATCAAGCCCGTTTTCCAGCATCGCTTGGGCAATACGTTGCGCAGCCAATTGTTCTCCCTGTTCAAGACCTTGTTGCAGGCCCTGCTCAAGGCCTTGCTGATGGCCTTGCTGATGGCCGCGTTGTTCCAGAAACTGGGCAATGTTCATTAGCGTCTCCTTATGCGGCCGTCTGGGGACATTTTGCGCAAGATTACGTAAAAAGGCGACCGGATCGGCGGCATTTCCTGCCTGCAATAAATAGTGAAGCAGCGTCCTGAGCTGTCTGCGGCTAGTGTATCCCAGCGCCAACAGGCTGGCTAGTTGCTCCTGCAGTTCCATCATATCGCGTTGCCGGATATGCTTTTGCAGCAACTCAAGCATTTCGCTTAACTTAGCACTCTGTAGAGCCAGCGCCGTATTTCCCTTGCGGTTTGCCGAGGCGCCCGCAAACTGTTTCCTCTATACCCGGCCCGACTCACTGCAAAGGAGAAAAATCATGCGTCAAAGGACGATTGTTTGCCCGCTAATCCAAAATGATGGCCATTACCTGTTGTGCAAGATGGCTGCCGACCGCGGGGTTTTTCCCGGACAGTGGGCGCTGTCAGGCGGCGGCGTGGAGCCGGGGGAAACTATTGAAGAGGCGCTGCGACGTGAAGTCCGCGAGGAGCTTGGCGAAAAACTGCAGTTGACCCGTATCACGCCATGGAGCTTCCGCGATGATACCCGTGTGAAAACCTATGCCGATGGTCGCCAGGAAGAGATCTACATGATCTATTTGATTTTCGATTGCATAAGCGCCAACCGTGACGTGACGATCAACGAGGAATTCGACGATTACGCGTGGGTGAAGGGCGAAGATCTGCAACACTACGATCTTAATGCCGCGACTCGCCTCACCCTCAGCCGGAAAGGACTACTTTAAGCTACGGTCAGCAGACGCAGCGTCACCTTTAGTCCTCCCAGGCTTTCGCTACGCGACAGCTGAGGCCGGCTACGATGTAGACGCGCGATATCGTTTACCAGCGCCAGGCCCAGCCCGGCTCCGGGTAGGCCGCCGCCATTCTCCAGCCGTCGAAACGGCGTCAGCGCCTGATTAATCAGGTTTTCCTCGATGCCCGGGCCGCTATCCTCCACGCTCAGCGTGACGGCTTCGCCATCGCGATGCAGGCTCAGCGTCACCGTTCCGCATGCCGGGGTGTAGCGAATCGCATTATCGAGCAGGTTGGCGCACAGTTCGCCCAACAAAACGCCATCACCCAAAACGTACACCGGCGACTGTTCGCCCTCATAGCCCAGATCGATGTTTTTACTGCGTGCCTGAGCAATACGCGAAAAACAGCTATGGTGCACGACCTCCTGCAGATCGACCGCGGCAAACGCCTGCTCGCCCTGCTCCCGACGTTTCACCGTCGCCAGTTGCAACAAACGTTCGGTGAGTAAAATCGTATCATCCAGCGTCGCGCGCATGGCTTGCAAACTCTCGCGCCACAGACGCGGATCGTCGCTGGCCAGCGCCACCGAGGCCTGGGTTTTCAGGACCGCCAGCGGCGTTTTCAACTGATGTGAAGCGTCGGCGCTAAAGCGTTCTTGCCGGGAGATCATCACCCGCAGGCGGTCGATATAGCGGTTAAAAGCCACGATCAGCAGCCGAGTTTCCGACCACGGCAGCAATTCCGGTAGCGGCGTCAGCAGGCCGGGTTCGCGGCGCACCATCAGCGCCGAGAGCTGACGCATTGGCCGCAGAACGCGGCGCAGTAGCCACCCCGCCAGTACCAACGTCAATAGCACTAATAAGCCCTGTGACACCCAGGATGAGAACAGCAGTTGTCCGGCCAGCCAGCGCCGCGACTGCAGCGTTTCGGCAATATAAATCTCCGCCATTCCGACGATACCGCCTTCGTTGACCGGCTGCAGCAGGCGCGCCACGCGGATTGCCTGACCGCGGTATTCGGTATGATAAAACCATGCCAGCGCCGGATAGAGTTGAGTTCGTGAAGTGGCCGGCGGCATCGCTGGCAGATCGTCAAAGCCGGAAATCACTTTCCCCTGCGGGTCGACCACCTTGTAATACAGCCGGTCGTTCATGTTGAGTTCAAAGCTGTCCAGCACCACCCAGGGCACATTGACCTCCAGATGGCCGCCGCGCACTACCAGCCGCTCGGCCACGGTGCGCGCCGAGGAGAGCAGCGTACGATCGTAGGCCTGCGTCGCCGCCTGCAGCGCGCTCACGTAGCTATTGAATGCCGATAGCCCCCACAACAGCGCCAGCGGCAGGCCAAGAAACAGCAGCAGTTGGGCATACAGCGATTGCGGTTTACCCCAGCTCATGCGGCTCACGCTCCAGCAGATAACCCAGCCCACGTAGCGTAGTAATACGCACGTTGCTTTGCTGGAGCTTCTTGCGCAGGCGGTGAATATAAAGTTCGATGCTTTCCGGACTGACGTCGTCGCTGAGGCTAAACACCTGTTCAAATAGCTGCTGGCGGGAAACCGGACGGGTACGGCGAAACATCAGCACTTTCAACAGCGCCAGCTCGCGCGGCGTCAGGGACAACATCTCACCACGCAGCAGAAAATAGCCTTCATCGCGATATTCCAGATCCCCAAGCTGCTGTACCTCATGCACCTGCCCTTCGCTGCGTCGCAGCAACGCCCGCAGACGGGCGTCGAGCTCCTCCAGCTCAAAAGGTTTAGGCAGGTAATCATCGGCACCGACGTTCAGCCCTTTCACCCGGTCCGCTACCGCGCTGCGCGCGGTCAACAGCAGCACCGGCAGCGTTTGCCCGCGCTTACGCAACCGCTGTACCACCTCGAGGCCATCCAGGCCCGGCATACCGATATCCAGCACCGCCAGCGCATATTTTTCGCTTTGCAGCAGGTGATCCGCCGCCCGGCCATCAAAAACGCAATCCACGGCAAAACCGCCCTGCACCAGAGCCTTTTCCAACCAGTGAGCCAGCTCACGATTATCCTCGGCTAATAAGAGACGCATATCACATCCTGTAAGGTTGCTGCCCCATTGAAAGGGAAATGAAAGATAACTGTTTTAACAATCACGCAACCGAATCGCCACATGTCGGTTCACATAATCAGAAAAACATTCCCTGTCCCTACTGAGGAAGCCTATGAAAACGCCATTTTTCCGCCATCTTAGCGCCATCGCGCTGTGCCTCTGTACAACCACCGCTTTCGCGGCGCAAGCCCCGTCCCGCACCGAATGTATCGCGCCCGCCAAACCTGGCGGCGGCTTTGACCTTACCTGTAAGCTGATTCAGGTAAGCATGATGGAAACCGGCGCGATCGAGAAACCGATGCGCGTTACCTATATGCCCGGCGGCGTCGGCGCGGTGGCCTACAACGCCATCGTCGCCCAGCGTCCGGCGGAAGCCGGAACCGTGGTTGCCTTTTCCGGCGGCTCGCTGCTGAATTTGTCGCAGGGGAAATTCGGTCGCTACGGCGTTGATGACGTGCGATGGCTGGCGAGCGTCGGTACCGACTACGGCATGATTGCCGTGCGCGCCGATTCGCCATGGAAAGACCTGAAGTCATTCATGACCGCGATGGAGAAAAATCCCGCCACTATCGTCATTGGCGCCGGGGCCTCCATCGGCAGCCAGGACTGGATGAAAGCGGCGCTGCTGGCGCAAAAAGCCAACGTTGATCCGCACAAGATGCGCTATGTCGCCTTTGAGGGCGGCGGCGAGCCGGTAACCGCGCTGCTCGGCAACCATGTGCAGGCGGTCTCCGGCGATCTGAGTGAAATGGTGCCGTACCTGCAGGGAAATAAGATCCGCGTCCTGGCGGTCTTCTCCAACGAACGTCTGCCGGGCGCGCTGGCCGATGTCCCTACCGCTAAAGAGCAGGGCTATGACCTGGTGTGGCCGATTATTCGCGGCTTCTTTATGGGCCCGAAGGTAAGCGATGCCGACTATCAGTGGTGGGTTGATGAATTCACTAAACTGCAGCAAACCGATGAGTTCAAAAAGCAACGTGAACTGCGCGGCCTGTTTGAATTCAACATGAACGGTAAGGAGCTCGATACCTATGTAAAACAGCAGGTCAGCGATTATCGCGAACAGGCGAAAGCCTTTGGTCTGGCTAAATAATCCGCGGAGGCGCTAATGAGCGATCGTATCTTTGCCGGAGTCTGGCTGTTGCTATGCATCGGCGGCCTGTTTATCGCCTGGCAGATCCACAGCGAATACTCGTATGAACCCGTCGGCCCGCGCCCTTTCCCATTGGGCATTATCGGCCTGATGCTGCTGTGTTCGGCGCTGATGCTGCTGCGTCGCCCGGACGCCATCGAGTGGCCGGGACGACATGTACTGCAACGTCTGTTAACCATGGTTGTGGTGCTGGTGGTCTATGCCTGGGGATTTGAATGGCTGGGCTTTCCGCTAGCCACTGCGCTACTGACGGCGGTGATTGGCCTGCTGTTCGGCGCCACGCTATCGGCGGCAGGCATTGCCGGCGTGGTGATGGGCGTCTCGTTATGGTACGCCTTCGATACCTTACTTGATGTGACCCTGCCGCTTGGCGTCTGGTTAAATTAACGGAGAAGCTTATGGATACCTGGATCTATCTGTCGCAGGGTTTCGCCGTCGCCATGACGCCGGAAAATCTGCTTATTGCCCTCATCGGCTGCTTTGTCGGAACCATCGTCGGGCTGCTGCCCGGCCTCGGGCCGATTAACGGCGTCGCCATTCTGCTGCCGCTGGCCTTTGCTCTGCACCTGCCCGCGGAATCGGCGCTGATCCTGTTGGCGACGGTCTATATCGGTTGCGAATATGGCGGGCGTATTTCGTCTATCCTGCTGAACGTGCCCGGCGATGCCGCCGCCATCATGACGGCGCTTGATGGCTATCCCATGGCGCAGCAAGGGCGCGGCGGCGTCGCACTATCGATTTCCGCCGTTAGCTCTTTCTTCGGTTCGCTTATCGCGATCGGCGGCATTATTCTGTTCGCGCCGCTTCTCGCCCAGTGGTCACTGGCGTTCGGCCCGGCGGAATATTTCGCGCTGATGGTGTTTGCCATCGCCTGCCTCGGCAGCATGATGGCGCAAAACCCGCTGAAGTCGTTCCTCGCGGCGTTAATCGGTTTGGGCCTGGCGACGGTGGGCGTGGATGCCAACACCGGGGTTTACCGCTTTACCTTCGACAGCGTCCATCTCTCCGATGGCGTTCAGTTTATAGTGGTGGTTATCGGCCTGTTCTCCGTTTCCGAGATCCTGTTGATGCTGGAGAGCACCAGCGGCGGGCAAACGCTGGTGCGTAAAACCGGGCGCATGCTGTTTAACACCAAAGAGGCCGCGCAGTGCGTCGGCGCGACCCTGCGTTCTTCCGTGGTGGGTTTCTTCGTCGGTATTCTGCCCGGCGCCGGGGCGACCATCGCCAGCGCCATTACCTATATGACGGAGAAAAAAATCAGCGGCAACAGCGATAACTTCGGCAAGGGGGATATTCGCGGCGTGGCGGCGCCGGAAGCCGCTAATAACGCCTCCGCCTGCGGTTCATTTATCCCGATGTTGACGCTCGGCGTACCTGGCTCCGGCACCACCGCAGTCATGATGGGCGCATTGACGCTGTATAACATTACGCCCGGCCCGGCGATGTTCACCGAACAGCCGGATATCGTCTGGGGGCTCATCGCCGCGCTGCTTATCGCCAACGTGATGCTGCTTATTATGAACATTCCGCTGATTGGCCTGTTCACCCGCATGCTGACGATCCCGCTATGGTTCCTGGTACCCGCCATCGCCGCCGTTTCCGCTGTTGGCGTCTATGCGGTGCACAGCACCACCTTTGACCTGTTGCTGATGGTTGGTCTCGGCGTGCTCGGCTACATCATGCGTAAAATGCATTTCCCGATGTCGCCGCTGATCCTCGGTTTTGTGCTGGGCGAGATGCTGGAGCAGAACCTGCGCCGCGCGCTGTCAATTAGCAACGGTAATCTGGCTATCCTCTGGGAAAGCGGCGTAACCAAAACATTGCTAATGCTGGCTGTCGCCGTCCTGGTGGTGCCGCCGCTGCTGCGTCTGAGACGTAAACAGCGCCAGCGCCGCGCCGAGGCGAATATCGGCTAAACCGGCGAATTGACCCATTCGCGCAGCGCCCGGCGCGAAATCTTAATCCCGCCGTTCTTTAACGTTTCCGGCAGCCGTAGCCACTGTACCGGCTGCTGGAAACGCGCTAACCGTTCAGCGCTCCATGCCGCCAGCGTGGCCATTTCGCAGCCGTCCTCGCATTCAACCACCGCCACCGGACGTTGGCCGTATTCGACATCATCCTGCGGCACAATAAACACCTGCTGAACCTGCGGATGGGCGAGTATCACGCGCTCAACCTCCTCCGGCTGAATGCCTTCGCCGCCGCTAAAAAAGAGATTATCCAGTCGCCCTATAATCGACAGCCTGGCGTTGCGTAACTCCCCGCGATCGCGCGTCGCAAACCAGCCTTCATCGTTGGTTAATGACAACAGTTGACCATCCCGCCAGTAGCCCGCGGCCATGCTCGCCGCCCGCAGCCAGATCTCGCCGGCGACAATTTTTACCTCCCTTCCCGGCAGCGCTTCGCCCACATCCGCCTCGCCGTCGGCCTCTTTGGCGCAGACCGTGGAGGCGAATTCAGTGAGGCCATAGCCGCAGAAACTGCGTATCCCCTGCGCTCGCGCCCTTTCGGTCAGCTCGACCGGAATCGCCGCACCGCCAAGCAACACCGCCTTGAGTGAAACATCGGCATCGCCATTCAGCAGACGCCATAGCTGAGTCGGTACCAGTGAAGCATGGGTACAGCCCTGTAACGCTTGCTCCAGCGGTTGTTTGTCACGCACCGTCAGCCGCGCGCCCGCCAGCAGCCAGCGCCAGATGATCCCCTGCCCGGAGACATGGAACAACGGCAGCGACAGTAGCCAGTCGTCCTCCCCGGCAAACGGCATCAGCGCCAGCACGCCAGCGGCGCTAGCCAAATGGGCGCTGGCGCTATGGACTGCCGCCTTCGGCAGGCCGGTTGAGCCGGAGGTTAACGTCATCGACACCAACCGTTCGCCATGCCAGCAAACGGCATGGGCGCCTTCTGCCGCCTGCAGAGTTAACGCCGGTAAATTCCCCGGCAGCGTATCACCGTTAAGCACCAGTTGATGCTGTACGGTTAACGCAGGCAGCAGTTCCTGCAGCAATACCGTAGGCAGTTGCGGATTAAGCGGCAGCACCCGCGCCCCACACTGCAGCAACGCCAGCCAGGCGAGTAGCGTCTCCGGCTGGTTGTAGGCCCTAAGCGCCACGCCCTGACCTTCCATGACGCCCTGCGCGGCAAAACCAGACGCCAGCGCGTCAATCCGCGCGCATAGCTCACGCCAGGTCAACGCCTGGTCATTCAGGCGTAGCGCCTGCGACGCGCCGCGTAACTGACACCAGTGGCGCCACGGCCAATCGGAAAACATCACAGCAGTTGCTCCAGCTCATCAGCATGAAAAATTGGCAGCGTACTTTCCGGCCACGCCCGCACCAGCTGCGCGCCCATCAGCGCCAGCGTATCGAGTCCGGGGATAGTCTGCGGGGTCAGCCAGGCGGCGATCCGCGCCAGCTGCGTTAACCCCAGGCTGGACTCGATCGACGAGCTAATCACTGCACTCAGCCCCAGCGCATGCGCCGCGGCGACCTGTTGCTGAACCTTTTGTAAACTGCCGGTCAGCGTCGGTTTGATCACCACCGCGCGCACGCCGGGCTCGGCGACAAAACGGAAATCCGCCTCGCGCAGGCTTTCATCCCAGGCGATAGCGATACCGGTCTGCTGACTGAATTCGCGCGAATCGTCGCGGCTTTTGCACGGTTCTTCGAGAAAGGCAATGCGTTGGCGATACGCCGGATTAACATATTTGGCGAACTGCTGCGCTTTGACCGGCGTCCACGCCCGGTTGGCATCCAGCCGCAGCTGCAGGTCGGGGATCGCTTCCAGCAGCAGATTCACCACCATGCCGTCGCGTACCGCCTCCCACAGCCCTACTTTCACCTTAGCGACTTTCTCGCCGGGCATCGCCGCCAGTTTGGCGAACAGTTCATCCGGGTCGCCGGAACAGAGCGGCGCCGCGCGATAATCCGCCGCCTGTGGTAGCTCGCCGCCAAGCTCCGCCTGCGCGCAACTAATACCAAAAGCGACGGAGGGCTGCATAGGAAGCGGCGCCTCGGCGCCGTCGCGCCAGGCCCGCGCCCACGCCAGCAGCGCCATTTGCGCCTCTTCCAGCGTTTCGTCACTGAATCCCGGCAGGGGAGAAATTTCCCCCCAGCCTTCGCGTTCACCCTCCTGCAGGCGGATGAACAGCCCATCGCGGGTTTTTAACCGCCGTTCGCGCAGAACCACGCCCGCGTCCATCGGTATCTGCCAGCGGTAAACCTGCGAAACGCGCATTATGGATTCCGTTTAAATTTGCTGAAGTCCGGCTGACGTTTCTGGTTGAAGGCGTTACGTCCTTCCTGCCCTTCTTCCGTCATGTAGAACAGCATGGTGGCGTTACCCGCCAGCTCCTGCAGCCCGGCCTGGCCGTCGCAGTCGGCGTTCAGCGCCGCTTTCAGGCAACGCAGCGCCATCGGGCTGTTTTGCAGCATTTCACGACACCAGCGCACGGTCTCTTTTTCCAGATCCGCCAATGGGACCACGGTATTCACCAGCCCCATATCCAGCGCCTGCTGGGCGTCGTACTGACGGCACAGGAACCAGATTTCGCGCGCTTTTTTCTGCCCGACGATACGCGCCATATAGGAAGCGCCCCAGCCGCCATCAAAGGAGCCGACTTTTGGCCCGGTCTGGCCGAAGATGGCATTATCCGCCGCGATGGTCAGGTCGCACATCATGTGCAGTACGTGGCCGCCACCGATAGAGTAACCGGCGACCATCGCCACTACTGGTTTCGGGCAGGTGCGGATCTGGCGCTGGAAGTCGAGTACGTTGAGATGGTGAACCCCGGAGTCGTCCTGATAGCCGCCGTAGTCGCCGCGGACTTTCTGGTCGCCGCCGGCGCAGAAAGCTTTATCGCCTTCACCGGTCAGCACGATAACGCCGATATTGTCGTCGTAGCGGGCATCCGCCAGCGCCTGAATCATCTCTTTGACGGTCAGCGGACGGAAGGCGTTGCGCACCTGCGGACGATTGATGGTGATTTTAGCAATCCCGTCAGTCGATTTTTGATAACGAATATCGGTATAGCCTTCTGAGCAATCGTGCCATTCAACGGGGGCGTAGAGCATTGCTTCATCAAGAGAGATCATAGAATGTCCTTCAGTTAACTTGCCAGAATCTGCGCCAGACAGGCAATCACCGCAGCGGGGTTGTCCCGGTGCGCGTTGTGTCCGGCATGGTGAATGATATGGGTATCGGCGGCGAGCGCTTGCGCGATAGCGCGAAACTTCGCGTCGTGTTCGCCGCACAGGTAGTGAAAAGGAAAATCGCGAGCCTGCAGAGACGCGCGCAAATCGGCCTGCTCCGCAAGGGAGGTTGCCTCCAGCATCGCCGCCAGCGTAGCGCCATTATTGCGGCGACGTAGGGCGACCAATGACTCACGCTGCGCCGCATCCAGCGAAGCGAAGACCGGCTGCTGATACCAGTCGGCGAAGACCTGCGCTAACGGCTCGCGGCGAAAACGTTCCGCCCAGGCGCTATCATTGCCGCGCCGCGCCTGCCGCGACGCTTCGTCCTGCAGGCCCGGATGTCCGCCCTCGACGATCAGGCCGCGCAGGCCCGCGCGCGGCTGGCAGGCGAAGTTCATCGCCACCCGGCCGCCCAGGGAGTAGCCAACCAACCAGTAATCCAGGATGTTGTAACTATTTAGCGTAGCCTGCAGTAATTCGCTGACCCCGGTAAAGCCATCGACCGCGATATCCGCCGAGCCACCGTGCCCCGGCAGATCGAGATACAGCCGCGGCCAAGCCGGAAACGCTTCACCAACCGTACGCCACTCGTCGCGGTCTCCGGAAAAGCCGTGCAGGAATACCAGCCAGGGATAACCCGGCTGGCCGCTTTCAACCGTCGCGTTGAGCGTCACAGGCGGCTTACCTGCGCCAGCAGTTGCTGGAGAGTCTGCGTACCGTCGGTCTCGTTAACCGCCAGCTCAATTACCGTCGCCCCGGCGCGGCGCCACGCGCCTGCCAGCGCCTCATCCAGCGACTGCCAGTCATCAGGGCGGTGATAAGCCAGACCAAACATCGCCGCCGCGTGGCTGAAATCAACGTCCTGCGGCATTAAATAGAACTGGCGGCGCTCGTCCTGCGGCGTCGGCAGCATAGAGAAAATCTGCCCGCCGTTATTATTGACCACGATCAGCACCAGCGGCGCCGACGCCTGGCGCAGCAGGGCCAGCGAGTTGAGATCGTATAACGCCGAAAGATCGCCGACGATCGCAAGCGTAGGCCGGGCGCTCGCGCGCTGCACGCCGGCGGCGGTCGCCAGTAGGCCATCGATGCCGCTGGCGCCGCGATTACTATAGACCGGATAACCCGCCGGCAGTTGCCCCAGCGCGTCTATCAGGCGTACCACTAAACTGTTGCCAACAAACAGCTGTCCCTGATCCGGCAAATAGCGCCGAATGCGCTGCGCCAGCTGCGCTTCGCCAAAAGGCTCGTTGCTGGCGACCGCGGCCTGCCACGCCTGCCCGGCAAGCTGCGGGATCACCGTCGCCCACGGCTGGCGTTTCTCCGCCGGATGCAGTTCGAGCCAGCGCTCAACGCTTGAGAGCAGACGGCGACCGCGGTGCTGCGCCGGGTCGAGACGACCGCGCAGATTATCCACCAGCCAGTATTCATCCGGCTCGCAGGTCGCCTGCCACTGAAGCACGCGTTTGCCGGTCAGGCTGCTACCGAGTTGCACGACGATTTGCGCCTGCGCCAGTTCGCTGACCGCTTTACCGTTGCCAAGCCACAGGTCGGCGCACGGTAACGGCTGCCCGGTCTGCGACAGGACATCGCCAATCATCGGCCAGCCGAGGGTCTGCGCCCATTCAGCCACTTTTTTACCTTCCGCGGCGCTCATCCTGCCCGCGACCACTACGCCGCGTTTTTGCCGCCAGAAGAACCAGTCGCGCTGTTTCTCACTCTCCATCTGCAGCGCCTGACGTAGCCAGGGTTTATCGCTCTGCCACCAGTTGCCGAGCTGCTGTTGCCACTCCAGCCCGGTATCGTCCATATCGCCATATAGCGGCTCCGCGAACGGGCAGTTGATATGCACCCCACCGGCATGCAGCTCGCCCAGCGCCTGATCGATAGTCGAGACTAGCCAGCGGGCGGAAATATCCTGCGAAGGTCGCGGTAAAGAAACGGTCTGCGCAGGATGAGAAGCAAACATTCCCGGTTGGCGGATGGCCTGATTGGCGCCGCAGTCGATAAGCTCCGGCGGGCGGTCGGCGGTCAGCAGGATCAGTTTTTCACCCGTCAGGCCCGCTTCAATCAGCGCCGGATAGAGATTCGCGGTTGCGGTTCCGGAGGTCACAATCACCGCCACCGGCTGGCGGCTAGCCTTCGCCAGTCCCAGCGCCAGGTGGCCAAGGCCACGTTCGTCAAAATGAGTGTGATGAATAAAAGCGCGGTTTTCCGCCGCCGCCAGGGTTAAGGGCGTCGAGCGCGAGCCTGGGGCAATGCAAATGTGCTGCACGCCGTGGCGGGTTAAAGCTTCAAGGATCACCGCCGCCCAGCGTCGGTTAAATGCGCTTACTGACATGAAATTGTCCGGTATCAAATATTGATGCTAAGTATAGATAAGGCAGAGTTGCGCCGTTTTGATATACGTCGTCTCTCTACGTTTCTGAAAGTAATAACGTTCGTAATCCCGCCGCTTTATTTTCTATTTCTTGCCACTCCTGCTGCGGGTCAGATCCGCTGACAATACCGGCCCCGGCATACAGCCGCAGGGTGTCGTTCTCGACTTTTGCCGAGCGCAGCGCCACGCAAAACTCGCTTTGCGCCAGAGAAAGATAACCTGCGGAGCCGGCATACCATTCGCGGGCGAAAGGCTCATGACGGCGGATGAACGCCAGCGCCGCCTGGCGCGGCAGCCCCGCCACCGCGGCGGTAGGCTGCAACTGCAGCAAGCAGCGGCTGTCGTCGGGCTCAGCCAGTTCGCACCAGATACAGCGCCGCAGATGCTGCACCTTGCGCAGGCGTACGACCTGCGGCGGTAGAACGTCAAGCGTCGGCGACTCGCTCTGCAAACGCTGGCAGATATCCTCGACCACCAGCATATTTTCCCGCTGGTTTTTATCGTCTTTCATTAGCCAATCGCCCAACTGCTGCGCCCGGGCGTCATCAGGATGATTAGCGACGGTACCCGCCAGCGCTTCGGTGCGCAGCAGCGCGCCGCGTCGCCGCCATAGCCGTTCCGGCGTGGAGCCGAGAAACGCCTGCTTCGGGCTAAAGGCCATCAGGAAGTGAAAACAGTTAAGATTGCTGCGCCGACTGGCCGCCATAATGGCAAACGCCTGCAGCGGCGCGCTAAAGCGTAAATCCGTGACCCGCGCCAGCACAACCTTATCCATTTCGCCGGCGCCGATTGCCTGCGTCGCCTGCGTAATCAGCTCGCTCCACTGCGGGTATTCCGGCGCATGCTGCTCGCTTTGCAGCGGCGGCATCGATGCCGCCGTCGCCTGCTCGCTATTTAATGATTGGAGAAACGCCCGCGCGGCGGCCGCGTCGTCTTGCAGCGAGGTCGCACTGTGTACCACCAGCCGCAAAGTCGCTTTGCCGCCCAGGCGGCGCCACTCCAGCCGCGGCAGAAACAGATGGCCCTGCTGCGGGTCGAACGCGTTCAGCCCGCTGATGCGCAGATTTTCCCGCCCCTGCGCGCATAAAAAATCATGCGCCGCGGACAAAGAGGCAAAGGTGGTTACCGCCCCCAGCGCCGCCAGCTCTTCATCACCATTACGCTGCTGCCAGTAGAATTGCGGCCAGCACGGCTGGCGCGCGCACCACAGTAACGGGTCGAAGGCGTCGTTTAACGGGAATGGGATATCAAAAATTCGCGTGCCGGGCGACGGAGGGAAATCTTCAGCCAGACAACCCAACAGGCTTTCCAGCGCGGTGGAAACAGACAGCACGCGAACCTCCACGAAATTAAAAACCCCACATTATAAAGGGTAGCTGCGATAAATAGCAGTACCCATCATGAGGGAGCGAACCTTAACAGGCCCGGCGAACGCCAGACACTGGATTCGCTACAGGAGGAAAAGTATAGATAATTGATAGCGATACGCTATTACTATTTAGCTTCTTAATGAGTTGTGATGTCACGCGCCATACCGATATGGGCAATACCATCTTCATCGTATACCTCTGTCACCGGCACAAAACCAAAGCTGGCATAAAATTTCTGCAGATGCGCCTGCGCCCCCAGATAAATCGCCTTCTGCGGCCAGTTCTGCCGGCAGCTGGCCAGCGCCTGCTCCATCAACTGGTAGCCCAGCTTCTCGCCGCGCACGGACGGGCTAACGATAACCCGGCCAATCACCACCGGTTCGAACTCCTCTTCGCTTTTGAGGATCCGCGCGTAGGCCACCAGCTCTCCGTCGCGCCAGCCGAGCAGATGACGGTTCTCGCCGACTAAATCATCGCCGTCGATATCCTGATAGACGCAGCGTTGTTCGACGACAAACACCGCGCTGCGCAGCTTCAGCAAGGCGTACAGTTGAGCAACAGTGAGCTCGCTGTGATGTAAATCCTGCCAGGTCATCATTTGTGACTCCTTATTGATATACTGATGCTTTACCACTCGCCTGAGGACACTGGACGATGGAATTAACATTTTTGGGGACATCCGCCGGCGTGCCGACCCGTACGCGTAATATGACGTCGATAATACTGAATTTGCAACAACCCACCAGCGCTGAAATGTGGTTGTTTGACTGCGGCGAAGGCACCCAGCATCAGTTTCTCCATACCCCTTACCACCCAGGCAAACTGAATAAAATTTTCATCACTCACCTGCACGGCGATCATCTGTTCGGCCTGCCCGGCCTGTTGTGCAGCCGCTCGATGCAGGGAAACTCGCTGCCGCTGACGGTTTACGGGCCAAAAGGGATTAAAGAATTCATCGAAACCGCGCTGCGCCTGAGCGGCTCGTGGACCGATTATCCGCTCACTATCATCGAAGTCGGCCCCGGCCTGGTCTTCGACGAAGACGGCTATCGGGTCAGCGCGTACCCGCTCAGTCATCCGGTGGAGTGCTACGGCTACCGCATCGAACAGCATGACAAGCCCGGAACGCTCGATGCCGCCCAACTGATTGCCGATGGCGTGCGTCCGGGGCCGCTGTTCCATAAGCTCAAGCTCGGCCAGCGCGTTGAGCTGGAAGATGGCCGGGTCATCGACGGCAGCCGCTATCTGGGACCAGCGACCCCGGGTAAAACGCTGGCCATCTTCGGCGATACCGCCCCCTGCCCGCAGGCGCTGGAGATGGCGCGCGGCGCGGATGTGATGGTCCACGAAACCACCCTTGAGCAGGCGATGGCGGAGAAAGCCAATAGCCGTGGCCACTCTTCCAGTCAGCAAACCGCGGCGCTTGCCAAAGAAGCGGGGGTCGGCACGCTAATCGCCACCCACTTTAGCTCGCGCTACGATGCCGAAGGCTGCCTGCGCATGCTGGCGGAATGCCGGGAGATTTTCGCCAATACGCTACTGGCGGAGGATTTTATGGTTTATCGACTGGCATAAATCGCAGGCATAAAAAAACCGCCGACAAGTCGGCGGTTTTTTTTATTTATAGCGCAGATTACATCAGCGGCGTCGCCAGCTGCACGATGCTAATCAGCGGCTGCGGCCACACGCCAAGCACCAGCACCAGCAGCGCGGAGATCAGCACCACGATACCGCCGGCGCTGTACTGCCAGTTTGACGGCGCATCGCGGTTCAGCTGCTCCGGGGCGCTCAGGTACAGGCTGACGGCAACGCGCAGGTAGTAGTAGAGACCAATCGCCGAGCCAATCACTACCGCGGCAACCAGCCACCACAGGTGCGCATGTACACCGACGGCCAGCACGTAGAACTTACCGATAAAGCCGAGGGTCATCGGAATACCGGCCAGCGACAGCATCATCACCGTCATTACCGCCGACAGGATCGGACGGTGCCAGAACAGACCGCGGTAGGAGAACAGCGAGTCAGCATCCGGACCGCGGTACGGGCTGGACATCAGGCTGACCACGCCGAACGCGCCGAGGCTGCTGAACAGATAACCGGCCAGGTAGACGCCAACGGCTTCCATCGACATTTCGCCGCTCTGCAGGGCGATTAACGCCACCAGCAGATAGCCGAGGTGTGAGATGGAAGAGTAACCGAGCAGACGCTTAATGTTGGTCTGGCTCAGCGCCATCAGGTTACCGAAGATGATAGAGGCGAAGGCGATCAGGCCCAGCACCACGCGTACCGCTTCGCTGTCGCCCACCGGCATGTACAGGAACAGACGCATCACCACGCCGAAGATGGCAATCTTGCTGGCGGTCGCCAGGAAGGTGGATACCGGCGCAGGCGCGCCCTGGTATACATCCGGCGTCCACAGGTGGAACGGCACCAGCGACAGTTTAAAGCCAAGACCGACGATCATCAGACCGAGGCCCGCCAGCAGCAGCGGCTCGTGCAGCGCGTTGTCAGCCAGGCTCTTGCCCAGCGCGAGGAAGGACAGGTTACCGGAATTCGCATACACCAGCGCCATACCGAACAGCAGGAAAGACGAGGCTGCCGCGGAGAGGATGGTGTATTTGATGCTCGCTTCCAGCGAACGTTTCTGGCGGAAGGCGTAACCGACCAGGCCGAACAACGGCAGCGAAATCAATTCGATACCGAGGAACAGCGAGGCCAGGTGATTAGCGCCGGCCAGCAGAATACCACCCAGCGCGGCGATCAGCACCAGCAGGTAGAACTCTTCTTTATTGTCCTTGTAACCCTCAAGCCATGGGTAGGCGAAAGTACAGGTCGCGAGGCTCGCTAACAGCACCAGCCCGGTATAGAGCATCGAGTAACCGTCAACGCGGATCAGCGGGGTGACGTCCATCGCCCCGTTCTGACCAACAAACCAGAGCGAGACCAGCGCGGCGTTAAGTCCGAGAACCGACAACGTGGCATTGAGAAAATGATTGCGTCGCCACGCAATGGAGAGCATCACAACCACCACCGTCAAGCCGACGATCAGCAGCGGTAGCAGTGCGATCAGTTGTTGTGGAGTTATTGTCATGGCGAATTACGGCCTTGTAGTAGAAACAGAATTAACAAACCACTGCTGAATGTTGCTCATCGCAGCATGCGAGGTGTCGAGAATTGGCTGCGGGAAGAAGCCCAACAGCACCAGCAGCACCACCAGCAGCAGGATGATAGACAGTTCACGCAGGGACATCCCCGGCAGCTCTTTCGTCGCGATTTCGCTTTTCGCTTTACCGAAGTAGGCGCGATGCAGCATCGACAGCGAGTAAACGGAAGCGAATACCAGACCAAAGGTCGAGATAACGGTAATCACCGGCACCACTTTATAGCTGCCGAACAGAATCATAAATTCGCCGACAAAGTTACCGGTGCCCGGCATCCCCAGGGTGGCGACAGCGAAGAACATCGACATCGCCGGCAGCCATTTAATTTTGCTCCACAAGCCGCCCATCTGGCGCATATCGCGGGTGTGCAGACGTTCGTACAGCTGACCACACAGAATGAACAGACCCGCCGCGGACAGACCGTGGGCAATCATCTGAATCACCGCCCCTTGATAAGCCAGCTGGCTACCGGTGTAGATAGCAATCAGCACGAAGCCCATGTGGGAAACGGAGGTGTATGCAATCAGACGTTTGATATCGGTCTGGGCGAAGGCCATCCACGCGCCGTAGAAGATACCGATCACGCCCAGCCACATGGCGATTGGCGCAAACTCGGCGGAGGCGTTCGGGAACAGCGGCAGCGCAAAGCGCAGCAGACCGTAGGCCGCGGTTTTCAACAAGATGCCCGCGAGGTCGACGGAACCGGCAGTCGGCGCCTGGGAGTGGGCGTCCGGTAGCCAGCCGTGCAGCGGCACCACCGGCATTTTCACCGCGAAGGCGATGAAGAAGCCGAGCATCAGCATGTATTCCACGCCGTGCGACATCGGGGTTTTCAGCAGCTCTTCATAGTTGAAGGTCCACACGCCGGTGGCGTTGAAATGGACGAATGCCAGCGCCAGAATGGCGATCAGCATCACCAGACCGCTCGCCTGGGTATAGATGAAGAACTTGGTGGCCGCCGTGATACGCGTTTTACCGTCAGAGGCTTTGTGACCCCACAGCGCGATCAGGAAGTACATCGGCACCAACATCATTTCCCAGAAGAAGAAGAACAGGAACATGTCGATGGCGAGGAATACGCCGATGACGCCGCCCAGGATCCACATCAGGTTGAGGTGGAAGAAGCCCTGGTACTTTTCGATTTCGCGCCAGGAACAGAGCACCGCCAACACGCCGAGCAGGCCAGTCAGCACCACCATGAGCAGCGACAGACCGTCAATCGCCAGATGGATGCTAATGCCGAAACGTGGGATCCACGGCAGCACGAATTCCGACTGCCACTGCGGAATCCCCGCGGATTGTGTCAGAGAATAGCCGCCCTGCATCCACAGCTGCAGGCCAAGCACCAGCGTCAGTCCCATGGTAATCAGCGCAATCCAGCGCGGCAGTTTCACGCCAAAGCGTTCAGTCTGCCAGCACAGGAAGCCGCCAATAAAGGGGATTAATATTAGCCAGGGTAATAACATGGCGATTTTTATTCCTTGTTAAAGTCCCGTTCAGGACCGATTTTCAACGAATTCGACTACATTCACGTTTGAGTGCGGTTTGTTGTGTCGGGTGGCGTTTCACTTACCCGACCTACGGTTTCGTAGGCCCGGTAAGCGAAACGCCACCGGGCAAAACCGCGCGCTCAAATCAACGCAGTACCATCAGCAGAGCCAGCACTACCACCGCGCCAATGCTCATTGAAGCCACATACCACCGCAGATAGCCGTTCTCGCTCACCAGCAGGCCTTTACCTGCGAAGCGGGACAGAATCGCCGGGATATTCATCAACGAGTTCAGCGGATCGCTCTTCAGCAGCCAGGCGATACCGAGGAATGGTTTCACGAACACTTTGTCGTATAACCAGTCGAAGCCCCAGGCATGGAACCACCAGGTACCGAAGAAGCGGCCAGGCGCGCTGTTGGCGATGGAAGTCACCAGCGTACGTTTGCCCAGCCACAGCCATGCGGCGATCAGGATGCCGGCGATAGCGATAATCCCGGAGGTCATTTCCAGCGTCATCACGCTACCGTGAGCGAGCTCGGTGGTCTGCGGCAGTACGCCTTCCAGCGGCGGCACAATCAGCGCGCCAACGAAGGTGGACAGAATCAGCAGCACAATCAGCGGCAGATGGTGGGTAATCCCCTTCCCTGCGTGCGCGTGAATTTGCTCTTTACCGTGGAACACGATGAAAATCATACGGAAGGTATACAGCGAGGTCATAAAGGCGCCAACCAGGCCCGCTACCATCAGATTGATATGGCCGTTGGCCATCGCGCCAGCCAGAATCTCATCCTTACTGAAGAAGCCTGCGGTGATAAGCGGCAGAGCGGACAGCGCCGCGCCCCCCACCAGGAAGCAGACATAAACCAGCGGAATGGATTTGCGCAGGCCGCCCATCTTGAAGATGTTCTGTTCGTGATGGCAGGCGAGGATCACCGAACCGGACGACAGGAACAGCAGCGCTTTAAAGAACGCATGCGTCATCAGGTGGAAGATCGCCGCGTCCCATGCCTGCACGCCCAGCGCGAGGAACATGTAGCCAATCTGGCTCATAGTCGAGTAAGCCAGCACGCGTTTGATGTCGGTCTGCACCAGCGCGGCGAAGCCCGCCAACACCAGCGTGATTGCGCCAACGATACCGACCAGATGCAGCACTTCCGGCGTCATCAGGAACAGGCCGTGGGTACGGGCAATCAGGTACACGCCCGCGGTCACCATGGTAGCGGCGTGGATCAGCGCAGAGACCGGCGTCGGGCCCGCCATCGCATCGGCAAGCCACGTTTGCAGCGGCAGCTGAGCGGATTTACCGACCGCGCCGCCGAGCAGCATCAGCGTCGCCCACTGCAGCGTGGTGCTGCCGTTAGCGAAGTGCTGCGGCGCCAGCTCAACCATTTCGCGGAAGTTCAGGGTGCCCAGTTCGTTATAAAGAATGAACAGCGCGAAGGCGAGGAACACGTCGCCGACGCGGGTGACCACGAACGCTTTCATCGCCGCGGCGTTGTTCTTCGGATCGGTGTAGTAGAAGCCGATCAGCAGGTAAGAACAGAGACCCACGCCTTCCCAACCCAGGTACATCAACAGCAGGTTATCGGCCAGCACCAAAACGACCATGCTGGCGATAAACAGGTTGGTGTAAGCGAAGAAGCGAGAGTAGCCCTCTTCGCCGCGCATGTACCAGGAGGCGAACATGTGGATCAGGAAGCCGACGCCGGTAACCACGGAGAGCATGGTCAGAGACAGGCCATCCAGCACCAGGTTGAAGCCGATGTTGAAATCACCGACCGACATCCAGTTCCACAGCGGTACGCTGACCGCCTGTTTGCCGTTAGCGAAAAAGTCGACGCCGACGTACGCCGTCACCAGCGCCGCCAGGCCTACCGAGCCCATCCCCACGGTAGCGGAAAGATTTTCCGACCAGCGTCCGCGGGAGAAGGCCAGCAGCACAAAGCCAATCAATGGCAGAAGAATGGTTAAGGCAAGCATGTTCATCCACGCAACTCACTTACTGAATCGATGTTCAGGTTCTGGCGGCGACGATGGAGCTGCAGCAGCAGCGCCAGACCGATACTCGCTTCCGCAGCCGCGAGGCTGATGGCGAGGATATACATAATCTGACCATCAGTCTGGCCCCAGTAGCTTCCCGCGACCACGAATGCCAGCGCGGCGGCGTTAATCATGATTTCCAGGCTAATCAGCATAAACAGCAGATTGCGGCGGATCACAAGACCAGTCAGGCCGAGCACAAACAGGATGGCGGCGAGGATCAGTCCATGTGTTAAGGGGATCATGCGTGTTCCTCCGTTTTTCTTTTGTCGCTGTCGTTCACGCGGTTGCTCAGCACCTCACCGGCGCGCTCTTCGCGGCCAATGTGGAAGGCAACAACCAGGCCCGCCAGCAGCAGCATGGAGGCCAGCTCCACCGCCAGGACGTACGGCCCAAACAGCGCAATACCCACTTCTTTGGCGTTGATCGCCGCGCCGTCGATACCCTGGTCATTAATGCCCAGGATGGCGTAAACGATAACCACCAGCAGCACCGCGGAAAGGATGGCCGGGCCAATCCAGATCCCCGGCTGCAGCCATTTGCGTTCCTGTTCGATCTCGGTGCCGCCCAGGTTGAGCATCATCACCACGAACACGAACAGCACCATAATGGCCCCGGCGTAAACGATGATTTCCAGCGCACCGGCGAAGTAAGCGCCCAGCGAGAAAAACACCCCGGCAATCGCTAACAGCGAAATGATCAGGTACAGCAGCGCGTGCACCGGATTGGTGTGGGTGACGACCCGCAAGGTTGCGAGGATGGCTATCAGGCCACAGATATAAAAAGCGAATTCCATTGCCCCTCTCCTTACGGTAACAGGCTCTTGACGTCGATTGGCTTAGCTTCGTTTTCCGCTTCGCCCTTATCTTTGCCGTCGATTGCCATACCCGCCATCCGGTAGAAGTTATATTCCGGGTATTTGCCCGGACCGGAAATCAGCAGATCCTCTTTTTCGTACACCAGATCCTGACGTTTGTATTCGCCCAGTTCGAAGTCCGGGGTCAACTGAATCGCCGTGGTCGGGCACGCTTCTTCGCACAGGCCGCAGAAAATGCAGCGTGAGAAGTTGATGCGGAAGAACTCCGGGTACCAGCGGCCATCTTTGGTCTCTGCTTTCTGCAGAGAAATACAGCCAACCGGGCAGGCTACCGCACACAGGTTACAGGCAACGCAGCGCTCTTCACCGTCCGGATCGCGCGTCAGCACGATACGGCCACGATAGCGCGGCGGCAGATATACCGGCTCTTCCGGGTACATCTGAGTTTCACGTTTGGCGAAGGCGTGCATCCCGATCATGCAAATACTGCGGACCTGGGTGCCGAACCCTACCAATAATTCTTTTAAGGTCATGTTCAATTCACCCCTTATTGCGCCTGCCAGAGAATGACAGCCGCCGTTACCAACAAGTTGACCAGCGTTAACGGCAGGCATACCTTCCAGCCAAAGGACATTACCTGGTCATAACGCGGACGCGGTAATGATGCGCGGATCAAAATGAACATCATCATGAAGAACGCGGTTTTCAGCGCGAACCAGATGAAAGGCGGTAACCACGGGCCATTCCAGCCGCCGAAGAACAGCGTCACGATCAGCGCTGAAACGGTGACAATCCCGATGTATTCGCCGACGAAGAACAGACCGAATTTCATACCGGAATATTCAATGTGGTAACCATCGGCCAGTTCCTGCTCCGCTTCCGGCTGGTCGAACGGGTGACGGTGACACACCGCCACGCCGGCGATGGCGAAAGTGACGAAGCCAAAGAACTGCGGGATGACGTTCCACAGATGCGCCTGGTTGTTGACGATATCGGTCATGTTGAATGACCCCGCCTGCGCCACCACGCCCATCAGGGAGAGACCGAGGAACACTTCGTAGCTCAGCGTTTGCGCGGAAGCACGCATCGCCCCCAGCAGCGAGTATTTGTTGTTGCTCGACCAACCGGCGAACAGGACCGCGTACACCGCCAGGCCTGCCATCATCAGGAAGAACAGAATACCGATGTTCAGGTCGGCGACCACCCACGACGGGCTAACCGGCACGATAGCAAAGGCCAGCAGCAGCGAAGTAAAGGCGATAACCGGCGCCAGAGTAAAGATCACGCGATCGGAGAAGCGCGGGATCCAGTCCTCTTTGAAGAACATCTTGATCATGTCGGCGACCAGCTGCAGCGAACCGCCCCAGCCCACGCGGTTAGGTCCGTAGCGGTTCTGGAACAGGCCGAGCAGACGACGCTCGCCGAAGCTCATGAACGCGCCGCAGGTGACGACCACCAGCAGAATGACCACGGCCTTCAGGATGCTTAACAAAATGTCGATAAGATCCGGCGTTAACCAACTCATGCTTGCGCCTCCTGCAGTGAATCAATACGCGCCCCGGCCAGTACCGGCGCGATGCCTGGCATGCCCATCGGTAAGCCAACCTGTCCCGCGGCCAGCCCTTCAGAAATAACCAGCGGCAGACTCAGCGTCTGGCCTTCAACGCTGAAGGAAACCATCGCCCCGGCATTGACGCCAAGCTTTGCGGCATCCGCCGGGTTCAGCTTGATGTACGGCTCAGGCATCCGGCTCTGGAACACCGGAGAACGCTGCGACAGCTCATCGCTGCCAAACAGGTGGTAGTAAGGCGCGATACGCCATTTGCCCTCTTCCGCGTGGAAGCTGGCCGGAATCGCCGTGAAGTACTCCAGCCCGCTGGCGGAAGCTTCAATCAGACGCACGCCCGGATCGCCGTGGCGCAGTTTACCGCCCACTTCATCCTGGAATTTGTTCCATGCCTGCGGGGAGTTCCAGCCCGGCGCCCACGCAAACGGAATTTGCGAACGCGGCGCGGACGGCTGGTTGTTCCCTTCCATCGAGAAGGCGAACATGGTGTCTTTATCCTGCGGTTGGCGCGGTTCGTGCACGCTGATGTTGGCGCGCATCGCCGTGCGGCCGCTATAGCGGTGCGGTTCACGCGCCAGCTTCTGACCGCGAATGCGGAAGGTCGCATCCGGCGCGGCATCTTTAATGCCCGCCAGCTGCGGCAGCGCCGCAATCGCCGCATCGATGACGTGGTCCAGCTGCGTCCAGTCAACCTGACGGTTGTTGACGGTGCTGTGCAGCGAATGCAGCCAGCGCCAGCTTTCCAGCATCACGGTTTTCGCGTCGTAGTAAGCCGGATCGTAAACCTGGAAGAAACGCTGGGCGCGGCCTTCGTTGTTCACCACGGTACCGTCGCTTTCCGCAAAGCTTGCCGCGGAGAGCACCAGGTGCGCTTTGTCCATAATCGCGGTGCGCTGATGATCAACCACCATCACCAGCGGCGCTTTCGCCAGCGCAGCGTCGACGCGCGCGGCGGAAGCATGACGGTGCAGGTCGTTTTCCAGCACGATAACCGCATCTGCGGCACCGCTTTCCAGTTCGTCCAGCGCCTCTTCAAGCGAGCCGCCGCCGATCATGCCCAGACCAACGCTGTTCACCGCGCGGGCGACCATAGTCACGCCAACATCGGCGCCGCGGCCTTTCAACGCTTTCGCCACGTTGGCGGCAGCCTGAATGATTTCCATGCTGCCGGCGTTAGTGCCGGAGATAATCAGCGGTTTTTTCGCCCCGGCCAGCGCCTGAACGATCACATCAACTTTACCCTGCAGGTCATGGCTCAGGCCATCAACCGCCGGCGCGCTGTTGTCCAGCGCATGGGCGATAGCAAAGCCCAGACGCGCCTGATCTTCCACCGGCGCGCGATAGGTCCACGCCGCGATGTCATCGAGGCGGGTGTCGTCGATATTAGTGACGAATAACGGATGCTTAGCGCGCTGTCCGATGTTGAGAATTGCCGCAATCTGCCAGTCGGCCACTTTCTGCGCCGCCGCCATTTCGCGTGCTTTCCCTTTCACCGCCTGGCGTACCGCCAGGGCAACGCGCGCGCCGGTCTGGGTAATATCTTCGCCCAGCACCAGCACCGCATCGTAGGATTCGATATCGCGCAGCGTCGGGGTATGGATCCCGCCTTCACGCAGCACTTTGAGCATCATCTGCAGGCGCGCTTGTTCGCCTTTAGCGATGCCGGTATAGAAGTTTTCGCTACCGACCAGCTCACGCAGCGCGAAGTTGCTTTCAATGCTGGCGCGCGGAGAACCGATACCAATGACTTTCTTCGACTGGCGCAGGATATCCGCCGCCCCCTGCATCGCCTGTTCGGCGTTGAGCGCGATCAGATCGTCGCCGCGGCGCTGAACCGGCTGACGCGGACGATCTTTGAGGTTTACGTAGCCATAGCCGAAACGACCGCGGTCGCAGAGGAAGTAGCGGTTAACGGTACCGTTATAGCGGTTTTCGATACGACGCAGCTCGCCATAGCGTTCGCCAGGGCTGATGTTACAGCCAATGGAACACTGCTGGCAGATGCTCGGCGCAAACTGCATGTCCCACTTACGGTTGTAACGCTCAGAGTGCGTTTTATCGGTGAAGACGCCGGTCGGGCAAACTTCAACCAGGTTACCGGAGAACTCGCTTTCCAGCGTGCCATCTTCCGGGCGGCCGAAGTAGACGTTGTCATGAGCGCCATAAACGCCCAGATCGGTGCCATCGGCATAATCTTTATAGTAGCGAACGCAGCGGTAGCAGGCGATGCAGCGGTTCATTTCGTGAGAAATAAATGGCCCCAGATCCTGGTTGCGGTGGGTACGCTTGGTGAAACGATAGCGGCGGAAGCTATGACCGGTCATGACCGTCATATCCTGCAGGTGGCAGTTGCCGCCCTCTTCGCAGACCGGGCAGTCGTGCGGGTGGTTGGTCATCAGCCACTCCACCACGCTTTCGCGGAACTGCTTCGCTTCGCCGTCGTCAATAGAAATAAAGGTGCCGTCAGATGCCGGAGTCATACAGGACATCACCAGGCGACCACGCGTGTCTTCCGCGTTCTGATATTGCTTCACCGCACACTGGCGGCAAGCACCGACGCTCCCTAGCGCCGGGTGCCAGCAAAAGTATGGAATATCAAGACCAAGAGAGAGACAAGCCTCTAGCAGGTTGTCCGCTCCGTTGACCTCGTATTCTTTGCCGTCTACATGAATCGTAGCCATTTGCGTGCTTCCAAAAATAAAAAACCTTTAGATTACCAGCGCGTCTTAAGCAGGTTCGGCTGAATACCGTTAATTGCATGGGTATTGCTGAACTGCTGCTTAATGCCAGCCTCGAATTCTTCGCGGAAATATTTGATAGCGCTCTGCAGCGGTTCAACCGCGCCCGGCGCGTGCGCGCAGAAGGTTTTACCCGGCCCGAGGAATCGACACAGTTGCTCAAGAGTTTCGATATCGCCAGGCTGGCCTTCGCCGCGCTCCAGGGCGCGCAGGATCTTCACGCTCCACGGCAGGCCGTCGCGACAAGGCGTACACCAGCCGCAGGATTCGCGGGCAAAAAATTCTTCGAGGTTGCGCACCAGCGGAACCATGCCGATCTCGTGGTCGACGGCCATCGCCAGCGCGGTGCCCAGACGACTACCGGCTTTACCAATGCTTTCAAACTCCATCGGCAAATCGAGGTGCGCTTCGGTCAGGAAGTCGGTACCGGCGCCGCCCGGCTGCCAGGCTTTAAACTTCAGGCCATCACGCATGCCGCCGGCGTAATCTTCGAGGATCTCGCGCGCGGTGGTGCCGAAAGGCAGTTCCCAGACGCCCGGATTCTTCACGCGCCCGGAGAAGCCCATCAGCTTGGTGCCGGCATCCTTGCTGGTTGAAATATTCTGATACCACTCCACGCCGTTGGCGAGAATGGCAGGCACGTTGCACAGGGTTTCAACGTTGTTGACGCAGGTCGGTTTGCCCCATACGCCCGAGCTCGCCGGGAACGGCGGCTTGGAGCGCGGGTTCGCGCGGCGGCCTTCCAGGGAGTTGATAAGCGCCGTCTCTTCACCGCAAATATAGCGCCCTGCCCCGGTATGCACGAACAGCTCGAAGTCAAAACCGGTACCGAGGATATTTTTCCCCAACAGGCCCGCTTCGGTAGCTTCGGCAATCGCGCGACGCAGATGCTGCGCCGCTTCGATATATTCACCGCGCAGGAAGATGTAACCGCGGTAGGCCTTCAGCGCAAAGGCGGAGATCAGCATGCCTTCCACCAGCAGGTGCGGCAGCTGTTCCATCAGCAGACGGTCTTTATAGGTACCCGGTTCCATTTCATCGGCGTTACACAGCAGGTAACGGATGTTCATGGACTCGTCTTTCGGCATCAGGCTCCACTTCAGACCGGTGGAAAAGCCCGCGCCGCCGCGCCCTTTCAGGCCGGCGTCTTTTACCGCATTGACGATTTCATCCGGCGCCATACCGCTTAAGGCCTTGCGCGCCCCTTCATAACCGTTTTTACTGCGATACTCGTCCAGCCACACCGGCTGCTTGTCATCGCGCAGACGCCAGGTTAATGGATGCGTTTCGGCAGTACGAATAATGGTTTTCATTTATACCGCTCCAGGAGGTCAGGAATCGCTTCCGGCGTCAGATAACTGTGCGTGTCGTCATCAATCATCATGGTCGGCCCCTTGTCGCAGTTGCCAAGGCAACAGGTCGGCAGCAGCGTGAAGCGGCCATCAAAGGTGGTTTGACCCGGTTTGATGTCCAGCTTTTTCTCGATAGCCGACTGGATCCCCTGGAAGCCGGTGATATGGCACACCACGCTGTCGCAGTAGCGGATCACGTGACGGCCAACCGGCTGGCGGAAGATCTGGCTGTAGAATGTCGCCACGCCTTCGACGTCGCTTGCCGGGATCCCCAGCACATCGGCGATCGCGTAGATCGCGCCATCCGGTACCCAGCCGCGCTGTTTTTGAACAATTTTCAGCGCTTCGATGGACGCCGCACGCGGGTCTTCGTAGTGGTGCTTTTCGTGCTCAATAGCCTCACGCTCTGCCGCACTCAGCTCAAAAGCCTCGGTTTGTGGTTGTTGATTCTCGTGCATAATTAGCGGTCCACGTCTGACATAACAAAATCAATACTACCCAGATAGACGATAAGGTCGGATACCAGGCTGCCGCGGATCGCCGCCGGGATCTGCTGCAGGTGCGCATAGCTCGGGGTACGAATACGGGTACGGTAGCTCATAGTGCTGCCGTCGCTGGTCAGGTAGTAACTGTTAATCCCCTTCGTCGCTTCAACCATCTGGAAGGATTCGTTGGCCGGCATCACCGGGCCCCAGGAAACCTGCAGGAAGTGCGTAATCAGGGTCTCAATGTGCTGCAGCGTGCGCTCTTTCGGCGGCGGCGTGGTCAGCGGGTGATCCGCTTTGAACGGGCCTTCCGGCATATTATCGAGGCACTGCTGGAGAATGCGCAGGCTCTGGCGCAGCTCTTCCACTTTTAGCATCACGCGGGTGTAGCAGTCGGAAACGCCGCCGCCAGTCGGGATTTCAAAGTCGAAGTTTTCGTAGCCAGAATAAGGACGCCATTTACGCACGTCGAAGCCGATACCGGTCGCGCGCAGGCCTGCGCCGGTGGTACCCCACTCCAGCGCTTCTTTCGCGGTGTAGGCGGCAACGCCTTTGGAGCGGCCAATCAGAATAGTGTTGCGCAGCGCGGCTTTCTCATAGGAATCCAGGCGCTTAGGCATCCACTCAAGGAATTCACGCAGCAGGCGATCCCAGCCGCGCGGCAGGTCGTGGGCGACGCCGCCGATGCGGAACCATGCCGGGTGCATACGGAAACCGGTGATCGCTTCGACCAGATCGTAGATTTTCTGACGGTCGGTAAAGGCGAAGAAGACCGGGGTCATCGCGCCGACGTCCTGAATAAAGGTCGAGATATACAGCAGGTGGCTGTTAATGCGGAACAGTTCGGACAGCATCACGCGGATCACGTTCACGCGATCCGGCACGGTGATCCCGGCCAGTTTTTCCACCGCCAGCACGTACGGCATCTCGTTGACGCAGCCGCCGAGGTATTCGATACGGTCGGTGTACGGGATGTAGCTGTGCCAGGACTGGCGTTCACCCATCTTCTCCGCGCCGCGGTGGTGGTAGCCGATGTCCGGCACGCAGTCGACAATCTCTTCGCCATCCAACTGCAGAATAATACGGAATGCGCCGTGAGCGGACGGGTGGTTCGGGCCGAGGTTGAGGAACATAAAGTCCTCGTTTTCGGTACCGCGCTTCATACCCCACTCTTCCGGCTTGAAGGTTAACGCTTCCATTTCCAGATCCTGCTTGGCCTTGGTCAGCTCAAACGGATCGAATTCGGTGGCGCGCGCCGGATAGTCTTTACGCAGCGGGTGGCCTTCCCAGGTCGGCGGCATCATGATGCGGCGCAGATTCGGGTGACCGTCGAAGGTCACGCCAAACATTTCCCAGGTTTCACGCTCATACCAGTTGGCGTTAGGGAACAGTTTGGTGAAGGTCGGTAGATGCAGATCGTTTTCAGACAACGCCACCTTGAGCATGATATCGCGGTTGCGGTCTACTGAGATCAGGTGGTAGAAAACGGAAAAATCCGCGGCTGGCAAGCCGTCGCGGTGTGTACGTAAACGTTCGTCCATGCCGTGCAGGTCAAACAGCATCACGTAAGGTTTAGGCAATCTCTTCAGGAAATCACCCACCTCGAGCAGCTGTTCGCGCTTCACCCATACCACCGGAACGCCGGTACGGGTAGGCTGAACGGTAAAGGCATCCGGCCCAAAACGGTTGCGCAGTTCGCCGATCACCGGGTCATCAAGGTGATCGCGGGTTTGCCAGGCTGGTGCGGCGTCATGCGCGGTTAAATCAGTCATATTGTTCACCATTGCAAAAGGTCCGTGGTGACTGCCGGGCGAGGCTTCGCTGCTTTTGTAGATTGATTTGCGAAGTCTGGTTCCCGCCCGCAGGCGCAAGTTAAATCTCGTCCGGAGTCCGCAGATTGGTCACCGCAATTCGTTCGCCGCGTTTACGCTCGCGCTCGGATTGCATGTTGGCGCGATAGACGCCCTGATCGCCAACCACCCAAGAGAGAGGACGGCGCTCTTTACCAATGGATTCCTGCAGCAGCATCAGCGCCTGCATATAAGCTTCCGGACGCGGCGGACAGCCCGGGATGTAAACATCAACCGGAATAAACTTGTCCACGCCCTGGACGACGGAGTAGATATCGTACATCCCGCCGGAGTTAGCGCATGCGCCCATAGAGATAACCCACTTCGGCTCCAGCATCTGATCGTACAGGCGCTGAATAACCGGGGCCATTTTGGTGAAGCAGGTACCGGCGACCACCATCAGGTCGGCCTGACGCGGAGAGGCACGCAGTACTTCCGCGCCAAAACGCGCAACGTCATGCACCGCAGTGAATGACGTCACCATTTCTACATAGCAGCAAGACAGGCCGAAGTTGTACGGCCAAATCGAGTTCTTACGGCCCCAGTTCACCATGTCATGCAGCGCGTGTTCGAGTTTCCCCATATACACGCTTTTATTGACTTCTTGCTCCAGGGGGTCAGTTACGATCTCCTGTTTTTGCAGGGGGTAACGGTCGTTCTCACCGTTAGGATCTATGCGGGTGAGCGTATAATCCATCTTATTGCCTCGCTTTTACTGCATATGACGGTTAGTGGGACTGTCTGTTTCCGGGTTAACCAGCGTGCGACGGGAACGCGCAGGCGTCCAGTCCAGTGCGCCGATGCGAACGAGGTAAACCAGACCAGCCAGTAGCACTAAAATGAAAATTGCGGCTTCCACAAAGCCAACCCAGCCGCTTTCGCGAATGGATGTTGACCATGCGTAGAGATACAGGGCTTCCACGTCGAAGATAACGAAGAACATGGCGACCAGATAAAACTTCGCAGAAAGACGTAAGCGGGCCGAACCAACGGAGTCGATCCCCGATTCAAACGGCGTGTTTTTGCTACGCGCGCGCGCGCGACCGCCAAGGTACCAGCCGCCGACGAGCATCAGGCAGCACAGACCGATAGCGATGATGAGAAATATAGCGAATGCCCAATGATGAGCGATGACTTCAGTGGATGTTGACATACGCATTGCTTAACCAAAAAAGTGTAGCGCCAAAACCCTCTGCTCTTGATGGCAGATGAACGCCACAGCGTTTCACGGGAGGAATAAAAAAATGACCTTGCAAAAAAGCGTCCCTGGTTGATGAGGAAGCCCAAATGCCGTGGCTTTTTACCCCTTTCTTTAACCTTTTGTCAACTTTAACAAAAGTTTTAACTACATTAATTTACATTGGAATCTTTTCATTAACATTAAATGCCCTTTGTTGCGTAATAACCTTGCATATCATTCGGATTTAGTGTTGTTGAATCGTGTCCGTTTTAGACGTAAATCAGTTTCGCCAATCTATTTTGACAGGATTTGGCCGCGATTCCTCCCCCCAAGTAGGGGTATTTTCTTGATCTGTGACACGCTTTTGTTAATTACATCTGGAAAACGGCAACAATCCGTCCGGTTTTTTAACATTAGCAGGAAGTATTGAAACTGCAGCTAAAAACAGGGAAACAATGGTCGCTTTCAATCCAACCCATTGATTCATATATCAATAAATTATTAAACTGCTTAAAATCCTTGTAAAATATAAAAAAAAAGAGCCACTGACCTCATTTTGTCGATCGGCGGCTCTTTTTTACACTTACATTTTGTTACCGGATTATTGTGATCGATATATGATAATTTCGCTTTATGAAACCAGAGATCCGTCTCCCCCTTCCGGGGTATACAGCGTTTCCGTGTTCCACGGATTATGGTCCTGGCTCAGGGACTGAAAAATCGCCTGCGCCAGCTCGTTTTCCCGCTGTGGATTGCAGCTCAGCACATAGTGGGTATCCGGTAGGCCTGGCAAACCATCGCTTTTACCCGGCACGCGCAGTTCCGGACTCATCATTTCTACCGGACGCGCGGTGACGCCAAGCCCCGCTTTCACCGCCGCCTTCACCCCGGCCAGAGAACTGGCGGCATGCGCCAGATGCCAGGGGACCTGCGCGGCATTCAGCGCCGAGATGATATCTTCGCGAAACGGCCCGGACTCTTCGAGCAGCACCAGCGGAACAGATTCACCGTGCGCCAGTACGTAATCCGCGGCGCAATACCACAGCGTCGGCGAGGTACGCAGCGTCAGGACATCAAATTCGCCGGTTTGATGAGTGGTTAACGCCAGGTCAATCTCGCCGCTGCCCAACTTCGCAACGATATCGGCGTAATTCAGGACCTTAATTTCCAGCGTCAGTTTGGGATAGAAGCTGCCGATTCGATTGAGCAGATAAGGCAGGATGGTATCCGCCGTTTCATCGGAGGCGCCGATAGTCAACGTCCCCTGCAAACTGCCAAACATCAGCGACATGCAGGCTTCATCATTAAAACGCAGTATTTTGCGCGCGTAGCTGAGCAGTTGGATCCCCTGCTCAGTCAGTAATTTATTACGCCCATGACGAGCGAAAAGCTCTTTGCCAACCAGTTGCTCCAGTCGCTGCATCTGCTGGCTGACGGCGGACTGGGTACGACATACCGCGGCAGCGGCCGCCGCAAAGGTACTCAGATCGGCGACGGCGACGAAGGTCCGCAGCAGATCGAGATCGAGATTTAGTATCGGACGATTTGCATTTATCATATTTCTTCACTTACAGGCGCTAATGCTGGCCTGCCTTGTTGATGCTGTATCCAGGTTTCCGGCTATTCCATGAGCCTCGTGCCAAGCGGACAATTGCCGCGGGTGACAACTGGAAGAACGTCATTGCATGTGAAAGCACTCGTTCGCGACAAATGTGCGAAAAATTTGAGTAATATTTTGTTCGTAGCTCTACGCATTTTTAATTACTGAGACTTACGTTATGTGATGAATCTCAAACAAAGTCTGCAATAACAAATGTCGTTACGACCGGAAGCCCGACACAGATAACAACGCTTGCTGGAACACAAACAAAAAAGTCTGCAATAACAATATATTAATAAAATCACGCCGTTAAACAGAGGTTTATACGTCGATATTAACCGTCATATCCTAACCGAAAACCACAATATTTATAAGCGCTAATCAGTATTATCTAAGGTAATTTTAAACATTTTTGCAGCACTATAATTAAATTAACAAAAGCCGAAATAATCCATGCAATCAAATATACCTGATTCATTAATTGGCATGTTTTATTAAAAAAAATTAACATAGTTGCTACAGTTGTCGTCGCCCTCTTTCTTATTAGCATAGTGTCTTTTAGCGGTTAAAATTCAGGCAAGCCGCTTTTTCCTTCAGCAACAAACCAGATAAACATCCATACAATTGCGCAATATGCGCAACATAAAACCATTCAAAAACCCATATCAGGCACATTATATAAAGAATAACGCCATTACACAGATAAATTCATTACTCTAAAAAAATACTATTCGCAAAATCTTCTCCTGTTAACCCTTCAAAACAGCGGGGATGCGGAGTACATTGTTCCGTGCTGACTTCCACGGCAGGGAGTGGCGATAACAGCTAAAAGGTCAAAGGTTCATGTCCCCTATCGAAAAATCCAGCAAGTTAGAGAATGTCTGTTACGACATCCGCGGTCCGGTTCTAAAAGAAGCAAAACGCCTTGAAGAAGAAGGCAACAAGGTACTCAAGCTGAATATCGGCAACCCGGCGCCGTTCGGCTTTGATGCGCCTGACGAAATCCTCGTCGACGTTATCCGCAATCTGCCGACCGCCCAGGGCTACAGCGACTCAAAAGGTCTCTATTCCGCCCGTAAAGCAATTATGCAGCACTACCAGGCGCGCGGAATGCGCGATGTTACCGTGGAAGATATCTATATCGGTAACGGCGTTTCAGAGCTGATCGTCCAGGCCATGCAGGCGCTGCTCAACAGCGGCGACGAAATGCTGGTTCCGGCCCCGGACTACCCGCTGTGGACCGCGGCTGTCTCGCTTTCCAGCGGCAAAGCGGTGCACTATCTGTGCGACGAATCTTCAGACTGGTTCCCGGACCTCGACGATATCCGCGCCAAAATTACGCCACGCACCCGCGGGATCGTCATCATTAACCCGAATAACCCAACGGGCGCCGTTTATTCCAAAGAGCTGCTGCAGGAGATAGTCGAGATCGCCCGTCAGCACAACCTGATTATTTTCGCCGACGAAATCTACGACAAGATCCTGTATGACGACGCCGAACACCACTCTATCGCCGCGCTGGCGCCGGATATGCTGACCGTCACCTTCAACGGACTGTCGAAGACCTATCGCGTCGCCGGTTTCCGCCAGGGCTGGATGGTGCTGAACGGGCCGAAAAAGCACGCCAAAGGCTATATCGAAGGGCTGGAAATGCTGGCCTCAATGCGTCTGTGCGCGAATGTCCCGGCGCAACACGCTATCCAAACCGCGCTGGGCGGCTACCAGAGCATTAGCGAATTTATCATTCCGGGCGGGCGTTTGTATGAGCAACGCAACCGCGCCTGGGAGTTAATCAACGAGATCCCGGGCGTCTCCTGCGTCAAGCCGAAAGGCGCGCTGTATATGTTCCCGAAAATCGATGCTAAACGCTTTAATATCCACGATGACCAGAAAATGGTGCTCGATTTCCTGCTACAGGAGAAAGTGCTGCTGGTTCAGGGTACCGCCTTTAACTGGCCGTGGCCGGATCACGTGCGTATCGTCACCCTGCCGCGTGAAGATGACCTGGAAATGGCAATTTCCCGCTTTGGCCGTTTCCTCTCCGGCTATCATCAGCTTTAATCGCGCCGCCGCCGGTATTTGCATCCGGCGGCGATCCCTGCGCACAATGGAACCTGATGTTGTCACCGCTTAGGGGTTCCTATGAGTCAGAGTCATTTCTTTGCCCACCTCTCCCGCCTGAAACTAATTAACCGCTGGCCATTGATGCGCAACGTGCGTACCGAGAACGTCTCCGAGCACAGTTTGCAGGTGGCGATGGTCGCCCACGCGCTGGCGGCGATTAAGAACCGCAAGTTTGGCGGCCAGGTCAACGCCGAACGTATTGCCCTGCTGGCGATGTATCACGATGCCTCCGAGGTACTCACCGGCGATCTGCCCACGCCGGTGAAATACTTCAATTCGCAGATTGCCCAGGAATATAAGGCGATTGAGAAAATCGCTCAGCAAAAACTGGTCGATATGGTTCCCGATGAGCTGCGCGATATCTTTGAGCCCCTGATTGATGAGCACCATTACAGTGAAGAAGAGCAATCGATTGTGAAGCAGGCCGACGCCCTGTGCGCCTATCTGAAATGTCTTGAAGAGCTTTCCGCCGGCAATAACGAATTCCTGCTGGCTAAAGGTCGGCTGGAAAAAACGCTGGAGTCGCGCCGCAGCCCGGAGATGGATTACTTTATGCAGGTGTTTGTCCCGAGCTTCCAGCTGTCGCTTGATGAAATCAGCCAGGATTCACCGCTTTAATATACGGGCCGGGCATCCCCTGCCCGGCCTGAATGAATTAAAACGGAAAGAGTACCGGGATCAGCAGCACGCAGACCACCATCACCAGTACGGTGAAGGGCACACCGATTTTGACAAAATCACTGAACGAATATTTACCGGGTCCGAGCACCAGCGTGTTAACCGGTGAAGAGACCGGGGTCATGAAGGCCGCCGAAGCCGCCATCGCCACTACCATGGCGAAGGGATACGGCGATACCCCCATCGATTTCGCCGCCGCCAGAGCAATCGGCGCCATCAGCACCGCCGTCGCGGTGTTAGAGATAAACAGACCAATCGCCGCGCACATCACAAACAGACAACCCAGCATCAAGTAGGGGCCTTTGCTCCCGGCGACGTCCATTAACCCCTGCACCACCAAATCCACGCCGCCGGTTTTCTGCAATGCCAGGGCAAACGGCATCATCCCCACGATCAAAATGATACTCGGCCAGTGAATCGCCTTGTAGGCGCTCTCCGCATTGATGCAGCGAAACTTGCCCATCAACAGGCAGGCGATGATTGCGGCAATGGGGTTGGGAATTTCATCGGTAAGCATCAGCGCTACCATCAACACCAGGCAGAATATGGCGTGCGGCGCCTGGCTGTGCGCGGGCGACGCATCGTTGACCTCAACCGGCATATTCAGCACCACAAAATCACGGCCGCGTTTTGCCAGCATGGCTATCTGACGCCAGTTGCCGACCACCAGCATAATGTCGCCTAATTGCAGCGGTTCATCGACTACCGCGCCGTCGAGCGCTGTGCCATCGCGCTTCAGGCCGACGATATTCAGACCGAAACGGGTACGGAAGGCCATCTCGCGCACCGTTTTACCAATAAGCTCTGAATCAGGGATTAATGAGACTTCCGCCATGCCGACGTCCAGCGCCTGGTCGGAAAAGTATTCGCCACGCAGCACCATCGGCTCAAGCATCTGTTCGCCGCAAAACTGCCGCAGATCGACATCGGAAGCCGACATATCGATAAGCAACACGTCGCGGGCGCGAAACTCCGATACCCCGTTAACGTTGACAATCACCCGGCGAAAACGCCGCCAGCGTTCGACGCCGATAACGTTGGCGCAGTAGCGTTCACGCAGCTTTAAATCATCAAGCCGCTGGCCGATCATCGGCGAGCCCGGACGAATCGCCAGCCGGCGCGCCCTACCGGTGAGGCGGTACTCTTTGATTAAATCACGAAAGGTGCTTTTCTTGCGGCCATCGCGAGCGGCGCTGTCATCTTCACCCTTCAGCATAAAACGCATCACCAGCATATAGACGATACCTAACACCAGCACCACCAGACCAATCGGAGTCACGCTGAAGAAACTGAATCCATGCAACCCCTCGCGCAGCAGTTCACTGTTGACCACCAGGTTCGGCGGCGTCGCCACCAGGGTCATCATGCCGCTAATCAGCCCGGCGAAGCTTAGCGGCATCATCAGCCGCGATGGCGAGGTATTCATGCGCAACGAGACGCTGAGCACCACCGGAATAAATATCGCCACGACGCCGGTTGAGCTCATAAACGCGCCCAGCCCGGCAACGGTGAGCATCAGATAGACCAGCATTTTGGTTTCGCTATTGCCGGCAACCTTGACCAGCCAGGAGCCCATTTTAGTCGCCACGCCGGTGCGCACCAGGCCATCGCCAATGATAAATAGCGCAGCAATGAGAATAACGTTCGGATCGCTAAAGCCGGAGAAGGCCTCGCTGAGGGTTAACGTACCGCTAAGCACAAACGCAACAATGATCATCAGCGCGATGGCATCCATGCGCACCTTGCCGGTTGCAAACAAGACAACCGCGATGGCCAGTAGCGATAACACCCAAATCAATTCACCGTTCACAACTTATCCTTGTCTGAAGAGGGAGCCGGAATTGTGGCATAAAAAAGCCCCGGCGACGCGGGGCTAAATCATGAGATTATGCTTTAAGATTCACCTGAACATTGCCGTCCGCCTGCCGCTCAATGCGCAAGCTCTCGAGGGTTGTCAGCACCAGATCGGCTTCATCAAGACGCGGCGCATCCGCCGGAACGTTGACGGCGATGGTGCGGCATCCGGCAGCCAGCCCGGAAAGCAGCCCCGCCGGCGCATCTTCAACCACCGCGCACTGTTGCGCCGGTATCCCCAGCAGTTCAGCGCCGAGCAGATAGGCATCCGGCGCCGGTTTCCCCTTCTTCACCTGCTCGGCGGTGACAAACACTTTCGGCATCGGCAGACCTGCCGCGCGGTGGCGGGCGTGAGCGACCGGAATGGAACCCGAAGTCACGATAGCCCACGGGATCCCCGCTTCATTAAGCGTATTCAGCAAGCTTAACGCGCCCGGCAGTGCGACAATGCCTTCGATATCAGTGGCTTCAATCTGCTCAAGAAAGCGGAACTCGGCCTGAATATCCTCTTCGCTGCGCCCCGGCATAAAATGACGAATCGAAGTGATGGCCTGTTTACCGTGAATGAAACCGAGAATCTCATCGTGTGGAATGCCGAAACGATCGCCCCATTTACACCATGAACGCTCGACTACCGGCAAAGAATCCACCAGCGTCCCGTCGAGATCGAACAGGAAACCTTTACACTGCACGGGCACCTCCATCAGGCATTAATAATTTGGTTAATTTCGTTGCTACTCAAGTGATACTGGCGCGGGCAGGAGTGCCAGGCGGCCAGCATACGCTGGTATTTTTCCCACATCGGCGTCTGCGAGTTAAAGCCGTGAGTTCCTGCGTCGAAGTGGCTATAGCGCCCTTCTACATTGACCATAAAGCGCACGTAGCCGAGATAGCGGGCTTCTGTGGCGACATCAAAGCCAAGGAAGGTGACCCGGCGTTCATCAATAGCGGACGCATCTTTGAGATTGGTCCACGAGACGTGCAGCGCGTGGTACATCTCCATGATATCGATAATAGTCCGGCAGGTTTCTTCCGTCAGTTGGCCAAATTCGCGGTCCAGCTCGCGCATTTGCAGCCCATATCCACGCTCGATGATGGTCTGTAGACGGCGGTAACGTTCGGCGTTGTCCGGGTCGAGCATAGTCATCATCTTGTACTGATTGGACAAAATCAGACGCTGCGCATTGGTCATTTCCATTTTTGACTCCTGTAGCACTTACGGCGTGAAATAAAGAAGGCGCATAAATCATGCGCCTTCTTTTATATGCGTTTTCCGTATGGAATTACAAATCATCAAGGAAAGTTTTATCCAGTTGTTTGAAGGCGCGCTTAAGCGTGTCAGCCAGCGCCTGGTAATCCGGCTTGCCGTCAACCGGCGCTAACGCCTGCCCGGCCTCTTGTAATTTGCCGCGCACTTCATAAAACCAGTTCAATATTGATGGCGGTAATGGCGTCACGGAACGCTTGCCCAACCACCACAGCCCCTGCATCGGCAGGCTTAAGGCAAATAGCGCGGTGGCGACGGCCGGGCCGAGCTGCCCGCCGAGCGCTATCTGCCAGCATAAGGTGAAGACCGCAACCGGCGGCATGATGCGAATCGCGTAGCGAGTGGCGCGAATAATGCGGTTTTCGATAAACACCGGCGCCAGCCGTTTATCGAGGGGCCAGGTCTTCGCATAGTGCTGCCCGCGACGAAACAAGCTAAAAAAGCTAACGGGGCGATTCTCAGGGGTCGACATGGCTATACCTCAACTTTACATATAAAACTTAAAATTTTCGTGCAAAACACCAACTGTGCATGACAACGTTCAAAAGATTTTGGCAATGGATGCGGCAATCAGGTATCCTGTGCCCACCTGAGAGGGCGGTTAGACCCTTTTACCAGGTTAGTCAAATTATCGCATATTCTGCTGCTGGCGGAAAATTATGCAAAATGACATAAAATCATATGTACTTCCCTCATCGTGCCAGAAAACAGAACAAGGCATGATGTTAATCATAAATGTCGATGTCATCCTGCGCTACGCTTTGTGACACACTGATGTTTTTTTAGCCACGTATCATAAAAGGTACTTCCATGTCGAGTAAGTTAGTACTGGTTCTGAACTGCGGTAGCTCTTCCCTGAAATTTGCTATCCTGGATGCCGTTAACGGTGACGAATATCTCTCCGGTTTAGCCGAATGTTTCCATCTTCCTGAAGCCCGTATCAAATGGAAAATGGACGGCGGCAAACACGAAGCTGAGTTAGGCGCTGGCGCCGCTCACAGTGAAGCGCTGAACTTTATCGTTAACACTATTCTGGCACAAAAACCAGAACTGTCAGCACAGCTGACCGCAATTGGCCATCGTATCGTTCACGGCGGTGAAAAATACACCAGTTCCGTTGTCATCGACGATTCCGTTATTCAGGGCATCAAAGACTCCGCTTCCTTCGCACCGCTGCACAACCCGGCGCATCTGATCGGTATCGCTGAAGCGCTGAAATCCTTCCCGCATCTGAAAGACAAGAACGTTGCCGTGTTCGACACCGCGTTCCATCAGACCATGCCGGAAGAGTCCTACCTGTACGCCCTGCCGTACAGCCTGTACAAAGAGCACGGCGTACGTCGTTACGGCGCGCACGGCACCAGCCACTACTATGTGACTCAGGAAGCCGCTAAGGTTCTGAACAAGCCGGTTGAAGAACTGAACATCATCACCTGCCACCTCGGCAACGGCGGTTCCGTTTCCGCGATCCGTAACGGTAAATGCGTTGATACCTCCATGGGTCTGACCCCGCTGGAAGGTCTGGTGATGGGTACTCGCTCTGGCGATATCGACCCGGCAATCATTTTCCACCTGCACGACGCGCTGGGTATGAGCGTAGATGCTATCAACAAAATGCTGACCAAAGAGTCCGGCCTGCTGGGTCTGACCGAAGTCACCAGCGACTGCCGCTACGTTGAAGACAACTACGCGGATAAAGCTGACGCTAAACGCGCAATGGACGTTTACTGTCACCGCCTGGCGAAGTACATCGGTTCTTACACTGCGCTGATGGACGGTCGTCTGGACGCCGTTGTTTTCACCGGTGGTATCGGTGAAAACGCCGCGATGGTTCGTGAACTGTCCCTGGGTAAACTCGGCGTTCTGGGCTTCGAAGTTGATCACGAGCGTAACCTGGCTGCCCGTTTCGGCAAGTCTGGCTTCATCAACAAAGAAGGCACCCGCCCTGCCGTGGTTATCCCGACCAACGAAGAGCTGGTGATCGCTCAAGACGCACACCGTCTGACCGCTTAATTCCACACCGCCAGCGATAACCCTGACTGCTTCGAGTTGCCACTTGAAGTATGAACGGTAAGCTGGCGGTGCTGTTTTGTATCCCGCCTAAAACTGGCGGTAACGAAAGAGGATATATCGTGTCCCGTACTATCATGCTGATCCCTACCGGAACCAGCGTAGGCCTGACCAGCGTCAGCCTCGGTGTTATCCGCGCTATGGAACGCAAAGGCGTTCGCCTGAGCGTCTTTAAACCTATCGCCCAGCCGCGTTCCGGTGGCGATACTCCAGACCAGACTACCACCATCGTTCGCGCCAGCTCTTCAACGACGACTGCCGCTGAGCCGATGAACATGAGCCACGTTGAGTCGCTGCTGTCCAGCAACCAGAAAGACGTGCTGATGGAAGAGATCATCGCCAACTACCATGCCAACACTCAGGATGCTGAAGTGGTGCTGGTTGAAGGCCTGGTCCCGACCCGTAAACACCAGTTCGCTCAGTCTCTGAACTACGAAATCGCAAAAACGCTTAACGCGGAAATCGTCTTCGTGATGTCTCAGGGCACCGATACCCCAGAACAGCTGAACGAGCGTATTGAACTGACTCGCAACAGCTTCGGCGGCGCGAAAAACACCAGCATCACTGGCGTTATCGTTAACAAATTGAATGCTCCGGTTGATGAACAAGGCCGTACCCGCCCTGACCTGTCCGAAATCTTCGACGACTCGTCTAAAGCGAAAGTCGTGAAGATCGACCCGGCGCAGCTGCAGAACGGCAGCCCGCTGCCGGTGCTGGGCGCGGTGCCATGGAGCTTCGATCTGATCGCCACGCGCGCTATCGACATGGCGCATCACCTGAATGCGACTGTGATCAACGAAGGCGACATCAATACTCGCCGCGTGAAGTCCGTAACCTTCTGCGCGCGCAGCATTCCGCACATGCTGGAGCACTTCCGTCCGGGTTCTCTGCTGGTGACTTCCGCAGACCGTCCAGACGTACTGGTCGCTGCCTGCCTGGCGGCGATGAATGGCGTAGAAATCGGCGCCATCCTGCTGACCGGCGGCTATGAAATGGACGCGCGCATCAGCAAACTGTGCGAACGCGCTTTCGCCACCGGCCTGCCGGTATTCATGGTTAACACCAACACCTGGCAGACCTCTCTGAGCCTGCAGAGCTTCAACCTGGAAGTACCGGTTGACGATCACGAGCGCATCGAGAAAGTTCAGGAATACGTTGCCAACTATATCAACGCCGACTGGATCGAATCGCTGACCGCGACCTCCGAGCGCAGCCGTCGTCTGTCTCCGCCAGCCTTCCGCTACCAGCTGACCGAGCTGGCGCGTAAAGCGGGCAAACGCGTCGTTCTGCCGGAAGGCGACGAACCGCGTACCGTTAAAGCGGCGGCCATCTGTGCCGAGCGCGGTATTGCCACCTGCGTGCTGCTGGGCAACCCGGATGAGATCAACCGCGTTGCGGCCTCTCAGGGCGTAGAGCTGGGCGCTGGTATTGAAATCGTCGATCCGGAAGTGGTTCGCGAAAGCTACGTGGCGCGTCTGGTCGAACTGCGTAAGAACAAAGGCATGACCGAAGCGGTTGCGCGCGAACAGCTGGAAGATAACGTGGTTCTTGGCACCCTGATGCTGGAACAAGACGAAGTCGACGGCCTGGTATCCGGCGCGGTTCACACCACCGCCAATACCATCCGTCCGCCGCTGCAGCTTATCAAAACGGCGCCGGGCAGCTCGCTGGTCTCTTCCGTATTCTTCATGCTGCTGCCGGAACAGGTTTACGTTTACGGCGACTGCGCGATCAACCCGGATCCGACTGCTGAACAGCTGGCGGAAATCGCAATTCAGTCCGCTGATTCCGCGATTGCCTTCGGTATCGAACCGCGCGTAGCGATGCTCTCCTACTCCACCGGCACCTCCGGCGCAGGTAGCGATGTAGAAAAAGTACGCGAAGCGACTCGTCTGGCGCAGGAAAAACGTCCTGACCTGATGATCGACGGTCCGCTGCAGTATGATGCCGCGGTAATGGCCGACGTAGCGAAGTCCAAAGCGCCGAACTCTCCGGTAGCTGGCCGCGCAACCGTGTTCATCTTCCCGGATCTGAACACCGGTAACACCACTTACAAAGCCGTACAGCGTTCCGCTGACCTGATCTCCATCGGGCCGATGCTGCAGGGTATGCGTAAGCCGGTAAACGACCTGTCCCGCGGCGCGCTGGTAGACGATATCGTCTACACCATCGCACTGACGGCGATTCAGTCTTCTCAGCAGCAGAACTAATCTTCCGCTGAGACAAGAAAGGCAGCCAAATGGCTGCCTTTTTTTTGACGCTAACCCGTAAAGGAAATTACGCTTCGTCTTCTTCCGGCTCGTCGCGATCGTGGCCGGTATTGCCCGCGTTACGGGTCATCCACAGCGCCAGCGCTTTCAGCGAATCGGCGGTGAACTCATCGCAGCGCGCGGTGATCTCTTCCGGCGTCAGCCAGCATACTTCGCTAACCTCTTCTTCCTGCAGGGCGAACGGGCCATGAGAAACACAGCTAAACAGGCTGCCCCAGACGCGGCAGTGTTTATCTTCGTAATAGAATTGGCCATGATCGGCAAAAGGCACGCCCGCAATCCCCAGCTCTTCTTCCGCTTCGCGGCGCGCCGAGTCCAGCAGCTGTTCATCCGCCTGCACCACGCCGCCGGCGGTCGCATCCAGCATACCCGGCATGAAATCCTTGCTCTCGGTACGGCGCTGCACCAGAATTTTGCCCATCCCATCATGAACCACAATATAGGTCGCGCGGTGACGCAGACACTGCGCGCGCATTTGCTCGCGGCTGGACTGTGCTATCACCTCATTGTTTTCATTAACAATATCGACCCATTCTGTGCTTGCCAAATGCTTCTGTTCCGCCATCAGGAAACCTTACTTTTAAGCGCTCTCGCGGCGCGTCTTTACGATTGAGGGGTAAATTACGGGTAAATCGCGGCCTCTGCAATAACCTGATTATCTTTGAGTGCGAAAACCTGCAGCCGATCATCTTCCAGCATGCCGTAGCTGGCGGCAAAGCCGCCTTTCGGGATGCTCACAGAGCCAGGATTGAAGAGGAAAATATCGCCGCGTTTCTCGGCAACCGGAATATGAGTATGACCATAAGCCAGTACATCGCCAGCGGCGAGCGGCGGCAAATTATCCGGACTATAGAGATGACCGTGGGTCAGAAACAGGCGGTAGCGTTCGCTAAGCACCTGCTGCCAGGGGGCGGTAATGGGGAAATGCAGCAGCATTTGATCGACTTCGCTATCACAGTTACCGCGGACGGCGATAATCCGCTGCGCGACGCTGTTCAGCCTCTCGGCGACCTGCGCCGGCGCATACCCTTCCGGCAGCGCATTGCGCGGCCCGTGATTAAGCACATCGCCGAGGATAACCAGCCACTGCGCCCCGCTCTGCGCGAAGCGTTCCAGAACGCGTTCGGTCGCAGGCAGCGAACCGTGAATATCGGATGCGAACATCAGTTTCATATCAACCCCTTACCAGACAATACGGTCTGTCTATGATAACGGAACTGCCTGCGCTTATCAGCCGCTACGTTTAGCCGACAGTGCGGCATAACGCTGAACAGACGCCCGCTGCCACTGGAAGGTCGCGTAGTCCGCCAGCGCTTCCGGCACCTCGTCGCCGTTCAGCACCAGACGGTTTAGCATCAGCGCAAGATCGGCATCGGCAATACACCATTCGCCAAACAGATTCTGCCCGCCATGCGCCAAAAGCGCGCCGGCGGTCGCAAAGAGTTTAGCCGCGCTGGTTTGCCCCGCGGCGCTAAGCGCGGGCTTCTTCGCGCCGCCAAACACCACGTCGGTAGAACGTTCTTCGCGTATGGGCATCAGATCGCTTCGCAGCCAGGACTGCACCTGCCGCGCCCGCGCGCGTTTTTGCAGGTCGTGCGGATACAAGCGCTCCCACTCCGGCGGCGCAAAGCGTTCGTCAAGGTATTCGGTAATGGCCGAGGATTCGCTTAGCGAAAAATTATCCACTTCCAGCAGCGGCACGCGCCGTGTCGCGGAGTAGCCCTTCCAGCCCGGCTGCAGATGCTCGCCGCTGTCGAGATTGACGGTTTTAAGGGTGAACGGCAGGCTTTTTTCCTGCAGCGCCACATACACGGACATCACATAGGGGGAGAAAAAATCGGCATCGGACCACAGGGTAATAACAGGCTGATTCATGACATCCTCAATGAAGCCAGGGGGAGATAAATCAACATAGCTGGTCTGCTATAAGATGTCACTGGCAGCCGCATGAGGATTTCGCAATATAATCTTTGCCCCGCGATGGCGCAGGTCGCCTATACTCGAAACGTTTGCGACCTTCGATGGCGGGAGACCTCATGATCGATCTTTACTACGCAGCCACCCCCAACGGCCACAAAATCATCCTTTTTCTGGAAGAGGCGCAGCTGGCCTATCGCTTGATACGCGTCGATATCGGCAAAGGTGAACAGTTTCGCCCGCAGTTTCTGGCTATCTCGCCAAATAATAAGATCCCGGCGATCGTTGACCACGTTCCGGTCGACGGCGGCGCGCCGTTAAGCCTGTTTGAGTCCGGAGAGATCCTGCTCTATCTGGCGGAAAAATCGGGAAAATTATTGAGCGGCGAGCTGCGCGAGCGGCATACCACCCTGCAATGGCTATTCTGGCAGGTCGGCGGTCTGGGGCCGATGCTTGGGCAAAACCACCACTTTAACCATCACGCGCCTCAGGCTGTCCCTTACGCCATTGAACGCTATCAGGTCGAAAGCCAGCGCCTCTATGGCGTAATGAACCGGCGTCTTGAAGCCAGTCCATGGTTGGGCGGCGAGCACTACAGTATCGCCGATATCGCCTGCTGGCCATGGATTAATGCCCACCAGCGCCAACGCATCGATCTTAGCCAGTTCCCGGCGGTGCATAACTGGTTTGAACGCATCCGCCAGCGCCCGGCAACGCAACAAGCGCTACTCAAAACGCAACATTATTAATCCCCTGCTCGCAGGGCGTGCTTTCATGTATGATTGCGGAAATTACTACACGGAGGAAGCCTGCAATGTCTCAGCCAGACGCCATTATTCGTATTAAGAACCTGCGCCTGCGTACTTTTATTGGAATCAAAGAGGAAGAGATCGCCAACCGACAGGACGTATTGGTGAATGTGGTGATTCACTATCCGGCCGATAAGGCTCGCGACAGCGAAGACATCAACGATGCTCTGAACTATCGCACCATTACTAAACGCATCATCAGCCATATTGAGAATAACCGCTTCTCGCTGCTGGAAAAATTAACCCAGGATGTGCTCAATATCGCATGCGAACATCACTGGGTCACTTATGCTGAAGTAGAGATCGATAAACTTCACGCGCTGCGCTATGCCGACTCAGTATCGATGACCATGAGCTGGCGGCGCTAAAACGTTTGTTAGGGAGGCGGTATGAAAATCCTGCTCACTGGCGGTACCGGGCTCATTGGTCGGCATCTTATTCCCAGGCTGCTGGAACTTGGGCACCAGCTCACGGTTTCCACCCGCAACCCTGAACGCGCGAAAGCCCGTCTCGATCCCCGCGTCGCGCTGTGGCGCGGTTTCGAGGGGCAAAACAACCTCGATGGCTTTGACGCCGTCATTAACCTTGCCGGTGAACCGATCGCCGATAAGCGCTGGACGGCGGAGCAAAAAGAGCGCCTGTGTCACAGCCGCTGGGACATCACCCGGCAACTGGTCGCGTTATTTAAAGCCAGCGAAACACCACCTTCCGTGCTGATTAGCGGTTCCGCTACCGGCTATTACGGCGATCTCGGTGAAGTCGTGGTGACCGAGGAAGAGCCACCGCACAACGAATTTACCCATAAACTTTGCGCCCGCTGGGAGCAAATCGCCTGTGAGGCGCAAAGCGATCGCACGCGCGTGTGCCTGTTGCGCACCGGCGTCGTCTTAGCGCCGCGCGGCGGGATCCTGGCCAAAATGACGCCCGCGTTTAAGCTTGGCCTGGGCGGACCTATCGGCGACGGTCGCCAGTATCTGGCGTGGATCCATATCGATGATATGGTGAACGGTATTCTGTGGCTGCTGGATAACGATCTGCGCGGCCCGTTCAATATGGTCTCGCCCTATCCCGTGCGTAACGAACAGTTTGCCCACGCTCTCGGCCACGCGCTCAATCGCCCGGCGATTTTTCGCGTTCCCGCCGCCGCCATTCGCCTGCTGATGGGGGAATCCTCGGTACTGGTGCTCGGCGGCCAGCGCGCGCTGCCAAAACGCCTGGAAGCCGCTGGCTTTAGCTTTCGCTGGTACGATCTGGAAGAGGCGCTGAACGATGTGTTGGGCTAGGTAGATAAACGGGGAGCAACGGCTCCCCGTTTTCTTCCCTTGGGCGGAAGCCGCCTCGCAAATCGTTAGTTCCTCGTCCTCCTTGCTACGCTTCTTGTGAAGCGCATTCCAACCGCAAAATTCTTCTCCTGCCATAACGTCCTGACGAGGAATATACCCTCAAAAAACGTTGACAACCGTCAACACTCTTTTTATTGTGAGCAGGATTTAACGATGAAGGAACATCCGGACAAACATATCAGGAAGGCGATTGCTACGGCGCTGGCGCGGGGGTGGATATTGCTGCCTGCAGGTAAAAGCGCTCATTGCTTTGGCCGCCTCGTCAGCGGCGTGGCTGAACACCGTGAACATATGATGAGCATTTGGTCGACGCCCGCCGTCCCTGAAAACCACGCCCGGCAAATAGTTAGAATGGTCGAACGGTGTCCCATCCCGGCTACCGCGCGCATCACGCATAAGGAACGCTAAACGATGCCGATATTTAATTTTACGCTGACGCTGTCCGGCGTCACCAGTCAAACGCCAGGACTGGAAGATGCGCTCTTTGCCGCAGGCTGTAGCGACGCGCTGGTCTGCTTTTACGGTACCGCGGTCTACCTTGAGTTCGATCGCGAGGGCCAATCGCTGGAGCAGGCGGCGCTGTCCGCCATCCGCGATGTAGAAACCGCCGCGCTGCCAGATATCCGCGTGGAGTCCATCGATTCGACACTAGTCGGGCTGAGCGATATCGCCGAACTTATCGGCGTCTCCCGCCAGGCGATCGCTCTATTAAAAGAGGGCACTCGCGGCAGCGGGCGGTTTCCCGGCCCCGTACAGCGCGTGAAGGGCAATTCCCCTCTCTGGCGCTGGAAATCGGTCGTTGAATGGTTAGTCGCGGAAAAGCGCATCGCCGCCGATTCGCCGATGGTGGCTAACGCCCAACTGCTGGATAGCCTCAACCTGGCGCTACAGCTTCGCCGTTCACCGGAAAATCACCGCGTGCAGCGCTACCTGCAAAGGCTGAGCGCCACGCCACCCGCAGGCTGATTCGCGAGGGCGAGCATGTTACCCGGCGCAGTATGGTGGTAAAGTAGGCTTTCGTTTTAGCTGATTAACCGCTTTATGACTACGATAACCACGCCCCGCCTGTTGCTTTCCCGCTTCACTCCGGCCGATTGGCCCTTTTTTCTGCGTCTGCGTCAGGATCCTGACGTCATGCGTTACATGGGTGAGGTGTTAAGCGAAACGGCGCTACGCAGCGTGTTTGAATGCCGCTGCGAAGATACCGGCGTCTTTGTGTTGCGCGATTCGGCCGGCACGTCGCTGGGAGATATTGGTCTGCGCATCAGTACGAAAAATCCGCACGAGGCCGACGTCGGCTACGCGCTACTGCCGCAAGCGCAGGGCCAGGGCTACGCCAGCGAAGCGCTGCGCGCGATTTGTGATTACGGCTTTACCACCCTTGGCATCCACGCCATTAATGCCTGGGTGCTGGGAGATAACCTGGGGTCGTCGCGGCTGCTGGAAAAGCTGGGTTTTGTACGCATTCAGGTGCTGGAACAGGCCTACCACCTCAACGGCGTGGATTACGATGATTGGATCTACCGGCTGGAGCGTTAAGTCATTCCCGGCGAGCAAACCCGCCGGGATAGAGGCGATTACTTCAGTGAACCTTTAAGGAACTGCTGCAGGCGCTGGCTTTTCGGGTTGCCGAACAGCTCGTCGGGATGCCCCTCTTCTTCGATTCTTCCCTGATGGAGGAAAATCACGTGTGAAGAGACGTGGCGGGCAAAGCCCATTTCGTGGGTGACGACCACCATGGTTTTCCCCTCTTCCGCCAGTTTTTGCATAATACGCAATACTTCGCCCACCAGCTCCGGATCCAGTGCCGAGGTCGGCTCATCAAACAACAGTACGTCCGGCTCCATCGCCAGCGCCCGCGCGATGGACACGCGCTGCTGCTGACCGCCGGAAAGATGTACCGGATATTTGATCTGCTGGCGTTCATCGATGCCGACTTTCGCCAGATACTTCACTGCCCGCTCGCGCGCTTCCTGTTTATTGAGGCCGAGCACCTGAATCGGCGCCTCCATGACGTTTTCCAGTACCGTCATGTGGCTCCACAGGTTGAAGTGCTGGAACACCATCGTCAGTCGCGTGCGCAGCAGACGCAGCTGGTTTTTATCCGCTACCTTCAACTGGCCGTCTTTATCGCGCACCAGGCCAATATTCTGTCCGTTGACGATAATCGTTCCTTCGCTTGGCTTCTCAAGAAAGTTAATGCAGCGCAGGAAGGTACTTTTACCGGAACCCGATGAGCCGATAATACTAATCACGTCTCCGGCCTTCGCTTTCAGCGAGACGCCTTTCAGCACCTCGTGCTCGCCGTAACGTTTATGCAGATCGATAACGCTTAATTTATTGTCGGTCATGGCTTTCTCAGTGCGTCGAAGAAGGTTTGATATGCTGCAGCCAGCGCTTTTCCGCCTTGCGGAACAAGCTAATCAGCACATACGAAATAATTAAGTACAGTACCGCGGCGATACCAAAAGCGGTAAACGGCTGATAGGTCGCCGAGTTAATATCGCGCGCGATTTTCAGCAAATCCGGCACCGTGGCGGTAAACGCCAGCGCCGTCGAGTGCAGCATCAGAATGACTTCGTTGCTGTACGCGGGTAACGCAATACGTAGCGCAGAGGGCAAAATAATGCAGCGATACAGCTTAACTGACGAAAAGCCGTAAGCCCGCGCAGCTTCAATCTCGCCCGGCGCCACCGAACGAATCGCCCCGGCAAAAATCTCGGTGGTGTAGGCGCAGGTATTTAAGGTCAATGCCAACACCGTACAGTTCAGGCCGCTGCGGAAAAACGCATTCAATAGATCGCTGCCTTTGACGATTTCCAGCGTATACATCCCGGAGTAAAACACCAGCAGCTGCACGTACAGCGGCGTACCGCGGAAAATATAGGTAAACAGCCAGATCGGAAACTGAATGTATTTATTGCTCGATACGCGCCCGATGGCGAGAAACACCGCGAGGATGCCGCCCATCACCACTGAAGCAATCAACAGCCACAGGGTGATCGCCACGCCGGTAAAACGGTAACCGTCGGTCCACAGCAGGGATTTCCAGTACTCCTGAATAATTTCAATCACAGGTCAGCCCTCTTCACACCCACGGAGTAGCGGCGTTCAAGCAGCAGCAGCACACCATTGGAAATCGTGGTAAACACCAGATAGATCGCCCCGCAGACGATAGCGAAATAGAACGGCTGCCAGGTGCTTTTGCCCGCAAGCTGCGTTGCCTTCACCACGTCTTCCAGACCGAGCAGCGACACCAGCGCAGTGGCTTTGAGAATCACCTGCCAGTTGTTGCCGATACCGGGCAGCGCATAGCGCATCATCGCCGGAAACAGGATACGGCGGAACGTCTGCCAGCCGCTAAAGCCAAATGCCGTCGCCGCTTCAATATGGCCTTTCGGCACCGCCAGAAACGCGCCGCGGAAGGTTTCAGTGAAGTACGCACCATAGATAAAGCCGAGGGTGATAATACCGGCAATCATCGGATCAATATCAAATTGCGCCATGCCTAATGCATCGGTGATGCTGTTAAGGGCGATCTGCAGCCCATAGAAAATCAGCAGCATCAGCACCAGATCCGGCACCCCGCGGATCAGCGTGGTATAGCCTTCAAACACCAGCGCCATAGGCCGGTTGGCGGATAGTTTCGCCCCCGCGCCCACCAGCCCGATAAGGACCGCCAGCACCACCGAGCTAAGCGCCAGCTCAAGGGTGACCAGCGCGCCCTGAAAAATAACCTGTGAGAACCCGTACAGCATGCTGTCTGCCCTGTCTGTCATCGATCGCCGCACGTGAAAACGCGTGCGGCGAGGTACTAACGATGATTAGTCGCCGTACACGTTAAAGTCGAAATATTTCTTCGCCAGCTTGTCGTAAGTGCCGTCTTTACGCATCTCGGCGAAAGCTTTATTTAGCGCCTCACGCAGCTCGGTGTCGTCTTTACGCAGGCCCATGCCGGTACCGACGCCAAATAACTTCTCATCCTTAATGGACGGGCCGCCAAACTGATAATCTTTGCCAATCGGCTGTTTGAGGAAACCTTCGCTGGCAGCGACCTCATCCTGGAACGCAGCGTCAATACGGCCCGCAGTCAGGTCGGAATAGATATTGTCCTGGCCCTGATAGGAGACAATTTCAATGCCTTTCGGCGCCCAATGCTCGTTGCCGTAGGTTTCCTGAGTGGTGCCCTGCAGTACGCCAATGCGCTTGCCTTTCAGCTTGCTCAGGTCTGGCGTAATATCGCTGCCCTTTTTCACCACCAGACGGGAGTCAGCGGCATAAAGTTTGTCGGTGAAGGCAATTTCCTGCTGGCGCTTTTCGGTAATCGACAGCGAGGACATAATCGCATCGATTTTCTTCGCTTTTAACGAGGGGATCAGCGCATCCAGCGGGTTTTCAACGAAGGTACATTGGGTATTAATACGCTTACACAGCTCTTTCGCCAGATCGATGTCAAAACCGATCAATTGCCCCTGCGCATTCTTCGATTCGAACGGCGCATAAGTAGGATCGGTACCAATACGGATTTTCTGTGGAATGGCTGCGAATACCGTGGAAACGCTGGAAAGGGCCAGCGCCAAAGAAAGAGACAACGCCAGTTTTTTCATAATTATCCTCAACAGACTGTCATTCTAACGGGTTTATTAGAAGCACTTACGCCAGTTATCGTGCCATTATTCGCCCTGCCAAGGCAAAGCAAAATGCGCAGGAAAGCAGATTTTTTTGCATCAGAAACGCTTAACTATGCATTTTCTGAACAAAGAAAAACTGCTATCGCCCCATTCTGGTGCAAGCCGTCAACCGCTTGCACCTATCAAGGGCAACAATAACCGCGTCGCAATGGAGCGGCCTGGCATAACCAGACCGCTACAGTCTTAATCGCCGTAGACGTTAAAGTTGAAGTATTTCTTCGCCATTTTGTCGTAGGTGCCGTCTTTACGCATTTCACCCAGCGCTTTGTCGAACGCGGCTTTCAGCTCGCCATCTTCTTTGCGCAGGCCGATGCCGGTACCATCGCCGAAGTATTTTTTGTCTTTAACGGAAGGACCGGCAAAGGCGTAATCTTTACCGGCAGGTTGTTTGAGGAAACCTTCGCTGGCCGCGACTTCATCCTGCAGCGCCGCATCAAGGCGCCCTGCGGCGAGGTCGGAATAGATCAGATCCTGGTTAGCATAGGCGACAACATCCACGCCCTGGCTGCGCCAGCGTTCGTTGGCATAGGCCTCCTGAGTAGAGCCCTGCAGTACGCCAACATGCTTGCCTTTCAGCGACTCCAGCGTAGGCTGAATCGGCGAGCCTTTTGCCGCGATCAGACGAGAATCTGCCGCGTACAGTTTGTCAGAGAAAGCAATCTCCTGCTGGCGTTTTTCGGTAATCGACAGCGACGAGATAATCGCGTCGATTTTCTTCGCTTTCAGCGAGGGGATGAGCGCGTCAAAATCGCTGCCCACCCAGGTGCACTTCACCTTGATGCGCGAGCACAGTTCATTGCCCAGATCGATGTCAAAGCCAATAAAGTTGCCCTTCGAATCCTTCGACGAGAAAGGCGCATAGGTGGTATCGGTGCCGATGCGGATACTTTGCGGCAGCGCCGCAGATACGCTGGCGGCGCTGCTGATTCCCATGATTAACGAGAGAGCCAGGATCGTCTTCTTCATAGAAAGCCCTTAAGTGTCGTGATGTTGTTATGTTGTGCGCTGTCTGGTTATGTATGTTGCCGACGGTTCTTGCAGGTTTTATGCCATTTTCCCGGTGCGTGCCGGTAACAGCGTTAAATTTGTTAATATAAAGTTGCAAGATTGTCTTAAGAGGGAAGATACCAGCATTGGCGGATAAACCGCAGCGGCAAAACGCAAAAAAACAAATTAAATGTCGAGGATTTGATCAGGACAACAAAAATGCACCAGCGGAAGGCAAAGGTAAATAAAATGCACCAAACAGGTGCATCATGCTCCGCCTTGCCAGCGGGTAAACAGGTCCTGCGGCAGCTCAATATCGAACTGATCGACAACCCGATTAACCGTCTGATTAATCACATCGTCCAGCGTCTGCGGACGATGATAGAAGGCCGGCACCGGCGGCATAATCACCGCGCCCATTTCCGCCGCCTGCACCATTAAACGCAGATGCCCCAGGTGGAACGGCGTCTCGCGTACGCAAAGCACCAGCGGGCGGCGCTCTTTTAACACCACGTCCGCCGCGCGGGTCAGCAGACCGTCGGTATAGCTATTGACGATGCCAGAGAGCGTTTTCATCGAGCACGGTAGAATAACCATCCCACTGGTTTTAAACGAGCCGGAGGAGATGCTGGCGGCGATATCGCGCGCGTCGTGTACCACATCGGCCAGCGCCTGCACTTCCCGCAGCGAGTAGTCGGTTTCCAGCGACAGCGTCTGACGTGCAGCCTGGCTCATTATCAGATGGGTCTCGACCCCGGCGACATCACGCAGAACCTGTAGCAAGCGTACGCCGTAAATCGCGCCGCTGGCGCCGGAAATGCCGATAATGAGTCGTTTCACGATGTATTCCTCTTGCGCGTAATGCCGCAGACTTTGCCGGATTATAGTCCCCGACGCAACCTGGCGGGTAAAAATAAAAAGGCCCGCGGTCTTCGAAAGACGGCGGGCCAGCGACAAGGGACCAATTAGCCTTCGTTATGCATCTCTAAGTTTTCAACTTCGGTTTGCAGTTGGACCGCTTTGGCATCATCGTTACGCAGAGAGTCAAGATAATCGAGATACTGTTGGTCAACGTCTTTGGTGACGTACACGCCGTTAAAGACCGAACACTCGAACTGTTGAATGTCCGGGTTCTCAGCGCGTACCGCTTCGATCAGATCGTCCAGATCCTGGAAAATCAGGCCATCAGCGCCGATGATCTGACGGATCTCGTCAACTTCGCGACCGTGGGCGATAAGCTCGTTGGCGGTCGGCATATCGATACCGTAAACGTTCGGGAAGCGAATTTCCGGCGCCGCGGAGGCCAGATACACTTTCTTCGCGCCGGCTTCGCGCGCCATTTCGATAATCTGTTCAGAAGTGGTGCCGCGAACGATAGAGTCATCCACCAGCAGCACGTTCTTATCACGGAATTCGGCGCGGTTGGCGTTCAGCTTACGGCGCACGGATTTACGGCGCAGCTGCTGGCCCGGCATGATAAAGGTACGGCCAACATAGCGGTTTTTGACGAAGCCCTGACGATAGGGTTTATCGAGGATACGAGCAATCTCCAGGGCGATATCGCAGGAGGTTTCCGGGATCGGAATAACGACATCGATATCCAGATCTTCCCACTCACGGGCAATTTTCTCGCCAAGCTTCGTGCCCATGTTCACACGGGCGCTATAGACGGAAATCTTGTCGATAAAGGAGTCCGGACGCGCGAAATAGACGTATTCGAACAGGCATGGGTTGCTGACCGGGTTTTCCGCGCACTGGCGGGTAAACAGCTGGCCTTTCTCGGTGATGTAGACCGCTTCTCCCGGCGCGACGTCACGCAGAAATTCAAAGCCCAGTGTATCCAGCGCCACGCTTTCGGAGGCGACCATGTACTCGGTGCGGCCATCGCCGATATCGCGCTTGCCGAGCACCAGCGGGCGGATACCGTTCGGGTCGCGGAAGGCGACCATACCGTGGCCGATAATCATCGCCACGCAGGCGTACGCGCCGCGAATCTGGCGGTTCGTCGCGGCAATAGCGGCGAAAATGTTATCGGCTTCCAGCGGATAATGACGGAAATTATCCAGCTCGCTGGCGAAGATATTGAGCAGAATTTCGGAATCGGAGGTGGTGTTGATGTGGCGGCGTTTTTCTTCAAACAGCTTTTGACGCAGCTCGTGGGCATTGGTCAGGTTGCCATTATGGGCCAACGTAATGCCGTAGGGCGAGTTAACGTAAAAAGGCTGCGCTTCAGAAGCGCTGGAACTGCCTGCCGTTGGGTAACGGACGTGGCCAATCCCCATATTTCCCTGCATACGCTGCATGTGGCGCGCTTCGAACACATCGCTCACCAGTCCGTTAGCTTTACGCAAACGGAAGCAGTTATTTGCATCAATGGTGATGATGCCCGCGGCATCCTGCCCACGATGCTGAAGCACCGTTAACGCGTCATAAATCGACTGGTTTACCGGCATAACACCGGCGATACCGACAATACCGCACATACGTCTTTTCCTCGTTAAGCTACATCCCAACGCTTATGCTTTGGGCAAGAAACTTGACGAGCTCTGCAGATAGTCAAAGAACCATCTGATAACGAAACTGAACTGCGGGATAAGCTCAGACTTTTGCCAGTCTTCACTTTTTGCCATACCGGTGAAGCTATCGAGAAAGAACAGAATAGCGGAGACGATAAGCACGCCGCGCAGGGCGCCAAAACAGATCCCCAACACCCTGTCTGTTCCTGACAGACCGGTTTTCTCTACCAGAGCGCCTATCACATAGTTAACGATAGCGCCGACGATAAGCGTTGCGATAAACAATATCGCGATAGCAATCCCATTTCGGACCAGTTCGTCTTCAAAGCCCGTGAACCAGACAGCCAGGTAAGTGTAGTAATGACTGGCGACAAAGAAGGCACATCCCCATGTCACCAGCGATAACGCTTCACGAACAAAGCCGCGGATAAGGCTAACCAAACAGGAAAAACCAATTACCGCAATAATGGCGTAATCAATCCAGACCATATACATCCCACGATTTTACGCCCTGTCGTCCAGTTCGGGGCGCATTCTAACAGAAAAAGAAAACGTTTGCGTAGGGATTTCCGTGCCCTACAGAAATAAAAATGGCGCTGAAAAAACATTCAACGCCATACTGCCTGACGCCTCTTCAGGGCGTATCCGGCAAGGGTTTCAGCAGGTTAACCCGCCTGCCAGCTCGCCCAATCAGAGCGGATGTCATTTTTTAATTCGGGCTATACCCCATGACCACGCCGCTCAGGCCAGAAATCTGCTGCAGCTCGCCGAGTTGCCCCTTCAGCTTGTCTTTCGACGCATCCGGCCCCACCAGAATACGGGTAATTTTACCCTGAACCGGCGTGGATGGCGATGTCCAGGCTTTAAAGCCCGAGGAACGCAGCTTACCTACGATTTCGTTAACCTTATCGGCATTCTTCAACGCCCCTAACTGCACCACATAGGCTTTTCCGGTCGGCGCCGGAATAGCGGCCTGCTGCTGTTGCGGCTGTGGTTGCGGCTGCGGTTTCGCCGGCGGCGGGGTCTGCGCGACCTGCTGCGGCTGCGGTTTCTCAACCGGCTTCGGCTGTGGTTTCGGCTGCGGCTTGGCGGCCACCACCGGCTCCTGAACTTCATCGAAGCTATTGTTGTTCACAGGGATACGCGACGGATCCAGCGATGGCGCCGCGGCGTCTCCCGCTCTCACCTCTTCCGCGGCGCCTTCCGGCGGCTGCGAAGGCAGCGCCTGGGTAGCCGCCGGCAGCATATCCGGCTCATCGCGATCGCCCGGCTTCGGCACCAACGGGATCGCCGCAAACTCATCCTGATAATGTTTTTTCTGACCGTCGAGCAGACCCGGGAGAATAATTACCCCCAGCGCTACCAGTACAATCGTCCCGACTAAACGGTTCTGAAACTTACTCGCCACCGATTCTCCCCGCGTCTATCTCTTCCATTACATGCGCTACCGTGTGGAAGGAACCACACACCAGCACCGTATCTTCGGCTTTGGCATCCGCCATAGCGGCATGCCACGCCTGCGCTACGCTGTCATAACGTTGGCCCGCACGCAGATGCGTAATCAGCTGGTCTGCCGTGGCGCCGCGCGGCCCTTCCAGCGGCGCGCAGTACCACGCATCTACTTCAGGCGCCAGATTCGCCAGGGTTCCGGCGATATCTTTATCATGCAGCATACCAATAACCGCCAGTACGCGCCCCGTTTTCGCTAAGGTTTTGAGACGCCCGGCGAGATAAGCCGCCGCATGCGGGTTATGCGCGACATCAAGGATCACCCGCGGCGCGTCGCTGATAATCTGAAAGCGGCCCGGGAGCATGGCGTGATGAATGCCGTCGCGCAGCGCCTGTTCAGCGACGTTAAGCCCGCTGGCGCGCAGCGCCGCCAGCGCCGTCGCGGCGTTGGGCAATGGAACCTGCGGCAGCGGCAGCCCTGCCAACTCGCCCTGGCCATCGGTAAAGTTCCATGACTGGTCTGTCATGCTATAACGCCAGTCATGGTCGCGGCGCAGCAGCGTCGCGCCCTTTTCATTCGCCACGTCGGCAATCGTCTGCGGCATATCGGGCTCGCCCACCACCGCCGGTTTACCAGCGCGGAAGATACCCGCTTTTTCACGGCCAATGCTTTCACGATCCGGCCCCAGCCAGTCGGTATGATCCAGCGCGATGCTGGTGACCACCGCGACGTCGGCATCGACGATATTCGTGGCGTCCAGGCGTCCACCGAGGCCCACCTCCAGGATAACCACATCCAGCTGCGCCTGCTTAAACAGCCATAGCGCGGACAGCGTGCCAAATTCAAAATAGCTCAGCGAGATATCGCCGCGCGCCGCTTCGATTTCGGCAAATGAGGCGGTATGCGCCGCTTCCGGCAGCTCGGCGCCCTGGATACGCACGCGTTCGGTATAGCGCACCAGATGCGGCGAACTATATACGCCAACTTTATAGCCCGCCGCCATCAGCACCGATTCCAGCGTCCGGCAGGTGGTGCCTTTGCCGTTGGTACCCGCTACTGTAAAGACAAACGGCGCCGGTTTTAATATCGCCATCCGTCCGGCGACTTCGCTCACCCGCGCCAGTCCCAGATCGATGGCTTTACTGTGCAGATGCTCCAGATAAGAAAGCCACGTAGCCAGGGGCGACGTGGCCTGAGGAATAGGATCTTTTTCCATGATGTCCGCGAGAGTTAACGGTAAAAAAAAGGGCAGCGCCTGTCGGCCCTGCCCTCTGCATTATCAGGCCTCTGGTTCCTGATCCGGTACCGGTGGTACCACCTCGCCTTCGTGAGGCGCATCGGCCTGCGGCGAAGGAAGGTTCATCAGTTTCGCCAGGATGCTGGCTAATTTCAGACGCATTTCAGGACGACGGATAATCATGTCGATCGCCCCTTTTTCAATCAGGAACTCACTACGCTGGAATCCCGGCGGCAGCTTCTCACGCACGGTCTGCTCGATAACGCGAGGGCCGGCGAAGCCGATCAGCGCTTTTGGCTCGGCGATATTAAGATCGCCCAGCATTGCGAAGCTCGCGGAGACGCCGCCCATAGTCGGGTCGGTCAGCACGGAGATATAGGGCAAACCGCGCTCCTGCATTTTCGCCAGCGCCGCGGAGGTCTTCGCCATCTGCATCAGCGACATTAGCGCTTCCTGCATACGGGCGCCGCCAGAGGCGGAGAAGCAGATCAGCGGGCAGTTTTCTTCCAGCGCCTGCTCAACCGCGCGGACGAAACGCGCGCCGACAACGGAACCCATCGACCCGCCCATAAAGGCGAATTCAAATGCCGCCGCCACGACAGGCATGCCGTGCAGGGTGCCTTTCATCACCACCAGCGCGTCTTTCTCGCCGGTCTCTTTCTGTGCAGAGGCCAGACGGTCTTTATACTTTTTCGAATCGCGGAACTTCAGCACATCCTTTGGCTCGAGCTCGCTACCCAGCTCCACGAGAGAACCTTCGTCCAGCAGGCTATGCAGGCGGTTGCGCGCCGACATACGCATGTGGTGATCGCACTTAGGGCAAACCTCCAGGTTGCGCTCCAGCTCTGCGCGGTACAGTACCTGACCGCAGCTGTCGCACTTGGTCCATACACCTTCAGGAATACTTGCCTTACGGGTGGGGGTTATATTGCTTTTAATTCGTTCAATCCAGCTCATTGATAACCTTTCTACCTGAACCTGGTCGATGCCAGTTTTGTCGCAAGGGGCGCATAATGCCACTTTTGCCCCTCACAGACCATGAATGTTGCACATTAAATCATAACATCCCGTAACATGGGATAAAAAAGTGGTCGAACCGCTCACACTTTGCGCGCCGGACGTCATAGCAACGCCCGGCGAAAATGCCGCTAAGGGCCTATTTAGCCTGCTTTGCCGCCGCCCGGCGATGGCGAATCACTTCGATAACGCCAGGCAGTACCGACAGGACGATAATGGCCACGATCAGCAGCTTCAGATTTTCCTGCACGATCGGCAAATCACCGAACAGGTAGCCGGCGTAGGTGAACAGTAGTACCCACAGCAGCGCGCCTACCACGTTGTACGCCGCAAAATGACGATAGGACATGTGGCCCATTCCCGCCACAAACGGCGCAAAGGTTCTGACGATCGGCACAAAACGCGCGAGGATGATGGTTTTGCCGCCGTGGCGTTCATAGAAGGTATGGGTTTTATCGAGATAGCTGCGACGGAAAATCTTTGAGTTCGGATTGCTGAACAGCTTTTCGCCGAACAATCTACCGATGGTATAGTTCAGGGCATCGCCAATAACGGCGGCAATGACCATCAGCGCAACCATCAGGTGTACGTTGAGATCGTTCGTTGGCAGCGCGGAGAGCGCGCCGGCGACGAACAGCAGAGAATCTCCGGGCAGGAACGGCGTCACCACCAGGCCGGTTTCGCAGAACAGAATCAAGAACAGGATGGCGTAAACCCAGACGCCATACTGCGCGACCAGCTCCGCAAGGTGCACATCAATATGCAGGATGAAATCAATCAAAAAATGAATCAGGTCCATATTTGTCTTAGCCTTTAGTGACAACCGCCCCCTGTTACAGGGGCGCTGATATTAGTCCGCCAAAAACAGCGGGCCCATCGGCATCACCGGCAGATCGAAATGGGCCGGATAATCCACCGACACCAGATACAATCCTTCCGCTTTCGCCGTCGCGGCAGCCAGAGTCCGGTCCTTCGCCGCCAGCAGTTCTGCAATCCAGCTCTCTGGCTGGTTTCCGGCGCCTACTTCCATCAGGCTGCCGACGATGTTCCTTACCATATGATGAACAAAAGCGTTCGCTTTGATATCTACCACCACATAAGCGCCATGACGGGTCACGTTGATATGCATCACGTTACGCCACGGCGTGCGCGACTGACATTGCACCGCGCGAAACGAGGTGAAGTCATTCTCGCCAATCAAACACTGCGCGGCGCGATGCATCCGCCCGGCATCCAGAGGGTGGTAATAATGCGTCACCCCCTGGCTCAACACCGCCGGGCGCAGGCGGTGATTATAGATGACGTAGCGGTAACGACGGGCCGTCGCGCTGAAGCGGGCGTGAAAATCGTCCGCAACATGCTTCACCCAACGCACGGCGATGTCACCAGGTAAATTCGCATTTACGCCCAGCGTCCAGGCGGCGTCTTTACGCTGGGCGCGGGTTTCAAAGTGCACTACCTGGCCGGTACCGTGAACGCCGGCGTCGGTACGCCCGGCGCAGAATACGTGTACCGGTTCGGCCGCTACCTGCGACAGCGCCTTTTCCAGCTTTTCCTGCACGCTGCGCACTTCGTTTTGCCGCTGCCAGCCGTAGTATTTGCTGCCGTCGTACTCGATGCCCAGCGCGATTTTATATACCGGCTGCTGCTGTGGTTCAGACATCAGTACAAATACTCCTGAACCAGTTTCTCGGCGATTTTCACCGCCATCAGCGCGCCGCCAAAGCGGACGTTATCGGCAACCGACCAGAACTGAATCTGCTCGGGCATGCCATAATCGTTATGCACGCAGCCGATGGACAGACGCGCGTTTCCGGAAGCATCGCCGACCTGCGTCGGGAATTCGCCCTCTTCGGAAAGCTCAATATCCTCGCCGCGGGTAAAGGCGTCGCGCGCCTCCTCGGCCGCCAGCGGACGCAGCGCTTCAAAATTCACCATCTGCGCATGGCCATAGAAGACCGGCGATTGCACGACGCTTGCGGAAATCATCAGGCCGTCATCCTGCAGAATTTTGCGCGCTTCATCGACGATACGTCGTTCTTCGCGCACGCTACCTTCGCGATCCGGCAGAATCGGCAGCATGTTGAAAGCCAGCTGGCGACCAAAGAAATCGTCTTCATCAATCGGAATACCGTTCAGCAGTTTCGCGCTCTGCCCCGCCAGCGCATCGACCGCTTTTTTCCCCTGCGCCGAGGCAGACAGCAGGTTGGTAACGGTAATACGCGACAGGCCGCCATCATCGATCAGCGGCTTCAGCGCCGTCAGCAGCTGGCTGGTCAGGCTGTTTGGTACCGCAATCACGTTACGGTTGCGGTAGTCGCCGAGCACGAACGGGTTGACGTCCGGCACCACCAGCGGCACGTCCGGCTCCAGCGCAAACAGGCCGCTAAGATCGATAACCAGACAACCGGCGTTGGTGGCTTCTTCGACATACGCCGCGCTGGCTTCGACGCCCGCGGCGAAGAAGGCCAACTGGGCCTGGGTCCAGTCAAATTCGGCGGCGTCCTGCACGATGACCGATTTGCCACCATAACGCAGATGTTCGCCCGCGCTTTCATTGCGCGCCAGCGCATAAATTTCGCCTACCGGAAACTGGCGTTCAGCAAGGGTTTCAAGCAGGGCTTCGCCTACGGCGCCGGTTGCGCCCAGTACGGCAATATTCCAGCCTTCAGACATGGTGGTGTACTCCAGAAAATAGCGACCCTGCCGGATTATCCAACAGGGGCATTAAGAAGATATTAACGAACAGGATGATGTACGGCATTAAAACCGAGCTGACGCAGCAGCGTCGCTGCTTTTTCATCGCTGCACTGTACGTACAGGGACGACCATTCGCGGCGTTCCTGATAATTTTTGCGCAGCTTGTCGAATTCGCCGGCAATGCCTGCCACTTTACGCAACGGCGCATCATCGCGGCGCACATCATACACCAAATGAACCAGCCTTTTCAGCGTCGCCTGATCGAGCGGGCCGTGCAGAGTGATGCGGCCAAATTCCGGCGCCGGCAGTAGCGTATCCAGCGCCACCTGCTGCGGATGGCCAATGAACGCGCTATAGGCTTCAAACACCTGAGTGGTGCCGCGCGCTTTGCCTTCAAGGGTATAACCGGCGATATGCGAGGTACCGATATCGACACGCGCCAGCAACTCGGTATTCAGATCCGGTTCGGGTTCCCAGACGTCGAGCACCACGCTCAGCTGCTGCCCGGCCTGCAAGCGCTTGAGCAGCGCCGCATTATCCACCACCGGACCACGGCAGGCGTTAATCAGGATAGTCCCCGGCTGCAGGCGGCTAATCAGCGCTTCATCGGCCAGATGCTGCGTTTTATACTGCCCGTCTTTAAACAACGGCGTGTGGAAAGTCAGGATATCCGCCTGTTGCGCTAGCTCGTCCAGGGTGCGGAAGTCGCCTTCATCGCCACGATCGGCGCGCGGCGGATCGCAGAGTAATGTTTTAATTCCCAGCGCTTCCAGACGTTTTTGCAAACGCCCGCCAACGTTGCCGACGCCGACGATACCGACGGTACGGTCAGCCAGCGCGAATCCGTCGCGCTCGGCGAGCATCAGCAGCGCCGAGAAAACATACTCCACCACCGCGATCGCATTGCAGCCCGGCGCGGCGGAAAAGCCAATCCCCGCCTGCTGTAACCACGCTTGATCGACATGATCGGTGCCTGCGGTGGCGGTGCCGACAAACTTAATTGCCTTACCGGAGAGCAGCGCTTCATTCACCTTAGTGACGGAACGCACCATCAGCGCGTCGGCGTCGGTTAACGCTTCCTGCGGAATGGGACGACCGGGAACGGCCTGCACGTCTCCCAAACGGCTAAAAAGCTCACGCGCATAGGGCATATTTTCATCAACGAGGATTTTCACGGTTCAGTACCTGTCTGAGAACGAGAGTAAACCGGGGAAGTGTGCCATAATCTGGCCGCCAGGAACATCATCACCCGGCTTAAGTACAGTACTACGGTAAGGATTCATCATGACACCACCCGTTTCAGGTATGTCCGATCGCCCTCCGGGGACTGGCCCATCCGGCGCATCCGCCGTGGGCCCAAACGCGCTCACCATGCAGCAACGCACCGTTCTGGAGCGGTTGATAACGCGTCTGGTGACGCTGACATCGCAGCAAAACGCCGAAGTGTGGGCCTGCGTGAAGCACGATCTGGGTCTGAAAGGCGATACGCCGCTGCTGGCGAGCCATTTCAGCGCGGCTGAGAGCAACCTGAATCAGCGCTTAAGTATCGCTCAGCAAAACCACCACCACCGGCAAATTCTCGCTCAGCTTAGCGAACTGCTGACCCAGGGGAATAACCGTCAGGCGGTGAGCGATTATATCCGCCAGAATTACGGCCAAACCGTGCTGCACGCGCTGACGCAGGCGCAACTGGAGAACGTGCTGTATCTGCTGCAAAACGGCCAGTTGGCGATCCCGCAACCGCAGCAGCGAACGCCAACGCTGCGCCCTTTGCTGCCGGCGGAACATAACACCCTGAATCAGTTAGTGACCAAACTGGCCGCCGCAACCGGCGAATCGAGCAAGCTTATCTGGCAATCAATGCTTGAGCTGTGCGGCGTGAAATCCGGCGAGCTGATCCCCGCCACCCACTTCACCCCGCTCTCATACTGGCTGCAGGCGCGACAAACGCTGAGCGCGCAAACCGCGCCGACGATGAATTCACTGCAGGCAGCGCTTAAGCAACCGCTGGAGGCGCAGGAGTGGCAGAAAATCGCCGATTTCGCGCAAAGCAACTGGCAGGTGACGCCCACGACGACCTTAACCAGCCCGCAGGTGTTAACGCTATTAAATAAAGTCTTTGCGCTACGCGTAGCTCGCGCCCAGGCGACAATGGCAATTACCCCGGTCGAGCCGCTGCCTTCGCCCCATGCGGTGTATAGCAAAAAAGCGTGGACGGTGGCGATTGCGCTGCTGGTAGTGATTATTCTGCTGTGGCTGGTGCTGTAAGCCTAAAGCAATAACGGCGGCCTGATAGCCGCCGTTGTGTATTTATTTACGTAGCGTCAACAGAGTGACCACAATCCCCAATACCGCGCAAATCGCCCCGGCCAGGAACACGGAAGCATAGCCCAGCGAGGTCGCGAGCAGGCCAGCCAGAGGACCGGTGACGCCGTAAGAGATATCCTGAAACGCGGCATAGCCGCCCAGCGCGGTGCCACGAACCTGAGCCGGAACCCGTTTGACTACCTCAACGCCCAATGCCGGGAAGATAAGCGAGCAACCGCAACCGGTCAAAGCCGCGCCCGCCAGCGCCACCCAGGCGCCCGGCGCTTGCCACAGCAGCGTCAGGCCGATAGCTTCAATCAGCAGTGAAACTATCGCCACCTTAATGCCGCCGAAGCGATCCGGCATCCAGCCGAACAGAATACGCATCAGGACAAAAGCGCCGCCAAACGCGGTCAACGTGAAGCCGGTCATCGCCCAGCCGTGGCTGGCGAAATAGAGCGAAACAAAGGTGCCGATCACCGCAAATCCGACGCCCTGCAGACCGAGGCCAACCCCCGGACGCCAGATCATACCGATGACGCTCCATAGCGAAGGACGTTCGCCGCCGTGGGCGGGAACTTTACGGACCGTGCCGTTAATCGCCCACGCCAGCAGCGGCAGCGCCATCGTAACGCAGGCCAGCGTCGCCACGCCGAAGCGACTGTAAATCAGCAGCCCCAGCGGGGCGCCCACCGCCAGCGCCCCGTACATCGCCATGCCGTTCCACGACATCACTTTACCGGAACGCCGCGGGCCAACCAGCCCTAGTCCCCAGCTTAAGTTGCCGGTCAGCAGTTGGCTTTCACCAAAACCGAGAATCAAACGTCCCAGCACCAGCAGGCCAAATTTGGCCATCACCGGCACCGGCAGCAGCGCCGCCGCCAGCCAGGCACAGCCGGCCAGAGCACAGGCCAACATTCCTTGCAGCACCGAGCGTTTCGCGCCGTACTGATCGGCCAGTCTCCCGGCATAACCGCGGGTTAAGACCGTGGCGAGAAACTGGATGCCGACGGCCACGCCGACGAGTGTGTTGCCAAAGCCGAGATCGTGGTGCACAAATAGCGGGATAACCGGTAACGGCAACCCCACGGTCATATAGGTCAGAAAAACCGCAAAGGTAATGCGAAATAGCGAGAGATTCTCTGAAGCGTTGTTTATCGTTTTTGTCGCTGCGGACATGCGTTACCCCAGTTTTGCAGAGCAAGGCGAGAAGATGGAATGAGAATGATGGCGAGCAATTTGCCTGCTCTTGCCGGGCGCTGTCAAGACGTCAAAAAAAGGGGAGCCTCGGGCTCCCCTTTTGCTGACTCTTACCAATTAGGCGTTGTATTTACGCATAACCAGGGTAGCGTTGGTGCCGCCGAAGCCGAAGCTGTTGGACATCACGGTGGTCAGCTGAGCATCGGTCGGTTTGGTGACGATATTAAGGCCGGCAGCCTGCTCGTCCATCTCTTCGATGTTGATGCTTGGCGCGATAAAACCGTGCTCCAGCATCAGCAGAGAGTAGATGGCTTCCTGTACGCCTGCGGCGCCCAGAGAGTGGCCGGTCATCGCTTTGGTGGCGGAGATTGCCGGGCTGTTGTCACCGAAGACTTCGCGGATAGCGCCCAGCTCTTTCACGTCGCCTACCGGAGTAGAAGTGCCGTGGGAGTTCAGGTAGTCGATCGGAGTATCAACGCCGTGCATCGCCATCTGCATGCAGCGCACTGCGCCTTCGCCAGATGGAGCAACCATGTCCGCGCCATCGGAAGTCGCGCCGTAACCGACGATTTCCGCATAAATATGCGCGCCGCGCGCCAGCGCGTGTTCCAGCTCTTCAACCACGACCATGCCGCCGCCGCCCGCGATAACGAAACCGTCGCGGTTCGCATCATAGGTACGGGACGCTTTGTCCGGAGAATCGTTGTATTTAGTGGACAGCGCGCCCATGGCGTCGAATTCGCAAGCCATTTCCCAGCACAGCTCTTCGCCGCCGCCGGCAAAGACGATGTCCTGTTTGCCCAGCTGAATCTGTTCTACCGCGTTACCGATGCAGTGTGCGGAAGTGGCGCAAGCGGAGCTGATAGAGTAGTTGACGCCGTGGATTTTAAACGGCGTGGCGAGGCAGGCGGATACGCCGGAAGCCATCGCTTTAGTCACAACGTATGGGCCCACGGCTTTCAGACCACGCGGGCTACGCATGGCATCGGCGCCGAAGACCTGGAATTTCGGGGAACCGCCGCCGGAACCTGCAATCAGGCCGACACGCGGGTTGTTCTGGTATGCTTCCGGCGCCAGACCGGCGTCGGCTACCGCCTGCTCCATGGACAGATAAGCATAAATGGATGCGTCGCTCATAAAGCGCACTACTTTGCGGTCAATGAGGCCCGTGGTATCCAGTTTGACGTTGCCCCATACGTGGCTACGCATTCCTGAATCCTTCAGCTCCTGAGAGAAAGTGATCCCTGAACGTCCTTCACGCAGAGATGCCAGGACTTCCTGCTGGTTATTACCGATGCTGGAAACGATGCCCAAGCCAGTAATCACTGCACGTTTCATTCAATACCTCTGTAAGTCGCACTATTTTAAGTTTCGAGTCGCACAATAGCGTACACTTGTACGCCGAACAAGTCCGATCAGCCATTTTGTGTATAAATTTGCGCCTTCTGGCACACATCGTTAAGATCGCGCTACGCCTTGTGATTCGAGTAACTTACGTGAAACAAAACGCCATACAACCCGCCAACCTGGAATTCAACGCTGAGGGTACACCTGTTTCCCGAGATTTTGACGACGTTTATTTTTCTAATGACAACGGTCTGGAAGAGACGCGCTACGTTTTTCTCAACGGCAACCAGCTTGATAGCCGTTTCCCAACCCACCCGCGTCCGCTGTTTATCGTCGCGGAGAGCGGCTTCGGCACCGGGCTCAATTTCCTGACGCTGTGGCAGGCGTTTGCTGTTTTTCGTCGCGATAATCCGCAGGCTACGCTGCAAAGATTACATTTCATCAGTTTTGAAAAATTTCCGCTGAAGGCCGACGACCTGCGCCTGGCGCACCAGCACTGGCCGGAACTGGCGCCATGGGCTGAACAGCTACAGGCGCAGTGGCCGCTGCCAATCGCGGGCTGCCACCGCCTGCTGCTCGACGATGGCCGCGTCACGCTGGATTTATGGTTTGGCGATATCAACGTGCTTACCGACCAGCTTGATGATTCGCTCAACCGCCAGGTCGACGCCTGGTTCCTCGACGGCTTCGCGCCGGCGAAAAATCCGGATATGTGGACGCCGGGACTGTTTTCCGCCATGGCGCGCCTGGCCCGCCCCGGCGGCACGCTGGCGACCTTTACCTCCGCAGGCTTCGTGCGCCGCGGGCTGCAGGAGGCCGGCTTTAGCATGCAAAAGCGCAAAGGCTTTGGCCGCAAGCGCGAAATGTTAATCGGCGAATTGACCGCCGCCACTCCGACGCTGGCGCGGACGCCATGGTTTGCCCGCAGCGGTAGTCAATCGCGCGAAGCGGCGGTAATCGGCGGAGGTGTCGCCAGCGCCCTGCTCTCGCTAGCGCTGCTGCGCCGCGGCTGGCAGGTGACGTTGTACTGCGCTGACGATGCGCCCGCCAGCGGCGCATCCGGCAATCGCCAGGGCGCGCTGTATCCGCTATTAAGCCAGCACGACCCTTCGCTGGCGCGCTTTTTCCCGGCGGCGTTCACTTTCGCGCGCCGCGTTTACGACGCGTTGCCAGTGGAATTCGATCATCAATGGTGCGGCGTAACCCAACTCGCCTGGGATGAAAAAAGCACGCAGAAAATCACCCAAATGCTGGCGTCAGATTTACCAGAAGAGGTCGCCCGCGCGGTAACGGCGGAGCAAGTTGCTGAACTTACCGGCGTTGATACCGGCTGCGGCGGCATCACCTATCCGGCCGGCGGCTGGCTGTGCCCGCAGCAGTTGACGGCAGAATTGCTGTCGCTCGCGGCGACGCAGGGACTACGCAGCCACTACGGCTATCCCGTCGAAACGCTCAGCGCGGAGGGCGACGGCTGGTTGCTCAATCAGCAGCATCGTCATCAGGCGGTAGTACTGGCGAACGGACATCGCCTGACTGATTTTGCCCAGACCGGGCAGTTGCCGGCTTATCCGGTCGGTGGCCAGGTTAGCCATATCCCCACCACGCCGGGGCTTTCCGCCCTGCGCCAGGTGTTATGCTATGACGGCTATCTGACGCCGCAGAATCCCACGAATCAGCAACATTGTATTGGCGCCAGCTATCATCGCGGCAAGACGGATACCGATTTCAGCGCCCAAGATCAGTGGCAAAATCGCCAGCGCCTGATTGATTGTTTCCCGCAGGCGGCATGGGCAAAAGAGGTGGATGTTAGCGGCAACGACGCCCGCTGCGGCGTACGCTGCGCCACCCGCGATCACCTGCCGATGGTGGGCAACGTTCCGGATTATGAGAAAACGTTGACGCAGTACGCCACGCTTCACGAACAGCAGGAAAATGTCGACAGCGCGCCGGTCTACCACAATCTGTTTATGCTCGCGGCATTGGGATCACGTGGGCTGTGCACCGCGCCATTGAGCGCCGAACTACTGGCCGCGCAGATGAGTGAAGAACCGCTGCCGCTGGATAGCGAAACCCTCGCGGCGCTAAATCCGAATCGGCTATGGGTGAGAAAACTGCTGAAGGGAAAAGCGGTAAAATAACGCCGGCTTGCGCTTTATCCCGGCTAGAGTTTAGTCGCCCCGGTAAGCGCAGCGCCACCGGGGAGAGTTTCCGGATGTCGGCTAACGCCTCATCCGGATGACATCATTTATCAGGCCTGATTTTTCGCCTGCTGGTACAGGTTATTCCACATCCCTTGCACCAGAATCTGATCCGGCGGCGACAGTTCGCCTGCGCTGATGGCCTTTTCCAGGCTGCTGGCGACTTTGTCGTTAATCGCCTGTGCCGAGTGCTCCCCTTCCCCTTCCAGCTCAGCCACCGCCAGCGTCAGGTGGCCGCGCAGATAACCGCCAGCAAACAGTTCGTCATCACTGGCGTGGTCTACCATATCGTCAATTAACGCCAGAATGCGTGATTCAAACTCCGCGATCATCGTCTTTCCTCTTTCATTTGTAGAACGTGGCTTTAGTGCAGGTCTTCCGGCCACGGAAATTGTTCTGCCGTCAGCGGCGGCGTTTGATAATACTGTTGCAGCGCGCGAATAAAGCGTGCCGGACGCTCAGGGATCCCCTCTTGCAGATAGGTCATCACCTGAGCATGCACTCGCCGTTGAAAGGCGATGCGGTCAGGCTCAAAGTCGCCTTCGAGGTTGTCGCAGCTGACGTTAAACGGAAATCCCGCCGCCGTGCAGAACAACCAGTCAAAAGCCTGTGGCTTGACCTCGACGTCTTCGAACTTGCTTTGCGTCATCGCATCGCGGCCGTCCGGGCAGTACCAGTAACCAAAATCCACCTGCTCGCGCCGCGCCTTGCCGGCGATACACCAGTGGGATATTTCGTGCAGCGCGCTGGCGTAAAAGCCGTGAGCAAACACGATCCGGTTGTATGGCACTTCGCTATCTGCAGGAAGATAGATCGGTTCGTCGTCGCCTTTAATCAGACGGGTATTAAAATCATCGGCGAAGCAGCCGTCGAAGATCTCGACCAACTGCTGATAATGGTGTTGCTGTTGCATTAGTGAATTCCCAACCACTGCAAAATCTCAGCCCCGTGGCTGTCGTAAAGAAGTTTAGCGCTCATCACCGCGGAGACGATGACGATCATCGGCCGAATCAGCGACTGTCCTTTACTCAGCACCAGCCGCGAACCGGCGCGAGCGCCGATAAACTGTCCGGCCATCATCACAAAACCGGTGGCCCAAATCACTTTGCCGCCAATAATAAACAGCAGCAGGCCGCCAACATTAGAGGTGGCGTTTAGCAGTTTGGCGTGAGCGGTTGATTTCGCGAGATTAAACCCGGCGAGCGTCACAAAGGCCAGCGCATAAAACGAACCGGCGCCGGGGCCAAAAAAACCGTCGTAGAAACCCACGCTGCCGCCAGCGACCAGCGCGAACGGCAAGCCATACAGGCGACGCTGACGATCGGACTCCCCGAGCTTAGGCATCAGCAAAAAGTACAGCCCGATGCCAATCACCAGCAGCGGCAGGATTTGCTTCAAAATATCGGACTGCACGTGCTGCACCAGCAGCGCGCCCGCCGTCGAGCCGATAAAAGTCATCAGAATATTGAGTTTCTGATCGGCGAGATTCACTACCTTACGACGGATAAAATAGAGCGTCGCGGAAATGGAACCGCCGCAGGCCTGTAACTTGTTGGTCGCCAACGCCTGAGCGGGCGGCATACCCGCCGCCATCAGCGCCGGGACGGTTAACAACCCGCCGCCGCCGGCTAAGGAATCAATAAATCCGGCAAGAATCGCGACAAAAAAGAGCGCCACCAGCACCATTGGCGAAACCATAAACAGCTCGGCAAAACTATCCATTAGAGAAGATGCTCATCCAGTAGCGCCTGGCAGGAAGGCGGCAGCGGAGGCGGCGTCTTCTTCACAGGTGGGGTTGACCCAGGTTTAGGCGGTTCAAACCAGCTTTGCAGCTCGGCTCCGCAGCCATCGCCAGCCGGCGGCGGCGCTTGATCTTCGCACTCGAGGCTGCCCGCCGGGCAGCGCAGGCGCACGTGCATATGGGCGCGATGCTGGAACCACGGGCGGACTTTGCGTAGCCATTGGCGATCGTTACCGGCATCGAGGCACAATTGCTGTTTGATAGCCGGATTGACGAAAATACGCGTCACATCGTTATCTTCCGCAGCCATTTTAATCAGGTTGCTGATTTGCGGGCTCCACAGTGAGGGTACCACCCGCTTGCCATCGCGGGCGACTAAGTCCAGCGCCTGTGGTTTCAGCAGTTGCGCGGAGGTCCAGCGGGTCTGCGGCAGTTGCAGGAAAATATCAACATCCAGGCCCGACTGATGGCTGGCGTGGCCGCCGTTAAAGCGCCCGCCGGCAGGCATGCCCATATCGCCAATCAGCACCGTCCCCATACCTTTATTGTGCGCCTGCAAACTCAGTCGCTGAATAAACTGCACGAGATCCGGGTGGCCGAAGTAGCGACGCTGATCGGTACGCATCACCTGGTAATCAGGGGAGTTTAGCGGTAGCGGCTGGGCGCCGACGATGCAGCCATTGGCAAACGCGCCAATAGACTGGGCGCTGCCGCTAATCGGCTGGGATATTTTCTGCCACGGCGTCGCCGCCAGGCTGGCGGTGCTGGCCAAAAGCGCCAGCAGTGCGATAACGGTATTTTTCATCGGTTACCAGCGTGGAATTGATGTCGTCACGTCGCCATTCTGCGCGCGTTGACGCATAAAATGATCCATTAACACGATAGCCAGCATGGCCTCGGCGATAGGAACCGCGCGAATGCCGACGCACGGATCGTGACGCCCTTTGGTGATCATCTCGACTTCTTCGCCGAAGCGGTTAATCGTATGACCGGGAACGGTAATACTGGAGGTCGGCTTCAGCGCGATGTTAGCAACGATTTGCTGGCCGCTGCTGATACCGCCAAGAATGCCGCCGGCGTGGTTACTCTGGAAGCCGGCTTTGGTGATTTCGTCGCGGTTTTCGCTGCCGCGCAGTTTAACCACCTCAAAACCATCGCCGATTTCTACCCCTTTCACCGCGTTGATGCTCATCAGCGCGTGGGCGATATCGGCATCCAGGCGGTCGAATACCGGCTCGCCGAGACCCGGCGGTACGCCGTCAGCCACGACCGTCACCTTCGCGCCGATAGAGTCGCCCTCTTTTTTCAGGCCGCGCATCAGTTCATCCAGCGCGTCGATTTTATCCGGATCCGGGCAGAAGAATGGGTTCTGCTCAACCAGATCCCAGTCTTTGATAGCCAGCGGAATATCGCCCATCTGCGTCAGGCAGCCGCGGATCACAATACCGAATTTGGCCGCGAGGAATTTTTTGGCAATCGCCCCGGCCGCCACGCGCATCGCGGTTTCACGCGCAGACGAACGCCCGCCGCCGCGATAGTCGCGCAGGCCATATTTCTGCTCGTAGGTGTAATCCGCATGTCCCGGACGGAACACATCTTTGATAGCGCCGTAGTCCTGGGAACGCTGATCGGTGTTCTCAATCAGCAGGCCAATGCTGGTGCCGGTGGTCACGCCTTCGAAGACGCCGGAGAGGATTTTCACCTGGTCCGGTTCGCGGCGCTGGGTGGTGTAGCGCGATGTCCCAGGGCGACGGCGATCCAGGTCGTGCTGCAGGTCGGCTTCGGTCAGCGGTATGCCTGGCGGCACCCCGTCGACGATGCAGCCCAGCGCCAGGCCGTGCGATTCGCCGAAGGTGGTGACGCGAAAAAGTTGTCCAATTGTATTTCCTGCCATCACGGCTCCGTTCTTTTCGTTATGTTTGCGTGTTGTTTTTTTAGTCTTTATAAATGCCGAAATGCGCGCGTGCGTCAATGAGCTGCTGTTTAGTCAGCATAAAGACGCCATCACCGCCGTTATCAAACTCAAGCCAGGTGAACGGCACGTCCGGGTACTGCTCCATCAGATGTACCATGCTGTTACCGACTTCACAAATCAGAATACCGTCATCGTTGAGGTAATCCGGCGCGCAGCCAAGAATACGGCGCGTCAGCTTCAGGCCATCGCTACCGGAAGCCAGACCCAGAACCGGCTCGTGCTCATATTCATCGGGCAGATCGGCCATATCTTCTTCATCAACGTACGGCGGGTTGGTCACGATCAGATCGTACTGCAGCTTTGGCAGATCGCGGAACAGATCGGAGCGGATCGGCGTAACCTGGTTAATCAGGCCATGTTCTTCAACGTTATGTTCCGCAACGGCCAGCGCGTCCGGGGAGATATCGACAGCGTCGACTTCGGCTTCCGGGAAGGCATAGGCGCAGGCGATGGCAATGCAGGCGCTCCCGGTACACATATCGAGAATATGCTGCGGTTTATGGTTTATCAGCCCGGCGAACTGGTTATTGATCAGTTCGCCAATCGGCGAGCGCGGTACCAGCACGCGCTCATCGACATAGAATTCATGTCCGCAGAACCACGCTTTGTTGGTCAGGTAAGCGACGGGAATACGTTCGTTGACGCGGCGAATCACGCGCTCGACGATACGATGTTTTTCGCTGGAAGTCAGGCGCGCGGTGCGCATATCTTCCGGTATATCTAACGGCAGGTACAGCGAGGGTAATACCAGCTGTACGGCCTCATCCCACGGGTTATCGGTACCATGACCGTACCAGATGTTGGCGGCGCTAAAACGACTTACCGCCCAACGCAGCATGTCCTGAATGGTCTGCAACTCATTGACCGCTTCATCAACAAAAATTTTATCCACGCAATCCTCCAGGGCACGCTCTGCTATAAATTCGGCGGCTAGTTTGCCACGACGGCGGCGATAAATCAGCATTCTTGCGCAGCCGGAGTGGGGAAAAATAGGTTTTCCTTGCCTGAAGCGCGGGCGAGTCGGGTAAACTAGCGAAAAGAAATAGTGAGATTGGGCAATGAAAAAGAAAACACCGCTAAGCGCGGAGGATCAGGCGCTGTTCCGCCAGCTAATGACCGGCACCCGGCAAATTAAACAGGACACTATCGTACACCGCCCGCAGCGCAAGAAGCTCAGCGAGGTTCCGCCTAAGCGATTGCTGCAGGAACAGGTGGATAACAGCCACTATTTTTCCGACGAATTTCAGCCGTTGCTCAATACGGAAGGCGCGATGAAGTACGTGCGCGCGGATGTCAGCCATTTTGAGCTGAAAAAGCTGCGCCGCGGCGACTATTCGCCGGAGCTGTTTCTCGATCTGCACGGTTTAACCCAGCAGCAGGCGAAACAAGAATTAGGCGCGCTGATTGCCGCCTGCCGCCGCGAACATATCTTCTGCGCCTGCGTGATGCACGGACACGGCAAACATATCCTCAAGCAGCAAACGCCGCTGTGGCTGGCGCAACATCCGCATATTATGGCGTTCCATCAGGCACCAAAAGAGTACGGCGGCGATGCCGCGCTATTAGTACTGATTGAAGTTGAAGAGTGGTTGCCGCCGGAGCTTCCGTAAGCGGAAGCTCCGAGGGGGGAAAGCCTTAGATGGCTTTCGCCATTCTCAAATTGCAGGGGCTCATCTGCCAGGTGAATTCGCCCTTGCCGTCGGCGTCGAGGGTGACGCAGGCAATCGCTGAAGTAGTAAACATCGGGGGCGTTTCCCCCGGGCACAGCTCTGAGACGAGGTACCCCACCAGCGGCAGGTGTGAAACGACCAGCGCCGTTTTCACGCCTTCATTCGCCAGCGCCTGAAGATAAGCGCTAACCATCCCAACATCGCCGCATGGCGTGAGTTCCGGCATCACGTCGACATCTTTCGGCAGGTTCATGCACTCCCCTACTATGTCCAGAGTTTGCTCTGCACGCAGGTAAGGGCTGACAAGCACCCGCTCAATATCCACTTTTTGACCTTTCAGCCAGGTTGCCATCTGACGAGATTCGTCACAACCGCAAACGGTTAAGGGACGAACGGAGTCACTGGCTGCATCGAGGGCAGCGTCGCCGTGACGCATGATAAAAACTTGCATATTGCACCGCTTTTGTTAACCAGAATCACCGCAACTCGCTCTGCGTAAACAATACGCAGGCGACCCGGTGGCCGGGCATTGTGCCTGATCCATCCAACGAATGAAACGCTGTTTTTTACCTCAATGGCGTAAGTATAGTCAATATTTGTTTACAAAACCGCCAATCAACAGCGCCAGCCAACGTTGGATTTACCTTCTTTTGACCATAACTTAGGTCGTCCGTTCACTAGTGGGCCAAAAGGTCGCCCCCTGCTCGGCCATGCGCAATAAGGTGTCGCACGGAGAAAAACGAGGGCCGTACTGTGCGGCCAGACGCTGCAAGATTGCGGCGACTTCACCCGCGCCGAGGCTATCCATATAGCGGAACGGGCCGCCGAGAAACGGCGGAAAACCTATACCAAAAACGGCGCCAATATCGCCATCACGCGCGCTGCGCACGATCTGTTCATCAAAACAGCGCGCCGCCTCGTTGAGCATCATCATCACGCAGCGTTCAGCGACCTGCTGAGCAGACAAACGCGCCTGCGGACTTGCTACTGCCAATAATGGGTAAATAGCCGGGTCAGCCCGTTTTTTGCTTTTACGCCTTTTTGTCTCATAAAGATAGAAACCGCGATTATTTTTTCTCCCTTTGCGATCGTCCTTCAAAATCGCGTCAATGATGTTTGCAGGCGGGCTAAAACGTTCACCAAAAGCGCTCTCCAGTACCGGGATAATCTTAGTGCCGGTATCAATGCCGACTTCATCCAGCAACTGAATAGGTCCAACCGGGAAACCAAATTTTACCAATGCATTATCAATATGTTCGACCGGCTCACCTTCCAGCAGCAGGCGCATGGCTTCATTGATATAGGGCGCCAGAATACGGTTAACATAAAAACCGGCACGGTCGGCAACCACGATCGGCGTTTTCCCCTGCAACTTCGCCAGCTTCACCACCGTGGCGATGGTTTGCTCATCGGTCGTTGCGTGCGGGATAACCTCAACCAGCGGCATTTTTTCGACCGGGCTGAAAAAGTGCAGACCAATTACCTTCTCTGGCCGGGCGGCCTGAGCCGCGATCTCGCCGATCGGTAGCGATGAGGTATTGGAGGCAAAGATCGTCTGCGGCCCGCAGCATTGTTCGATCTCGCCCACCATCTGCTGCTTGAGCGCCAGATCCTCAAACACCGCTTCGATGACCACATCGCGATGGGCAAAGCCATGATAATCCGTAGCGCCGGAAATCAGCGCCAGCTGACGATCGCGTTCACTGGCGCGCAGATAGCGGCGACGCACCTGCTTATCCAGCAGATCCCAGCTGTACTTAAGCGCATGATTGATGCCTTTCGCCTGAATGTCTTTTATGCGTACCGGCAGCCCGCCTTTACAGGCGGTGACGTAAGCAATACCGCCCCCCATTAAACCGCCGCCTAGCACACCGATGCTATTCAGCGCAGCGGGGTCAGCCTCGGCGCCACGATCCTTTTTCAGATCGGTACTGGCAAAGAAAATAGAACGTAACGCTTGCGATTGCGGCGTCATCGCCAGTTCGCCAAACGCTCGCGCCTCTTCGGCGTAACCGCTGCTGCAGCCGTGCGCCAGCCCGTTTTCTATCACCTGTAAAATACGTTCTGCCGCCGGGTAATTATCCTGCGTTTTTTGCCGGGTCTTTTTCGCCACCATGCGGAACAGCAGCTGACGCCCCAGAGGCCCGGCAAGTACCCGTTCGCGCACCGGTACAGTTCGGCTCGCCGGCCGGCCCTGTAGCGCCAGCTCAACCGCGGTCCGCAGCAATATCGATTGCGGGACAACATCGTCCACCAGCCCGGCTTTCAACGCCTGACGCGGACGCAATTGTTTACCGGTGAGGATCATTTCGAGTGCCGTACTGACGCCAATCAGCCGCGGCAGGCGTTGAGTGCCGCCGGAGCCCGGTAGCAACCCCAGCTGTACTTCCGGCAATCCCAAACGCGTTTTATCATCATCGCTACAGACTCGCCCATGACAGGCCAGCGCCAGCTCCAGGCCGCCGCCAAGGCAGGCGCCGTGAATGGCGGCAATCACCGGGATAGAAAGCGCGTTGATCTCGGCCATGATCTGCTGGCCCTGGCGCGCCAGCGCTTCGGCTTCTGCGGCGCTGGTACAACGAGCAATCATGTTGATATCGGCGCCGGCGATAAAGTTGTCGGGTTTAGCGGAGATAAATACGGCGCCGCGCAGCGCTTTGTTCTCACGGAGCTGACGGATAATCGTCCGCACCTCGCCGCCGAACTCGGCTTTCAGGGTATTCATCTTTTCGCCGGGCGCGTCGATGGTGATAACGGCGATGTTATCCGGACGAATTTCAAGCGTAAAAGCTGTTGCCGCTTCCATTATTCGACCTCCAGAACCATAGCGGAACCTAAACCACCCGCCGCGCAGGCGGTAACCAGACCAAATCCGCCGCCGCGGCGCCGGAGTTCATGCAACGTCTGGGTAATCATGCGCGCGCCGGTCGCCGCAAAGGGGTGTCCGTAGGCGATAGAGCCGCCCAGCACGTTGAACTTGCTGGCATCGACTTCCCCGGTTGCCTGTGAACGGCCTAGCACTTCCCGGGCGAAACGATTGCTGGCTAAACATTGTAGATTCGCCAGCGTCTGCGCGGCGAAAGCTTCATGCATATCAATTAGCGTAAGGTCTGCAAGGGTAATTCCCGCCCTATCCAACGCCAGCGGAGTCGCCCATGCAGGGCCCAGCAGCATATCCTGCCAGACATCAATAGCGGTGAAAGCATAGCTACGCAGATAGCCCAGCGGCGTTAACCCCAGCTCTTTGGCCCGGGATTCGGTCATCATGATCACCGCGGCGGCGCCGTCGGTAAGCGGCGTACTGTTTGCTGCCGTCACGCTGCCGTGTTTACGATCGAACGCCGGACGTAACTTCTGGTAATCCGCCAGGGTTGAATTTTTACGAATATTGTTGTCCTGTTCCAGCGGCTCGCGATAAGGCGGCACATAGGCCGTCATCACCTCGGCGGCCAGTTTTCCCTCTTCCCAGGCGCGGGCGGCAAGCTGATGCGAACGCAGCGCCAGCGCGTCCTGATCTTCACGGCTGATGCCCCAGGTTTTCGCCATCTGTTCAGCGGTGTCGCCCATCCGCAGACCGGTTGAATATTCCGCAACCGCAGGCGGCACCGGTAAAAGATCGCGCAAACGCAGGCGGGAAAAGAGTTTTAGCCGCTGACCAAGCGTGCGCGCTTTATTGGCATCCACCAGGGTGCGGGCCAGTTTTTTACTCACGCCGATGGGGAGAACGGAGGAGGAATCAGCGCCGCCGGCAATGCCCGCGCGGATAGTGCCGGCCATCAGGCTTTCGGCAATATTGGCTACCGCCTGGAAACTGGTGGCGCAAGCGCGGCTGACGCTATAGGCGTCGGTATGCACATTCATTCCGGTGCCAAGGACAATTTCTCGAGCAATATTCGGCGCTTCCGGCATCTGCACGACCTGGCCAAAAACCAGCTGTTCAATCACTTCCGGGGGAACTTCACTGCGCGCCAGCATTTCGCCGACGACCATTTTTCCCAGATCAACGGCCGGAACGCCGTGATACGCCGTCGCTTGACGGGCAAATGGGGTACGTAAACCGCTGACAATGGCAATGCGATCGCCCTGACGGGTGATAAGCGGTAATGCCTGACTCATAACTCTCCCCTGTTAACCGATAAAACCAAGTGGTCTGACCTGATAACTAGTCTTAACTAATTTTTTACATTAAGCCAATCGGGGAAGAGAAAAAGTGGGAGCCAAAACACATTGAATAGAAAAGATAACGCCTCTGGAAAGAGGCGTTACGAGAGAGGATTAACGTAAACCCAGCTGGAAGATCAGCGATTCCGCTTCACAGCTAAAAACAAAATCGATATTCAGCTGCACGCCGCCGTTAACGTCGGTGAACGTCGAGTTAATTTTGCACGGTTCAGACTCCACATTGCGGGCTTTTTCGCTCAGCGCGGCGAGCGTCGCTTCCGCTTCAGCGCGGTTAGCAAACACGCGGCTGTAGGAGGCGGTGCAGTCGGTGTTGTCCACAATGGTGCCAACATCCATACAGCAGCAAACCGGGGTTTCATCAGCGCTACATTTACTCATCGTAGATTTCCTCTGTATATGCACCTTCGGTGCCAGACAAATAATGTGCGTATTTTACGCCCGCCCTCGTTCGCCCTCCAGTTGTTAATGGCAGGAAAACGTTTAAGTGACAGAAATCACACTTAAAAATGATCCAAAACAAAAATGCCCCAAATTGGATATGACGCACCGGGGCAATTTTGCCAGCTGGATCGCGTTTCTGTTATCACAATTGAAAAATCTTATAAACAAACTTGCAACAACTCATCTGGTCAGACCTATACTCAGGCCACTGGTCTGATTTCTCTGTCGTAAAGCAGACCCTACACTTCGCGCTTCTGTTACGGCATGTAACATAGTTTAAATAAAAATAACTCAATGAGGTTATGGGCATGAGCCAGAAAACCCGCTTTACCCAATCTGCCCTTGCAGTGGCTGTAGCACTTGTTTCAACCCAAGCCTGGTCCGCAGGATTCCAGTTAAATGAATTCTCTGCATCCGGCCTTGGTCGTGCCTATTCCGGTGAAGGGGCAATCGCTGACGATGCGGGCAACGCCAGCCGTAACCCCGCGTTAATCATGATGTTTGACCGCCCGATGATGTCGGCAGGCGCCGTCTTCGTCGACCCGGACGTTAATGTTTCTGGTACCTCGCCGACCGGTAAAAGTCTGAATGCAGACAATATTGCCCCAACGGCATGGGTACCAAACTTCCACTTTGTTTCGCCAATTAACGATCAGTTTGGTTGGGGCGCATCTATTACCTCTAACTATGGTCTCGCGACTGAATTCGCTGATGACTATGCTGCCGGCAGTATGGGTGGTAAAACCGATCTCACCACCGTTAACCTCAATTTAAGCGGCGCCTATCGCCTGAACAGCAACTGGAGCTTTGGTTTAGGGTTTGATGCGGTGTATGCGAAAGCGAAAATCGAACGCTACGCCGGTGATTTAGGACAGATCGTTGCCGGTTCCGGCAAGCTGCCGCCAGCGCTGGCTGGCCGGGTCTCGCAGATCCCTGCCGACACTCAGATTGCGCATTTGAACGGCAACGAATGGGGCTTCGGCTGGAACGCCGGTATCCTGTATGAGCTGGACAAAAACAACCGCTACGGTTTCACCTACCGCTCTGAAGTTAAAATCGACTTTGACGGCAACTATAAGAGCGATCTGCCGTCCGCGTATAACCAGATCCTCGGCAACTTCGGTCTACCGGCCGGTACCGATGGCCGTACCACTAACGGTGCGCTGACCCTCAATCTGCCGGAGATGTGGGAGCTGTCGGGTTATAACCGCGTCGCGCCGCAGTGGGCGGTTCACTATAGCCTGACCTACACCAGCTGGAGCCAGTTCCAGGAGCTGAAGGCCACCGGCAGCAATGGCCAGACGCTGTTCTATAAAGATGAAGGCTTTAAAGATGCTTACCGCATCGCGCTGGGTACCACCTATTATTATGACGATAACTGGACCTTCCGTACCGGTATCGCCTTCGATGATAGCCCGATCCCGGCTGGCACCCGCTCCATCTCTATCCCGGATCAGGATCGCCTGTGGCTGAGCGCCGGTACCACCTACGCGTTCAATAAAGATGCTTCAGTGGATGTTGGTGTCTCTTACATGCACGGTCAGCACGTAGAAATTAAAGAAGGTCCTTACACCTTCCGTTCTGAAGGTACTGCCTGGCTGTACGGCGCGAACTTCAACTACCGCTTCTGATAAGCAAACGATATAAAAAAGGGTGAACATCATGTTCACCCTTTTTCTTTTCTGACCCGCGTGGATTACTGCGAATCGATATCTTTCAGCTCATCCTGAATCGCCTGCGCGTTCGGGTTATCTGCCGGTGTCAGCTTACCGCCGTTGGCGATAAAGTCGTGCCGCTGGAAATAGGCTTCACGCATCAGGATGTACGGATCGGAAGACTGGCGCAGCAGGCCGTCGGAATCCAGCAGCTGAGCGCGGGTTTCAATCCCTTCTACCGCCCATTTACCGATGGACATCGGCCAGGTCAGCCAGGAGAGTACCGGATACAGACCATCGGCCATGTCGCCGCCCTCATCACGCAGGGTGAAACTGCCGTAGAACGGTAACTGTACGTACGGGCCGTAGCCCACGCCGTAGTGGCCCAGCGTGCTACCGAAACGATGCGGTTCAACGCGCTGCAGCTGCGGGTTCGCCATACCGGCCACGTCGATCAAGCCGCCCATCCCAAGAATGGTGTTAAGGAAGAAGCGAGTGAAATGCACCATGCCTTTATAGGGATCGCCCTGCAGGAAGGAGTTGACCATTACCGCCGGTTCTTCAAGGTTGCTGGTGAAGTTGCTTAAACCATTACGCGCCGGTTGCGGCACATAATCACGCCAGGCGACGGCAACGGGGCGCAGTACATAAGGATCAACGACATTAAAGTTGAAGTTGAACATGGTACGGTTAAACCCTTCAAGCGGATCTGAACGCCCCTGCGACCGATCGTCAGTGCTGGAACTGGCGCATCCCACCAGCAATGTGGCGCCAAGCGCAAGCGCCGACAGGCGATAATTCATAGGTTTCTCCCTGTTAATTCTGGCTATCGCTGGAGGCATCCGGGACGGCGCCCCCATTAGCATTTTATCGTTGGGTAGCTGCTTTCAGCATAGCCTTCTTTGGCATCAATGTAGCTTCCCGATTCTATACATATTTTGCAATATTCGTATTGCTATTCTTGCCATTGCGCTGAATTTAGGAGCATATCCTGTGCCGCCGCGCTGATTTCTCTCTACGCTTAGTAACAAATACAAAGGGAGAGCAGCCATGACCCGACAAAATACCGCCACCGGCACACATGATAGCGATGAACGAGAAGTTGAAAGCGAAGAGAAGCAACATGGCGAGAAAATAGAAGTGGATGAAGAGCGTCTGCCTTCGCAGGCAATGGCTACACATGAGGTGATTCGCCAGGAGGGTGAAAAGGAGCTCGAGCGCGATGCTATGGCGCTACTGTGGTCAGCGATTGCCGCCGGCTTATCGATAAGCGCCTCGCTGGTCGCCAAAGGAATTTTTCACGTTCACCTCAGCGCCCTGCCCGGTGGTTATCTGCTGGAGAATTTGGGATACACCTTTGGCTTTATTATCGTCATTCTCGCCCGCCAGCAGCTGTTTACGGAGAATACCGTCACCGCCGTACTGCCGATTATGCATAAACCCAGCGCCGGTAATATTGCGCTATTGCTGCGCCTGTGGGGCGTGGTGTTATTAGGTAATTTACTGGGTGGGGCTATCGCCGCCTGGGCGTTTAATATCATGTCGATTTTCGATGACGCCACTCGTGAGGCGTTTAACAGCATCAGCCAGAAAGTAATGGAAAACACGCCAACCGAAATGTTTGCCAACGCGATTATTTCCGGCTGGCTGGTGGCGACAATGGTCTGGATGTTCCCGGCAGCCGGCTCGGCGAAAGTCATCGTCATCATCCTGATGACCTGGCTGATTGCGCTGGCGGATACCACGCATATCGTCGTCGGCAGTGTGGAAATTTTCTATCTGATTTTCAGCGGCGCCCTGCCCTGGCAGGAGTTCTTCTGGCCGTTCGCGCTGCCGACGCTCGCCGGCAACATTTGCGGCGGCACCTTTATCTTCGCCCTGCTAAGCCACGCCCAGATTCGCAACGACATGACCCAGGAACAGAAAGCCAAAGCGAAGGCCGAAGCAGATAAAAAGGGCTAAACGGCTGCAAATTAAGCAATTAATCGCAATGCGCTTAACGGGCGGCGGAAAAAACGCTATAATCCCGCCGCCTTGTCCCCTTAGTTAAATGGATATAACGAGCCCCTCCTAAGGGCTAGTTGCAGGTTCGATTCCTGCAGGGGACAATCCTAACGATTACCCCTCTGCCAGTTCCCCCCTCAAAACCCACGTCACATAAGACTTAACGCCAAATTCCACGCATACGCATTTCTACGGAACAGCATCTTAAACACACGTAAAAGTGTCCCTGATTGTTACCCTTTACCTGTTAAAACTTCAGGAGGGACACTTATGCCCTTAACCATCTTAGAGATAAAAAACCGCGTTACCACGGAAGAAGGAATACATCATTTATTCCCCGTTTTTTATGCCACACACCTTCGCCAACAAGAAAAGAATAATGATTGAGATGAGATAAAATTAAGCAACACCACTGCAAAAATAAGAAATCACTTAAATATATTCATCAATATGAAATTGATGAATCACCCTATGCTAATGGCGCTGAATGTGCATAATCAGGCAACCGGGAGAGGAATCTGCGCTGTTTCGCGCAAAACTCCCGATACCTGAGTCGTGCCAACGGGCGTAAGCCTTTGTTATCAGTTTTAGCAGGCGGTATACATGAAACAAATCACCATCAGTGATATGCAGCAGCAGAGCGCAGCAGCAGCCGCGGCTCCCCGTCTACGGGCGCATCGGAATTTTCATCCGGAATTAAGCGATCCGGTACAGCGTCTGGCCATTGCCATGGAGCCGGGAACCTACATTCGCCCACACCGTCATCCTCATACTTTTGAGCTGCTGCTGCCGTTAAGCGGCCGTTTTGTGGTGCTGAACTTCGATGAACAAGGGACCGTGACCCAGCGTGTAGTATTAGGCGAAGAGTGCACGGCGCTGGAAATGGCGGCCGGCACCTGGCATGCGGTATTGTCGCTCGATTGCGGCGGTATCATCTTTGAAGTCAAGCACGGAGGCTATCAGCCGGTAGCCGAACAAGATTCCGCGCCATGGGCGCCAGCCGAAGGCGCGCCGGGTACCGAGGAATTAATGGCGTGGTATGCCACGGCCCAGGTGGGGGATGGCGGTTTTACTCTTCAGAAGAGTGCTCGCTAATTTGAGCCTGCGATGATTATTATAAAAAGGCGCTGCGGCGTCTTTTTTTATCGATACAATCATTAACATCTAACGCATTCAGTTTTAGAGTAATTTATTATGGTTTACATTGTCTTTATCGTTAATTAAGCATTACTCTATTTGTTATTTATAAAATAGTGATTATAATCATCCGCAGAGGGTATTTTAACCACCACCCTTCGTCGTATAAATGTTCCAAACCGTGAACATACATTTCCCTGATGAATAGTTTCTGATGAAAATGATTGCGCAGCCAAATAACAACGCTCGCGTTATGTTAATCAGAAACGCAGACCATTAAAAACATTTATATTAAATTAATGCCATGAATAAGATAGAAAGAAACATTTGGAAGTTGAACAATCTCCCACCGCTGGAGTATTGCTCTATCGCTCGTGCCCAAAAACTCCTGCAGTGCGAACTGGAAGATTTACTTCACTGGCACGATATCGGCGCTATCAGCCTGTGCCTGAAACTGAAAAAGAATCGCGGCACGCTCAATAGCGCCCTGACCCGGAATCAGGGGGTTGGCGACTCGTCATACGGCTACGGCGGTTTTGATGATATTACCAAAGCCAATAAGCCCTGGTCTCAGCACTCTAAAATAAACAATATCATCACCCTGAATGAAAATGTGTCGGTCATTGATGCCGATCACGACAGCGCCATTGCCAAAATTAAGCTCAACGTTTCCGTTTCTGGTTTATGGCACACTCACTCAAGAAATTTAATGGATGTGTTGGAGAATCCGGATAACATTCAGCAAGAAGAAACGCTTAGCATTATCTCCCCGGCTAAAAACGTCATCTACTGCAATTTCATTCCTGATAATGATGATAAGCCAACGATTGAGCTCAGCAAGCTGTACATTACCAGCAAAGAAATTGAAAAAATTTACGAGCACACCATCAGCAGTCGTCCGCTTGAGTATTCTGAAGCTGCGATGAATTCATATAATGAAAAAACCATTAATGAGCCATCAACGCCGCCACAGAATAAACTGCTGCTCGAATTCATTAATTATATCATTCAATCGAATCCCGCCTTTAACCGCGACCTACTTAACGCGACAGAAAGTAGTAAACAGCTCGCCTTTAAATCCATTATGGAAAAATTAAAAAAAGAAGGCATCGTCACCAACGAAAATCATTCGATGGCTTCACTCTCTGAACTGATTCTTAATTCATAACATTCATTTTTTGTGCGGATTATTCACGCGAATAATCCGCCATTATGGATAGTGTCGATACTGGCTCACTCTGCTTTCCCCCCAAAAGCAAAACAGAAAAAGTACGATAAAAAACAAAAAATCTCCCCCTACCGCATTCGCTATCGTCTATTGTTTATCATGCTCGATTCACATCGACTTCATCATCCCGTGCCAACTATGAGCCCATGCTGAAACTATCCCGATATCCCATAGCCATTCTCGGTTCGCTTGCTTTGTATTGTGGTGCCACCCGCGCTGAGGTCGACCTCGGCTCGATCGACATTTTTTCCGCCGATAACCCGAATAGCCCGGTACCCAAAGGTTGGGTTCTCGGCGGCGCCGCGATTAGCGGTACCGCGCGCTACCAAAAGCAGGACAATGAAACCCACTTTATTCCCGGAGGATTGTATTTTGGCGACCAGTTAATGTATCTGGGCGATCGCGCCCGCTACTATTTTCACCTTGATGACAATATCGCGCTTTATGGCTACGGGCGCTGGCGTTTCGGTAATTTAGATCCCAGCGACGATGCGGCATTCAAGGGAATGGACGAGCGTAAAGGCGAGCTGGAGGGCGGTATTGGCGCTACCTGGATCACGCCATACGCGCTGATAAGCGCGCGCATCAGTTCCGATATCAGCGGCCGCAGCAACGGCCAGGAGCTGCTGTTATGGGCCGATTTCCCGATCGTTAAAGACAATCTGCTGGTGATGCCCGGTATGGGGCTGATGGTGCGTAGTCATAACATGGCGAACTACTATTTTGGCGGCGTCTCTGCGGGCGAGGCAACGCCCGAGCGCCCGCAGTGGGATACCGGCACGACGGTATCGCCAATGGTCGCCATCATAACCAGCTACCGCTTTAGCCCGCATTGGGTCGGTATGGTGGCGGCAAACTACGAACGCTATGATGACGATATCGCCGATAGTCCCATTGTCCAGCACAGCGGCGAGCTGTATGGCATCCTCGGCGTCGGATATACCTGGTAGAACACCCGGGTATTTCTCAACCCATAAGTTAATCTGATTAACTCAATTATAAATAAGTCTTTTAGCTTATGGCATCAGCTCGCTACCCTGTAGCAGAATTCAATCTCCAGCCTGCCGCCGATTGAGTTCTTCTACCCGACCTCTACAGGAGCCGCTCATGTCTACTCATGCTAACCATCTTCAGCGCGCCATTACGCTTGCTGCCAAAAATGTTGAAAACGGTGGCCGCCCATTCGGCGCCGTCGTTGTGCGCAACGGTGAAGTCATTGCCGAAGCGGTGAATACCTTGCACCAGAGCGGCGATCCTACCGCGCACGCTGAACTCAATGCCATCCGCGACGTTTCCTTACGTCTGGGCAATCAGGTATTGCGCGAATGCGTGGTTTACGCCAGCGGACAACCCTGTCCGATGTGTCTGAGCGCGATGTATTTAACCGGCGTGCGCGAAGTCTATTTTGCCAACAGCAATGAGGATGGCGAGCGCTTCAATCTCTCTACCGCCGCTATCTATCAGCAATTGCAGCAGCCGTTAGACAGCCAATCACTCCCCATTCACCATTGCCCGCAACCCGAAGGGTTGGCCCTGTATCAGCGCTGGGCGAGTAAAGCGTAATGAGCCAGACGCAACGCAATATGCTGACGTTATTTGTGCTGGTGCTGATCGGCATTAATATGCGCCCGCTACTGACCTCGATAGGTCCATTGCTGCCGCAACTGCAGCGAGCAACCGGCATGAGCTTTACCCTGGTTTCACTGTTGACCGCGCTTCCGGTCGTCGCGATGGGCGTGCTGGCGCTCGCTGGTGGATGGATTAATCGCCACGTTAGTGAAAACCGCAGTATCGCGTTAAGTCTGCTGGCGATAGGCATTGGCGCAATCCTGCGCGAGCTGGCGCCGCAAAGCGGCCTGCTGCTTAGCAGCGCGCTGCTCGGCGGGATTGGCATCGGCGTGATTCAGGCGATTATACCCAGCGTCATTAAACGTCTTTTTCATCGCCGCACGCCGCAGGTGATGGGATTGTGGTCGGCGGCGCTGATGGGCGGGGGCGGGCTTGGCGCCGCGATCACTCCCTGGCTTGCGCAGCATAGCGCGCTCTGGCACCACGCGCTGGCGTGGTGGGCGCTACCGGCTCTGGCCGCGGTCATTGGCTGGTTGCCGCTCTGCAAAATGCTGCCCGCCGCGCCGGTGGCCGCATCGGCGCAAACCGCGCCGTCGGTCTTTCGTCACCACCGGGCCTGGACGCTTGGCCTTTATTTCGGGCTGATCAATGGCGGCTACGCCAGCCTGATTGCCTGGTTACCACCCTATTATATGCAGCTTGGCCACAGCGCTCAGTTTAGCGGCACGCTTCTGGCGTTGATGACCGTCGGCCAGACCGCCGGCGCGCTGGTACTACCGATGCTCGCTCGCCATGAAGATCGCCGTAAGCTGCTGATGCTGGCGCTTGCGCTACAACTGTTCGGGTTCTGCGGTTTCATCTGGTGGCCACAACAATTGCCGCTGTTGTGGGCCGTGAGCTGCGGCGTAGGACTGGGCGGCGCCTTCCCGCTATGTCTGGTGCTGGCGCTGGACCATTCGCCGCAGCCTGCCGTCGCCGGTAGACTGGTGGCGTTTATGCAGGGCATCGGTTTTATTATCGCCGGGTTATCGCCGTGGCTTTCAGGGCTGCTACGCAGCCTGAGCGGAAACTACCAGCTAGACTGGGAATTCCATGCCATCTGCGTTTTCCTCTTAATGGCGCTTACCTTGCGTTTTGTTCCCGCACGTTATCCGCATCAATGGCGCGCGCCGACGGCCGCCCGCTAACCTCATCGTTTAGGGTGCAGAAAGTGATTTCTGCCCCTCTTCGCCAATAGAAAAAATCCCAAAATCAAATAACTACAGAATGTCAGGGTATTACTTAAAATCTTCGTCGCCGTAATTGAATTTATTACCGAATGAAATTAATGTGTCGCCTATTCACGACAGTCGTAAGTAACTAAAAATTAATAAAAAAATGGATCTTGTTTCCACCATTTTTTAAGCGTACATTAGCGCCATCTGGAGCAGTTGACGCACAGAATTTCGGGCTGCCGCAGTCGCCAGAATAGTCTGGTTTTATCTGCGACAATCCTGCGAGGGTTAAAGTTAAATTCATTTAGGCGTTTCGCCAAAATGCGGAGTGACATGTCGTGAAATACTTTTTGATGGGAATTTCTTTTATGGTCATCGTTTGGGCCGGTACCTTCGCCCTGATGATTTAACCTGGTATGCAGTAAAGAGATGGGAGCCAGACGGCTCCCATTTTTTATTCGTGATGTTCAGCTACCGTTTTACTGGCTGCCGGTAGCAGTCCATCGGCGCGGAACATGGATTTGATGCCGCGAATAGCCTGCCGGATACGATCGCGATTTTCGATCAATGCGAAACGCACATGAGTATCGCCATAGTCGCCAAAGCCGATTCCCGGCGAGACGCACACTTTGGCCTCCTGCAGTAGCTTTTTGGCGAACTCCAACGAACCCATCGCCGCATATTGCTGCGGAATTTTGGCCCACACGTACATTGACGCTTTCGGGCATTCAACCATCCAGCCGGCTTCATGCAGCCCTTTCACCAGCACATCACGGCGACGTTTATATTGTTCCGCAATATCACGCACGCACTGCTGATCGCCTTCCAGCGCGGCAATCGCCGCCACCTGCAACGGCGTAAAGGTACCGTAGTCATGGTAACTTTTAATGCGGGCCAGCGCGTTAACCAGCGTTTTATTCCCCACCATAAAGCCGATACGCCAGCCAGCCATGTTGTAGCTTTTTGACAGGGTGAAGAATTCGACTGCCACATCGCGCGCCCCGGGCACCTGCATAATCGACGGCGCTTTCCAGCCATCGTAGACGATATCGGCGTAGGCCAGATCGTGCACCACCAGCACATCATAGCGTTTCGCCAGCGCCACCACCTTCTCGAAGAAATCGAGCTCGACGCACTGCGCGGTTGGGTTAGACGGGAAGCCCAGAATCATCATTTTTGGCTTCGGATAACTCTCGCGGATCGCGCGTTCCAGTTCATTGAAGAAATCCACGCCTTCCACTAGCGGGACGGAACGGACCTGCGCCCCGGCGATAACCGCGCCGTAAATATGAATCGGATAGCTGGGGTTTGGCACCAGCACCGTATCACCGTGATCGAGCGTCGCCAGCATCAAATGCGCCAGCCCCTCTTTCGAACCAATCGTCACGATGGCTTCTGATTCCGGGTCGATATCCACGTCATAGCGCTCCTGGTACCAGCGCGAAATCGCGCGGCGCAGACGAGGAATACCGCGAGAAGTAGAGTAACCGTGGGTATCCGGACGCTGGGCGACGGTACACAGTTTTTCAACAATATGCGGTGGCGTGGCGCCATCCGGGTTGCCCATACTGAAATCGATAATATCTTCGCCGCGCCGACGCGCAGCCATTTTCAGTTCGGCAGTGATGTTAAAAACATACGGAGGGAGACGATCGATACGCGTAAAACGGCGTTCAGGACTGAATTCAGCCATAGATTCCTCAGATTAACGTTAGCGCCCGGACCGTCCGAGCGACGCGGCCACCGATGTGGCTCGCTTAGAAAATAACCTGAAAAAAAACACGCTGTCGAGAGGGTTGATAAAAAATAATCGCCCACGCATAAAACGGGTCATCCCGCATCGGTATGCGGCAGAACGTTTTCCCAATACGAGCGCCGCTTAAATAAACAATCAACATATTGATATCATTTATAATACTCAAATGTATCATCGTTACTCATCAACGCCCTGATAGCTGGAGTGAGCGACTTATCCCCTTTAATTTTTATGCTTGTTCCTCATTTATCTCTGCTGCTAGCCTTCTGGCGTGAGGTTTTCTATCATATTGCTTTCCCGCGAATCCTGGGCGCATCCATGCACGATATATTTAATATGCTGCTGGCGGTTTTTGACCGCGCGGCATTAATGCTCATTTGCCTCTTTTTTCTTATCCGCTTACGCCTGTTCCGCGAACTGCTGCATAAATCGGCACATACGCCTCGCGAGTTGCTGGCGGTCACCGCCATTTTCTCCATGTTTGCGCTATTTAGCACCTGGTCCGGCGTTCCGGTAGAAGGTTCGCTGGTTAACGTACGGATTATCGCGGTGATGTCCGGTGGGATCCTGTTTGGGCCGTGGGTCGGCGCGATTGTTGGCGTGATTGCCGGCGTACACCGCTATCTCATTGATATTGACGGCGTGACTGCCATCCCCTGCTTTATCACCAGTATTGTCGCCGGGTTACTTTCCGGGCTTATCAACCGCAAAATCCCGAAAGCGCAGCGCTGGAAGGTGGGGATTCTGGCCGGGATGCTGTGCGAAACGCTAACCATGATCCTCGTAGTGCTGTGGGCGCCGACGCTGGCGTTGGGGATCGATATTGTCTCCAAAATCGGTATTCCGATGATCCTTGGCAGCATCTGCATCGGTTTTATTGTTCTGCTGGTCCAAAGCGTGGAAGGCGAGAAAGAAGCCAGCGCGGCGCGCCAGGCAAAACTGGCGTTGGATATCGCCAACAAAACGCTGCCGCTGTTCCGCCACGTCAACAGCGAATCGCTGCGCCAGGTTTGCGATATCATTCGCCGGGACATCAATGCCGACGCGGTCGCGATTACAACCACTGACCGGGTGCTGGCCTACGTTGGCTACGGGGAAAATAACTATAACGATCGCAACAACGATATCAGCCCAACCACCCGCAAAGCCATTGAAAGCGACACCATCATCATTAAAAACAACGATGAAGCCTACAGAACACCGGAGATCCACTCCATGCTGGTGATTCCGCTACGCGAGAAAGGCGTAGTGACCGGCACGCTGAAAATTTACTACTGCCACGCGCATCGTATAACCTCCTCGCTGCAGGAGATGGCGATCGGCCTGTCGCAAATTATCTCCACCCAGCTTGAGGTCTCGCGGGCCGAACAGCTGCGTGAAATGGCCAATAAAGCGGAACTACGCGCCCTGCAAAGTAAAATTAATCCCCATTTTCTGTTTAATGCGCTTAACGCCATCTCCTCTTCCATCCGCATGAATCCGGATACCGCGCGACAGTTGATTTTCAATTTATCGCGCTATTTACGCTATAACATTGAGTTAAAAGATGACGAGCAGATCGACATCAAGCGCGAGCTGTACCAAATTAAGGATTATATCGCGATCGAGCAGGCCCGCTTCGGCGACAAGCTGACGGTGATTTATGATATTGACGAAGAGGTCAGCTGCGTCATCCCCAGCCTGCTGATTCAGCCTCTGGTAGAAAACGCCATTGTCCACGGCATTCAACCCTGTCGGGGCAAGGGCGTGGTGACCATCGCCATCAACGAATGCGGAAACCGGGTGCGCATTAGCGTACGGGATACCGGTAACGGCATTGACCCGGCGGTGGTGGCCCGCGTCGAAGCCGACGAGATGCCGGGAAATAAAATTGGCCTGCTGAATGTTCATCATCGGGTGAAACTGCTCTACGGCGAAGGGCTGCATATCCGCCGCTTGACGCCGGGAACGGAGATTGCGTTCTACGTCCCCAACCAGCACGCCCCGGCGACTGAACCGGTATCGCTGTTGCCATGAGCGGAGAAAACATGAAAGTCATTATTGTTGAGGATGAGTTCCCGGCGCAGCAGGAACTCACCTGGTTGATTAATACTCACAGCCAGATGGAGATCGTCGGCACCTTTGACGACGGTCTCGACGTGCTGAAATTCCTGCAGCACAATAAAGTCGATGCCATCTTTCTCGACATCAATATTCCCTCTCTGGACGGCGTACTGCTGGCGCAAAATATTAGCCAGTTCGCGCATAAGCCGTTTATCGTTTTTATCACCGCGTGGAAAGAACATGCGGTGGAAGCCTTTGAACTGGAAGCGTTTGACTACATCCTTAAGCCTTATCAGGAATCGCGGATTATTAACATGCTGCAGAAGCTGTCCAGCGCCTGGCAGCAACAGCAGCAGGTGGCGGTAAGCGGAACGCCCGTGCACAATCCAACCCGCGAAAACGACACCATTAATCTGATTAAAGACGAGCGGATCATCGTCACCAGCATTCACGATATTTATTACGCGGAAGCGCATGAAAAAATGACCTTCGTTTATACGCGCCGTGAATCATTCGTCATGCCGATGAACATCACTGAATTCTGCAGCAAGCTGCCGGCTGCGCACTTCTTTCGCTGCCACCGCTCGTACTGCGTCAATCTGAATAAAATTCGCGAAATAGAGCCATGGTTCAACAACACCTACGTCCTACGGCTACGCGACCTTGAATTTCAGGTACCGGTTAGCCGCAGTAAGGTGAAAGAGTTTCGCCAGTTGATGAATCTGTAATGAGATGGGCGACGGCAGACACCGCCGCCCGGCTGAGAGTGGTTTAGAGGATATGCCCCAGCGTCTGGCGCAGATGCGCGCCGGAGCCCAGTAGGCCTGGGTTATCATGGACGATGAGATAAACCGGAATATCCTGCACGTAGGCTTTAAAGCGCCCTTTATCTTCAAACCCGCCGCGGAAACCCGATGCCTTAAAGAACTCAAGGAAACGCGGGACAATACCGCCTGCGATGTACACGCCGCCGAATGTGCCGAGGGTCAGCGCCAGGTTACCGCCAAAGCGCCCCATAATGACGCAGAATAGCGACAGCGCGCGGCGACAATCAATGCAGGTATCCGCCAGCGCGCGCTCGGTAACGTCCTTCGGCTGTAGGTTTTCCGGCAAACGGCCATCGGATTTAACAATCGCCCGATACAGATTAACCAACCCAGGGCCGGACAAAACGCGTTCGGCGGACACGTGGCCCAACTCGCTGCGTAGCTCTTCGAGAATAATGCCCTCTTCTTCACTGTTCGGCGCGAAATCAACGTGGCCGCCCTCGCCCGGCAGGCTCACCCAGCGTTTATCAACGTGTACCAGGTGCGCTACGCCAAGACCGGTGCCTGCGCCGTAGACTGCGATCGGTTTACCTTCCGCCGGTTGCGCGCCGCCGAACTGGATCAGATGCTCGGCTTTGAGCATCGGGATCGCCATCGACACCGCGGTAAAATCATTAATGATTTCCAGATGCGCGAATCCGAGGTTCTTTTTCATCTCGGCAATAGAAAAAGCCCAGGTATGGTTGGTCATCGCCACCCAGTCGCCGGTGATGGGGCAAGCAATGGCGATGCAACCATCATCAACCTTCACGGCTTGTTCGTCGAGATAGACGCGTACAACGGCCTCAAGGCTTGGGTAATCGAGCCCGGAATAAGTTTTAGCGCGGGAAATCTCCCCGCTTGCGATATCACATAACGCCAGACGGGCGTTAGTTCCACCGACGTCTCCTACTAAAGCAAATTTTGTCATTCCGTTACGGCTCCGCTAAAGTCAAAATAATTCTTTTCGCACACTGTAAATTCATGGCGACATAACAACAACGACCAACGTACAGCCGCCGGTAGTTTAGCGACATTGGTCACAATTAGACTGTAATCTATGTAACACGGCATCTTATTTCATACACGCAACGTCAGGTTTGGCCTTAAGTTTATCGTTTCAGCACCATTTGCGCCGAAGCTCTTTACAGAGACAGGCAAAGTAGCGCTTCAGGACATTTAAAAGGAACCCTTCATGCTGCACCCGCGCGCCAGAACGATGCTGTTGTTATCAATACCGGCCATTATTATTGGCATCGCTTCCAGCCTGGTATTGATTGTGGCGATGAAGATCGCCGCAATTCTGCAGAGCATCTTGTGGAGCGACCTGCCGGCACATGTCGGCATTGCCGCCGATAGTCCGCTATGGATAATTGCCATCCTCACTCTCACCGGGATTGCCGTGGGGCTGGTGGTCCGTTTCAGTCCTGGACATGGTGGGCCAGATCCGGCAACCGAATCCTTAATCGGCGCGCCTATCGCCACCAGCGCGCTACCGGGGTTACTGGCGGCGTTGATTCTCGGCCTCGCGGGCGGCGTGAGTCTCGGGCCGGAACATCCGATCATGGTCGTCAATATCGCGCTTGCCGTCGCCCTTGGCTCGCGTCTGTTTCCACGGGTAAGCTCGCTGGACTGGACAATCCTCGCCGCGTCGGGAACCATCGGCGCGCTGTTCGGTACGCCGGTTGCCGCGGCGCTTATTTTTTCGCAAACGCTCAATAGCAGCAGCGACGTTCCGTTATGGGACCGGCTGTTCGCCCCACTGCTGGCAGCGGCGGCAGGCGCATTGACGACCGGTATCTTTTTCCATCCCAATTTCACCCTGCCGATCCCGCACTATCCACACCTGCGTATCGTCGATATTATCAGCGGCGCAATCGTCACGCTTATCGCCATCGCCGTCGGCATGGTCGCCGTGTGGTGTCTACCGCGTCTGCACGCGCTGATCCACCGCCTGAAAAATCCGGTGTTAATGCTCGGCATCGGGGGTTTTTTACTGGGGATCCTGGGCGTTATTGGCGGCCATATTACGCTGTTTAAAGGCCTGGACGAAATGCAGCAACTGGCTTCCAGCCAGACGCTTGGCGCCGGTGATTTTCTGCTCATTGCCGTGGTGAAATTGGCGGCGCTGGTGCTGGCGGCCGCCTGTGGCTTTCGCGGCGGGCGTATTTTCCCGGCGGTGTTTGTCGGCGTCTCGCTGGGGCTAATGCTGCATGCGCACGTTGAAGCGGTACCGGCCGCCATTACCATCTCCTGCGCGATCCTCGGTCTGGTGCTGGTCGTCACCCGCGATGGCTGGCTGAGCCTGTTTATGGCGGCAGTGGTGGTACCGGATACCACCTTGCTACCGCTGCTGTGTATCGTGATGCTTCCGGCCTGGCTACTGCTGGCCGGGAAGCCGTTGATGATTGCCAGGCGCCGCGGCGATTAGCTGCGGTTGTTGCGATTTTCCAGCGCCTGAGTGACAGCGCGTAAGAAATCAGGAATATCCATTTTTGGCAGCATGACTTCGACCATCGTTAGCTTATCGGAGTTAACGCTATCGGCCATCGCCTCCGCCAGCTCGCCGGTTTGCGATACCCGCCAACAGCGGGAAGGCGTATCCGGCGCAAAAGCATCAGGGAAGCGGCTCCAGTCCCACAACGCGATATCGTTGTAGCGCTGTTCCGGCCCGTGAATCGCGCGCTCGACGGTGTAGCCCTCATTATTCAACAGCAAAATTAACAGTTTTTGCTTATCGCGCAGCATCGAGCTCATCTCCTGGATAGTGAGCTGCGCGGCGCCATCGCCAATGATTAATACCACCCTTCTGTCCGCGGCGGCTGTCTGCGCGCCGTAAGCGGCAGGTAGCGTAAAACCGATAGAGCCCCATAGCGGCTGCACCAGCAGCGTCGCCTGCGAGGGAAGTTTTAATGAGGCGATGCCGAATGCCGAGGTTCCCTGATCGGCAAGAATAATATCGCCCGGCCGCAGCTGTTTCTCGACCGTACTCCAGAAGCTTTTCTGCGTCAGATTGCCCTGCGGCGCGCCGGAAGCGTCGGGCGCGATGATATCTGGCGCGCTCCATTCCGCGGACAGCTTGCCAGAAACATCAATGAGGGCCGCCAGCGCCTGATCCATCGGGATCCGGCTGAACCAATGATCGCCAACCCGTGCGGCAAACGGCTGGATTTCGATGGTTTTCTCCGTTGGCAAATGATGGGTAAAGCCGGCGGTAATCGTATCGGTAAAGCGCGTACCCACGCAGATGATGGCATCGGCGCTTTCCATCGCCTCGCGAGTCTGCGGCGCGCTGGCGATCCCGCTATAGGTCCCGGCAAAACCTGAGCCTTGTTCGTCAAACAGCCCTTTTCCCATCAGCATGGTGGCGTGGGTAATCGGCGCGGACTTAACCCATTGCTGTAGTGTGTTTTGCAGGCCGTAACGCTGGGCGAGAAAATCCGCCAGCAGCGACACGCGGCGACTGCTGCGTAACAGTTTGGCCGCGTGCTCACGAAAGCCGGCAAGCTGGTTTTCATCGGCCGCCGGGCCCTTAATCACCAGCGCGCGGGCTGGCGGCACCGCGCGGGCTTTCGCCACGTCGGCAGGCAGCATCAGATACCCTGGGCGGTGGTGGGTCAGCATGTCGCTTAATACCCGGTCAATTTCGTGACAGGCGTTGCCAGCCGTTAGCGTCGCCTGGGTACAGGTAATTTGTTCGCTCATCCGCGAGAAATGGGTGAAATCGCCATCGCCGAGCGTATGGTGCAGCAGTTCGCCGCGCTGCTGCGCGCCGGTAGAAGGCGCGCCCACAATATGCAGTACAGGGATATGTTCTGCATAACTACCGGCCACCCCATTTAACGCGCTTAACTCTCCTACGCCGTAGGTGGTTAGCAGCGCGCCGGCGCCTTTTATGCGCGCATAGCCGTCAGCGGCGTAGGCCGCGTTCAGTTCGTTAGCACAGCCGACCCATCCCAAATTTTGATGGGCTATCACGTGATCGAGAAACTGTAAGTTGTAATCACCAGGCACGCCGAACAGGCGATCGATACCACAATCTACGAGACGATCCAGCAGATAATCGCCAATGGTGTAAGTCGGTTGCATATCCATAATCCTTGTTATTGTGCAGGTAATCTGAGTATTAGATATGCGCTTTACCTGTCCAGATTGTGAGCAATAAAGAGGGTGGAAAGCAAAATTTACGCGTTTTCCCCATATACTCCGCGTACAACATTGATTAGTGTAAACGTATACACACCCTGTTTTGATGCGGAGGAAGTATGGTTTACCAGGCAAGCGACACGCGTTATCAGACCATGGAGTACCGCCGATGCGGGCGCAGCGGCCTGAAGCTACCGGCGATATCTCTCGGCCTGTGGCATAACTTTGGCGATGAAACACAGGTAGAGGTCAGCCGCCAGTTGCTGCGTCACGCCTTCGACCTTGGTATTACCCACTTCGACCTGGCGAACAATTACGGTCCACCGCCGGGATCGGCTGAGAGCAACTTTGGGCGGATCCTGAAAGAAGATTTTCTGCCCTACCGCGACGAACTCATCATCTCCAGTAAAGCCGGCTATACCATGTGGGATGGTCCTTATGGCGACTGGGGATCGCGCAAGTATCTGGTCGCCAGTCTCGACCAGAGCCTGAAGCGGATGGGTCTTGAGTACGTCGATATCTTTTATCACCACCGCCCGGACCCGGAAACGCCGCTGGAAGAGACCATGCGCGCGCTGGATCATCTGGTTCGCCAGGGAAAAGCGCTCTACGTTGGTTTATCGAACTACCCGCTCGAGCTGGCGCGTCAGGCTCTCGCTATCCTCAACGATCTCGGCACGCCTTGCCTGATTCACCAACCCAAATATTCGATGTTTGAACGCTGGGTGGAAGAAGGATTATTAGCGATGCTGCAGGCCGAAGGCGTGGGAAGTATAGCGTTTTCACCGCTGGCTGGCGGCCAGCTGACCAACCGCTACCTCAACGGTATTCCGCCAGACTCGCGCGCAGCCAGCAATAGCCGTTTTTTACAGCCGGAACAGCTCACCGCCGAGCGGCTGGAAAAAGTCCGCCAGCTTGACGCCCTTGCCGGGCGCCGCGGACAGAAGCTTTCACAGATGGCGTTAGCCTGGGTACTGCGTGAAGATAAGGTGACGTCAGTGCTGATCGGCGCCAGTAAGACAGCGCAACTGGACGATGCCGTGGGCATGTTAAGCAACCGCCAGTTCAGCGCTGAAGAGTGCGCCGCCATTGACGCGATCCTTGCGGTGTAAACTCATTTTTACTTTGGCAAAAAATGCTATTTCTTGCGATTTAAGAGTTCCCTGATGCTACGTCTCTTTACCGGCTCGTAATATCTGGTTAACAGGTCATTTAAGACCCGATCGTGAGGAGAAGAGTATGTTCAGGTCACTGATTCTGGCTGCGGTACTGCTGGCGTGCGCGCCGGTTATCGCCAATGCTGGTGAAATCACCCTGCTGCCATCGGTAAAATTACAAATTGGCGATCGTGACGGTTACGGTAACTACTGGGACGGTGGCGGCTGGCGCGACCGTGACTACTGGCGTCGTCATTATGAATGGCGCGATCACCGCTGGCATCGCCATGATAACGGCTGGCATCGCGGTTGGGATAAACGCGGCTGGGATCGCGGTCGTGCTTACGAGCGCGGTTATCGCGAAGGCTGGAACGATCGCCGTGGCGATTGGGGCGGTCGTCACGGTGGCTGGGGCGGTGGTCGAGGACATGGCCACGGGCACCACTAATTGATAAAGGGAGCGAAAGCTCCCTTTTTTGTTGTCCGCCTTAATCTAATGCGGAACCAATAATCAGCCAGCCGTTCAGCGCCACCACAATCACCACAATCAGCCAACCGATGCGTTTTACCCACCGACTGTTTACCAGATCGCCCATTAACCGCGCATCGCTGGTAAAAATCAGCAGCGGCACCAGCGCCAGCGCAATCCCGAAGCTCAGCAACACCTGACTCATTACCAGGATACGCGTCGGGTCCAGCCCCATCAAAATCACGATAAACGATGGCAGCATGGTAATTGTCCGGCGAAACCACAGCGGAATATGGAAGCGGATAAACCCCTGCATCACGACCTGCCCGGCAAGCGTTCCGACTACCGTCGACGAGAGACCGGCAGCAACCAGACTGAGACCAAAAATCGTCGCGGCGGCATGGCTAAGCAGCGGCTCGAGAGTTAAATAAGCCTGGTCGAGATCGGCCACTCCGGTGTGGCCGTTGAAGTGAAACGCAGCGGCAGCGGTCGCCATCATCGCCAGGTTAACGAAGCCGGCAATGGTCATCGCAATCGCCACGTCCCAACGCGTGGCGTTATAGCGTTCTTTGCGCGAGCCGTCGTGCAGGTTTTGCGTCAGCGACGAGTGCAGATAAATAACGTGCGGCATAATCGTCGCCCCGAGAACCCCGGCGGCAAGGAATACCGCTTCGCCATTCGGCAGGCTCGGAATAATCATACCTTTGGCCAGCGGCGCTATCGCCGGCTGCGAGAAGATAAGCTCGACCACATAGGCCACCGCCACAAACAGCAGCAGCCCGCCGATGACTTTTTCCAGCGGTTTCTGCCCACGACGCTGCAACATCAGGATCAGGAAGGTGGCGACGCCGGTCAGCACCGCCCCCTGTAATAAGGAAACGCCGAGCAGCAGCTTAAAGCCGATGGCCGCGCCGATGAATTCAGCCAGATCGGTCGCCATGGCGATAATTTCCGCCTGTACCCAGTAAAACCACACCACCGGGCGCGGGTAATGGTCGCGGATCTGTTCCGCGAGGTTTTTACCGGTGGCGATACCGAGCTTGGCCGATAACACCTGAATCAGCATCGCCATCAGGTTCGCCCATACCACTACCCATAACAATTGATAGCCAAAGCTGGCGCCAGCCTGGATATTCGTGGCGAAGTTACCCGGATCGATGTAGCCGATGGCAGCAATGAATGCGGGCCCCATCAGTGCGAGCCTCATCTTGCGCGCTGCGCGACCGCTGCTATTCTCAACGCGACTGCTAGTCATTTTCTGCCCCTGGAAATATAGCCTTTGCTATGTTTAATGCTATCAAAATGCGAATGATTATCAAGTTCATTTAGAAAGGTGATAATGATTGCTTTGATAGGAGGGAACGATAGTAGGCCAAACAACAAAACGGGCGTGAAGATGTGGACAACGCGCCTTTCATCAGATTAGTACATTAATGCAACTTTTAATACCTTTGCATAACATAACAAAAATGTACGATTGATCACTATTTTTGTTATTGGTCACATATCCTTGCAATAGTGTGGATTCGATCTCGTTTTATTTAGGCTTGTTGCATAGAATGTGCACGGAAATTTAACCTGCCTCATATTTGGAGCAAATATGGACCGCGTCTTGCATTTTGTCCTCGCGATCGTTGTGGTGGCTATACTGGCCTTGCTGGTCAGTCACAACCGTAAGCAGATCCGCATTCGTTATGTTATTCAATTACTTGTTATTGAAGTTTTGCTGGCCTGGTTCTTCCTGAACTCCGATGTCGGTCTGGGTTTCGTGAAAGGCTTTTCTGAGATGTTCGAGAAACTTCTCGGTTTCGCCAACGAAGGCACCAACTTCGTATTCGGTAACATGAACGATAAAGGTCTGGCCTTCTTCTTCCTGAAGGTTTTGTGCCCAATCGTCTTTATTTCCGCGCTGATTGGTATTTTACAGCATATTCGCATTCTGCCGATTGTCATCCGCGCTATCGGTACCGTGCTGTCGAAAGTTAACGGCATGGGCAAACTGGAATCCTTCAACGCCGTCAGCTCGCTGATCCTCGGCCAGTCGGAAAACTTCATCGCCTATAAAGATATTCTCGGCAAAATGTCGCGCAACCGTATGTACACCATGGCGGCAACCGCGATGTCTACCGTTTCGATGTCCATCGTCGGCGCCTATATGACTATGCTGCAGCCGAAGTATGTGGTTGCCGCGCTGGTGCTTAACATGTTCAGCACCTTTATCGTCCTGTCGATGATTAACCCGTATCGCGTTGAGCAGAGCGAAGAAAACCTGCAGATGTCCAATCTGCACGAAGGTCAGAGCTTCTTCGAAATGTTGGGCGAATACATTCTGGCAGGCTTTAAAGTAGCGATTATCGTTGCGGCGATGCTGATCGGCTTTATCGCGCTGATCTCCGCACTTAACGCCCTGTTCGCCACCGTTACCGGCTGGTTTGGTTACAGCATCTCCTTCCAGGGGATCCTTGGCTACATCTTCTACCCGGTTGCGTGGGTAATGGGCGTGCCGGCGAGCGAAGCGCTGCAGGTCGGCAGTATTATGGCGACCAAACTGGTGTCTAACGAATTCGTGGCGATGATGGATCTGCAGAAAGTGGCAGCGACGCTCTCCCCGCGTGCGGAAGGTATCATCTCCATCTTCCTGGTCTCCTTCGCCAACTTCTCTTCTATCGGCATCATCGCCGGGGCGATTAAAGGCCTGAATGAAGAGCAAGGTAACGTGGTTTCTCGCTTTGGTCTGAAACTGGTTTACGGTTCCACGCTGGTCAGCGTGTTGTCAGCCTCTATCGCTGCGCTGGTACTGTAATCTCAAACAGACGTTAATAAAATAACAAGCCGGGCTGTAGCATCGCCCGGCTTTTTTACGCCTTCAATTCGCTTAACGGCTGTGGTTTGCCAATCAAGTAGCCCTGCAAATAATCGACGCCCAGCGCCAGTAACATCGCCTTCTGCGCCTGGGTCTCTACGTACTCTGCGACGACCGTTAACTGTTTCGCCCTCGCGATTTCGATAATGGATTTCACGATAATCGCATCAAGCTGGTCGCTCTCGATTTCGTGCACGAAGCAGCCGTCAATTTTTACGATATCCGCCTGCAGGCTTTTCAGACGCTCATAGTTAGCGTAACCGGTACCGAAGTCATCAATAGCGATAGCGCAACCGAACTCGCTCAGCAGCTGAATATTATGCATGCTGGTATCCGCATTCGAGAACGCCTGTTCTTCGGTTATCTCAATCGTGATATAAGCAGGCGAAACGCGATAACGCTTAAACAGCGCGATGATCTGTGCGGCGCTATCCTTTTGCATCAGCGTATACGGCAGCAAATTAACGGAGAAACGTCGGCCGGGATGTTGATCAAGCTGGCTGAACAGCGTTTCCAGCACCAGCATATCGAAGCGCTGACTGAGGTTGAACTGTGCAATAAGCGGAATAAAACGATCGGGGGTGATAATCGTCTCGCCGCAGCGCATACGGGTGAGGATTTCGTAATAGCCTTCCCCTTCTGCATTCTGAATCGGCTGCGCATATAACAGAAGATTACGCTCGTTCAGCGCTTGTTTAATTTTCGTCAGCATCCGCACCTGTTCGGTCGTTTGATCGGAAACCTCTTCCTGCGCGGTATCTAACGCCAGCACCCGCTGCACGGCGCCAGCCTGCTCCGATAGCCAACTAAGCTGGCCGAGCATGGGATGTAATTCCGTCTCAATGCCGCTGTAGCTGCCCCACGCCGCGCCAAACTCTAAATCGAGAGCGTGGTTATGCCAGTTAAATTTTGCGTGGTTAAGCATCGCGACAATGTGATTTAGCCGCGCAGCCGGATCCGGCCCTTCTATCACCAACAATAACTCGCTACCCGGGAGCTGATAAATTTTATCGCGGTGATCCAGGAGCGGCTGCAGGCGGCGGGCTATTTGTCGTTTGCACTCTACGCGCATCATCATGCCGTAATGGCGGCTAAGGAAGTCCAGGTTTTCGATGCGCAGACTGCTAATAACCACCCGCGGCGACTGGCGCAAATGTCCCTCCAGAGCTCGCAGATTGGGTAACCCGGTTAACGGATCCTCTTCAGCCCGATCGCGCCAGCGTTGTTTAATTCTGTCGCTACGCGAATAAATATCCGTCATGTAAAACAAACAAATCGTGAATGAAATTAGCACCGACAGGACAAATGACAAGGAGTACCCCGATTGAACGCCCTGCAGAAAGTTTTTGTTATAGGCGACTAAAAAGAATGCCGAAATAGCCCACGTAATGCGAATTAACTCATGCCCCAGCCGCCCAATACCAACGAAGTAGAGAATGAAAATAATTGGCACCAGATATCCGGCAATTAAATCGGAATCAAAAGGCGCGCAAAGCACCAGCATGATTGCGATTAATGCTATAAACCAATACACGGTAAAGGTTCTTTTTTCTTTCACCAGCCACGGTTGACAATGACGGGCCCAAAACACCCGCCGATAACGTGGGCTAACTATCATTCTCATCGGATAATAGAAAGCGGTCGTAAAGATTAAGGCGGCACATATCAACGCCTGAATATCAATAACGGAATAGATGATCGAGGCGGTACTAAAGTAGCTTGAGACGGCAAGCGGGAAAGCGAAGAAGCGCCCCGCCAGATACATCGTCAGCTTAAGCAGGATGGGGGCAAAGAAGCCGCCCCAGAAGATACGGCGACCAATATGGCGCTTGGCCGGCCTTCCGCTACGCCATTTTTTCCCCGACAACGAGCGCATGATTGCGAAGGTGAAAAAGACGGAAAATAACTGACAGAATAACAGGATAGCGGCCTGCGTATAAGTTAGATCTATTATAAATGTATTAGTAATTGCAAACGCAACAATCAAAGGAGCAACGGCGTAACGACCGAAAATACAAATGGTTGCGTACATGACGCTTAATGGTAGCCATGCCAGATAAATTTGTTTTCCGTCGATAAGGGTTTGCGGAGAAATTAATCGAGAAAGCGGAATAAAAATCAAACAAACAATTAACGCCAGCAGAGTTTTTTTAACTTTGATGTTAAATATGTCAGTCATTATTGTTAATCAACACCTCTGCGGCTAAAAAATTATAAGCAATCAGAAAATAGTATGTTGGTTAATAATGGCAGGCAAGAAAATAAACCGAGAAAAATTCCTAAATTACGTTGGTTTTTATTTGCTCGATACACGCTGACGTAAGCTTAACGTCATTTACATTGACGGCGCCAAAAGCAAAAACCCCCGCCGTAGCGAGGGTTCGAATTTTGGTGGAGCTAAGCGGGATCGAACCGCTGACCTCTTGCATGCCATGCAAGCGCTCTCCCAGCTGAGCTATAGCCCCACAGGACCTCTTTACGAACCAAATCCGCTGGGTGCAGAATTTGGTGGAGCTAAGCGGGATCGAACCGCTGACCTCTTGCATGCCATGCAAGCGCTCTCCCAGCTGAGCTATAGCCCCGTAACGTAAAGCGTGTCGTGTTGACGGGCGGCATAATATGAATTCCTTCGCCAGGTGTCAACGGCAAAATTACCCCTCCTGATTCAATCGCTGAAAAAGCAGGCAAATAGCTGACAATGCGAGCCTTATCGCAGGCAGGCGTTAAACATGTCACTATTTCCTGTAAAAGGATGCTATAACATGAAGCACTAATTCCCACATATTTACTCAGGAAATAGTATGCTCAAGGAACGAATGACTCCGGAAGAAATTGCGCATCTAACTGGCTTTAGCCGACAGACGATAAATAAATGGGTTCGTAAAGAGGGGTGGCAAACTTCTCCGCGGCCTGGCGTACAGGGAGGCAAAGCGCGTCTCGTACACGTTAACGAGCAGGTACGGGAGTTTATCCGCAATGCCCAGCGCGTAGCGGAAACGCCCTCGCCCTATTCGGTCGCTGAGACCGATCTCGAACCCTTATTGCTTACGCTCTGCAAAGAGATGACTCATCGCGAACAGAAGCAGCTAATGTCGCTGCTGCTACGCGAAGGCATTACCGGGTTGTTAAACCGTCTTGGAATACGCGGCCAGTAAAATAAGAATGATGAAACTAAAAGAAAAAATGACGCCTGCGGAGCTTGCTGAAGTTCTGGGTCTGGCCAGACAAACGGTCAACCGTTGGGCGCGAGAACAAAAGTGGCGAACCGAGGCGATTCCCGGCGTCAAAGGCGGGCGTGCGCGTTTGATTGTCATCGACCGGCCAGTGATTGATTTTCTGACCAATATTCCGGCATTTCGTCATCTGAATGAAGAGTATCAGCTCGCCGAACAGCCCGGCGGCTACTTTATCAATGAAGCGGATGCGGTATGGCGGCAAATCGCCGATACGCTGCAGTTAATGACCGCCGCAGAACAAACTCACCTTCGGGATCTACTTGCCCGCGATGGCATTAGTGGCTTCCTGGCGCGGTTAGGTATTAGCCCCGCGACAAAATAGCGGCGAAAAAAAACGGCAGGATTAACCTGCCGCTTGCTTTAGCTTACGCTCGGCCTCAGGACTGCTGGCTTTCGCGCTCGGCGATAAACGCCAGCGCTTTGTTGATACGTTCAACGCTACGGGATTTACCGATCGCGTGAACGGTGACGTCGAGCGCCGGAGACTGACCCGCGCCGGTCACGGCCACACGCAGCGGCATGCCCACTTTCCCCATACCCACTTCCAGCTCATCGGCGGTCGCCTGAATCGCATGGTGGACATTTTCCGCCGACCAGTCGCTAATGGCCGCCAGCTTATCGCGAACCACTTCCAGCGGCTGACGCGCCACCGGGCGCAGGTGTTTCTTCGCCGCATCGGCGTCGAACTCAGCGAACTCTTCATAGAAGTAGCGGCAGCTCTGGGCAATCTCTTTCAGCGTTTTGCAACGCTCGCCCAGCAGCTTAACCAGCTCGGACAACTGCGGGCCATTACGGGTATCGATATTTTCCTGCTCAATGTGCCACTGCAGATGCGTCGCCACATATTCCGCCGGCAGCGTGTTGATATAGTGATGGTTTAACCACAGCAGTTTATCGGTGTTGAACGCACTGGCAGACTTGCTCACCGCGCCCAGCGAGAAGAACTCGATCATCTCTTCGCGAGTGAAGATCTCCTGATCGCCATGAGACCAGCCCAGGCGCACCAGATAGTTCAGCAGCGCTTCCGGCAGGTAGCCGTCGTCACGGTACTGCATCACGCTCACCGCGCCGTGGCGCTTGGAAAGTTTTTTACCGTCATCGCCGTTGATCATCGATACGTGCGCATACACCGGCACCGGCGCATTCAGCGCTTTAAGAATGTTGATCTGGCGCGGGGTATTGTTGATGTGGTCTTCGCCGCGGATCACGTGGGTGATCGCCATATCCCAGTCATCCACCACGACGCAGAAGTTGTAGGTCGGGGAGCCGTCGGTACGGCGAATGATCAGATCGTCCAGCTCCTGGTTGCTGAATTCGATCGGCCCGCGGATCTGGTCGTCAAAGATAACCGAACCTTCCTGCGGGTTGGCAAAACGCACGACGCACGGCTCGTCGGCGGCGTGATGCTGATGATCATGGCGGCAGCGACCGTCGTAGCGCGGCTTTTCACCGTTAGCCATCTGTTCTTCACGCAGCGCGTCGAGACGTTCTTTCGAGCAGTAGCATTTATATGCTGTGCCTGCTTCCAGCATTTCATCAATAACCGCGTTATAGCGATCGAAACGTTTAGTCTGGAAATACGGGCCTTCGTCCCATTCCAGATTCAGCCAGTTCATCCCATCCATGATGGCTTCAATTGCTTCCGGGGTGGAGCGTTCGAGATCGGTGTCTTCAATACGCAGCACAAACTCACCGCCGTGGTTACGTGCAAAAAGCCAGGAATAGAGAGCAGTACGCGCACCGCCAACGTGCAGATAGCCTGTTGGGCTTGGCGCGAAGCGAGTTTTGATTTTCATGAAATGGCCTTACGTTTAATAAAGATGCCGATAGCCGGCAGTGTTCTTGGAATTGATAGGGGAATATTCTAACACCACAGGCTGATTCCTCAATGTAGATCCCGCCTCAACATCACGCTTTACCATTTTTGTTTATAAATCATACGCCGAAGCTGATTTTGCGATCGCTTTGTTTAATTTTACGACGAACAAACAAATTATTTAGAAAAGGCGTTGACTCAATTTCAACTCTCCCTATAATGCGACTCCACACAGCGGGGGTGATTAGCTCAGCTGGGAGAGCACCTCCCTTACAAGGAGGGGGTCGGCGGTTCGATCCCGTCATCACCCACCAACTACTTAAAGTAGTCTCCGCCGTGTAGAACAGAAAATTGAGAAGTGGGTGATTAGCTCAGCTGGGAGAGCACCTCCCTTACAAGGAGGGGGTCGGCGGTTCGATCCCGTCATCACCCACCACTTTCTCGCCAGCTGGATTTTCTGTCAAAATGTGAAGTACCGAAGTGGGTGATTAGCTCAGCTGGGAGAGCACCTCCCTTACAAGGAGGGGGTCGGCGGTTCGATCCCGTCATCACCCACCACTTCGGGTCGTTAGCTCAGTTGGTAGAGCAGTTGACTTTTAATCAATTGGTCGCAGGTTCGAATCCTGCACGACCCACCAATGTAAAAAGGCGCCCTAAAGGCGCCTTTTTGCTATGCGCAGAACTTTAAGATTCGAACCTGCAGCAGGTTCGGGTCGAACGCAGTGAGACAACGGCGCCGCTTGCGGCGACGGCCCGTAGGGCGAGGCGAAGCCGAGTCATCCTGCACGACCCACCAATGTAAAAAGGCGCCCTAAAGGCGCCTTTTTGCTATGCGCAGAACTCCGCGCCCAGGCAAAAAACTTCAGCGCTGATACAGCGGGTCCTCAATTCTGGCTGATGTCAGGTTTGCGCCCTCTTCTCGCACGATTTCCCACAGCGCCTGCGCCGCGGTCGACAGCGAACGGTTTTTTCGCTGCGCCAGCATCAATTGGCGTTCCACAACCGGGGTTAATCTTTTTACCTGCAAACGGCTGCCCTGCGGCAAGGGTAAAGCCAGCGCCGGCAGTACGCTAATACCAATCCCCGATTCCACCATCGGGAATAGCGTCGCCGGATGACCAATCTCCTGCACGATATCGGCTTTGATGGCGAAACGCGCCAGCGCGGCATCAATCAGCGGCCGACTGCCGGAAGCATAGTCCTGCAATACCAGCCTCTCCCCTTGCAACTCCTGCCAGTTGACCGATGACTGCCGGGAAAAGCGGTGATCCTCACGACATAACAACAGAAAAGGTTCCGCCAATACGGACTCGCACTGCAAGTCTGCCGCCGTCCCCGGATCGATAACGATACCAAAATCAACCTCTCCCTGACGGATACTTTCCAGCACCCACTGCTGCGGCCTGTCATGCAGTACGAAATCAATATCCGGATAGCGGCGATTGCTATGAGCGATGCATTGCGGGATCAGATGCGCCGAGATGGTCTGGCTGGCGGCGACGCGCACGGTCCCCGTCAGCTGCTGCCCTACCCGCCCCGCTTCGCGCAGGGTCACATGGAGTTCATCAAGCAAACGCTCAAGCTTGCCCGCCAGCTGATGGCCTGCTTCGGTGAGCACCACTTCACGCGTCGTTCTGTCGAGCAAACGTACGCCGGTCTGGTGCTCCAGTTCCTTAACGCTATGGCTCACTGCCGACTGGCTAAGACCAATAATTTCCCCGGCACGGCTAAAACTGCGCGCCCTGGCGACGGTGACAAAGACCTTTAACTGACGTAACGAATAATTCATCTGTTTTATTCATGAATAGATGCAATAAATCAATTTTATTTCTCAAAACAAAGAAAGCACAATAGCGGCATCGAATTTCAGGAGCGTTTATGAAACTTTTCCGCATTCTTGATCCATTTACACTGACATTGATCACCGTGGTTCTGCTGGCCTCGTTCTTCCCGGCGCGCGGCGAATTCGTCCCTTTCGTCGAGCATCTCACCACCGCCGCCATCGCGCTGTTATTCTTTATGCACGGCGCCAAGCTGTCGCGTGAAGCCATTATCGCCGGCGGCAGCCACTGGCGTTTACACCTGTGGGTGATGTGCAGCACCTTTATTGTTTTTCCGGTTCTGGGGGTTCTGTTTGCGTGGTGGGCGCCGATTAAGGTCGACCCGATGCTCTATAGCGGTTTTATTTACCTTTGTATCTTACCGGCGACCGTACAGTCAGCTATTGCTTTTACTTCGCTCGCCGGCGGTAACGTCGCCGCGGCGGTCTGTTCCGCTTCAGCGTCAAGTCTGCTCGGTATTTTTGTCTCGCCATTGCTGGTAGGACTGTTGATGCATTTGCATGGCGCTGGCGGCGATCTGGAACAGGTCGGTAAGATTATGCTGCAGCTGTTGCTGCCGTTTGTTCTTGGACACTTGTCGCGCCCGTGGATAGGTAGCTGGGTGGCGAAACATAAAAAATGGATTGGCAAAACCGACCAGACCTCAATCCTGCTGGTGGTCTACTCCGCCTTTAGCGAAGCCGTCGTCAATGGAATCTGGCATAAAGTGGGCGTAGGGTCGCTGTTGTTTATCGTCGTTGTCAGCCTGGTGCTATTGGCCATTGTCATCGCGATCAACGTTTTTGTCGCCCGCCGCTGCGGCTTTAGCAAGCCGGATGAAATTACCATCGTCTTCTGCGGCTCGAAAAAGAGCCTGGCGAACGGGATACCGATGGCGAATATCCTGTTCCCGGCATCGATTCTGGGGATAATGGTGCTGCCGCTAATGATCTTCCATCAGATCCAACTGATGGTCTGCGCCGTGCTGGCTCGTCGCTATAAAGCGCAAACAGACGCCCAACAGGCGCAGGAGAAATCCCGCGCTACGGCAGGTTAACGCGGTTGCTTCAGGGGCTGCACCAGTTGCGTCAGCCCCTCGGTCTTGATTAATAAGGTCAACGCCATCAGCTCGCCGAGATGCCCGGCAGGGAATTGATCCTTACGGGCAAACCACAGCAAATACTCTTCCGGGACGTCGATCAAACGGCGCCCCTTATATTTGCCAAATGGCATCTCGGTATTAGCAATCTCGATGAGCTGCGCTTTATCCACGTTATTCTCCCAGCAGGCGCATCATTTCGGCTTCGTCGATAACCTCAATGCCTAACTCCTGCGCCTTCGCAAGCTTAGAGCCCGCCGCTTCGCCGGCAATCACCAGATCGGTTTTCTTCGACACGCTGCCGGCGACTTTCGCCCCCAGCGCGACCAGCCGCGCTTTGGCTTCATCGCGCGACAGCTGGCTCAGGCTACCGGTTAATACCACGGTTTTACCAGCAAACGGACTGTCAATTTCTTCCGCCTTCACCACCACCGGCGCCGGCCAGCGGACGCCTTCAGCGCGCAGTTGCGCGATGACCTCGCGGTTGCTCTCTTCGGCGAAGAAGTTAAAAGTATGCGTAGCGACGACAATCCCGACGTCAGGCACCTTCTGCAGTTCCTCAATTGAAGCCTGTTCCAGCGCTTCAATTGTGCCAAAATGCGCCGCCAGTCCCGCTGCTGTCGCCTCACCGACTTCGCGAATACCTAACGCATACAGGAAGCGGGCGAAAGTCGTCTCTTTCGCTTTCTCCAGCGCGTTGACCACGTTTTGCGCCGATTTAGGCCCCATGCGATCCAGCCCGGTTAGTTTGCCCGCGCTGAGACGGAACAGATCGGCTGGCGTATGGACGTACTCTTTCTCAACCAGCTGATCGATGATTTTATCGCCCATACCGTCGACATCCAGCGCCCGTCGGGAGACAAAGTGCTTCAGCGCTTCTTTACGCTGTGCGCCGCAGATAAGCCCGCCGGTGCAGCGCGCCACCGCTTCCCCTTCCACGCGTTCAACATCGGAATGACATACCGGGCAATGGGTTGGGAAGATGATTTCACGCGTATGTTCCGGGCGTTCAGAAAGCACTACGTTGACGACCTGCGGGATCACGTCCCCCGCGCGGCGAATCACCACTTTGTCGCCAATACGCAGACCTAAACGTTCGATTTCGTCGGCGTTATGCAGCGTGGCGTTACTGACCAGTACCCCGGCCACGTGCACCGGTTCAAGGCGCGCTACCGGCGTAATCGCCCCGGTACGGCCAACCTGGAATTCCACATCGTTGACAAAAGTCATCTGCTCCTGGGCCGGGAATTTAAAGGCTACCGCCCAGCGCGGGGCACGGGCGACGAAACCAAGCTGCTCCTGCAGCGCCAGCGAATCGACTTTAATTACCACGCCGTCAATATCAAAACCAAGTTTCGGACGATCTTCTTCAACCTGGCGATAGTAAGTGAGCACTTCCTCTGGAGAATGACACAGCTTCACGCGGTCGCTCACCGGTAGCCCCCACTGCTTAAACTGCTGTAAACGCGCAGAGTGGCTGGCCGGCAGTTCGCCGCCTTCCAGCACGCCAACGCCGTAGCAGAAGAAAGTAAGCGGTCGCTTCGCGGTAATACGCGGGTCCAACTGGCGCAACGAGCCCGCAGCGGCATTGCGCGGGTTAGCAAACACTTTACCGCCGCTGCGGCGGGCTTCTTCATTAATTTTTTCAAATCCAGCCTGCGGCAGGAACACTTCTCCGCGCACTTCCAGACGCGCCGGGATATTGTCGCCGCGTAGCTTCAACGGAATAGCGCGAATGGTGCGCACGTTGGAGGTAATATCCTCGCCGGTGGTGCCATCGCCACGGGTCGCCGCCTGCATCAGCACGCCGTTTTCATAGAGGATGCTGACCGCCAGGCCATCGAGCTTGAGCTCGCAGCACCAGGTCAGATCCGCCGTATCGCTTAAACGGTCCTGCACGCGTTTGTTAAAGGCGAGGAAACCCTCTTCATCAAAGACGTTATCCAGCGATAGCATTGGCACTTCATGGCGAATCTGGCTAAAAGAGGCCAATGGCGCCGCGCCAACGCGCTGGGTTGGCGAGTCAGGGGTAATCAGTTCAGGATGTTGCGCTTCGAGTTCGCGCAGTTCGCGCATCAGCCGGTCATATTCCGCATCGGGAATCTCCGGGGTGTCCATAACATGATACAGATATTCATGATGGCGAAGGGTGGTTCGCAGTTCAGTCAGTTTTTGTTCGATTGGTTCCATATCGCACCATCAATGATAAAAAACCCCCGACGGGCGGGGGTTCAGATTAAGCAGACGACACGCTAGCGCGTAGAAATCAGGCGTTAGCCTCTTTTACTTCGCGAATACGATCCTGGTACTCGCGCAGTTTCTGCGGCGTCATCATCCGACGCTGGTCGTCAAGCACCACGCCGCCAACTTCATCGGCGATGTACTGCGCCGACTGCAGCATCAGTTTAAAGTTTTGCAACTCGTCGCCAAACGACGGCACCTGCATAAAGATAGTCACGCCCGGCGTGGTCATATCCACCATCGCATCCGGATTGAAGGTGCCAGGTTTAACCATGTTCGCCAGGCTAAACAATACCTGTCCGCTACCGTCCGGGCTTAAATGACGATGGAAAATATTCATATCACCAAACTTAAAGCCGGCCTGCTGGATGCTGTTGATCAGCAGTTCGCCATTAAGCTGCGAACCGTGATGCGCGGCGACGTTCATCACGATGACCGTCTCTTTGCGCTCTTTCGGCTGCGGCGCGGCGGCCGGCTGCTGAGGTTCAGCGGCTGGCGCTTCAGGGGCCGGTTGCGGCTGCGGCGCGGCAGGCTGTTGAACCGGCGCAGGTTGTTGAGCAACAGGTTGTGGGACTGGCGCCGACTGTTGAGCTACAGGCTGCTGCGGCGCAGGCTGCACCGGCTGCTGATATTGCGGCGGTACCGGCTGCGGCTGATGAACCGGCTGCGCTGGATGTACCGGCTGAGCAGGGGCAACATGATGCGGCGGCTGGGCCTGCGGCTGCGGAGCAACAGGCTGCTGCGGGCGCGACGCGTGCGGCGGCGCCTGATGAACCGGCTCGTCCTGACGCACAGGCTGCTGCACCTGACGCTCATAAGGAGGCTGATACTGGTGTTGCGGCGCCTGACGAGGTGCTTCTTGCTCCCCATATGCGCCGTTCGGGGCGTGATTAACCCGGTGAACGCGAACTTCACCTACGCCTTCAACATCGTCATCAAAGTCATCGCCTTCCGATGTTTCATCGTCGCGAGACTTCATACGTTTCAGTGGGCGATCGCGGAACATCGAGGAACGCTCTTTACGGCTGGTCCAGAAACCATGTACCAGTAAAGCGATTATGGCGATCGCGCCAACAATGATTAATATCAGACGCAAATCCTGCATCATTATATTCTCTGTTGTTCTAACACCTTGCCACCACGGCAAACATTTACTCACTAAGAGTATTTGCCGATTACATCAAGTGCAAGTGCGTCTGCCCCTTTCACCCCATAAAGATGAACTAAATCGTGCTTTTTGCTGTTTTTTCGAACATTTCCTAACTGGTTATTGTCTGACAACCCGATAAAATAAGCGGGCATTCACACTGAATGTTAAAAAAGGAGCATCGCCTGACTATGGTTTCATCATCCGCAACTACCCCACGTAGCGGCGTCTACTATTTTTCACAAGGCTGGAAACTCATCAGGCTGCCAGGGATCCGACGTTTCGTGTTCCTGCCTTTATTAGTTAACGTGATTCTGATGGGCGGCGCGTTCTGGTGGCTGTTTACCCGTCTCGATAGCTGGATCCCTTCATTAATGAGCCATGTGCCTGAATGGCTTCAGTGGTTAAACTACCTACTGTGGCCGGTGGCGGTTATCTCTATTTTGTTGGTATTTGGTTACTTCTTTTCGACTATCGCCAACTGGATTGCCGCGCCGTTTAGCGGCCTGCTGGCAGAACAGCTCGAAGCGCGGCTGACCGGCGCGACGCCGCCGGACGTTGGCGTATTCGGCATTATGAAAGATGTCCCGCGCATTATGAAACGCGAATGGCAAAAGTTTGCCTGGTACCTGCCGCGCGCCATCGTTCTGTTGCTGCTGTACTTTATCCCCGGCATTGGTCAAACCGTCGCGCCGGTACTGTGGTTCCTGTTTAGCGCCTGGATGCTGGCCATTCAGTACTGCGACTATCCGTTCGATAACCATAAAGTGCCGTTTAAAACCATGCGCGAGGCGCTGCGCTCGCGGAAGGTCATTAACATGCAGTTTGGCGCGCTGACCAGCCTGTTCACCATGATCCCGGTTCTCAACCTGGTGATTTTGCCAGTCGCTATCTGCGGCGCGACGGCGATGTGGGTGGATTGCTACCGCGATAAGCACGCGATGTGGAAATAGCGCGCTTAGCTGTCTCTTTCGGGGCGGTTCACGCCGCCCCTTATTTCCGTCTTATTCCTTCTTGCTCATCATTATTTCCCTTCAGCATATAGATATGCTAAATCCTTACTTCCGGATATTGTTTAAGCGGGTATGCTGAAGCCGTACCCCCAAATTTCATACAGTTAAGGACGGGCCATGAGTAAGATTTTTGAAGACAACTCCCTGACTATCGGTCATACGCCGCTGGTACGACTGAACCGCATCGGTAATGGCCGAATCCTGGCCAAGGTAGAATCTCGTAACCCGAGCTTTAGCGTTAAATGCCGTATCGGCGCCAATATGATTTGGGATGCTGAAAAGCGCGGCGTACTGAAACCGGGTGTGGAACTGGTTGAACCAACCAGCGGCAACACCGGTATTGCCCTTGCCTACGTCGCCGCCGCTCGCGGCTACAAACTGACGCTGACCATGCCGGAAACCATGAGCGTGGAACGCCGCAAGCTGCTGAAAGCGCTGGGCGCTAACCTGGTGCTGACCGAAGGCGCGAAAGGCATGAAAGGCGCCATCCAGAAGGCGGAAGAGATTGTCGCCAGCGACCCGGAAAAGTATCTGCTGCTGCAGCAGTTCAGTAACCCGGCGAACCCGGAAATTCACGAAAAAACCACCGGCCCGGAAATCTGGGAAGACACCGATGGCCAGGTTGACGTCTTTATTTCCGGCGTCGGTACCGGCGGTACTCTGACCGGTGTTTCTCGTTATATTAAAGGCACGAAAGGCAAAAAAGATCTGATTACCGTCGCCGTTGAGCCGACCGACTCGCCGGTTATCACTCAGGCGCTGGCTGGCGAAGAGCTGAAACCTGGCCCGCACAAAATTCAGGGCATCGGCGCCGGCTTTATCCCGGGCAACCTCGACCTGAAACTGGTCGATAAAGTGGTCGCTATTACCAATGAAGAGGCTATCTCCACCGCCCGTCGCCTGATGGAAGAAGAAGGCATTCTGGCCGGTATCTCTTCCGGCGCGGCTGTCGCCGCGGCGTTAAAGCTGCAGGAAGATGAAGCCTTTACCAATAAGAATATTGTGGTTATCCTACCGTCTTCTGGTGAGCGTTATTTAAGCACGGCGCTGTTCGCAGATCTCTTCACCGAGAAAGAATTGCAACAGTAGTGCCAGTTTGTAAAAACCGTGTAAAAAAGCACCTTTTCGGGTGCTTTTTTGTGGCATACGTCAAAGTTTTACCCCTCCTGGCATTGATTCACCTCGTAGGGTCTGGTATTTAACCAGCACATTTATTTTGAAGCGCGAAATTATTCAGATTTGGATTTCCGCAGGCTGAATCGATTTTATGATTTGGTTCAAGTCTTCCTTTCGCGGCATAATGTTTAATGAAGTGCTAGACGTCAACGGACTTAAGGTCCTCTCAGCGGTTTCGCTGCTGACGCCTTAGCCACACACGTAACGCCGGCGCTAACAATACAGGCTAAAGTTTGGTCGTTAGGCTAGACTTTAGGTCCACAACACTAAACCTATAAGTTGGGGAAATATAATGTTCCAGCAAGAAGTTACCATTACCGCTCCGAACGGTCTGCACACCCGCCCTGCTGCTCAGTTTGTTAAAGAAGCGAAAGGCTTCACTTCTGAGATCACTGTAACCTCCAACGGCAAAAGCGCCAGCGCAAAAAGCCTGTTCAAACTGCAAACTCTGGGCCTGACTCAGGGTACCGTTGTGACCATCTCCGCTGAAGGCGAAGATGAGCAAAAAGCAGTTGAGCATCTGGTTAAACTGATGGCTGAACTCGAGTAAGTTCACGGGTTCTTTTTAATATCAGTCACAAGTAAGGTAGGGTTATGATTTCAGGCATTTTAGCATCCCCGGGTATCGCTTTCGGCAAGGCTCTCCTGCTGAAAGAAGATGAAATTGTCATCGACCGGAAGAAAATTTCTGCCGATAAGGTTGATCAGGAAGTTGAACGTTTCCTGAACGGCCGCACCAAGGCCTCCGCCCAGCTGGAGGTCATCAAAACCAAAGCTGGTGAAACTTTCGGTGAAGAAAAAGAAGCCATCTTCGAAGGGCATATTATGCTGCTGGAAGATGAGGAGCTTGAGCAGGAAATCATAGCCCTGATTAAAGATAAGCACATGACTGCCGATGCGGCAGCCAATGAAGTTATCGAAGGTCAGGCAACTGCACTGGAAGAGCTGGATGATGAATACCTGAAAGAGCGTGCCGCTGACGTACGCGACATCGGTAAACGTCTGCTGCGCAACATTCTGGGCCTGGCAATCATCGATCTGAGCGCTATCGCGGATGAAGTCATCCTCGTTGCCGCCGATCTGACCCCGTCGGAAACCGCACAGCTGAACCTGAATAAGGTGCTGGGTTTCATCACCGACGCGGGCGGCCGTACTTCCCACACCTCTATCATGGCGCGCTCCCTTGAACTGCCGGCAATCGTCGGTACCGGAAGCGTCACCTCCCAGGTGAAAAACGGCGACTATCTGATTCTTGATGCGGTTAACAACCAGGTTCTGGTTAACCCAAGCAACGAAAAAATCGAAGAGCTGCGTGCGCTGCAGGCGCAGGTTGCTGAAGAAAAAGCAGAACTGGCGAAACTGAAAGATCTGCCGGCCATCACTCTCGACGGTCATCAGGTTGAAGTTTGCGCTAACATCGGTACCGTTCGCGACGTAGACGGCGCTGAGCGCAACGGCGCGGAAGGCGTAGGCCTGTACCGTACTGAATTCCTGTTCATGGACCGCGATTCTCTGCCGACTGAAGAAGAACAGTTCGCAGCCTATAAAGCGGTGGCTGAAGCGTGCGGCTCACAGGCCGTTATCGTTCGCACCATGGACATCGGCGGCGATAAAGAGCTGCCGTACATGAACTTCCCGAAAGAAGAGAACCCGTTCCTCGGTTGGCGCGCCGTGCGTATCGCGATGGATCGTAAAGAGATCCTCCGCGACCAGGTTCGCGCTATCCTGCGAGCCTCCGCTTTCGGTAAACTGCGCATCATGTTCCCGATGATCATCTCTGTTGAAGAAGTGCGCGCACTGAAGAAAGAGATTGAGATCTACAAACAGGAACTGCGTGACGAAGGTAAAGCTTTTGACGAATCGATTGAGATCGGCGTGATGGTGGAAACCCCGGCGGCCGCGACCATTGCTCGTCATTTAGCCAAAGAAGTTGATTTCTTTAGTATCGGAACCAATGATTTAACGCAATATACTCTGGCAGTTGACCGTGGTAATGATATGATCTCGCATCTTTACCAGCCGATGTCACCGTCTGTGCTGACTCTGATCAAGCAAGTTATTGATGCTTCTCATGCAGAAGGCAAATGGACTGGTATGTGTGGTGAGCTTGCGGGCGATGAACGTGCTACACTTCTGTTGCTGGGTATGGGGCTGGACGAATTCTCTATGAGCGCCATTTCCATCCCGCGCATCAAGAAGATTATTCGTAACACGAACTTCGAAGATGCGAAAGTATTAGCAGAGCAGGCTCTTGCTCAACCGACGACGGACGAGTTAATGACGCTGGTTAACAAGTTCATTGAAGAAAAAACAATCTGCTAATCCACGAGATGCGCGGCCCAAATTACTGCTTAGGAGAAGATCATGGGTTTGTTCGATAAACTGAAATCTCTGGTTTCTGATGACAAAAAAGACACCGGAACTATTGAGATTGTTGCTCCGCTCTCTGGCGAGATCGTCAACATCGAAGACGTGCCGGATGTGGTTTTTGCGGAGAAAATTGTGGGTGATGGCATTGCCATCAAACCTACTGGCAACAAAATGGTTGCGCCGGTAGAGGGTACCATCGGTAAAATTTTTGAAACCAACCATGCTTTCTCTATTGAATCCGATAGCGGCATTGAGCTGTTTGTTCACTTCGGTATCGATACCGTTGAACTGAAAGGCGAAGGCTTCAAGCGCATCGCTGAAGAAGGTCAGCGCGTGAAAGTCGGCGACCCGGTTATCGAATTCGATCTGCCGCTGCTGGAAGAAAAAGCCAAGTCTACCCTGACTCCGGTTGTTATCTCCAACATGGACGAGATCAAAGAGCTGATCAAACTGTCCGGTAGCGTCACCGTTGGTGAAACTCCGGTTATCCGCATCAAGAAGTAATTCTTGCTTGCCGAGAAAATGGCGCCTGAAGGCGCCATTTTTTTATGCCGGCCGGTAGCACTTTTCACTCGCCAGGATCTTCATCCCCTGCGGGCTACTTTCCAGAATACGCCGTTCGCTATCCGCGACCCATAGCTCGCACTGGTAGCCAGGATCGCTTTCAAACAACGACCTCGCCCTACAGGCATCTTCCAGCGCGTTCATTCCCGTCGTCTCATAATGGCCGACGGTTCTTCCTTCCCTGCGTACCACTAACCGATAGCTATGCATCGTTATTGCGCTCCAGACGGCGGTAAAATGAGTTCATCGCAGCCCTGACTCTCGGTCCAGGTCATTACCGCCAGCACGCGCTGAGCGGCGGCGCGCGTAGCGTCGCCCAACGGCATGTCGCGTACCAGGTTGCTGATGAGTTCGGCGCAGAACAGGTCGCCGGTGCCTTTAAGGTCAGTTTCGACGCGAGGATGGACGACCACTTCGACCGCGTCGTCGGTGACAACCAGCACGTTAATAGTCGAAGCATCCAGTCCAGGCGCGCTGGTAATCACCACCCACTTTAGCGTATCGGAAAGCAGACTTCGCGCGGCGACCACCGCTTCCCGCTGGTTGTGGCACGGCATGCCGCTGAGGGTTTCGAGCTCGAACAGATTTGGCGTGATACCCCGCGCCAGCGGCAACAGGTGGCGGCGATAAGCCTCGGGGATCTCCGCTTTTACGTAGATGCCGCTATCCACATCGCCAATCACCGGGTCAACCAGAATACAGAGGTCGGGATGGTGCACGCGGATCCGCTGCAGCCACTGCGCCAGCAGCGCAATTTGCCCGGCGCTGCCCATATAGCCGGTGGTTACCGCCCGCAGCTCGCGAAGCGCATCACGCTCCTCCAGCGCCCGCAGATAGCCGCTAAACCACTCTTCCGGGATCACTCCACCGTAGAAAGTATCGTAATGTGGGGTATTGCTGAATAACACCGTCGGCACCGCCATCACCCGTAATTCATGCTGCTTGATTGCCGGTACCGCGATACTGTTGCCAACGCTGCCGTATACCACCTGCGATTGCACCGCCACAATATCAACCTCCAGCGCCCGGCAGTGGTCGTTAAAGAGCACGGACTGTATTTCGTCTTGCTGACTCATCCTTTCTCCCCCCGCTGGACAGCGGGTCATACTCTGATTATCATTCGTCCTATGCTAAAATTCATTTTGTCATAGGTCAATAATGTTCACCGGAAAAACCGCAAGCGAGATTTTCGATAACATCCGTCATCTGGTGCAGAGCGGCGCGTTGCAACCCGGCGAGGCGCTGCCGCCGGTGCGCGAACTGGCAGGCGAACTGGCAGTCAACCGCAATACGGTGGCGGCGGCCTACAAGCGGCTGGTGACTTCAGGGCTCGCCGTCAGTCAGGGGCGCAACGGCACGGCCATTAAGGCGCGCAATACGCTTAATGCGGTCGAGGGCGGCGATCCAACGACTTCGCTGATTGATATTTCCGGCGGCAATCCGGATCCACGATGTCTGCCGGATATTGGCCGTTTTCTTCCGCAGCTGGCGCAGACCCCGCACTTATATGGCGATGCCGCCGTTGAGCCACGGCTGGCTGACTGGGCCCGGGAGTGGGTCAGTCACGATATCGGCCACGAATTTGATATCAACTTGACCAGCGGCGCGATTGACGCCCTGGAACGCCTGCTCTGCGCGCTGCTGCTACCCGGCGACAGCGTCGCGGTAGAAGACCCCTGCTTTCTGAGCAGCATCAATATGCTGCGTTACGCCGGTTTCCAGCCCAGCCCTGTCGCCGTGGACGGTGAAGGCATGAGTCCGGAGCGGCTTGAAGAAGCCCTGCGCAACGGCGCACGCGCGGTAATACTGACTCCACGCGCTCACAACCCGACTGGCTGCAGTTTGACGCCGGAGCGCGCAGAAGCGATTCGCACCGTGCTCGCCCGCTATCCGCAGACGCTGGCGATTGTTGACGATCACTTCGCCCTGCTCTCAGCGACACGCTGGCACAATCCGCTACCCGAAGGCATTCAGCGTTGGGCGCTGGTGCGCTCAATGTCTAAAACCCTGGGCCCGGATTTGCGGCTGGCAATAGTCGCCAGCGACCCGACAACCTCGGCGGCGCTGCGCCTGCGCCTGAACGCCGGTAGCCAGTGGGTCAGCCATTTACTGCAAGAGCTGGCGTTCGCCTGCCTGAATGATAGCGCTTTTGCCGCTTCTCTGACTGCGAGCCAGCGCCATTATCAGCAGCAAAATCAGCGGCTCGCCGCCGCGTTGGCCCACCACGGCGTTGGTGATTATCCGCCTGGCGATGGTCTTAATTTCTGGCTGCCGCTATCAACCGCCAGCCAGCCGCTGGCGCTGCGTCTGGCGCGGGCCGGTTGGCTGGTGCGTGAAGGTGAAGCCTTTGGCGTGAAAACACCGTCGCACGGTCTGCGCCTGTCGCTGGGCGCCTTAACCGAGGCGCAAATTGAACAACTTGCACACGATTTATCGCTGGTCTTACCTTGTTAAACACGGGAGTTGTTATGCGGATCCACTTTATCGTCCATGAAGTTTTTGAAGCGCCCGGCGCCTATCTGCGCTGGGTTAACGCGCGCGGCTATCAGGCCAGCTGGTCGCGGGTTTATGCCGGGGATCCGCTGCCGGCGAGTGCCGAGGGTTTTGATATGCTGGTGGTACTTGGCGGCCCGCAATCACCACGCACCACGCTTGCCGAGTGCCCATGGTTTGATGCCCATACCGAGAAAAACCTGATTGCCCAGGCGATTGCCGCCGGGCGTATCGTGGTCGGGATTTGTCTCGGATCGCAGCTCATCGGCGAAGCGCTGGGTGCGCCGGTGATGCAAAGCCCGGAAAAAGAGATTGGCCACTATCCTATCATCATGACCACCGCCGGACTGCAGGATGACAACATCGCCCATTTCGGACCATCGGTGGTAGTCGGTCACTGGCACAACGATATGCCGGGCCTGACGCCTGCGGCGGAAGTCCTGGCTTCCAGCGAAGGGTGCCCGCGGCAAATCGTCAAATATAGCGATCGGGTCTACGGTTTTCAGTGCCATATGGAGTTTGACGCGGAGGTCATCGAGTTATTAATTACCCACTCGCAACATGAACTTGCCGCCGCAAAAGGCAGGCGCTTTATTCGCAGCGAAGATGAAATGAGGCAATGGGATTATCGCGAGATGAATCAAAAACTATGGGCGTTTCTGGATAAGCTGGTAGCGAAACACGCACTTTAGTTAACCGGCCCCCATGCCTGACATGGGGGCCGTGATAGCGCGTTTAGATACCCGCCCCCTGGCTGAAGTGTTCTTCGCCGAACACGCCGGTTGAGAGATAGCGATCGCCGCGATCGCAGATGATCGCCACCACCACCGCGCCCGGATTGGCGCGAGCAATACGCAGCGCCCCGGCAACCGCGCCGCCGGAACTGACGCCACAGAAGATCCCTTCCTGTACGGCCAGCTGGCGCATCGTGTTTTCCGCATCCTGCTGGTGGATATCCAGCACCTCATCGACCAACGAGGCATTAAAAATGCCCGGCATATATTCCTGCGGCCAACGACGGATCCCCGGAATGCTGCTGCCCTCTTCCGGCTGCAGCCCAATGATGCTTACCGGCTTCGCCTGTTCGCGCAGAAAACGCGATACGCCGGTAATCGTACCGGTGGTGCCCATGCTGGAAACAAAGTGGGTAATACGCCCGTCCGTCTGGCGCCAGATCTCCGGGCCGGTAGTGGTGTAATGAGCGTAAGGGTTATCGGGATTGTTAAACTGATCCAATAGTTTACCCTCGCCACGCTCGGCCATCGCGGCGGCCAGATCGCGAGCACCCTCCATCCCCTGCTCTTTGGTGACCAGAATCAATTCAGCGCCGTAGGCGCGCATCGCGGCACGGCGCTCCTGGCTCATGTTGTCCGGCATCAGCAGTTTCATCTGATAGCCTTTTAACGCCGCAATCATCGCCAGCGCGATACCGGTATTACCGCTGGTCGCCTCGATAAGCACGTCGCCTGGTTTAATTTCGCCGCGCTTTTCCGCTTCGACAATCATCGACAGCGCGGCGCGATCTTTTACCGAGCCCGCCGGGTTATTGCCCTCAAGCTTAAGCCAGATTTCGCTGCCGTTGTCCGGCCCCAGACGTTGTAATTTCACCAGCGGCGTGTTGCCGATTGTTTGTTCTAATGTGTTCACTTCAGCTGTCCAATAAAAAGCCCGGCCGCGTCATGCGCTCCGGGCTGTCGGCCGGGTCAGCGCAGCGCCGCCCGGCAAAAGCACGTGGATTTAAGCTATCAGGCCGTCTCTGCCAGAGCAAGTTCGCCGCGCGGTTCGATACGTTCGGTTCCATTATACAGGCGCGCATTCTGCAAGCCGACAAACAGGCGTTCGCCACGGGACGGGGCCTCATCGCCCGCCAGCACCACGCTCAGCGGTTCGTCATACCACCCCAGAGGCTGGACAACTAATTGGGTGTAGTGCCCCTTCGGACTGGCTTCCAGCACCTGCACCGGCAACGGCGAATCCAGGCTGGTACGGCGGCTGATATCTACTTCCCACGGTCGCAGGAACAGATCGACCGGCCCCTGGTATGCCGGGGTATAGCCTAAAGGCCAGCGGTGGGCGCCGACGTGGAACTGGCCGCCGCGAATGGTGCCCTGCAGGCGGTTAACTTCGCCCATAAACTCAAGCACAAAACGGGTCGAAGGTTCGCGCCAGACGCGTTCAGGCGCATCGGCCTGTTCGATGTTTCCCTGGCTCATTACCACTACCCGATCGGCGACTTCCATCGCCTCTTCCTGGTCGTGGGTAACAAACACGCTGGTGAATTTTAACTCTTCATGTAGCTGGCGCAGCCAGCGGCGCAGTTCTTTACGCACCTGCGCATCCAGCGCGCCAAAGGGTTCATCCAGCAGCAGAATTTGCGGCTCGACCGCCAGCGCGCGCGCTAACGCCACGCGTTGCTTCTGGCCGCCGGAAAGCTGCGCCGGATAACGGTCGGCAAGATGGGCCAGTTGTACCATCTCCAGCAGTTTGGTCACTTTGGCTTTAATCGCCGCCGCATTGGGACGCTCACGGCGCGGCAGCACGGTCAGGCCAAAGGCGATGTTATCGAATACCGTCATATGCCGAAACAGCGCATAGTGCTGGAAAACAAAGCCCACTTTACGATCGCGGGCGTGCATCCGGCTCACGTCGGTACCGTGAAAACGGATATGGCCGCTGGATTGATGCTCCAGCCCGGCGATAATCCGCAATAAGGTGGTTTTACCGGAGCCGGACGGCCCCAGCAGCGCAACCATTTGCCCGGAAGGGATATCCAGCGAGATATCATTCAGCACCTGGGTGCGACCAAACGATTTCTTAATATTGGCAATCTCAATGCTCATGATTTCCCTCCTGTTGCGCGCGTTTTTCCTGATTGGCCAGACGCCATTGCAACATACTCTTTAAAAACAGAGTCAAAATAGCCATTAACGTCAGCAGGGCCGCGGCGGTAAACGAACCGACGGTGTTATAGTCCTGCTGCAGTAATTCAATTTGCAGCGGCAGCGACAACGTTTCGCCGCGGATCGAGCCGGAAACGACCGACACCGCGCCAAATTCGCCAATCGCGCGGGCATTGGTCAACACCACGCCGTACAGCAGCGCCCAGCGAATATTGGGTAGCGTCACCCGGCGGAACATCTGCCAACCGGAAGCGCCAAGCAGGATCGCCGCTTCATCTTCGTTGCTCCCCTGACTCATCATCACCGGTACCAGCTCGCGGACCACAAACGGACAGGTGACGAAGATAGTCGCCAGCACCATGCCCGGCCAGGCGAACATGATCTGCAGGTTGTGCTCATCAAGCCAGCCGCCTAGTGGGCCGTTGGAGCCGTAAAACAGCAAATAAACCAGACCTGCCACCACCGGCGAGACGGCGAACGGGATATCCAGCATCGTCAGCAGCAGCTGGCGGCCAGGGAAGGTAAAGCGCGTCACCAGCCAGGCCAGCAGCGTACCGAACACCAGATTCACCGGCACGGTAATTAACGCGATCATCACCGTCAGCCAGATGGCGTGCAGCATGTCCGGATTGGCCAGGTTTTCCAACACCGGCATTAACCCTTTACTGAAAGCCTGGACAAAAATATAAATCATCGGCACCACGAGGATGAAGGCGGATACCAGCATCCCGACGCCGATCAGAAACCATTTGCCCCAGTTGATCCGGGGCGCGTCATAGCGCTTCAATTGAGTAACTTCCGCCATTAGTGACCTACCACGCGTCGACCAAAGCGACTCTGCAGGGTGTTGATAGAGAACAGCAGCAGCAGCGAAGCCGCGAGGATCACCGAGGCAATCGCGCTCGCCGCCGGGTAATCAAACTCCTGCAAACGAATGAAAATCATCAGCGAAGTCACTTCCGTTTTCCATGCGATGTTGCCGGCGATAAAGATCACCGCGCCGAACTCGCCAAGGCTGCGGGTAAACGACAGCGCAATCCCCGCCAGCAGAGCTGGCGACAGTTCAGGCAGCACCACTTTGCGGAAACTCTGTAAGCGCGTCGCGCCGAGGGTTTCCGCCGCTTCTTCATATTCCGGCCCTAATTCTTCCAGCACCGGCTGCACGGTACGCACCACAAACGGAATACTGGTAAAGGCCATCGCCACCGCGATGCCAAGCCAGGTATAGGTCACTTTGATATCAAACTTCGCCAGCCACTCGCCGTACAAGCCATTAACCGAAAACAGCGAGGCCAGCGTCAGGCCCGCCACTGCCGTTGGCAGCGCGAACGGCAGGTCCATTAGGGCATCGAGCAGCGTACGGCCCGGGAAACGATAGCGGGTAAGGATCCACGCCATCAGCAGGCCGAACACGCCGTTAAAAATCGACGCCACAAAAGCAGACAGCAGCGTGACTTTATAGGCGGCGACCACCTGCGGGTTGGTAATCACCTCCCAATACTGCGCCCAGCTCATCTGCGCCAGCTGCATCACCAGCGCGCTGAGCGGCAACAGTAAAATCAGGCACACAAACAGCAGGCTGGTGCCAAGGCTCAGGGTAAAGCCCGGCAGCACGCGCTTGGACGACACAGCCAACATTACTGACGCCCCGCTGCCAGCAGTTTGTCCAGCTCGCCGCCGCTGACGAAGTGGGTTTTCATCACTTCAGGCCAGCTGCCAAACTGGTCTTCCACGCGGAACAGTTCGGTCTGCGGGAATTTATCTTTCAGCGACGCCATGACTTTCGGGTCGTTCACGCGATAGTAGTAATCGGTGATGATGGTCTGCGCCTGCGGACTATAGAGATAGTTCAGGTAGGCTTTCGCCGCTTTTTCAGTACCGTTGGCCTTAACGTTTTTGTCTACCCACGCTACCGGGAACTCGGCAAGGATATTGACCTTCGGCACAACGACTTCAAACCCCTGCGCTTCATACTGTTTACGGATGTTATTAACTTCCGATTCAAAAGTAATCAGCACATCGCCTAGCCCGCGCTCGACGAAGGTGGTGGTCGCGCCGCGACCGCCGGTATCGAATACCTCGACGTTCTTCAGGAACTGGGTCATGAACTGTTCGGTTTTGGCTTTATCGCCGCCATCGGCTTTGTCCGCCGCCCCCCAGGCCGCAAGATAGGTATAACGCGCGTTGCCTGAAGTTTTAGGATTCGGGAAGATCAGCTTCACGTCAGAACGCACCAGATCGTTCCAGTCATGAATATTTTTGGGGTTGCCCTTACGCACCAGGAAAGCCATGGTCGAATAGAACGGTGAGCTGTTATTCGGCAGACGGCTCTGCCAGTCTGCCGGGATCAGGTTGCCTTTATCATGCAGAATCTGGACGTCCGTCACCTGGTTATAGGTCACGACGTCAGCCTTCAGGCCTTGCAGAATCGCCAACGCCTGCTTGGAGGAACCCGCATGGGACTGCTTGATGGTCAGCTTATCGCCGCCGTTTTCTTTTGCCCACTGCTGCTCAAAAGGCGGATTAAGGGCGGCGAACAGCTCGCGGGAAACATCATAGGAACTGTTCAGCAGTTCAGTCGCCTGCGCCTGCGCCACCAGCAGCATGGAAGCCGCCAGCGCCAGATATCCTTTTTTCAGTGATTTAACGGCCATTGCGCACCCTTATCAAAAATGATCATTTACTGATGATCATCATATTTATAACGAGTACGAAAGGAGTAACGGTTTTATATACCGTTTGGCGATTTGGAAGTAGAAAAGAGAATAAGCAACTGGCAAAGCTTTGCTGAAAGCGGCTCGCAGATTCGACGTGTCATTGTGACAAACGGCAGCCAGGCGTGCACTGTGTTTATATGAAAAATCCACAGATATTTGCTCGGCAGCTCAGACGTAGCTTAACGCCAACAGAACGCCTACGATGTTCGCCGCTGGCTACAGAGCCAGGGATGGCGGGTTTTACGCTTCTGGAATAATGAGTTTGAAGAGTATGAAGATGCGGTGATGGAGAGAATACTTGAAGCGCTTGAGTCGCCGATGCCCTCACCCCGCCCCTCTCCCTGAGGGAGAGGGAGAAAGAGAGTCCACCGTGCCGTCCCCTCTCCCCATTGGGGAGAGGGTTAGGGTGAGGGGAAAAATTACAGCGCCTGGATACGCTCCAGCGACGGCGCGAAGTAATAACCGCCGGTCACCGGTTTTGTAAAGCGCAGCATCGCATCACGCTTACCGTCGGTATCGCCGAACATGCTCAGCAGCTGTTGCTCAATGTTATACAGGCGCGCGCAGTAGGCGCAGAAGTACAGGCCGTTAGTGCCGCTGGCGGTACCGTACGGCAGGCTCTGGCGGACGATTTTCAGGCCTTTGCCATCTTCTTTTAAGTCCACGCGGCTCAGGTGCGAAGTAATCGGGCGCTCGTCGCCGTCGATCTCTTCGTTGGCGTCTTTGGTACGGCCAATCATCATCTCCTGATCCGGCACGCTCATGCGGTTCAGTTGCTTAAGATTGTGCTCCCAGCGCTGCACGAATACGTAGCTGCCGCCCGCGTCAACGCCGTCTTTAATCACCGCGACTTCACGGCGGGTTTCTTCGCCTGCCGGGTTTTCGGTGCCGTCGACAAAGCCGCTCAGATCGCGTTCTTCCACCCAGCGGAAACCGTGAATTTCTTCTTTCACTTCAATGGCGTCGCCGAAAGCGGCCACCGCCGCCTGGGCGACGGAAAAGTTCACTTCATGACGGGCGGATAAAATATGAATCAACACGTCATACTGCGTGGATGGCGCCAGCCCTTTACCGTAAACCGGAAAATCTTTTAACTCTTCCGCGCCTTCACCGCCGCTCAGCTGACGCCAGACGGTATTGCCGAAAGCGACCACCGCGCCGAGTTTGGCGTCAGGGAATTTAGCCTGGAAGGTGGCCACGTTATCGACAAAAATTTTGCTCGCTTCGCGCAGGGCGTTAACGTCCCCTTTGACATTGGCTTCAATCCAAATCGCCGCGCGGCAATGTTCCGGCAAAATGCCGCTCTGAACCTGAGACATCGCTCCTCCTGAAATGATGCAACCACAACGCTATCGCGTTGCTAACGCGCTATTGTAACCGTTTTTATCCGCCCACGTGTCTCTTCAGATCAAATTAGCGACGCCAGATAATTTTGCTGACTTTCCAGTTCTTCAGGGTATCGTCGGACGGCATCAGCTCGTCCGGACCGCTCCAGTGGCCGGTAAAGGCATAGCTGATGTGCTGGCTCCCTGCGGCTTTACATTCCACCACCGCGCCGTTATCAGGAGCGCCTTTCTCGCAGTTGCCAAACGCTTTGCTGTACAGTTCGCTAAACGGGGTACCGATTTTCACGCCGCTGGCGGCGGGAATTGCGCTATCGCGCACGTCAATGCGGCTCACCGTACCGCCATCGCCGTTGATGGTCAGCGCCAGCTTGTCATCCTTTAGCGCTTCAAAATAGTGAACGATTTTGCCATCCGTGGTTTTCATTCCGCTGCGCAGACGGTAGCTGCCGCCGAGGGCATCGCTAATCGCCTGCTCATTCAGCGGCGTCGATGCTGTCAGTTTACCCACGCCCTGCTCGGTGACCTCGTTGGAAGAACCAAACCAGTTCCACGGATAGGCAGCCGACCAGTTCACCGCGCTCATCGTTGAGCAGCCGGTTAGCGCCAGCGGAAGCGCGCAGAGCATTAGACGTAGCGATTTCATAACTCAATCCTTCTGATTAATTCAACGCATGTTGGAGTACGCGATCGGCAAAAAGTGCCATTAAAGCGCTTCGAGGCGAAAACAGGCATGCAACCTGCGGCTGGTTATCAGCCACCATAGCGCATAAATATCGGCCGCCAGCAGGGCGATGGTCAGCGCGGAAGGCGCCTCGCCGGTGAACCACAGCCACGGCTGCCAGGCCAGCAATAGCGCCTGCGAGGCAATCAGCAGCCAACGCATCAGCGGCCAGAGCCGCGGGAAACGCTGACGCTGACCGCTCAACAAAAATGCCGCTACCGCCGGTACGCCGGGCAGTAACCCCAGCCAGAAGTTATCGTGATCGGGATAGAACAGGCTCAGCAGCGCATCTCCCTGCTGGCGGGAGGCGCCGGCCATAACGAACAGTACCCAGGTGCGCGCCTGCAGCAACAGAACGCCCCAAAACAACAGCGGCAGCCGTAAACGGCCCTGGGTATCATAATCGGCAGGAATAAATTCAGTATTCTTCATCTTCAATCAGGCGTTTACCGAGGGTGAGTACATCCGAGTGCTCGTAACCGAGACGCTCATACATCCCCTGCACCACTTCGTTATCGTCACGCACCATAATTGAAATTTTCGGGCAGCCGCGGGCGATCAGCTTCTTTTCCAGCCGATTGAGCAGCGCATTAGCGATACCGCGGCCGCGGTATTCCGGATGTACGCCAAGATAGTAAGCGGAACCGCGGTGTCCGTCGTAACCGCCCATTACCGTCCCTACCACTTCACCGTTCACTTCAGCGACCAGAAACAAGCTCACGTCGTGGTTGAGCTTACGCTCGATATCCATTTCCGGATCGTTCCATGGGCGCAGAAGATCGCAGCGCTCCCAAAGGGTGATCACTTCTTCGAAATCCTGCTGGCGAAAAACGCGAATCTCCATGGTATTCCCCACCATTTACGGTTAAAAACAGTGATTATGGCGCGAATATGACTGATAGCCAATATCAGGCGAAATCATCAGCAAAAAATGGCATAATATCGCTTTGTCATGTATTGAAATGAAAAGTAAAACAATTCTTATTTTGAGTGGTCGTAACGGGAAACGCGATACGATATAACATTGGACATCACTTGTTTACAATTCAGGCCGAATGAGCACTTTTAAACCATTAAAAATACTTGCTTCGCGCCGTCAGGTGCTGAAAGCAGGACTGGCTGCGATGACGCTAACCGGCGTCGCTTCCCAAGCCACTGCCAAAGAGCAGCCGCTAAAAACTTCCAATGGACACAGCAAACCCGTCGCAAAGAAAGCAGGCAGCAGGCGTCTGGTGATGCTTGACCCCGGTCATGGCGGCATCGATACGGGGGCAATTGGCCACAACGGTTCGAAAGAAAAACACGTCGTGCTGGCCATTGCCAAAAATGTGCGCAGCATTTTACGCAGCAACGGCATCGATGCCCGTCTGACGCGTAGCGGCGATACCTTTATTCCACTGTACGATCGCGTTGAGATCGCCCACCAGCACGGCGCCGATCTGTTTATGTCGATTCACGCCGACGGCTTTACCAACCCGAGTGCGGCCGGCGCCTCCGTCTTTGCGCTCTCCAACCGCGGCGCCAGTAGCGCCATGGCGAAATATCTCTCCGAGCGCGAAAACCGCGCCGATGAGGTCGCCGGTAAAAAAGCAACGGATAAGGACCATCTGCTGCAGCAGGTATTGTTCGATTTGGTGCAAACCGACACCATTAAGAACAGCCTGACGCTCGGCTCGCATATTCTGAAAAAGATTAAGCCGGTGCATAAACTGCACAGCCGCAATACAGAGCAGGCGGCCTTTGTGGTGCTGAAGTCCCCTTCGATTCCCTCGGTGCTGGTCGAAACGTCGTTCATTACCAACCCAAATGAAGAGAAGCTACTCGGCACAACCGCTTTCCGCCAGAAGATTGCTAACGCTATCGCTTCCGGCATTATTAGTTATTTCCACTGGTTCGATAACCAGAAAGCGCATTCGAAGAGACGTTAATGAAACCCGATGTACAGCAGGTCAAAGCCTTCCTTCTTCAGCTGCAGGATGCCATTTGCGCCAAACTCTCCGCCGTTGACGGCAAGGATTTTGTTGAAGATAGCTGGCAGCGCGAAGGCGGCGGTGGCGGACGCAGCCGGGTTTTACGTGACGGCGGCATCTTTGAGCAGGCCGGGGTTAACTTTTCTCACGTCCACGGCGATGCGATGCCCGCCTCGGCTACCGCCCACCGCCCGGAACTGGCCGGGCGCAGCTTTGAAGCAATGGGGGTTTCGCTGGTGGTGCATCCGCGCAACCCCTATGTGCCGACCAGCCACGCTAACGTTCGCTTTTTTATTGCCGAGAAGCCCGGCGCCGATCCGGTGTGGTGGTTCGGCGGCGGTTTTGATTTAACGCCTTATTACGGATTTGAAGAAGACGCCATCCACTGGCATCGTACCGCCCGCGATTTGTGCCTGCCGTACGGCGACGAGGTCTATCCGCGCTATAAAAAGTGGTGCGATGATTACTTCTTCCTTAAGCACCGCAATGAGCAGCGCGGCATTGGCGGCCTGTTCTTTGATGATTTAAATACGCCGGATTTCGACCACTGCTTCGCCTTTATGCAGGCGGTGGGCAACGGCTTTACCGACGCTTACCTGCCGATCGTTGAGCGCCGAAAAACCACGCCTTATGGCGAACGCGAACGCGATTTCCAGCTTTATCGCCGCGGGCGTTATGTGGAATTCAATCTGGTGTGGGATCGCGGCACGCTGTTTGGCCTGCAGACCGGCGGGCGTACGGAGTCTATTCTGATGTCGATGCCGCCCCTGGTGCGCTGGGAGTATGACTACCACCCGCAAGAAGGCAGCCCGGAAGCCGCATTGAGCGAGTTTATTAAAGTCAAAGAGTGGATCTAATTTAGGTCTTCTGAGACAAAAAAGCCCCGGCATACCGGGGCTTACTTTTTTATTGTGCTTATAGCGGCTGGGTCTGCGCTTCCACGACCGCCAGCGCCACCATATTGACGATACGGCGCACGGAGGCAATAGGCGTCAGAATATGCACCGGCTTAGCGATACCCATCAGTACCGGCCCGACGGTGACCCCTTCCGAACTGGAGACGCGCAGCAGGTTGTAGCTGATACGCGCGGCTTCCATATTCGGCATCACCAGAATATTAGCCGCCCCTTTCAGCGGGCTATCCGGCATACGGTCATTACGGATGCTTTCGACCAGTGCGGCGTCGCCGTGCATTTCGCCGTCAATCATCAGATCCGGCGCGCTCGCTTTCACCAATTCCAGCGTTTTGCGCATTTTGCTGGCGGACGGGCAATCAGCTGAACCGAAGTTAGAGTGCGACAGCAGCGCCACGCGCGGTTCGATACCAAAACGACGCACGCTTTCCGCCGCCATCAGGGTGATCTCCGCCAGCTCTTCCGGCGATGGATCGTGATTGACGTAGGTGTCGGCGATAAAGGTGTTGCCGCTTGGCAGCAGCAGCGCATTCATCGCCCCGGCGGTGCTGACGCCGTCGCGGAAGCCAAACAGCGGCTGAACCACGCGATAGTGCTCATGATAATCGCCGATGGTTCCGCAGATCATCGCATCCGCCTCACCGCGATGAACCATAATCGCGCCAATGACCGAAGTGTTGCTAATGACCGCCCGCTGCGCCTGCTCCTGGGTAATGCCGCGGCGCTTCATCAGCTGATAGTACTCGCTCCAGTACTCTTTAAAGCGCGGATCGGATTCATTATTGACGATTTCAAAGTCCACGCCCGGTTTGATCTGCAGACCCAGTTTCTGGATGCGCATTTCAATCACGCTCGGACGACCGATGAGGATTGGCTTCGCCAGCCCCAGAGATACCAGCTCCTGCGTAGCGTGCAGCACGCGGGTCTCCTCACCTTCCGCCAGCACCACGCGCTTCGGCTCTTTGCGCGCCTGGGAGAAGATCGGCTTCATAAACAGGTTGGTTTTATAAACGAACTCGCTCAGCTTCTCGATGTAGGCATCGAAGTCGGCAATCGGCCGCGTCGCCACGCCGGATTCCATCGCCGCTTTAGCGACCGCTGGGGCGATCTTGACGATCAGACGCGGATCGAACGGTTTCGGAATAATGTACTCCGGGCCAAAGCTGAGGTCCTGGTCGCCATAGGCGGAAGCCACGACTTCGCTCTGTTCGGCATGCGCCAGCTCGGCGATAGCATGAACCGCCGCCAGCTTCATCTCTTCGTTTATCGCCGTCGCGCCGACATCCAGCGCGCCGCGGAAGATGAACGGGAAGCACAGCACGTTGTTGACCTGGTTTGGATAGTCGGAACGGCCGGTACAAATAATCACGTCGTCGCGCACTTCCTTCGCCAGCGGCGGCAGGATTTCCGGCTCCGGGTTCGCCAGCGCGAGGATCAGCGGCGAGCGCGCCATCTTCTTGACCATCTCCGGAGTCAGAACTTTCGGCCCGGAGCAGCCGAGGAAAATGTCCGCGCCATCGATGACATCGTCGAGGGTACGTTTCCCGTCGTCTTCCACCGCGTAGGCCGCTTTGGTTTCCGCCATGTTGGCTTCGCGGTCTTTATAGATAACGCCTTTCGAGTCGCAGACCACGATATTGTGTTTCTGCATTCCCAGCGCCACCAGCAGGTTCATACAGGCGATAGCCGCCGCTCCCGCGCCGGAGACCACCATCCGCACATCGGAGAGATTCTTCTCCACCACCCGCAGACCGTTGAGAATTGCCGCGGTACTGATAATCGCCGTACCGTGCTGATCGTCGTGGAACACCGGAATATTCATGCGTTCACGCAGTTTCTGTTCAATATAGAAACATTCCGGCGCTTTAATATCTTCGAGGTTGATGCCGCCAAATGTCGGCTCCAGGGCGGCAACGACATTAATGAATTTGTCAGGATCCAGCTCATCGACTTCAATATCAAACACATCAATGCCGGCGAATTTCTTAAACAGAACGCCCTTTCCTTCCATTACCGGTTTTCCGGCCAGCGCGCCGATATTGCCTAAACCGAGGACGGCGGTACCGTTGGAGACCACCGCCACGAGGTTGCCTCGAGCGGTATATTTGTAAGCGGCCAAAGGATCCTTCTCAATTTCCAGGCACGGCGCGGCAACGCCCGGCGAATATGCCAGCGCCAGATCGCGTTGGGTCGCCAGAGGTTTAGTCGGCGACACCTGAATTTTCCCGGGTACCGGGAACTCGTGGAAATCAAGGGCGCTTTGTTTCAACTGCTCATCCATTTTATGGTTCCTTTCACGTATCGAATCGTAGGGGGTGAAGCGTGATGGCGAGCCGTCGGCCCGCCTTAAGGCGAGGCTTAGTATCGCGCCTGACGGCGGTTTAAACTTTGAAGGCCGCCATACTCTTGCCATCACAAAGGTCTGGTTGTTATCAATTTATAATATTTATGTAACCTAGTTTCACGGTCAATGATAGCCCCGTCTGCTATGCTTTTTAGTTATGTACCTCATCACCCTCTCTACCGCATAACGACAAGAACTCATGCAACTTATTGTTCCAGGAGTACTTTTTAATGAATCAGCTAGACAGTATCAAACAGTTCACCACCGTGGTCGCCGACAGCGGCGACATTGAATCTATCCGCCACTATCAGCCGGAAGATGCCACCACCAATCCTTCGCTGCTCTTAAAGGCTGCCGGACTGGAAAACTACGCCGGGCTTATCGATGATGCCCTGGCCTGGGCCGCAAAACAGGGCGGCAACCGCGAGACGCAGGTCGCCAATGCCTGCGATAAACTGGCGGTCAATTTTGGTGCGGAAATACTCAAAAGCATCCCAGGGCGCGTCTCCACCGAAGTCGATGCCCGTCTCTCCTTCAATCGTGAAAAAAGTATCGAGAAAGCGCGCCATCTGGTCGCTCTCTATCAGGAAATGGGGATCGATAAGTCGCGGATCCTGATCAAACTAGCCTCCACCTGGGAAGGGATCCGCGCCGCGGAGGTGTTGGAAAAAGAAGGGATTCACTGCAACCTGACGCTGCTGTTCTCTTTCGCCCAGGCTCGCGCTTGCGCTGAAGCCGGCGTGTTTCTGATTTCGCCCTTCGTCGGGCGTATTTACGATTGGTATCAGGCACGTCAGCCGTTAGATCCCTACGTGGTTGATGAAGACCCAGGGGTGAAATCAGTGCGTAATATTTACGACTATTTCAAACTCCATAAGTACAACACCATCGTGATGGGCGCCAGCTTCCGCCGCACCGAACAAATCCTCGCGCTGGTCGGCTGCGACCGCCTGACCATCTCCCCGGCCTTGTTACAAGAGCTGCAGGCCAGCGACGCGCCGGTAATACGCAAACTCATCCCCGCTCATCAGATACTTCCGCGCCCGGTTCCGCTAAGCGAAGCGGAATTCCGCTGGGAGCATAACCAGGATCCGATGGCGGTAGAAAAGCTGGCGGAAGGTATTCGCCAGTTCGCCGTCGATCAACGCAAACTGGAAGATCTGCTAGCAGCAAAACTGTCATCCTTTGTCACGGAGTAAACGACTATGTCCCGAAGAGAGCTTGCTAACGCCATTCGCGCCCTGAGTATGGACGCCGTCCAGAAAGCCAATTCCGGTCACCCCGGCGCTCCGATGGGGATGGCGGATATCGCCGAAGTGCTGTGGAACGATTTTCTCAAGCACAACCCGGTAAATCCGCACTGGTACGATCGCGATCGTTTCATTTTGTCTAACGGCCATGCTTCGATGCTGCTGTATAGCCTGCTGCATTTGACCGGCTACGATCTGCCGATGAATGAGCTGAAAAACTTCCGCCAGCTGCATTCGAAAACGCCGGGCCACCCGGAACATGGCTATACCCCCGGCGTGGAAACCACCACCGGGCCGCTCGGCCAGGGGCTGGCTAACGCCGTCGGGATGGCTATCGCCGAACGCACGCTGGCGGCGCAGTTTAACCGTCCCGGCCACGACATCGTCGATCACTACACCTGGGTGTTTATGGGCGATGGCTGTCTGATGGAAGGGATTTCACACGAGGCCAGTTCGCTGGCGGGCACCCTGGGATTAGGCAAGCTGATCGGGTTCTACGATCACAACGGTATCTCTATTGACGGCCACGTTGAAGGCTGGTTCACCGACGATACCGCCGAGCGCTTTCGCGCCTACCACTGGCACGTGATTGGCGATATCGACGGTCACGATCCGCAGGCGGTGAAGCAGGCAATCCAGGAGGCGCAGGCGGTAACAGACAAACCCTCGCTGATTATTTGCCGCACCATAATTGGCTTTGGTTCACCGAATAAAGCCGGTTCCGAAGAGTCGCACGGCGCGGCATTGGGGGAAAAAGAGGTCGCGCTGGCCCGCGAACAGCTGGGCTGGAAATATCCGCCGTTTGAAATCCCGAAAGAAATTTATCAGGGCTGGGATGCGCGGCCGCGCGGCGAGAAAGCAGAACATGCGTGGAATGAAAAATTCGCCGCTTACCAGCAGCAGTATCCAGAACTGGCGGCTGAACTGAAACGCCGCATGGAAGGTGAGCTCCCGGCTGACTGGCAAAAAACGGCCCACGATTATGTGGCGAAGCTACAGTCGGAACCGGCGAAAATCGCCAGCCGTAAGGCTTCGCAAAATGCGCTTAACGCCTACGGCCCGGATTTGCCTGAGCTGCTCGGTGGTTCCGCCGACCTGGCGCCCAGTAACCTGACGATCTGGTCCGGCTCTAAGTCGATCAAAGAGGATCAGGCGGGTAATTATATCCACTACGGCGTACGCGAATTCGGTATGACCGCGGTAGCTAACGGCATCGCCCTGCACGGCGGTTTTATTCCCTATACCTCGACTTTCCTGATGTTCGTCGAATACGCGCGCAACGCCGCGCGCATGGCGGCGCTGATGAAAGCGCACCAGATTATGGTCTACACCCATGATTCAATCGGCCTTGGCGAAGACGGCCCAACGCATCAGGCGGTGGAGCAACTGGCAAGCCTGCGCCTGACGCCCAATTTTAGTACCTGGCGGCCGTGCGATCAGGTGGAAACCGCCGTCGCCTGGCAGGCGGCCATCGAGCGCAATGACGGCCCTACCGCGTTAATCCTTTCGCGACAGAATCTGGCGCAAATGGCCCGTACGCCGGAACAGGTGCAGGAAATTGCGCGCGGCGGTTACGTTCTGAAAGATGCGGGCGGCAAGCCGGATCTCATCCTTATCGCCACCGGTTCGGAAGTCGAGATTACCGTTCAGGCGGCGGAGACGCTGCTGGCCAGCGGCGTAAACGTGCGGGTGGTGTCGCTGCCTTCCACCGACGTTTTCGATGCTCAGGATGAGGCCTGGCGCGAGTCGGTGCTGCCTTCCGATGTTAGCGCCCGCGTCGCTATCGAAGCCGGTATTGCCGACTACTGGTATAAATATGTCGGCCTGAAAGGCGCAATTGTTGGTATGACCCGCTACGGGGAATCGGCGCCCGCCGACAAGCTGTTCCCGTTCTTCGGCTTTACCGCTGAACATATTGTCGAAGTCAGCCGCAAAGTGCTTAACGGGTGATCCATAGTGTGGGCCAGGCATCTGGCCCCTGCCAGTTATCGCACTGCGGTTGCTGAGCGTAGCGGGTCAAATTAAACCGCTGGCCGTCATAACGCCAGCGGGTTTGGATTCCGCAATCGCCCGGCGCGCGGCCTTTATCGAAGGTCACCAGTTCATGACGCTGCTCATCGAAGCTGGCGTTAATCAGCTCTATATCCCGCGGCGCATTCCCCGGAGGCTGGAAAGGCAGCGCCAGGCGCACCTGGCGGGAGAGATGCGGCGTTTTGCGCGACACCAGCCACGCCAGCCAGACGGTGTTGTAGGCGCCCGCTTCGCAACTAGTCATCAGCAGAACTTTCTCATCGGTCAGCGCGGTGACGCGGATTTCCCGGCGGAAAGGATCGAGCGAACAGGGGCTGGCGTTCATCCGCTCATTGCCGTAGTCGATCAGCTCATTAAGTTCGTCGCGGCTAAGCGGCGATTGCGCCACTTCCGCCTGGCCGACGGTTCGCAATGCCGGCGCTGGCGGTACGCTGAGCGGTGGTTCTTCACCTTTGCCGACCCACGCGGTTTCGCTGCCGACCCGCTTTTGCCGATTATCAATAAATAGCAGCGCGGCCTTGAGGCCCTTTAATGAAATACTTTGCAGACCGTTTTGCAGGGTAATTTCTTTCCCCTCCTGGGCCTGCTGCAGGAAAGCGTCGATGCTGACGCTATCGCTGGTTTTAATTAGCTTATCGGCAATCTGCCAATGTTTACCGTCAAAATGCAGCGGTTTTTCATCTAGCTGCAGCCGCGGGCCGATGGCCGCCAGCGCGGCAACCGGATTACCAACGCCGCCAAGTTCGATGCGCAAAGCGGCATCAGTGGCAGCTCCCGCGCTGCGGCTTAGCGTCATCACCAATCCATGATGCAGCCCGACATTACGCGTGACGCAATAATTTTGATTGTTGCAGGTGACAAGCCAGTCTCCAAACAGCTGCTGGGCTGGCGCCGCCCACGCCAACGATGTCGGCAGAAAACCGAAAAAAAGCAGTATTAAAACCCGATAAAGCATGAGCGGCACAATCCCGAAGTATGACTGACAGAGTGATTTCTAATTCATCATTATCATCAGCACTGGCGGGGTTTTGCTCAATCAGATTTATCAGAGATCCCGCGACATCAGGCCGGAATTTTGTAGGTATTGCAGCAGGATCACCGCTTTGCCATCCTGGATTTCACCGTTGGCGACCATCTCCAGCGCCCGGACGAACGGCAGTTCCAGCACCTCAATATCTTCATCATCCACGCCGCCGCCCCGGTTAGCGCGCTGCGCTTCGCTGTATTCGGCGATAAAAAAGTGAATCAGCTCGGTCACGCCGCCGGGCGACATATAAAGTTCGAAGACCTTGCGCGCCTCGCCGACCTGATAGCCGGTCTCCTCGATCGCCTCCTTGCGGATACATACCTCTGGCGCGTCGTTATCCAGCAGTCCTGCGCAGGTTTCAATCAGCATGCCATCCGGGTTGCCGTTAACCCAGGTGGCGACGCGGAACTGGCGCACCAGTACCACGCTTTGCTTGCTGGGGTTGTAAAGCAGAACCGTGGCGCCGTTGCCGCGATCGTACACTTCGCGTTTGTGACGCACGACGCTGCCGTCGCGGCGCGTCAACTCATAGGTCATGTTGCGCAGCAGAAAATAGTTTTCGGAGAGAATTTTATCTTTAATGACGTGGATATTAAGTGACATGCAAACTCCGCAGCGTGAAATAACCCGGTCATACTACGCCGCGGAGCCTGCTTTGTCGTTAGTGCGTCAGTGCGGAAACGACGCCCAGGTAGTCCATGATCCCCTGCGCGGCATGCCGCCCTTCCGCCATCGCCGTCACCACCAAATCCGCGCCGCGTACCGCGTCGCCGCCGGCGAAGACCTTCTGATTACTGGTCTGGTAACGATAACGGCTCTCCACGCTCGCCTTGATCCGCCCGCGGCTATCCAGCTGTACCCCTGCGGCTTCCAGCCACGGCATCGAATGCGGGTGGAAACCAAACGCCATAATGACCGCGTCGGCAGGCATGACAAATTCGCTGCCGGGGACAGGCGACGGGCTGCGGCGGCCCTGTGCGTCAGGTTCGCCAAGCTGGGTGCGCAGAAAACGCACGCCGCAGACTCGGCCGTCCTCGCCGAGCTCAAGGGTGATCGGCTGAACATTGAATTCAAAGCTCGCCCCCTCTTCCCGGGCATTTTTGACCTCTTTTTTCGACCCCGGCATATTGGCTTCATCACGACGATAGGCGCAGGTGACCTGTTGCGCGCCGTGGCGCAGCGCGGTACGCACGCAGTCCATCGCCGTATCGCCGCCCCCCAGCACGACAACCTTCAGCCCGGCGGTATCGATATAAGGCTCATCGGCCAGCGCCTCCAGCCCCATCACCTGTTTGGTGTTGGCAATAAGGAACGGCAGCGCCTCATACACGCCCGGCGCCTCCTCGTTGGGCAGATCGGCTTTCATCGAGCGATAGGTACCGGCGCCGACGAAAACCGCGTCATAATCTGCAAGCAGTTGAGCGAGTTTGATGTCTTTTCCCACCTCGCAGTTCAGTTCAAAGCGGATGCCCATCTGGCTGAAAATCTCGCGCCGACGCGCCAGCAATGATTTATCCAGTTTGAAAGGCGGAATGCCGAAAGTCAGCAGGCCGCCGATTTCCGGGTGGCGATCGAACACCACCGCCGCCACGCCGCTACGCGCCAGAAGGTCGGCGCAGGCCAGGCCCGCAGGCCCGGCGCCGATGATGGCAACCTTCTTGCCGCTGGCTTTTACTGCCGAAAGGTCTGGGCGCCAGCCGCCGGCCAGCGCCTGGTCGGAGATATAGCGTTCGATGTTGCCGATAGTCACCGAGCCGCTCTCGTCGCGCAGCGTGCAGGCGCCTTCGCACAGGCGATCCTGCGGGCAGACGCGGCCGGTAATTTCCGGCAGGCAGTTGGTTTGATGGGAAAGCTCAACGGCGCTGGCGATGTCGCCAGCCTTTACCCGCTCGATCCACTGCGGAATATGGTTATGTAGCGGACAGGTCCACTCGCAGATGCTGCGATCGCCGCATTTTAGACAGCGTTGCGTTTCCCGCCGCGCCTGGGCGGCGCTGAATGGCAAATAGATTTCGCCAAAGTGCAGTTTACGCGCATCAGCCGCCAGTTTATCCGCCTCGCCGCGGGCGGGCGTGGCCGCCATCTGGCTGGCTTTATTGCCGGTAGTCGGCGCTAAGGCGGTCAAAGTCCGATGTTGCCATGACGCCGCATCCGCTCGCGCCGCCCGCAGGCGCCGCGCTTTCGCCATCTCGCTTAACGCGGAATCGGTCGCCAACTGTAATGCCTGCGCCGGACAATTTTGCACGCAGGCCGGCCCGGCGTCGCGCTCATGGCATAAGTCGCATTTATGCGCGGTTGCTCTGCCGTCTGACGTGACGACGATTTGCATCACGCCAAAGGGGCAAGCCACCACGCAGGATTTACAGCCAATACATTTTTCTCCATGCACTAATACGCTGTCATCCTGCTGGCTAATGGCGCCGTTAGGGCAGCTACGCACGCAGGGCGCGCCTTCACAGTGACGACAGGTTACCGCGTTACGCTGGCTCTGGTTTTTAATAACGCTAATGCGCGGCAAAAAGCGCTGTGGGGTCAAGACATGTTGTTCGCCATTATGCGCCAGCACGCAGGCCACTTCGCAGCCCCTGCATCCGATGCATTTGCGACTATCGCTCATAATAAAGTGGTTCATACATCCTTCCGGCTTATCGCTAATAACCCCTCATTTAGTATGACTGTTTATTACCCGACATCATGACCGCTGGACAATGGTCATTTGCCCAGAAATCGGCTTTTCTCGCCAGAATCCGGTTTAGATCAAAAATATTGACCTGAATGAAATTTTGTTTCATTTAGCTGAGCAATAATAGGCGGCTTTGGCGGAATGACAGAAAAGACGTGATAAGCGCATATAAATTCAGAGAGGAGCGGCAGACGTTTCTTTACGCTCTCATAAAAGACACATGATAAATTACACTATCTCCTTAATTTCTCCACGATTGCCTGCGGGGTTATCTATAAAGTATCACAGGCTGCGCAATAACAAAAAATGTACACAATGAGGTCCTGATTCCGATGGCGAATTTCTTTATCGATCGCCCCATCTTTGCCTGGGTTTTGGCTATTTTATTAGTCCTGACCGGCACGCTGGCAATTTTGTCGCTCCCCGTAGAACAATATCCGGATTTGGCGCCACCTAACGTCCGAGTCACGGCGAATTATCCCGGCGCCTCGGCGCAAACGCTGGAGAATACCGTCACCCAGGTTATCGAACAAAACATGACCGGCCTTGATAACCTCATGTACATGTCATCGCAGAGTAGCGCCACCGGTCAGGCAACGGTTACCCTGAGCTTTACCGCCGGTACCGATCCGGATGAAGCCGTGCAGCAGGTACAAAACCAGCTGCAATCGGCGATGCGAAAACTGCCGCAGGCGGTACAGAATCAGGGGGTAACGGTACGCAAAACCGGCGACACCAACATTCTGACTCTTGCGTTTGTCTCTACCGACGGCAGCATGGATAAGCAGGATATTGCTGACTACGTCGCCAGTAACGTGCAGGATCCTCTAAGCCGCGTCAACGGCGTCGGCGATATCGACGCCTACGGTTCGCAGTACTCAATGCGTATCTGGCTCGATCCGGCGAAACTCAACAGCTATCAGATGACGGCGAAAGATGTGACTGACGCCATCGAATCGCAGAACGCGCAGATTGCCGTCGGCCAGTTGGGCGGTACCCCGTCGGTGGATAAACAGGCGCTGAACGCCACCATCAACTCACAATCGCTGCTGCAAACGCCGCAGCAGTTCCGCGATATTACCCTGCGCGTGAATCAGGATGGTTCGGAAGTCACTCTGGGCGACGTCGCCAGCGTCGAAATGGGCGCTGAAAAATATGATTATCTGAGCCGCTATAATCGTCAGGCCGCTTCGGGACTGGGGATTAAGCTCGCCTCTGGCGCCAACGAAATGGCCACCGCCGAGCGCGTTATCGCCCGTCTTGATGAACTGTCGCAATATTTTCCGCACGGGCTGCAGTATAAAGTCGCCTACGAGACCACCTCTTTTGTAAAAGCCTCGATTACCGATGTGGTGAAAACGCTGCTGGAGGCGATTCTGCTGGTGTTCCTGGTCATGTATTTGTTCTTGCAGAACTTCCGCGCGACCCTGATCCCGACCATCGCCGTGCCGGTAGTATTGATGGGCACCTTCGCGGTGCTCTACGCCTGCGGTTACAGTATTAACACCCTGACGATGTTCGCGACGGTGCTGGCTATCGGCCTGCTGGTCGATGATGCCATCGTCGTGGTTGAAAACGTCGAGCGCATTATGAGCGAAGAAGGTCTTTCGCCGCGTGAAGCGACGCGAAAATCGATGAAACAGATCCAGGGGGCGCTGGTCGGTATCGCTATGGTGCTATCGGCGGTATTCGTCCCCATGGCCTTCTTCGGCGGCACCACCGGCGCCATTTACCGCCAGTTCTCCATTACCATCGTTTCAGCAATGGTGCTGTCGGTGCTGGTAGCGATGATCCTCACCCCGGCGCTGTGCGCCACGCTGTTAAAACCGATTCATAAAGGCGAGGTGCATGGTCAAAAAGGGTTCTTCGGCTGGTTTAACCGCACCTTCATCCGCAGCGCCAGCCGCTATGAAACTTTCGTGGGCAAAATTCTCCACCGCTCGCTGCGCTGGATTTTGATTTACGTCCTGCTGCTCGGCGGCATGGTGCTGCTGTTCCTGCATCTGCCGACCTCATTCCTGCCGCTGGAAGACCGCGGTATGTTCACCACCTCGATACAGCTCCCGAGCGGTTCCACCCAACAGCAGACGCTGAAGGTGGTGCAGAAAGCGGAAGATTATTTCCTCAATAACGAGAAGAGTAACGTCGAGTCGGTATTTGCAACCGTCGGCTCCGGCCCCGGCGGCAACGGCCAGAACGTTGCTCGTATGTTTGTGCGCCTGAAAGACTGGGACCAACGCGACCCAACCACTGGCTCCTCATTCGCTATCATTGAGCGCGCGACCAAGGCTTTCAACAAAATTAAAGAAGCGCGCGTCTTTGCCAGCAGCCCGCCGGCCATCAGCGGTCTCGGCAGCTCCGCCGGCTTCGATATGGAGCTTGAAGACCACGCTGGTAACGGCCACGAGGCGTTGATGTCAGCGCGCGATAAGCTGCTGGAGCTGGCGGCGAACAACGACCAGCTCACCCGCGTGCGCCACAACGGCCTGGACGACAGCCCGCAGCTACAGGTTGATATCGACCAGCGTAAAGCCCAAGCGCTGGGAGTCTCCATTGATGATATTAACGATACGCTACAGACCGCCTGGGGTTCGAGCTACGTAAACGACTTTATGGATCGCGGACGCGTGAAGAAGGTCTACGTCCAGGCGGCGGCGAAATATCGCATGCTGCCGGACGATATCAATTTGTGGTATGTGCGTAACAACAGCGGCACCATGGTACCGTTCTCCGCCTTCGCCACCTCGCGTTGGGAAACAGGTTCGCCGCGCCTCGAACGTTACAATGGCTACTCAGCGGTCGAGATCGTCGGCGAAGCCGCGCCTGGCGTCAGCACCGGAACCGCCATGACCATTATGGAAGAGTTAGCCAAACAGCTCCCGAACGGTTTCGGCCTGGAATGGACGGCGATGTCCTATCAGGAGCGTTTGTCTGGCGCTCAGGCGCCTGCCCTGTATGCCATTTCTCTGCTGGTGGTCTTCCTGTGTCTGGCGGCGCTATATGAAAGCTGGTCGGTACCGTTCTCGGTGATGCTGGTGGTGCCGCAGGGGGTTATCGGCGCGCTGCTGGCGACCTGGATGCGCGGCCTGGAAAACGATGTCTACTTCCAGGTAGGTCTGTTGACGGTCATCGGCCTGTCGGCCAAGAACGCCATCCTGATTGTTGAGTTCGCCAACGAACTCAACCAGAAAGGTGAAGATCTGCTGACCGCCACGCTATCGGCCTGCCGCCAGCGTCTACGCCCGATACTGATGACCTCACTGGCGTTTATCTTTGGCGTGCTACCAATGGCCACCAGTACCGGCGCGGGCTCCGGCAGCCAGCACGCTGTTGGTACCGGCGTCATGGGCGGCATGATCTCCGCCACCGTGCTGGCCATCTTCTTTGTACCGCTGTTCTTCGTGTTGGTACGCCGCCGCTTCCCGCTGAAAGAGAGGACGGAATAAACCGTCAAATAACAGAAAAGGCGACTGTCACAGTCGCCTTTTTCATGGGTCAAACATTGTCTTCAGTACCGACAAAGCCAGATTTTATTTACGCAGCATATCTTCGATAAAATCTTTCCAGTTCCCCAGTTCATGTTCAATCATAATAGCCTCTCTTATTATTATGGCGATTTTAGATAATTTCCCCGCTTAGGAGAAGTTCGTCCGATCTATCGCTCTAATCGCTTTTCTTGTCGCCACAAGCCTTGAATACTCTGGCTTGCGGCTACCATAAGCCGGTTCATGTAAATTTAATGTGACATGGAGCAACATTACGCAACATTTTGTTAATATCAGAATTCCTGTAATTCATTATCTTAGTCTGCCGAGAAAAAGAACAAATTTTAATCAGACAAGGCTGAAAAGTTATATTTATCCTGCCGATTAACGTATTATTTAACAAAGCTTATATATTCGGAAAAAACTGAGAAACATATTCTTTTAACGTGAAGGTTTAATTATGTTGACCATGTACGGCATCAAAAACTGCGACACCATTAAAAAGGCCCGCCGCTGGCTGGAAGCCCATCAGATAGACTATCGCTTCCACGATTATCGTGTTGACGGACTGGACCGCGAATTGCTGAATACCTTTATTGCCGAATTAGGCTGGGAAGCGCTGCTTAACACCCGCGGCACCACCTGGCGCAAACTCGATGAATCGGTCCGCACTGGGATCGATAATGCCGATGCGGCGGCGGCGTTGATGCTGGAAATGCCGGCAATTATCAAACGCCCATTGCTCTGCGCGCCCGGTCAGCCTATGCTGCTGGGCTTTAGCGAAGCAAACTACGAAAAATTTATTAACGAGGTGTAGTCTATGTCTTGCCCGGTCATTGAGCTGGCTCAGCAGCTTATTCGCCGCCCTTCCCTTAGCCCCAATGATGCGGGATGCCAGGCGTTAATGATTGAACGCCTGCGGGCGATCGGCTTTACCGTTGAAGCGATGGACTTCGGCGATACGCAAAATTTCTGGGCCTGGCGTGGACAGGGTGAAACGCTGGCCTTTGCCGGCCATACCGATGTGGTGCCGGCAGGCGACGCCGACCGCTGGATCAATCCGCCGTTTGAACCGACTATCCGCGATGGCATGCTGTTTGGCCGCGGCGCGGCGGATATGAAAGGGTCGCTGGCGGCGATGGTTGTCGCCGCCGAGCGCTTTGTCGCGCAGTACCCGAATCACAAAGGCCGTCTGGCGTTTCTCATCACCTCTGATGAAGAGGCCAGCGCCACCCACGGCACGGTAAAAGTGGTCGAAGCGCTGATGGCGCGTAACGAGCGTCTTGATTACTGCCTGGTCGGCGAACCCTCGAGTACCGAAGTGGTTGGCGATGTCGTGAAAAACGGCCGTCGCGGTTCACTCACCTGTAACCTGACGATTCACGGCGTCCAGGGCCACGTCGCTTATCCGCACCTCGCCGATAACCCGGTACACCGCGCGGCGCCGATGCTGGCGGAGCTGGTGGCTATCGAATGGGATAAAGGCAACGAATACTTCCCGCCAACCAGCATGCAAATCGCCAACGTGCAGTCCGGCACCGGCAGTAACAACGTCATCCCTGGCGATATGTTCGTTCAGTTCAACTTCCGTTTCAGCACCGAGCTGACCGACGAGATGATCAAGGCGCGCATCATCGCGCTGCTGGAAAAATATCAGCTGCGCTATACCGTCGAATGGTGGCTTTCCGGCCAGCCATTCCTGACCGGTCGCGGCAATCTTGTCGATGCGGTCGTGAACGCCATTGAGCACTATAATGAAGTAAAACCGCAGTTGCTAACCACCGGCGGTACCTCTGACGGACGCTTTATCGCCCGCATGGGCGCGCAGGTAGTTGAACTGGGCCCGGTGAATGCGACCATTCATAAAATTAATGAATGCGTCAACGCCGCCGACCTGCAGCTGCTGGCGCGGATGTATCAACGCATCATGGAACAACTGGTCGCCTGACGACAATAACGATTACCCCGCAGCGCCGCTGCGGGGTAAAAAGAGGACACAGCATGGAATGGCTTATCAACCACTGGTGGATTCTGGTGTTAGTATTTTTAGTCGGGGTAATGATCAACGTGATTAAAGATCTTAATCGCGTCGACCCGAAAAAGTATCTCGACAACAAACCGGATCTGCCGCCGCATCGCGACTTCAATAGCAAGTGGGATGACGACGACGACTGGCCGAACAAAGACCAGCCGAAGAAGTAAACCTGCGCTCCCCGTCATCGCGCAGGCTGGATGCATTCCCGGGTAGCGGCTGACGCCTTACCCGGGCTACCTAAACCAGCCGACGTTGTACCGCGGGGCCATTACAGCATTTCGATTATATCGTCATCTTTCGGCGTACCGCCGCTTAACGCTTCATCAAAATAGTGCTTCGGTACGGTATACCGCAGACGGTCGAGGGCAAACTGCATGCTGCGATCATCAATGGCATGTCCGAGATCTTCAACGATATCCAGCGTAACATCTCCCCCCAGCTCCTGCAGCCGCTCCTGCGCGGAAACCGCCCACGCCAGATCGATAACCCGATCCTCGCCGCCGTGGATCAGATGCACGGTGGTTTGCGTAGTCGCCGTTTGCGGCAACGTCGCGTAACGGCCGTTAAAGGCAATCACCCGTGACGCCAGCCCTGGCTCGGCTTTAATACTCTCAAGCGACATAATCGCACCCTGCGAAAAACCGATCAGCGCCGTTGCCTGCGGGCCTAAACCGCTCTGTTTTTGCCAGTAGCGCACCGTTTCAATAAAGGTCGGCATAATGGCATCGATGCGTTGCTGACGATTCTCTTCCGTCACGCCTTGCACCGAAAACCACTGCCGCGCCGGCGCCGGACCGCAGGGTTCTGCGCCACCAATACTGACAATAAGCGCGTTGGGAAACAGCGGCGCAAACCAGCTACCTATTTGCCCCATCGAAACCGGATTATCGCCCACGCCATGAAACAGCAGCAGCAACTGTTGCGCAGGCGTCGCCGGGCTCTGAACAATAAAGTGATCGTGTTTCATGGTTGTCTCCTGATGTCTCAGATAAACAGGAATCTGGCTCCTGGTTGATGCAAGGCAGTTTACGCCGCGCAGGGAATATGACCATGCCATTTAACTGAATGAGTTAGTTAAAAAAATTGCAGCTTCCTGACCCACTCTTCCAGCTGTTGCGCGCGGGCAGGATCGAGTCCCGCCATGGCCGCCGCCGCCTCTTCCCGCAGTCGCGCCAGTAGCGCCTTTCGACCGGATAAACCAAGGTTTGCGCACAGCGTTGCCTCATCCTGCTGCGCTAATCGCGCACGAAGCGCCACTAACGGCAGCGGCGTCGCCTGTAAGAGCCGGTTCAGACTCCCGACCGCCGTCAACAGCGGACGATGCGCAAAGGCAAAACCGGCGACCTCCAGCCAGTCCTCCTCAGTAAGCATAGTTGTTTCATCCGCCGTCACCGGAGCGCGTTCATCACGCCACTGACTTAGCCAGCGCTCATCCCGCGCCAGCCGTTGATATTCACGCCAGGCCAGCTGCCGCCCCTCTTCGCTGAGCGGATAAAGCGCCATCGCCGTATAACAGCCGCTGCTCGCCTCGCGATGCGTTCCCATACGCACCAGCAGAAACCCGCAGCGCTGCCAGAAGCGCCATAGTTCAGGGGTAAAACCAAAGCTGACGGAGAGATAGTCACACCCATGCGTCTGCTTGACGGCATGGGCGATTAAACGCTGCCCCTGTCCTTCGCGCCGGCGCGCTGGATGTACGGCAATACGGCTGACGCGTCTGCCGGTCAGCGTCGCCGCCAACGGGCTACCGCCGTGCGCGGCCAATGACTGGGCCACAAGATTGCCGCGCGGGCGGCGATATCCGGCCCAGACGGCGCGGCTAAGTTCAGGTTCAAGCCCCCCCTCCTCCACCAGCCACACCGCGCCAGCGACGCCATCCGCGCAGCGAGCCACGGTAAAGTGCTGGCCCGGCGCATCCATCATCCTGCGCAAATCCAGCGGCGAAGTGCGGTAATGCGCGCCGGAAAGCAGTTGATAAGCCTCTGATGGGCGCGAGGGCTGTTCGCGCCAGGCACGCTGGCTTAACGTCTCCAGCTGCGTTTCCCCGTGCGGCGCCTGGAGAAACGCCTCATCATTAAACAACAATAGCCGATCGATAACCGACTCCAGCGGGCAACCCGGCGCCCAGCGAATCGGCGACGACAGATGATACCGCCGTAGCGTTGGGAAACTGGCGCAGAACTTCAATAAGAAGCCACGACCGGTCCCCTCATAGCCCTGAACCGTCGTCGTTAACAGCGTATGGGGAAAACGCGCCGTCAGCTGGCGTAGCGTCGGCGCCGGGATAGCGGCGGCCTCATCGACCACCAGCCAGTCGGCTTTTGCGTCGCTTGCCAGCAGCGCATCAGGCGCCATAAAGCGCATCTTCTGTCCCGCAAAAGCGGCGATGACCTCTGTCGCGTCGCGCGTTGGCGCGGTGACGATGGCGGAACCAGCTAGCTGATGAATCAACATTCCCGCCAGCGCAGATTTACCGCGCCCGCGCCCGGCGGTGACGGCGGCAATGTGTGGGGGCGACGACGTCAGCGAAGTGAGAATAGCGGCCTGTTCGGCCTGCGGGTAACCATCGGCAGCATGCCAGTGCCTGCGCGGCACCGCCTCCGGCAACCGTAAGCCGTAGCCCTGTCGCCACAGGGCGACCTCAGGATCCGCGTTAAAGAGTTGAAGACAACGGTGGACAAAGTTAGGGGTGGCGATCGGTTCAGACGTATCGCTCCAGCGCAGCGAATCGCCATCCGCCTGCTCAGGCCAGCGGGCAAAATCCGGCGCCAGGAGCACTAACCAGCTGCCGGCGCGCAGCGTGCCGGCAAGCGCGGCAAAAGCCGCCACGTCAAAACCGTGGCGAGCGTCGAAAAAGGCATGCTGAAATTCGCGCCCGAGCAGCGTTTTCAGCGCGCCCGGCGCCACGCAGGGTTCCTGCTGCGGCAACGCGCCGACCCATAGACTATCGCCGCCCAGCCGCTCTCGCAGCTCAACGGCCTGCGCCAGACACCAATGTTCGTCGCCGCTGAGCACCAGCAAGCGACGAATACCCTCGCGCGCCATCTGCGCGGTCAGGTCAAGCAGCGTTTCCATCGGCAAACGTTAGCGAAGCGCGCTGCCGAAGGTATTACACTGCGCAGGGTCGCCGCTATCGAAACCGCGTTTGAACCACGTATAGCGCTGCTGGGAAGTCCCATGGGTGAAGCTATCCGGCACCACACGGCCCTGGCTCTGCTCCTGCAGACGATCGTCGCCGATGGCCTCAGCGGCATTGAGCGCCTCCTGCAGATCGCCGGTTTCCATCACATCCTGTTTCTGCATGTTATTGCCCCAGACGCCCGCAAAGCAGTCTGCCTGCAGCTCCATTTTCACCGACAGGCGGTTCACTTCGGTCTGCGAAGCCTGCTGCTGCATCTGACGGACCTTAGGTTCAATGCCGAGCAGCTTCTGCACATGGTGGCCGACTTCGTGCGCAATCACGTAGCCCTGCGCGAAGTCGCCGTCAGCGCCGAGTTTGTTTTTCATCTCGTCATAGAATGACAGGTCGATATAGACCGTGCTGTCCGCCGGGCAGTAGAACGGCCCCATCACCGATTGGCCGGTGCCGCAACCGGTACGGGTCGCGCCGCGATACATCACCAGCTTCGGCTGAACATATTGCCGCCCCATCTTTTCGAAAATAGGCCCCCAGGTGTCTTCGGTGGTGGCCAGAATAACGGAGGTGAACTTCGCCGCTTCGTCATCCTTCGGGCTGATGGAACGCTGGGTGGAGGTTTGCTGCTGCGGCATCGGTTCGCCGGTCAGCATGCCGGTTAAATCCACGCCATAATAACCCGCCACCAGAACGATAATCAGCAGGACGATGCCGCCTTTACCGCTTGGAATGCGAAAACCGCCACCGCCGCCGCCCAGCGGCGAACCTGAATCACTACGTCTGTCTTCCACATTGTCGCTTTCACGACGCCCTTGCCAGCGCATAAGCACCTCTATTCCATCATGTTACGAATATGAGAGATCGTAGGCGGTTCAGCGGAGGATTACCACAGGAAACAACGAATAAGAGCGCCAGAAGAATGATTTCTTCCGGCGCGGAGGGGATTAGTCGAGCTTGACGCCCAGACGGTGGGCCACTTCTTCGTAAGCTTCGATCAGGCCGCCGAGGCTCTGGCGGAAGCGATCTTTGTCCATTTTATCGAGGGTGTTTTTATCCCACAGACGGCTACCGTCCGGAGAGAATTCATCGCCAAGCACCACTTCACCTTTGAACAGACCAAACTCCAGCTTGAAGTCGACCAGAATCAGACCGGCATCATCAAACAGCTTGCTGAGTACGTCGTTCGCTTTGTAGCTGAGCTCCTTCATGCGCGCCAGGTTTTCTTTATTCACCCAGCCGAACGTCTCACAGTAGGATTCGTTGACCATCGGGTCGTGCATGGCGTCGTTTTTCAGGAACAGGTCGAACAACGGCGGAGTCAGTTCGATACCTTCTTCAATACCCAGGCGTTTCACCAGTGAACCCGCCGCGCGGTTACGAATCACGCATTCAACCGGCACCATATCCAGCTTTTTCACCAGGCATTCAGTATCGGAAAGCAGCGCTTCCATTTGGGTCGGGATACCGGCTTCTTCCAGCTTGCTCATAATGAAATGGTTGAATTTGTTATTCACCATGCCTTTACGATCGAACTGCTCGATGCGGGCGCCATCCCCTGCTGACGTATCGTTACGGAATTCAAGTACCAGCAGATCCGGGTTTTCGGTGCTGTATACCGTTTTCGCTTTGCCACGATACAACTCAGCTTGCTTTTTCATCTTTCACCACTCCAGTGATATTAAGCCAAAAAATTACCTTTCCGCCCGTAGGCAAAATCAGGCAAATTACCGGACTTTGCGGCTACGCACACGTTTGCGTCACTATACATTAAAAAGGGCCGGATTGCTCCAGCCCTTTTTATTACTTGTTAAATGCGGCCTGGAATACGGCTACCAGGGCGTCATTTTGCGACTGCGTCAGGGTATGGCCTTTCGGGTCGATGAACTGCAGACTACTGCGGTTATCGAGATCGCCGACCTGCAGTTTATAGTCGCCAGAGACCAACTGCGGATCGCTTGCGCCCAGTTCCTGCCAGCTGCTGTCAGACAGCGGCTTGTAAGTTACCGCCATGCTGCCCTGGGAGCGAGTGCTGTCGGTCACCTTCATGCCCACTTTTTCAAGCGTGGCCGGCAGTTTCTGCCATACCATGTTGAATGGCGCGCGCACCACCAGCATCGGCAAGCCGGTGTCATCCGCCGCGCTCTGCACGTCAAAGGTCGCGCCAGCGCTTCTCTGCGCCGCATTCTGCGCATTGGTGGCGTTGGAATCAAGACCGGAGGAGATAACGTTCAGCATCGAGGTGCTGTAGCGCTGCAGAGAAGCCGGGTCAGACACGGGCTTGCCCGCCTGCTCCAGGTTCACGAGCTTCACCACCACCGCCTGCTGATAGCCCTGCGGCTTAACGGAGATTTGATAACGGCCACGGTACTGCTGGTCTTCATCAAGGCGGTTCCACTCTACCCAATCGGTATTCAGCGTCTGGCCTGCATCGTCACGCTTGGTGATGGTGTAGTTTTTCGCCTGTACGATGCTGACAACCTGCGCCCATAAAGAACCGCTACGGCTATTTTCAACCATCAGGGTGGAAGTGTCGCCGTTAAACTGGGTACGCGCGCCGCTGACCAGGGCTAACGCCTGAGCCGGAGGACGAATGTCCAGCGCTTTACCTACCGCACCGGTGCTGGCGGCAACCGGAATGTTGTAGTCGCCAGTCTGCAGCGGCAGGATCATCCCCGCCGGGGCGTGAAGTTCACTGAGCGGCGCGGCATCTAAATAAGCCTCGTCGCCGCTAACCTGACGCTTATAGCGCGAGTCAGAACTACAGGCCGCGAGGAGTAAAACCAGCGAAACACCCGCAACCTTCGCCAGGCGCGACTTCTGTACTGAGTAAGCCATCAAATCTCCCTAAACTCTACAGCAAACCGGCATGCTTCAGCGCTGCGGTAACCGCTTTCGTACCCGTTTCGGTAATCGGCGTCATCGGCAGGCGCAGCGTGTCGGTCGCTACAAGTCCCAACGCCTTACAAGCCCATTTGACTGGGATCGGGTTGGGTTCGACAAATAATTTTGTATGCAGCGGCATCAGACGCTGGTTAATCGCGCGAGCTTCCGCGAATTGACCCGCCATCGCCAGTCGGCACATGTCCGCCATTTCACGGGCGGCGACGTTCGCCGTGACGGAAATGACGCCGACGCCGCCGAGCTGGATAAAGTCCATGCCGGTCGCGTCATCGCCGCTCAGCAGAATAAAGTCGTCTGAAACCAGCTCTTTGATCTGGTGAACGCGACTTAAGTTCCCTGTTGCTTCCTTAATACCGACAATATTTTTAATTTCCGCCAGGCGACCAACGGTTTCCGGCAGCATATCGCAACCGGTACGGGACGGCACATTATACAGAATTTGCGGCAGGTCAGTATGCTCAGCGATAGCTTTAAAGTGTTGGAACAGGCCTTCCTGAGTCGGACGGTTATAATAAGGAGTGACCGTCAGGCAGCCGACAACGCCGCTATCGTTGAAACGTTTGGTCAGGCTAATCGCCTCTGCGGTTGCATTTGCACCGGTACCAGCAATGACCGGGATGCGGCCATCGGCCAGTTCAAGGGTCATCATCACGACGTCGCCATGCTCTTCATGGCTTAACGTTGCGGATTCGCCGGTAGTCCCTACCGAAACAATCGCCGAGGTTCCGTTGGCGACATGGTAATCAATCAGTTTTTTCAGGCTTGACCGGCAGACATTACCGTTATCATCCATCGGCGTGACAAGCGCTACAATACTTCCCGTGAACATGGGCCATCCTCAGAGCAGAAGTGGGACAAGATTCTCAATGTTACGTTTGGTGCCGCAATAAAAGCAAGAGACCCAACGCCATCTGGGATGTTGTACGCCGGTTTTTTTTATGCTTTCCTAATGTTACCTCACCTTTTTAAAGGAAGAACAGGTTTGACAGCCTCATTACAACACTATCTGGTGATTACCGCTCTGGGCGCAGACCGCCCCGGCATCGTAAACACAATCACTCGCCACGTCAGCAGCTGCGGCTGCAACATTGAAGACAGCCGGTTGGCCATGCTCGGCGACGAGTTCACGTTTATAATGCTGCTTTCCGGCTCGTGGAACGCGATTAACCTGATCGAATCAACGCTGCCGTTAAAAGGAGCCGAGCTGGATTTGCTGATCGTAATGAAGCGCACCTCCGCCCGGCCGCCGCAGGCGATGCCGAATACGGTTTGGATCCAGGTAGAGGTGCCGGACTCGCCGCATATCATTGAGCGCTTTACCGCGCTGTGCGACACGTGGAATATGAATATCGCCGAACTGGTCTCCCGTACTCAACCGGGCGAAGATAAAGACGCCGCTCAGCTATTTATTCAAATCACCGCACACAGTCCTGCCTCGCAAAACACGACAAATATCGAGCAAGCGTTCAAAGCCCTATGTACAGAACTGAGCGCACAAGGCAGTATTAACATCGTTAATTATTCACAGCATGATGAACAGGATGGAGTTTAACCAATGACCCCACTGAAAGCCGGTGATATCGCACCGAAATTTAGCTTACCGGACCAGGACGGCGAGGAAGTAAATTTAACCGACTTCCAGGGACAGCGTGTTCTGGTTTATTTTTACCCGAAAGCCATGACCCCGGGCTGCACCGTACAAGCGTGCGGTTTACGCGATAACATGGACGACCTGAAAAAAGCGGGCGTCGAAGTTCTGGGTATCAGCACTGATAAACCAGAAAAGCTGTCCCGTTTTGCCGAAAAAGAGCTGCTGAACTTTACGCTGCTGTCTGATGAAGATCATCAGGTCTGCGAACAGTTCGGCGTCTGGGGCGAAAAATCATTTATGGGGAAAACCTACGACGGTATTCACCGTATTAGCTTCCTCATTGATGCTGACGGCAAGATTGAACATGTGTTTGATAACTTCAAAACCAGCAATCACCACGACGTCGTGCTGAACTGGCTGAAAGAAAACGCATAACGTCTAAATGAAAAACGCCGGGGGATAATAAATCGCCCGGCGTTTTTTTGCGTCAATCAGCGTGTCACTCGTCTTCAATAACCATTCCGTCAGGCCAGGCGTGAACCACCGCTTTGATTAACGTCGCCAGCGGAATCGCGAAGAATACCCCCCAGAACCCCCACAGCCCGCCGAAAATCACTACCGACAGAATAATCACCAGCGGATGTAAATTCACCGCCTCCGAGAACAGCACCGGCACCAGCAGGTTGCCATCCAGCCCCTGAATAATCAGGTATACGGCAAACAGGCTCCAGAACTCAGTGCCCGCGCCGAACTGGAACAACGCCACGCCGATCACCGGAATGGTGACCACAAAAGCGCCGATATACGGGATTAACACCGAGAATCCTACCAGTACGGCCAGCAGCAGCGAGTAGTTGAGACCAAAGAGAATGAAGCCTATCCAGGTGGCGACGCCGACGACAATCATCTCCAGCACCTTGCCGCGGATATAGTTGGTAATCTGCTGGTTCATCTCCTTCCACACCTGCCCCGCCAGGCCGCGATTACGCGGCAATACGCGGCGTACGGCATTCAGCATCTGCTGTTTGTCTTTCAGCAGGAAGAAGACCATCAGCGGAACCAGGACCAGATAAACCGCCAGCGTCAGCAGGCCCACCAGCGAGGCGAGCGAATACTTCACCACCGAATCCCCCACGGTCAACATGCGAGTGCGCACATTTTCCGCCATCGCATCGATGATGCCGGCATCCACCAATGCCGGATAACGCCGCGGCAGCGTGGCGGCGAAATCGGAAAGCTTATTCAGCATGCCTGGCATATCGCGGATGAGATAAATACCCTGTTGCCAGGCCACCGGCATCACCACAAAGGCCATCAACAGCAAGATACCGACAAAAAGCACCAGCACCAACGACGTGGCCCAGGTTCGCGACAAACCGATACGCTCCAGGCGAACGGTCGGCCATTCCAGCAGATAGGCCAGCACGATGGCGACCAGCAGCGGCGCCAGCAGCCCGCTGAAAAAGAACATAATGCCGAAGCCGGCCAGCAGAATAACCAGCAGCGCTATCGCTTCCGGATCGCTGAAACGACGACGATACCACTGCATTAACATCTCAAGCATAAACCCTTCCCTGAAGCGCAAATCGCCACAATCCGGGGAATTGTATCTAAGTGTCACAAAAAAGACTTCGCTTTTTATTGGCTATGACACAAACCTGCACAACTGTGCGAATATCATATTTTCAACGCCATCAACCACAGCTAAACTCGCAGAATCTGCGGCACGGGAACATTGGGCCGCGCAACCGATCAAACTGGCACACCCACATTACAGGACAGAGGTTATGTTCAGGCAGTTAAAGAAAACGCTGGTGGCCGCCGCCGTCGCGTCGTTGACGCTGGGGACGATATTACCTGCCGCCGCTGACTCGGCGGATACGCTGCCGGATATGGGCACCTCGGCAGGAAGCACGCTTTCCATCGGGCAGGAAATGCAGATGGGCGATTACTACGTGCGCCAGCTGCGCGGTAGCGCGCCGCTGATAAACGACCCGCTACTGGTGCAATACATTAACGGGCTGGGCATGCGCCTGGTCGCCCACGCTAACTCCGTGCGTACGCCGTTCCACTTTTATCTGATTAATAACGATCAGATTAACGCCTTTGCTTTCTTCGGCGGCAACGTAGTGCTGCACTCGGCGCTGTTCCGCTACGCGGATAACGAAAGCCAGCTTGCCTCGGTAATGGCGCACGAAATCTCCCACGTCACCCAGCGCCATCTGGCGCGCGCGATGGAAGATCAAAAACGTAGCGCGCCGCTAACCTGGGTCGGCGCGCTGGGCTCTATTCTGCTGGCGATGGCCAGCCCGCAGGCGGGGATGGCGGCATTAACCGGCACCCTGGCCGGCACCCAGCAGGGAATGATTAGTTTCACCCGTCAGAATGAAGAAGAAGCCGACCGCATCGGTATTCAGGTACTGCAGCGCTCCGGGTTCGATCCGCAGGCGATGCCGGCTTTTATGGGTAAATTACTCGACGAATCCCGCTATTCCAGCCGCCCGCCGGAAATGCTGCTCACTCACCCACTGCCGGAAAGCCGTCTGGCCGATGCCCGTAACCGCGCCAACCAGATGCGCCCGGTAGTAGTCCAATCCTCGGCGGATTTCTATCTCGCTAAGGCCCGTACCCTCGGTATGTACAACTCCGGGGAAAATAAGCTCGGCAGCGATCTGCTTGACGCCTGGTCAAAAGGGAATATCCGCGAACAGCACGCCGCGCAGTATGGCCGCGCGCTACTGGCCATGGAGAGCAATAACTACGATCAGGCGCGCAAAGCGCTCCAGCCGCTGCTCGGCGCCGACCCGCAAAATCCCTGGTATCTGGATCTCGCCACCGATATCGATCTTGGGCAGAAAAAGACTACCGACGCGATTAACCGTCTGAAAAACGCCAAAGAGATCCGTACCGATCCGGTCCTGCAGCTGAACCTGGCCAATGCCTATCTGCAGGGCGGACAGCCGGCGGAAGCCGCGACTATTCTCAACCGCTACACCTTTAATAACAAGGATGACGGCAACGGTTGGGACCTGTTGGCGCAGGCGGAAGGCGCATTGGGTCATCGCGACCAGGAGCTGGCGGCGCGGGCCGAAGGCATGGCGCTGGCCGGTAGGCTTGACCAGGCCATCTCGCTGCTAAGCAGCGCCAGTTCGCAAGTGAAATTGGGCAGTTTGCAGCAGGCGCGCTACGACGCTCGCATCGACCAGCTGCGCCAGCTGCAGGAAAGATTCCGCCCCTATCAGAAAATGTAAGGAGACCACATGTCTGACGCGGTAAAAATTTACCACAACCCTCGCTGCTCGAAGAGCCGTGACACGCTCAGCCTGCTGAAAGCCAACGGCATCGACCCTGAAGTGGTGTTGTATCTGGAGACGCCGCCGGATGCCGCGACGCTGCGCCAGCTGTTGAAAATGCTGAATATGAGCAGCGCCCGCGAACTGATGCGCCAGAAAGAAGATCTGTATAAGTCGCTCAATCTCGCCGACCCACAGCTCAGCGAAGAGGCGTTGATTAAGGCTATGGTCGAGAACCCGAAACTCATCGAACGGCCCATCGTGGTCAGCCACGGTCAGGCGCGTATCGGCCGCCCGCCGGAACAGGTGCTGGAAATCGTCAGCTAACCCCCTACGCGCCGCCGGTGTTGCCCGCGGCGCGATTTTTTTCGTGGCCGCTTCCAGAAAAAACAGGCCAATCCCCTCCCCTTGCGCAGTAGTGCTACTGTCCGTCCATCACCTGAATCCACTGGACGGATTGCCAATGAATAAAGCTATTTCCACACCGCATGACGCAGTATTTAAAACCTATCTTTCCCATTCGGATACCGCGCGCGATTTTCTCCAGTTGTATCTGCCTGAAGCACTAAAGGAGATCTGCGATCTGCGTACGCTACATTTAGAATCGGGTAATTTTGTCGAAGAAGATCTCAGACCTTACTATTCCGATATTCTCTACTCGCTGCAAACCACCGCGGGCGACGGCTATATTTACGCGCTGATCGAACATCAAAGTAGCCCCGACCGACATATGGCCTTTCGCCTGATGCGCTATGCCGTCGCCGTCATGCAGCGCCACCTTGATGCCGGACACGAAAAACTCCCTCTGGTGATCCCGGTGCTTTTCTATCACGGCCTGGTGACGCCCTATCCGTTTTCAATGCGCTGGCTGGATGAGTTTGCCGCGCCGGAGCTGGCGACCACACTCTACCACGGCGAATTTCCGCTGGCGGATATCACCGTCATACCGGATGATGAAATCGCCACTCATCAACGTATGGCAACGCTGGAATTACTGCAAAAACATATTCGACAACGCGATCTGGCGCAGTTACTCGACAAGCTGAGCGAATTATTATTGACTGGATTAGCCACGCAAACACAGGTGCAGGCGCTAATGCACTATCTGGTGCTCGCGGGAAATAGCCGCGAACCGATAAAGTTTATTCGTGAGTTGGCGCGCCGGACGCCGCAACATAAGGAGACGCTGATGACTATTGCAGAATATCTCGAACAGCAAGGGCTGGAGCGCGGTTTGCTTCAGGGCCGTAAAGAAGAAGCACAGCGTATCGCCGCCGCGATGTTACGTAGCGGTCTCGCCCCCGCGCTGGTGGCGCAGCTAACCGGGCTGACAGAGCAGGAACTGGCGTCGCTTTCGGCCTAAAGCTTCAGGATCTCTTTAACAAATGGGATCGTCAGTTTTCGTTGGGCGGTAATTGACGCGTGATCGAGCTGATCGAGCGTCATAAACAGCGAGCGCATTTCTCTATCCAAACGCTTGAGCAGGAAACGGCAGACATCTTCCGGCATCTCGAAACCGCGCAGTCTGGCGCGCAACTGCAGCGCCTGCAGCTTATCTTCATCCGACAGCGGCTGTAGCTTATAGATTTGCCCCCAGTCAAGGCGCGAGGCGAGATCCGGCAGGCCAAGATGCAGCTGTCGCGGCGGGCAATCGCCGGTGATCAGCAGGCGAGTTTTACCTGATTCGAGAATACGGTTATAGAGGTTGAAAATAGCCATTTCCCAGGGCTCATCCCCGGCCACGCACTCGATGTTATCGATGCACACCAGCGCCAGTTGCTCCATGCCGTCCAGCACTTCCGGCACGAACCACGTGCGCTTATCCAACGGCACGTAGCCGACGGCATCGCCACGCTGGGATAGCTCAGCGCAGGCGGCATGCAAAAGATGGCTACGCCCCGCGCCTTCGCGTGACCAGATATAGATGTATCCGCTGTGTTCCTGCCGCAACACGTTCTGCAGAGCGGCAAGTAGGGAAGGATTATCACCCGGCCAGAAACTCGCGAACGTTTCGTCGTCAGGAAGATACAGTGGCAAAGAGAGCTGTGCCGGAGCGTTCAGATGGACCTCAACATAGGCTTACAGAAAAACGCGAAGAGTTTAACACAGTTTTAGGTCAGGAGAGAACCGGGCAGGATCGCTGCCCGGTATGAGGATCGTTATTTCGCTTCTTCGCTATCCGCGGCGTCCAGCACCACTTCTTCCGGACGCAGGACGCTGATCAGTTTAAAGATCAGGCTCAGGCAGATACCGACGATCGTCGCCAGCGCCATGCCTTTCAGCTCCGCCGCACCAATATGCACCTTGGCGCCGCTCACGCCGATGATCAGGATGACTGAGGTCAGAATCAGGTTCTGCGCTTTGCTGTAATCGACTTTTGATTCGATCAGCACGCGGATACCGGATGCGCCGATCACCCCGTACAGCAGCAGAGAAACGCCGCCCATCACCGGTACCGGGATAATCTGGATCGCCGCAGCCAGCTTGCCGACGCAGGAGAGCAGAATCGCGATAATCGCCGCGCCGCCAATAACCCAGGTACTGTATACGCGGGTAATCGCCATCACGCCGATATTTTCCCCGTAGGTGGTGTTTGGCGTTGAGCCAAAGAAACCGGAGACAATCGTCGACAGCCCGTTGGCGAACATCGAGCGGTGCAGACCCGGATCGCGGATCAGGTCGCGCTTAACGATATTGGCGGTCACCACCAGGTGCCCCACGTGCTCGGCGATCACCACCAGCGCGGCAGGCAAAATGGTGAAAATGGCAAACCACTCAAAGCGCGGGGTGTAGAAGGTCGGCAGTGCAAACCAGTGCGCTTCGGCGATAGGCGTCGTATCGACCACCCCCATCACAAAGGAGAGCGCATAGCCCACCAGCACGCCGATAAGAATCGGTATAATCGCCAGGAAGCCGCGGAACAGTACGGAACCAAAAACCGTCACCGCCAGCGTCACCATCGAAATAATAATAGTTTTGCTGTCAGGCGATTGACCGTCAGCCGGCAGCAGCCCGGCCATGTTCGCCGCCACGCCCGCCAGTTCCAGGCCGATAACCGCCACGATGGCGCCCATCGCCGCCGGCGGGAACATCACATCCAGCCAGCCGGTACCGGCTTTTTTGACAATAAAGGAGACGATGCAAAACAGGACGCCGCACATAATGAAACCGCCGAGCGCCACTTCATAACCCAGCGGCAACAACAGCAGCACCGGGGAGATAAAGGCGAAGCTCGATCCCAGATAGGCCGGAATTTTGCCTTTACAGATAAAGAGGTACAACAGCGTACCGATGCCGTTAAACAGCAGTACGGTAGCCGGGTTAATGTGGAACAGGATAGGCACCAGAACCGTTGCGCCAAACATGGCGAACAGATGTTGCAAACTAAGCGGGATTGTCTGTAAAAGCGGCGGTCTTTCACTCACCCCGATTGCACGGCGCGTCATAATATTATCCTCTGAGAGTCGTTTGTTATTTGTTGTGGGCGTGATTTATTCAAAAAAAAGCCGACTCTCAAAGTCGGCTTTTTATCACTTCATCATTTATTTGGTACCGAAAATCTTATCGCCGGCATCGCCGAGGCCCGGAATAATGTATCCGTGCTCGTTGAGGCCCTGGTCGACGGAGGCGGTGTACAGCTCGACGTCAGGATGCGCTTTCTCCAGCGCGGCAATGCCTTCCGGCGCCGCCACCAGCACCAGCACCTTAATGCTCGAGCAGCCCGCTTTTTTCAGCAGGTCGATGGTCGCGATCATCGAACCACCGGTTGCCAGCATCGGGTCAACCACCAGCGCCATACGCTCGTCAATGTTTGAAACCAGCTTCTGGAAATAAGGAACCGGCTCCAGCGTTTCTTCATCACGGTAGATACCAACAACGCTGATACGCGCGCTCGGCACGTGCTCCAGCACGCCTTCCATCATACCCAGACCGGCACGCAGGATAGGCACCACGGTAATTTTCTTACCTTTGATCTGCTCAACTTCGACCGGACCGTTCCAGCCTTCGATAGTGACACGCTCGGTAGCGAGATCGGCGGTTGCTTCGTAGGTCAGTAAGCTACCAACCTCTGAGGCGAGTTCACGGAAGCGTTTAGTACTGATGTCATGCTCACGCATCAGGCCCAGCTTGTGTTTGACGAGTGGATGTTTCACTTCCACGATCTTCATTCTCTTTCTCCTCTGAGGGGCAGCCACAAAAAAAATCGCGGGATTATACCGCTTTTTGCGGATTGCGCCATACCCATCTTGCTTGACGTATATCAAACAAAGTGATTTATGGATTGTTACACATTATAAAACAAACAAAAAAAGCCGGAGGTTCCCCTTCGGCTTTTATCTCTGACAAGGCTATGCTTGTTGGCGATTACAGGTTTTCCCCGTTACTGGCAATAACCTGCTGATACCAGGCAAAGGATTTTTTACGGCTACGGGCCAACGTGCCGCGACCGTCGTTATCTTTATCGACAAAGATAAATCCATAGCGCTTTTTCATCTCCCCGGTACCGGCGGAAACCAGGTCGATACAGCCCCACGGGGTATACCCCATCAGATCGACGCCATCTTCCACCACCGCTTTTTTCATTTCGGCAATATGGGCGCTGAGATACTCGATACGGTACTGGTCGTCCACGCTGCCGTCAGCTTCACGCACGTCAATGGCGCCAAAGCCGTTTTCAACGATAAACAGCGGCAGCTGATAGTGATCCCAGAACCAGTTGAGCGAGTAGCGCAGACCAACCGGGTCAATCTGCCAGCCCCAATCCGATTTCTTGACGTAGGGATTGGAGACCAGGCTGGTGCTTTCGTCGTAATCCAGGTGCGGATTATCGTCAGTCGCTTTGGTGGCGAAGGACATGTAGTAGCTAAAACCAATATAGTCGACGCAACCCTCTTTTAACGCCAGGCGATCGGCGTCGGTGATATCCAGCGTAAAACCGCGGCGCGCGAAGTAGTTGAGCAGATGCTGCGGATAGCGGCCACGCACGTGCACATCGGTAAACCAGTAACGACGATGCATAGCGTTCATTGCCATCATGATGTCGTCCGGCGCGCAAGTGAGCGGATAGATTGGACACATCGCGATCATACAGCCAATCTGCAGGTCCGAATTAATCTCACGTGCCGCCTTCACCGCCAGCGCGCTGGCCACCAGTTCATAATGGGCGGCCTGAAACATCACCGGCTCACGGTCTTCTCCGGGCTGATACTTCAGGCCGGAGTTGGTAAAGGGGGCGAAATCTTCATGGAAGTTGGCCTGGTTGTTGATCTCGTTAAAGGTCATCCAGTACTTCACTTTGTGCTGATAACGGGTAAACACCACCTTCGCAAAGCGGACGAAGAAATCAATGAGTTTACGGTTGCGCCAGCCGCCATATTCAGTCACCAGGTGGTAAGGCATCTCAAAATGGGAGAGCGTGATCACCGGTTCAATACCATATTTCAGGCACTCGTCGAACAGATCGTCATAGAATTGCAGGCCCGCCTCATTGGGCTCCAGCTCATCGCCCAGCGGAAAAATGCGCGTCCAGGCAATTGAAGTACGGAAACACTTAAATCCCAGTTCGGCAAACAGCGCCACGTCTTCTTTATAACGATGATAAAAATCAATCGCCTCATGGTTGGGATAGTTATGGCCGGGCAGTACGCCGTCGGTGATCGTTCGCGGCACCCCATGGGCGCCTGCGGTCATCACGTCAGCGACGCTAATCCCCTTCCCTCCTTCTTGCCAGCCGCCCTCAAGCTGATGCGCCGCAACCGCGCCGCCCCACAGAAAACCTTCTTTGAATCCGGACATATACTCTCCCTATAGACGATCGTTATGCGCTTTTCACCAAACAGAAACCGGTTTCATTGGCATAATGGTCATTCATTAAAGGCGAGGCAAGCAGAAGACTGTACCCGGTTTCATTTTCGTGAACAGTATCAAATTTGCTCATCTCTAAGCCGTTTTAAATCGAGTGTAAAGCAGGCTCGCAAACGTTTGCTTTCCCTGTTAGAATTGCGCCGATTTTTCTTGCTACCGCAAACGCGTGGAGACTTCGCAGTGACCGATAAAACCTCTCTCAGCTATAAAGATGCCGGCGTGGATATTGATGCAGGCAACGCTCTCGTCGACCGTATTAAGGGCGTGGTGAAGAAAACCCGTCGCCCGGAAGTGATGGGCGGACTGGGCGGATTCGGCGCGCTGTGCGCTCTGCCGCAGAAATACCGCGAACCGGTACTGGTCTCCGGTACCGACGGCGTCGGCACCAAGCTGCGTCTGGCGATGGACCTTAAACGTCACGACACTATCGGTATCGATCTGGTCGCCATGTGCGTCAATGACCTCGTAGTTCAGGGCGCCGAGCCGCTGTTTTTCCTCGACTACTACGCGACCGGTAAACTGGACGTAGATACCGCGGCAAGCGTGATAAGCGGCATCGCCGAAGGCTGCTTACAGTCCGGCTGCGCGCTGGTTGGCGGCGAAACGGCGGAAATGCCGGGTATGTACCACGGTGAAGATTACGACGTGGCCGGTTTCTGCGTCGGCGTGGTAGAAAAATCAGAAATCATCGACGGCAGCAAAGTGGCTGACGGCGACGTCCTGGTCGCGCTTGCCTCCAGCGGCCCGCACTCTAACGGCTACTCGCTGGTGCGTAAGATTATCGAAGTCAGCGGCGTTGACCCACAAACCACCGACCTCAACGGCAAACCGCTGGCCGACCATCTGCTGGCGCCGACCCGCATTTATGTCAAATCGATTCTGAATCTGATTGCCAACGTCGACGTCCATGCTATCGCTCACCTGACCGGCGGCGGCTTCTGGGAAAATATCCCGCGCGTACTGCCGGACAACACCCAAGCGGTAATCGACGAGTCCTCCTGGCAGTGGCCGGAAGTCTTCAACTGGCTGCAAACCGCCGGTAATGTCAGCAGCCACGAAATGTACCGCACCTTTAACTGCGGCGTCGGCATGCTGGTCGCGCTGCCGGCAGCCGAGGCGGATAAAGCCATCGCCCTGCTGAACGAGCAGGGTGAAAACGCCTGGAAAATCGGTTACATCAAGGCATCCGATGCCGAACAACGCGTGGTCATTGAATGAAAAACATTGTGGTGCTGATTTCCGGTAACGGCAGTAATTTACAGGCGATTATTGATGCCTGCGCCCGGAAGCAAATCAACGGCACCCTGCGTGCGGTATTCAGCAATAAGGCCGAAGCATTCGGCCTTGAGCGCGCCCGCGAGGCTGGTATTCCGGCCTTTGCGCTCTCACCGAAAGCGTTTGATAGCCGCGAAGCCTTCGACCGCGAGCTGATGCAGCAAATCGATGTCTTCCAACCCGATCTGGTGGTGCTGGCGGGCTACATGCGTATCCTTAGTCCGGCCTTTGTTGGCCACTATCAGGGGCGCTTGCTGAATATCCATCCTTCTCTGCTGCCGAAATATCCAGGGCTGCATACTCATCGCCAGGCGCTGGAAAACGGTGATGAGGAACATGGCACCTCGGTGCATTTCGTCACCGACGAGCTCGACGGCGGGCCGGTGATCTTACAGGCTCGGGTGCCGGTATTTCCGGAAGACAGCGAAGATGACGTTACCGCCCGCGTTCAGGCGCAGGAGCACGATATCTATCCGCTGGTGGTGAGCTGGTTTGTTGATGGCCGCCTGCGTATGGAAGCTAACTCTGCGTGGCTGGATAATCGCAAGCTGCCGCCGCAGGGCTATGCCGCCGAAGAATAAGTTCGACCTGCCCCGGAGCAATCGCCGGGGCACCTTCCTCTCTTATTTCCTCGCTAATTATCGCCGTTTTCCAGACATAGCGCGTTAGGGTTCCAGGCTGCCGGTAATGGTATCGGGCGCTGATAATCAAATTCGCGCAGTGTCAGACCCGCTACGCCGTTGGCATACAGTACCGGCAAACCGCCGGGATAAGGTTCGACCCCCCAAACTCGGCCGCTTTGCGGATTCAGACACCAGGCGTTATCAATCCCCATCCCGGTCGGCGACATCGGATTGCACGGCGGGCGGATATCATAAAGCCCCTGCTCCGCTGCCAGGTTCAGCTTCTGGGTGAGCTGCACGCCGTCAAACAGAATACGCCGGATCTGGCCTGGCGTTTCACTATGTAGGTTTATCGCGCCTTCGCACTCGCCAACCAGCCCGCGGAACTGGATCTGTGAGATTTCGCCGGGTTCAATCGCCGGATCGCGGCGGCGCGCGGAAAGGAAAACAGGGTCCGCCTCGCCCCAGTGACAGGCCGGCGCGCTCACGCAATCAAAAGCAATGCTGCTAAAAATCATCCGCCGTAGCCGCCCGCCGTCGCGGGAAATCAGGCCGATGCCGCGATTGGAGTCAAAGATAGTGCAGTTACTCACCAGCACATCCTCAATATCCTGCCAGGTTTCAGTACCGATTTTAAAGGCGCAGCTTTTCGAGCGCAGCGTGCAGTTAACAATGGTTACCTGACGCAACGGTCGCTGGATGCGCTCAGGTTTATCGGTGGTTTTCAGACAGATGGCATCATCCGCCGCGCTGAAATAGCTATTGGCGATATGTACCTGCTGGCAGCTGTCGATATCCAGCGCATCGGTATTAGCCATCGTCAAATCATTGTCAACGGTGACACCGTCAACCACCACGCCCGTGCAGGAGACCAGATGAATTGTCCACATCGGGGCATGTCGTACGGTGATGTTCTCCAGCCGGACGCGACGGCAATTTTCCAGCAAAATGATCCTCGGGCGCGCCGTGGCTGGCGTGCGGTAACCCATGGCATCAACGCGACGGGAAAACCAGCCGTCAGCGCTGCCGTAAATCTCACCGCCGCCGCAGATGGTAATATTCTGCGCATCCACAGCATACAGAAAGGCCCGATCTGAAGATTCCGCCCGGCTCAGCGCCGTCGCCTGGGCAAAGTCATCATAGTTTTCGCTAACGATAAGCTCGGCGCCCGGCGACAGCCACAGACAGGTGTTCGAGCCTATCAGTAAACCGCCGAGCGCGTACCTGCCGCAATCAACCACCAACCGGCCGCCGCCCGCCTGCGCCAGTTCGTCCAGCGCCTGTTGAAAGAGTTCGGTATCAGGCGTCACGCCATCCGCATGGGGATGGCGCTGCGAAAGATAAATGTTCATAGCATGTCCTGGAAAATCAACGTGGAGGCTATCTCACCATCTCTCTCACCCTCAGCGTAGGGTCGAAAGCGATATCGCGGAAATATCTGCGTACCCTTTCACAATCGCCGTCACGACCAGGGGCAAAACGTGATAACACCCGCAAACTTTACCCCTGACAAAAATGATAAAAGGGTCCGCATCACATTTAAGGCCTGATTCAACCACAGAAAACGTGAGGCGCATCGCGGGGTTTATTTCATTTTGTCGCCATTTGGCATGCTGCTCGCAGAACGGTACGAAAAACCGTCTATCGGGATTTTCGCCCCCATCTCCCTCTTTTACTGTGCAACCTCTCATCCCTGATAAAAGAGATACGCGCATGACGAGGACAGTAACCCCGCAACGAGAAGTCAAAACCCGCAATATCCTCTGCTGGGGGATGGGCGATATTTTCGGCAGCGGCGCGATGACCATCACCGGCCTGTGGCTGCTCTACTTTTATATTGAAGTCGCCGGGCTCTCGCCCGCCGCCGCGGCCTCTATTTTCGCCATCGCCAAGATTTGGGACGGCATCACCGACCCGGTAATGGGCTACATTACCGACAACATTCGCACCCGTTGGGGACGGCGACGGATCTTCTTTATTGTCGGCGCGCCGCTATCGCTCTGTTTCGCTCTGATGTGGATAAGTGGTTTTGGCTACGCCTGGTACCTCGGTACCTATCTACTATTCAGCACCGTCTTCACCCTGCTGATGGTGCCTTACGATACGCTGCCTGCAGAGATGACCACCCGCTATGATTTGCGCTCGAAAATGTCCGGGGCACGAATGCTATTTGCTCAGGCGACAGCCTTTCTCGCGGCGCTGATCCCCGGACAAATCATGGCCCACGTCGACGATAAATCGCAGGCGTTTCTCTATATCGGCATTATCTTTGCCCTGCTTTTTGCCTTGCCGTGGATCTTCGTCTGGCGCGGTACCTGGGAACGTGAGCATCTCCCACCACCGCAGACGCAGCAAGGTTTAGGTAAAACGCTGCGCTCGCTGTATCGGGAAATGGCCTCGACCTTCCGTCTGCGGACCTTCCGTATCCATATCATGATGTACGTCGGCGGCGCGGTGGCGCTGGATATTTTCGGCTCGCTGTTTATGCACTACATGACCTACGTGCTACGTGTCGGCACCTCGCTGGCTTCGCAGGCCATGAGTCTGATGACGCTGTTTCAATTCTTCGCGATCCCTTTATTTACCTGGCTTTGCATCCGCGTCGGCAACGGCAACGCCTATAAGGTCGCCATCGCGCTGATCCTCTGCGCGCTACTGTGGTTCAGCCAACTGACCGCTTCTTTCAGCCATCTTTCCTGGCTGCTGCTCGGCGGCGCAATCGTGATGGGCATCGCCCGCGGCGGCACCTATCTCATCCCATGGAATGTCTACAATTTCCTGCCCGATATCGATGAAGCCTACACCGGCGTGCGCCGCGAAGGGATCTACGCAGGGGTGATGATGCTGACGCGCAAATTCTCCCAGGCGCTGGCGCTGTTTATCGTCGGCCTGGCGCTGGAAGCCTTTGGATTCACCAAAGGCGCCGAAACGCAGAATACCGCCGCGCTGAATGGTATCTGGTGGGTATTCCTCGTTGGCCCCGGCCTGCTGGCCTTACTGGCGATGTATGGCGCTTTTCGTTTTCGCTTGAGCCAGTCGCGACATCAAATCCTGATTAGCGAACTGGAGCGACTGCGCGCAGGTGGTCATCCACAGGATGCCAGCCCGCTGGCACGCGAAACCATCGAGCTACTGACCGGCCATCCTCATCGCAACGATCGCTGGCAACACGCCGCCGTTTCTACTCAAGGAAATCACTATGTCGCAGAAAAACAACCGTCCTGAATTACAGTCACTCATCGAAGCGCTAATCGGCAACTTAACCGCGATTACCGATGATAGCGGCGAGTATTTGCAGCGGCTGGCGGATGGCCGGGTGGTTGATACCAAAGGTTGGGACGGCTGGGAGTGGACGCATGGCATCGCCCTGTTTGGCCTGTTTCGCTACCAGCAGCTGACAGGATCGCTTCGGGCTGGTGAACTTATCGACGGCTGGTTTAGCGCCCGTTTCGCCGAGGGCACGCCGGAAAAAAACATCAATACCGCTTGTCCGTTTTTAACCCTGGCACTGCGCTATCAACAGACGCCTCGCAGCGACTGGCGCGCCTACCTGGAAAGCTGGGGAGACGCTATATATCGCCAGATGCCGCGTACCGATGAAGGCTGCCTGCAGCACGTCACCTATGAGGCTCCCCATCATCAACAAATCTGGGACGATACGCTAATGATGGCGGTGCTGCCGCTGGCGATGCTCGGCAAAATGTTTGGTAAACCGCGCTGGGTAGAAGAGGCGAAATTTCAGTTTTTGCAGCACCTGCACTATTTAAGCGACCGCCAAAGCGGCATGTGGTTTCACGGCTGGCATTTCAACGGCAGACACCATTTCGCCGGCGCGCTGTGGGCTCGCGGCAATAGCTGGATAACGCTGGCGATACCGGAGCTACTGGAGATGCTCGCGCTCGACGAGCACGACGCCTTTTACCGCCAGTTGCAAAATACTCTGCAGATTCAGGTCAGCGCCCTTGCCCGCTGCCAGGCCGAAAACGGCCTATGGCCGACGCTGCTCAACGACCCGGATAGTTATCTGGAAGCCTCTGCGACGGCGGGGTTTGCCGCGGGTATTTTTAAGGCGGTGCGCCTCGGCTACCTCGACGACGCGTTTCTGCCGGTCGCCGAGCGGGCCTGCCGGGGTATAATCGAACATATCTCGCCGCAAGGAGAGCTAACGCAGGTGTCGTTTGGCACAGCGATGGGCCACGACCTCGACCACTATCGTAACATTCCCCTGACCGCCATGCCCTACGGCCAGGCAATGGCGATACTGTGTCTGGTTGAAGCGCTACGCCGCACGCTTTAATACGGCTATCTGAGCGCCGTCAGTTCGGTGCTCAGGCTATCAGCCAGATTACGTGCTCGTACGGGATCGAACATCACGTAAAACGCCGGCGAGGCCTCTCCTGTCTGCTGACAAAGCGTTTCCATTTCCGATGCGCAGCGATACAGCGCCTGCACGTTGATATGACAAATTTCCCGCATGCTCCAGCTGTTTTCCACCTCTCGGGCGAAGTGCAGGGTAAAGAAGGCCTTTTGCGCGTGGGTAAATGTTTGGCAATAGAGCGCCAGTCCCTGCCACTCTTCACGCCACCGAAGCGCCAGCGCGGCGGGAAAATCCGCCGTGAGAGCGAACGCTTGCGCCGCTTTCCCCAACTGCTGCGCGCTGGCTGCGACGTCATCTTTTTCTTGCGCGATTTGCGTGAGATTAGCCATCGATTTCTGCGGATCGTCACGCTTGAAGTGGATATCGTGCGCCGAACCGGGTAACCAGTGACTGCGCGCCAGTTGTCCGTAAAGGCTCCACACCGCCTGGCCGTAGCTTTCAGGCAATTGGCTATGGCGATGGAACACATGGTCTCGCACATATATTGACTGATAGAGCGTCTGCGTCGCCTGCTCAAGCAGCGACTGGAACTGCTGCGCGACATCGGCTGGCGGACACCAGCCGTAACGCTGCGCCAGCCATTGCACCAGTAACTGCTGCTGATTTTTTGCCGCCCCTTCGCCCAGCAATTGGCTGCAGGCGAAGAGGTTACATTCGCTTAACGTCGCAGGGATCCAGTGATTATCGATGCTTTCCCAGCTGGTTTTACAGATAGCGCCGGTAATGCGCGGATTGCGGCTCTGGCACCACAACAGTCGCCCCTGTAGTTCATCAATACGTAAAAACGGCATGACTCCCCATCCCACTTCCTCGCCGGCAAGATCGATATCGATCCATACATCTCGCGTCTGCACCGCCAACAGCGCCGGATTATTAGGGAAAGCAGGCCAGAAACGTTCCGGCGTGAGTTTTATCGATACCGAAACCGCAGGCGGCAGCGGTTCAATCGCATCCAGCACGGCGCTAAGATCGTCATTGCTGGCCGGGAAAACGCGCAGTACCAGATGTTTATTTTGCGCGGCTACCGCCTGACTCAGGGCATTAAAGCAGCGGCGATACAGCATCAAGCTATGCGCGGGCTGGCGGGGATCGTCGTGTTGTCTGGCCCACTGCGGGTGAGAGATTGGTAATAAGCCGTCGGTACTGGAGAGCGCGATAATCAAACCGGTGAGCGCTGGCACGCTTTGGCACACGGCGCGGATTTTGTCAGTTAACCAGCGGCTCCAGAAATCGACATCGAAACGCACCCCGCGCGGGGTATCCAGCAGTTCCGGATGCGCTAATAACAGTTCGGTTGGAAAGCTAAGTTCTTTCGCCTGCAGATAAAATCGCAACCCCTGTTCACGGCAGCGTAACGCCAGGCGATTGAGATAGATACAGCGCGCTCGTTGTTGGCTCGACAACCGGTCGTTATAGTCAAAAGGCGTATACCCCTGTGGCGAAACCAGCTTGCCAAATAGCTCGGCCTGCCCCACCACCACGGTATTAAAATCATGCTCAAGTGCGTATTCAATCAACCGACAGGCCGACGGCCAGTGCCAGATATCCTGGTTGTTAAGCTCCAGCGCCCGCGTTTCCCACATCGTTTCGCCCTCCATTTCGCCCCTGACTGAACATAACGTAAGCAAACAAACGCGTCCGCTTTTTCCTGACATCTGATTGAAAGAAAACTGTCATATTGCTTTGACATAGTTGGACATTCAATGGCAAAGCTCGCCATAATGAAAAAGCGACGTCAATGATCCGGAGTGTGAGTTGTAATGGGCCAGGAAAAGCTATACATCGAAAAAGAACTCAGCTGGTTGTCCTTTAACGAGCGCGTACTTCAGGAAGCGGCGGACAAGAGCAACCCGCTTATCGAGCGCATGCGCTTCTTAGGAATTTACTCCAATAACCTTGATGAGTTTTACAAAGTGCGCTTCGCCGAACTTAAGCGACGCATTCTTATCAGTGAAGAACAAGGTAGTACCGCCCATTCACGTCATCTGTTAGGCAAAATCCAGGCCCGCGTGCTAAAGGCCGATCAGGAATTTGATGGTCTTTACAATGAACTGCTGCTGGAAATGGCGCGTAATCAGATCTTCCTGATTAACGAACGCCAGCTGTCCGTTAACCAGCAGTCCTGGCTGCGCAACTACTTCAAACAGTATCTTCGCCAGCATATTTCGCCGATTCTGATCAACCGCGAGACGGACCTGGTTCAATTCCTGAAAGATGATTACACCTATCTGGCGGTGGAGATTATCCGCGGCGACACCATTAATTATGCGCTGCTGGAGATTCCATCTGATAAGGTGCCACGCTTTGTGAACCTGCCGCCGGAAACGCCGCGACGCCGCAAGCCAATGATTCTGCTGGATAACATTCTGCGTTACTGCCTGGATGATATCTTTAAGGGCTTCTTTGACTACGATGCCCTGAATGCATATTCGATGAAAATGACCCGCGATGCCGAGTACGATCTGGTACACGAAATGGAATCGAGCCTGATGGAGCTGATGTCCTCCAGCCTGAAGCAGCGCTTAACCGCCGAGCCGGTACGTTTTGTCTACCAGCGCGATATGCCGGACGCGATGGTTGAAATGCTGCGCGATAAGCTCTCCATCTCCAACTACGATTCAATGCTGCCGGGCGGGCGTTATCACAACTTTAAAGACTTTATCGGTTTCCCGAATGTTGGCAAGGCCAATCTGGTCAACAAACCGATGCCGCGCCTGCGCCATCTGTGGTTCGATAAATTCCGCAACGGCTTTGACGCCATTCGCGAACGCGACGTACTGCTCTACTACCCATATCATACCTTCGAGCACGTGCTTGAACTGCTGCGTCAGGCCTCGTTCGACCCGAGCGTGTTGGCGATCAAAATCAATATCTACCGCGTCGCTAAGGATTCACGGATTATCGATTCGATGATCCACGCCGCCCACAACGGTAAAAAAGTGACCGTGGTGGTTGAACTGCAGGCTCGCTTCGACGAAGAGGCCAATATTCACTGGGCCAAACGTCTGACAGAAGCCGGCGTACACGTTATCTTCTCGGCGCCGGGGCTGAAGATCCACGCCAAACTCTTCCTCATTTCGCGTAAAGAAGGCGATGAGGTAGTGCGTTATGCGCATATCGGCACCGGCAACTTCAACGAGAAAACCGCTCGTATCTACACCGACTATTCACTTCTCACCGCCGACGCGCGCATCACCAATGAAGTTCGTCGCGTATTTAACTTTATCGAAAACCCTTACCGGCCAGTTAGCTTCGACTACCTGCTGGTGTCGCCGCAGAACTCGCGTCGTCTGCTGTATGAAATGATCGACCGCGAAATCGCCAATGCGCAGAATGGGCAACCGTCCGGAATTACGCTTAAATTAAATAACCTGGTCGATAAAGGGCTGGTGGACAGACTCTACGCCGCCTCCAGCACCGGCGTGCCGGTGAACCTGCTTATCCGCGGCATGTGCTCGCTGATCCCCGGTCTTGAGGGAATAAGCGAAAATATTCGCGTGATTAGTATCGTTGACCGTTTCCTTGAGCACGACAGGGTCTATTGTTTTGAAAACGGCGGTGATAAACAGGTGTGGTTATCCTCCGCCGACTGGATGACGCGCAATATCGACTATCGTATCGAAGTCGCCGTACCGCTGCTGGACCCGCGTCTGAAGCAACGCGTACTGGATATTCTCGATATCCTGTTCAACGATACCGTAAAAGCGCGCTATCTTGATAAAGAACTGAGTAATCGCTACGTGCCGCGCGGCAATCGTCGCAAAGTACGCGCACAGATGGCGATTTACGATTATCTCAAATCACTCGAACAACCCGATTAACCTATGCCAATAAACGAAAAAACCCCTCGGCCGCAGGAGTTCGCTGCGGTCGACCTTGGTTCGAACAGTTTTCATATGGTGATCGCCCGTGTCGTCGACGGGGCAATGCAGATCATCGGTCGCCTGAAGCAACGCGTCCACCTGGCCGATGGCCTGGATGAAAACTCGGTGTTGAGCGAAGAAGCGATTACTCGCGGACTGAACTGCCTGTCGCTGTTTGCTGAACGTCTGCAAGGGTTCTCCCCTTCCAGCGTTTGTATCGTCGGGACGCATACCCTGCGCCAGGCGGCCAACGCGGCGGATTTTCTCAAACGAGCGGAAAAAGTTATTCCTTATCCCATCGAGATAATCTCCGGTAACGAAGAAGCGCGTCTGATTTTTATGGGCGTTGAGCATACGCAACCGGAGCGCGGTCGTAAGCTGGTTATCGACATCGGCGGCGGCTCGACTGAGCTCGTGATCGGCGAAGATTTCGAACCCCGCCTGGTGGAAAGCCGACGTATGGGCTGCGTAAGCTTCTCCCAGGCCTATTTCCCCGGCGGCGTTATCAATAAAGAAAACTTCCAGCGCGCGCGCCTGGCGGCGGTGCAGAAGCTGGAAACGCTGGCATGGCAGTTCCGTATTCAGGGATGGAATGTGGCGCTGGGCGCCTCTGGCTCCATCAAAGCCGCGCATGAAGTGCTGATCGCCATGGGGGAAAAAGACGGATTTATTACGCCTGATCGCCTGGAAATGCTGGTTAGTGAGCTGCTGAAGAATAAAAACTTCGATTCATTAAGCCTGCCGGGATTGTCGGAAGACCGCAAAGCGGTATTCGCTCCGGGCCTGGCGATTTTGTGCGGGGTATTCGACGCGCTGGCGATCAAAGAGCTGCGCCTGTCCGACGGCGCCCTGCGCGAAGGCGTGTTGTACGAGATGGAAGGCCGCTTCCGCCACCAGGATATTCGCAGCCGAACGGCCCAAAGCCTGGCGAACCAGTACAATATCGATCGCGAACAGGCCCGCCGGGTACTGGAGACCACCACTCAGATGCTGGAACAGTGGCAGGAACAAAACCCGAAACTGGCGAATCCGCATCTGTCTGCCCTGCTGAAGTGGGCGGTAATGCTACATGAAGTGGGGCTGAACATTAACCACAGCGGCATGCATCGCCACTCCGCCTATATCCTGCAAAATAGCGACTTGCCGGGCTTTAATCAGGAGCAGCAGATGCTGATGGCCACGCTGGTGCGCTATCATCGCAAGGCTATCAAGCTGGATGATTTGCCGCGTTTTACCTTGTTCAAGAAAAAACAGTTCCTGCCGCTTATCCAACTGCTGCGTCTGGGCGTGTTACTGAACAATCAGCGTCAGGCGACGACGACGCCGCCAAAACTGACATTGAAGACGGAAGCCAACCACTGGACCTTAATTTTCCCGCACGACTGGTTTAGCCAGAACGCGTTGGTACTGCTGGATCTGGAAAAAGAGCAACAGTATTGGGAAGGCGTGCCGGAATGGCTGCTGAAAATTACTGAAGAAGAAGCGTAAAGCTGACATCTTTGACTAAAACGGCCGGGTCATACGCCCGGCCGTTTTTTATGCGACTTCAGCTGCACAGGCCAACTGTTCTATCGGAACCGGCATACCAATGTCATAGCCCTGCATATAATCAATCCCCAGCGAAATCACCGCCTGGCGGATCTCCGGCGATTCCACATACTCCGCCACTACCTGCATATTTTTGATTTGCGCCAACCGGCAAATCGACGCCACAACCTGATAATCCAGGCTACTGGTCACCAGATTACGGATAAAGCTCCCATCAATTTTCAGCATGTCGACGTTGAGCGTTTTCAGCCGCGCATAGCTGGCATAGCCGGTCCCGAAATCATCAATCGCCACCCGGCATCCCAACTCCTGCAACCGCGCGAGCGTTTGTTGCGCCTGCTCCGGATTACTGAGCGAGTGATTTTCCGTCAGTTCAAAAATAAGCTGCCACGGCTCGATATTATAATGATGCAACATTTCCTCGACTTCGTCCGGGAACCGGCTGCGGCTGACCGAGACTGGCGACAGATTGATGGCCAGACGCATGCCTGGCAGCGTATGTCGATTATCGTTCATAAAAGCCAGCGTATTGTCGATAACCCAGCTGTCGATGCGCGAAGCCAGGCCAAATTCGTGCGCCGCGGGCAAAAAATTATCCGGCGCAACCAGTTCGCCCTGCTCGCCCACCATACGCAACAGGACTTCATGATAGCTATCGCCACGCATGCCGATAATGGGCTGCGCCATCAGCCGAAAGCGATTCTGCTCCAGCGCCTGCAGGATCTGGTTCATCATAGACACACGTTCTTTTAATCCCTGCTGGACGTGAACGGCGCCGCGGCGCTGCACGTTTTCCGGGTGGCCGCTGGTTAACGACATATCGGCAATATTATTCAGTTCGCCGAGCAGTAAATACAGATGCTTGACCGGAGAGCGCACGTTGCAATAGCTGATCCCGACGGGCGGCTGCAGCGGAATACCATCCCAGATGAAACGGAACTGCTTAATCCGCTCATCCAGCATCACGATGCGTTTTTGATGATCGTCGCTATTCAGGCGTACCACCAGATCATGGCCCGAAAGGTGATAGACCATTTCATTCGGCTGCAGCATGTGACTTAAGTATTCCGACAGCTGCTGCTTATACTGAATGCGTAGCATCACGCCATAGTGCCGACCAAGCAACTCCAGCTCCGGCATGCGTAAAAAGCATAGTACCGACCAGGTCGAGTGGTTTAGCGCTCGGCTCAGGGCCCGTAAATTTGGCATATGAACGACCGGGTCGAGAAAGGCCATCCTACGAACCCGACGGTGGATCATCCGCTGCTGCGTCGCCAGCATCGCCATATAAGCGATAATAAAGGAGAAAACCAGGTAGCTGGAGGAGGTAATCGCCAGCTGGTTATTGTAGATCGGGGAAAATGGCAGATAGCTGTAATGAAAATGGATAACCAGAATTAATATCGGCGGCCACACCAGGGAAATAAAACGATAACCGAAACGCATCGCTCCCCATAGCATGACCGGCATAAGTAATGAAAGTGTATAATTTGTGCTAAATATCGTGCTGTTGGCATTTAACGGCATGAATAATAAAGCCAGTATTATTAACAATACTATTGCCCAGACAATAATTTCCAGCGGTTTTATTTTTTGGTCAATTTGTAAACGTACCTGGGATATAAAGCCGCGTAAGTGTAGCGGATTACGAATAACGCGAAGCAAAAAATAGCACAGCGGCACGCCGGTCAGACAACCGACCATCAGCGCCTGAAAAGTGATTAACGATCGTAAACTAAATGGCGTTGTCCCAACCAGTTCCGCCGCACGCGGATGCAGGCCAAGATACTCAGCAAGTTGAGAAATAATGAGAAAAATCACCGAAGGCAGCAGCATTTGCCAGAACAACCGATACGGCATCAGGGCAACATTGCCGTGGGAAATCTGCTGACGGCGCGGAACGAAAATACGATAACCGCCCCAGCACAGCACCGCGGGGATCAAAAAATGAAATAACACACCGATGGCTTGCTCAAAGGTCATGCCGCGCGTAATGGTCAGCAGCAAACCGATAACGATACCCGGCAGCGCCGCCCAGCCAAAAAAAAGCATCAGGCTTAATACTAGCGCCAGTGGAAGGTAATACAGGAAGACGGTATGACCGTTAAGATTTGCAAATGTATTCGCGGCGCGCGCCAGCGGCAACAGCAGCGTAGGCAGGATGAGCGGTAGCGCCCACCATTTATCCTGATATCGTTTGTATAGTTTAATAATACTCATAGATGCTCGACAGATTACCCCAACTCCTGCGGAGTATATTCAGACAGGCATCCAACCCGACCAGGCTAACCGCGAAAGTAATAACGATGCGGAACAGATGGACGATTTTAGTGAGCAATGGAATCAAGCAATTGACGCAAATCAATAAACTATTTAGCTAATATTAATAAAACTTATTTTTTTGCGACCTCGTGCAACAACCAAAATCTGTGTAAATACGATGTTCATCTTATATAACATTAAGTAATGTTTTAGCACTACGATTTTTACACCGCCGACAATTGACCCCACCGCTATACTATGACTTAATACCCCCATCGCCCGTCTTCGGGTATACTTCAAGGAACCTTTTGTGAGTCAGGCACCCAGTATGCGTAAACGACATCGATTTAACCGTCGCATGACCCGTATCGTACTACTTATCAGTTTTCTCTTCTTCTTTGGACGCTTTGTCTACTCCTCTATCGGTGCCTGGTACCATCATCAGGACAAACAAGAGTCGCAGCAATCGACCATCACCATTGACGCTCCGGCGACGCCAACGACTCCAGCCCAGGAATAACGCCTACGGCAAAATTTTTAGTTGTTGCAGCAGACGCAGCATCTCCGCTATCCCTTTGTTGATAACTTTATCCTGACGCATCACCACGCCCAGTTGGCGATAGAGCCGCGGCGATAGCGACTGTATACGTATTCCGGTGCGGTCATCTTCATCCGCCACCGCCATCTTCGGTACGATACTGTATCCCAGACCGGCACGCACCATACGCTTGATAGCCTCAATGCTACCGAGTTGCATCACCGGCGCCGAGTTTACCCCGGCAGCGCGAAACCAGCCATCGATTAGCCCACGGGTCCCGCTGCCGGCTTCAAATGCTATTAGCGAAAGTGCCTGTAGCAGTGAAGGCGTCACTTGCCCCACTAGCGGTTCATCATCGTTGGCAGTAATAAATACAAACTCTTCCTCCAGCACTGGCGTTACCGCCAGGCTGCGGCCGCTGGCAGGTAAGGTCACCAATCCCAGATCAAGCCGGCTCTCTTCCACCGCACGTACAATGTCAAGCGTATTACCGGTCGTGACGCCAACCGTTAACAGCGGATGCTTCTCGCGTAGATGGCGCAATAGCGGCGGCAGCAAATGAATACAGGCCGTCGCCCCGGTACCGAAGCTCATCGTGCCGTGCACTTCATGGTTAAACTCAGCCACCGACTGCACCGCCGTATTCACCGCCTGCTCAATAATTTCACTATGGGCCAGTAGCGCCAATCCGGCGGCAGTGGCTTTGATCCCTCGGCCGGTACGCTCAACCAACCGCGTCTTCAGGAACTGCTCAAGCTGGCGAACCTGCTGGCTTACCGCCGGCTGCGATATTCCCAGTACATCAGCGGCGGCGGAAAAACTGCCGCGCTGCGCCACCAGCCGAAAGGTCGTCAGATTTACCAAATTCAGCATCGTCATCACAAAGTTTCTCTTATGCAGGCTATAAGCCCCAGGGACTGCCTGCACAATAGCGCGCGCGATATGCTGCCGACAACTGCATAACGCTTTGGAATTCAATGAAAACGTCAACCTTGCCTGGCACCGCGCCTCTTTCCCTTACTCTCGCAGCCGGCGGCAACCAGCTCATCAACTGGGGGATCGTTTTTTATATGCCCGGTACCTTTGCCGGCGCTATTGCTAGTGATACTGGCTGGGGCGGAACGGAGATCTATCTCGGTTTGACCTTCGCCATGCTGATGATGGCGGCGATCTCGCCTTTTATCGCCCGCCTGTTGGCCTGGTTTGGCGGTCAGCGGGTGGTGTTCATCGGTTCATTAACCATCGCGGCAAGCTGCCTGGCTATGTCGCAGGCAGACAGCCTGATCTTCTGGTACGTCGCATGGCTACTGGCCGGTGTCGGTATGCGGCTGGCGCTATACGATGCGCTGTTCGCCGCGCTGGTTAACCTGTATGGTCAACGCGCGAGAATGACTATTTCACGGGTGACCCTGGCTGGAGGACTGGCCTCAGCGATATTCTGGCCGCTGGGCACCGCGCTGCTCGCGCTAATGGGATGGCGTGGAGCGCTGGTAATCTACAGCCTGTTTGGCCTGTTTAGCGCACTACTGCTGTGGCGGATGCCTAATCAACGCTTGCCCGACCGGAGCGCTCATCAGGAGAAAGTGCCGCTTTCCCGCCGCGACCAGCGCACAGGCCTGCTGTACGCCTCGCTTATCGCTTTGGTCACCTTTATTTCTAACGGCACATCCACCCATCTGCCTGAGTTTATCGCCAGCTACGGTCTGCCGGTAACAATAGGCGTACTATGGGGCATCGGACAGACCGGCGCCCGCTTTCTTGAGGTGATTTCAGGAGCGCGACTCACCCCACTCCGGCTAACGCTGTTGACCACAGCGCTATTGCCGCTCTGCTTTTTACTGGGCCTCAACGCCACCTCGCTAAGCTGGACCGTTGGCGGTTTTGTTTTCGCCTATGGGGCAATTAACGGCCTGACAACGGTATTTAAGGCAACATTACCGTTGCAGCTATTCGCAGCGGAAGATTACGCGCGGCGTACCGGACGGCTGCTGATCCCAGCGCAACTGCTGGCCGCCGTCTCGCCATTTGCCTATGCCTGGCTAAATCAACATCTGGGGATAGAAAGGAGCCTTGCTATTTCGGGTCTATTATCGCTGGTCGTACTGGGGCTGGCGCTGAGAATCGGCTGGCTGCAGCGGCGGCAGGTTGTGCGGATAAATCAGGGACAAAATGAAGAGAGGGTATGAAAAACCCTCTGTAAAACACACACATTTAGGGCTATCAGGCCACGATCAGACGCTTAAACAGCAGCTGCTGGACGTCCTGACGATGTGCCAGGATCGCATGCGCGGTCACTAACGTACCGTCTACGGAATACAAAACCCGGTAGCCTTCAGCGTGATTAAACTCCCGGTATTTGGCGCAGCCAATTTTCAGCAATTCTGGGCAAATCTGGCAGCCCAAGGGGAACTGGCCTACGGTGCTCTCAAACTGTGTAAGAATATCTGCGATAACCGGACGCGGCTCAATATCAACACGCTTCAGAAAACCCGCTATTGTGTCGATGCAGTGCTTTACTGTAAGCGTATACTCAAAGGTCACCTGCTGTTCCATGGAAATCCCTTAACGTTGAGCGCGCTGCGTTTAATCCGCAAGGCCATCCAGCAACTGGTCTTTCGAGAATACGCGCCCTTCCGCTTTATCTTTCTCTGACAGGGTAAGCAGCTTCAGCAAAGCAATGGCGTTCTCCCGTTCCTGCTGCTGGTCATAGGACTCTATAACATAAGCAGGCACACCATTTTGTGTGACCAGGATAGGTTCTGACAGATCAAGCGTTGCTGCGTTCTTTTTAACGTAGCTGATTGTTTCTACTTTCATGTTGGTCCGCCTAATAGTCATGCCTCGGTTTTAATATAGACTATATTTAGACCACACTCAATAATCATTACTCAGCGTCATTTACCAGGACATAAAAAAACCCTCTGTAAAACAGAGGGTTTGGTTCAGCTAGCGGAGGGGGTTATTCCCACTCAATAGTCGCTGGCGGCTTACCGCTGATGTCGTACACCACGCGGGAAATACCGTTAACTTCGTTGATGATGCGGTTGGAGACGCGGCCAAGGAAATCATACGGCAGGTGCGCCCAGTGCGCGGTCATAAAGTCGATGGTTTCTACCGCACGCAGGGAGACGACCCAGTCGTATTTACGGCCATCGCCCATCACGCCGACGGAGCGAACCGGCAGGAACACGGTAAATGCCTGGCTCACTTTGTCATACAGGTCGGCTTTGCGCAGTTCTTCAATGAAGATAGCGTCCGCGCGACGCAGCAGGTCGCAGTACTCTTTCTTCACTTCGCCGAGTACGCGAACGCCAAGGCCCGGCCCCGGGAACGGGTGACGGAACAGCATGTCATACGGCAGGCCCAGCTCCAGGCCAATCTTACGCACTTCGTCTTTGAACAGCTCTTTCAGCGGTTCAACGAGGCCCATCTTCATCTCTTTCGGCAGCCCGCCCACGTTGTGGTGAGACTTGATGACGTGCGCTTTACCGGTCGCGGAAGCGGCGGATTCGATCACGTCAGGGTAGATAGTGCCCTGCGCCAGCCATTTCACGTCTTCCAGCTTCAGCGCTTCTTCGTCGAACACTTCAACGAAGACGCGGCCAATGATTTTACGCTTCGCTTCCGGATCGTTTTCGCCCTTCAGCGCGGTCAGGAAGCGGTCTTCCGCCGCAACGTGCACGATGTTCAGGCCGAAACGGTCGCCGAACATATCCATAACCTGCTCGGCTTCGTTCAGGCGCAGCAGGCCGTTATCCACGAATACGCAGGTCAGGTTTTTGCCGATGGCGCGGTGCAGCAGCATCGCGGTAACGGAAGAGTCAACGCCGCCGGACAGGCCGAGGATGACTTTATCTTCACCCACCTGCTGACGAATACGCTCAACCGCGTCGTCGATGATCTTCGCCGGCGTCCACAGCGCTTCACACTGGCAGATATCGCGCACGAAGCGCTCCAGCATACGCAGCCCCTGACGGGTGTGGGTGACTTCCGGGTGGAACTGTACGCCGTAGAAGCGTTTTTCTTCATTAGCCATTATGGCGAACGGGCAGCTTTCAGTGCTGGCGACGGTCACAAAGTCGGAAGGGATAGCGGTGACTTTATCACCATGGCTCATCCACACGTCCAGCAGCGGCTTACCGTCAGCGCTCAGCGCATCTTCGATGCCCTTGATCAGCGCGCTGTCGGTCTGCACTTCCACCTGCGCGTAACCGAACTCGCGCTCGTTGGAAGCTTCAACGTGGCCGCCCAGCTGCATGGCCATGGTCTGCATGCCATAGCATACGCCGAATACCGGTACGCCGGCTTCGAAGACGTACTGTGGCGCGCGCGGGCTGTTGTCTTCGGTGGTGCTTTCCGGGCCGCCGGAAAGAATAATGCCGTTCGGGTTGAACTCGCGGATTTGAGCTTCGGTCACGTCCCAAGCCCAGAGCTCGCAATAGACCCCTAATTCACGTACGCGACGCGCAACCAGCTGGGTGTACTGAGAACCGAAGTCCAGGATAAGAATGCGATGTTTATGAATGTTATCCGTCATTGACGTTAATTCCAGAGAAGTAGCGATGATTGAATAAAAATCGCCCGGCGCGTAGCCGGGCGATGAAAATCAGGAGCCCATGCGGTAGTTCGGGGATTCCTTGGTGATCGTCACGTCGTGAACGTGGCTCTCCTGGATGCCCGCGCCGCTGATGCGCACGAACTCTGCTTTGGTACGCAGTGCGTCAATAGTACCACAACCGGTCAGACCCATACAGGAGCGCAGGCCGCCCATCTGCTGGTGAATGATCTCTTTCAGGCGGCCTTTATAGGCAACGCGGCCTTCGATACCTTCCGGTACCAGTTTGTCAGCGGCGTTATCGCTCTGGAAGTAACGGTCAGAGGAACCTTTGGACATCGCGCCCAGGGAACCCATACCGCGGTAGGATTTGTAAGAACGGCCCTGATAGAGCTCGATTTCACCCGGGGATTCTTCGGTACCGGCCAGCATGGAGCCAACCATCACCGCGGCGGCTCCTGCGGCAATCGCTTTTGCGATATCGCCGGAGAAACGGATACCGCCATCGGCGATAACCGGAATACCGGTGCCTTCCAGCGCTTCAACCGCGTCGGAAACGGCGGTGATCTGCGGAACGCCTACGCCGGTAACGATACGGGTAGTACAGATGGAGCCTGGGCCGATACCCACTTTCACCGCGCTGACGCCAGCTTCCGCCAGGGCACGAGCGCCCGCGCCGGTCGCCACGTTACCGCCGATGATTTGCAGGTCAGGATATTTAGCGCGCGTTTCGCGAATACGCTGCAGAACGCCTTCGGAGTGACCGTGAGAAGAGTCGATCAGCAGAACGTCAACGCCTGCGGCAACCAGCGCGTCAACGCGCTCTTCGTTACCGGCGCCAGCGCCAACGGCCGCGCCAACGCGCAGACGACCGTGCTCGTCTTTACACGCATTCGGTTTACGTTCCGCTTTCTGGAAATCTTTTACGGTGATCATGCCGCGCAGATGGAAGCTATCATCCACTACCAGCGCTTTTTCTACGCGTTTTTCGTGCATTTTAGCGAAGACCACTTCACGGCTTTCGCCTTCACGCACGGTGACCAGGCGCTCTTTCGGCGTCATATAAACGCTGACCGGCTGATTCAGGTCGGTAACAAAACGCACATCGCGGCCGGTGATAATGCCGACCAGTTCGTTGTCTTCGGTCACTACAGGATAACCGGCGAAACCGTTACGTTCGGTCAGCTCTTTCACTTCGCGCAGGGTGGTAGTCGGCAGAACGGTCTGTGGATCGCTTACCACGCCGGATTCATGTTTCTTCACGCGACGGACTTCTTCAGCCTGGCGCTCGATGGACATGTTTTTATGAATAAAGCCGATGCCGCCTTCCTGGGCCAAGGCAATCGCCAGGCGCGCTTCAGTTACGGTATCCATCGCCGCGGAGAGCATAGGAATATTCAGACGAATAGTTTTCGTCAGCTGCGTGCTGAGATCGGCGGTATTCGGCAGAACGGTAGAATGAGCGGGAACAAGGAGGACGTCGTCAAACGTCAGGGCTTCTTTAGCGATACGTAGCATGGGCAATATCTCGACCAGGGTGGATAAATATTGCCGTGGCATTATACAGAGCGTAACCGATTGCATCCACCCTTTTTTGCAAATAATACTTGCGATCCCCTCTCAGCGCGTTACTATCGACTGAATAACCTGCTGATTTAGAATTTGATCTTGCTCACATGTTGCCATCTCAATCCCCTGCAATATTTACGGTCAGCCGCCTGAATCAGACGGTTCGCTTACTGCTGGAACGCGAAATGGGCCAGGTCTGGATAAGCGGCGAAATCTCTAACTTCAGCCAGCCCTCTTCCGGCCACTGGTACTTCACCTTAAAAGACGATAACGCACAAGTGCGCTGCGCGATGTTTCGCAACAGCAACCGCCGCGTCACGTTTCGCCCGCAGCATGGCCAGCAGGTGCTGGTTCGCGCCAACATTACCCTTTACGAGCCGCGCGGCGACTACCAGATCATCGTCGAAAGCATGCAGCCCGCCGGTGAGGGCCTGCTGCAGCAGAAATATGAGCAGCTCAAGGCGCTCCTGACGGCGGAAGGGTTATTCGATCAAAACCACAAGCAGGCGCTCCCCTCTCCCGCGCACTGCGTCGGCGTCATCACCTCCAAAACCGGCGCCGCGCTGCATGATATTTTACATGTTTTGAAACGCCGCGACCCCTCGCTGCCGGTGATCATTTATCCAACGGCGGTGCAAGGCGATGATGCGCCGGGGCAAATCGTGCGTGCGATAGCAGTAGCCAACCTGCGCCAGGAGTGCGACGTGCTGATCGTCGGGCGCGGCGGCGGTTCGCTGGAAGATTTATGGAGCTTTAACGACGAACGGGTGGCGCGGGCGATTTTCGCCAGCCGCATTCCGGTAGTAAGCGCCGTCGGCCATGAAACCGACGTCACCATCGCCGATTTCGTCGCCGACCTGCGGGCGCCGACGCCCTCTGCGGCGGCAGAGATCGTCAGCCGCAATCAGCAGGAGCTTCTGCGTCAGCTACAGTCAGGCCAGCAACGCCTGGAGATGGCGATGGATTACTTCCTCGCTAACCGCCAGCGCCGCTTTACGCAGTTGTTTCACCGCTTACAGCAGCAACATCCTCAGCTGCGCTTAGCGCGTCAGCAAACCGAACTGGAACGCCTGCGGCAGCGGATGCGCTTTGCGCTGGAAAGCCAGCTCAAACGTGCCGACCAGCGTCAGCAGCGCGCCGCGCAGCGGTTGAATCAGCAAAACCCGCAGCCACGCATCCATCGCGCGCAGTCGCGTATTCAGCAACTGGAGTATCGTCTGGCGGAAAATATTCGCGCCCGACTGAGCGAGCAGCGCGAGCGTTTCGGCAATACCGTGACGCATCTGGAAGCCGTCAGTCCGCTGGCGACGCTGGCTCGCGGCTATAGCGTCACCTCAGCCGGTGACGGCAAAGTGCTGAAAAAAATCAAACAGGTGCAGGCTGGCGATGTCGTGACTACCCGGCTGGAAGATGGTTGGGTCGAGAGCGAAGTGACAACCATCACTCCAGTGAAAAAAACGCGCGCCCGCAAAAAAGTCTGATTATCCCCCCGTATCATGCGGGGATAACTATACTGCTGTCATGCCCTTTTAAAACCGTTCATCCGGCCAGGGAGCGTGATATGCCAGATACTTGTCCTCGTTTCGTGATTCCACCCTACATTTTACGCCGCATTGTCGATCATGGTTCCGTTCAGCAGCAGCGCTGCGCGCAGCAAACGCTGAGCCATGTACAAACCCTGATGACGCACGTGCCGGGCCGCCCCGCCGCCGCCCATGTCGCCACGCCAGGCCAGCTTGAGCGCGACATTTACGATGCCAGGCAGACTCAGGAACTTCCAGGATTCCAGGTGCGCTTTGAAGGACAGCCTTCCAACGGCGATGTCGCCGTGGATGAAGCCTACGACTATCTCGGCATCACCCATGAGTTTTTCTGGACGAGCTATCATCGTGATTCGCTGGACAACCGCGGATTGAAGCTGACCGGCAGCGTCCACTATGGTCACGAATATCAAAACGCTTTCTGGAATGGGCAGCAAATGGTGTTTGGCGACGGTGATGATGAAATCTTTAATCGCTTTACTATTGCGATTGATGTGGTGGCGCACGAGTTAAGCCATGGCGTTACGGAGAGCGAAGCCGGGCTTATCTATTTCGAACAATCCGGCGCGCTCAATGAATCGCTTTCCGATGTTTTTGGCTCACTGGTCAAGCAATATCAACGCCAGCAAACGGCAGATAAAGCAGACTGGATAATTGGCGAGGGGCTCCTCGCGAAAGGTATTCACGGCCAAGGACTGCGTTCGATGTCGCACCCGGGAACCGCCTATGATGACCCCATTCTTGGTAAAGACCCGCAACCCGCCCATATGAAAGATTTTGTGCATACCCAGCAGGATAACGGCGGCGTGCATATTAACTCCGGCATTCCTAATCATGCTTTCTATCTCGCCGCCAGCGCGCTGGGTGGTTTTGCATGGGAAAAAGCGGGATATGCCTGGTACGACGCAGTTTGTGATAAGTCACTGGCCAAAGACGCCGATTTTTCAGCCTTTGCCGGACTGACGATTCAACATGGCGAAAAACGTTTTGGTAAAACGGTCGCCGAGGCGATTCGCCAGGCCTGGGAGGGCGTTGGAGTCACATCATGAACGAGGCCGACCTCAGCGATGACGCAATTATTGAACTGGCGCGCGAGGGCGGCGTCGCCTGGATCCCGACGCTGAGCGGCATGCGTAAGATTGTCGTGGCGCAGCTTAACGAGCAACAAAAACAGCGCATCGCCGCAATACTGCAGCAGTCGTTGCCGCTCGGCAAGCCGCCGGGCCAGCCGGATTCTCCGGGTAGCGGCGACCAGCGTTTTTTTCGCATTCAGATAATCAGCGCCCAGCACTATCACAGCCTGATTATTCTCATCCCGGAAGAGCGCGCGCCGCAGGCGCTGGTTGAACTCTGGCGTAATGGTGAAGGCTGCGTTAGCGATTAGACAGGCACAAATTCGACGCGCTTTTTCGAAATCAGCCCGTGGCCGTGCTGGCAGAAATAATCCACCGCGCCGCAGGCCTTCAGCACTTCCAGCGGCTGATGGCAGTCCGGGCAGCGCGCCTCTAAAGCAAAATCTTTCTCACAGTTCGCGCAATGCGCGCTATTGCCTTGTACTTCCAACAGGGCATGACAAATGGGGCAATTGAGTTCCATGGCGTCTCCTTCTCATAATGAATAGCATGAGTTTATCACGTCATACGTCAGCGTTGCTGACCCGGCGAAGCGTTGAATAGGGTAGATAAAAAAACCCGCCGGCGGCGGGTTTCTGCATTATTTGCTTTTCTTGATATGCTTAATCAAGCGTTTACGCTTACGCATCTGGTTCGGCGTCAGGGTATTACGTTTATTGGCAAACGGGTTCTCCCCTTCCTTGAACTGAATGCGGATCGGCGTTCCCATGACATCCAGGGATTTACGGAAATAGTTCATCAGGTAACGCTTGTAGGAATCCGGCAGGTCTTTCACCTGGTTGCCGTGAATCACCACGATCGGCGGGTTATAACCACCGGCGTGCGCATACTTCAACTTCACGCGGCGACCGCGTACCAGCGGCGGCTGATGGTCTTCTGCCGCCATGGTCATAATGCGGGTCAGCATGGCGGTACCCACGCGACGGGTGGCGCTGTCGTAAGCTTCGCGCACCGATTCGAACAGGTTGCCAACGCCGCTGCCGTGCAGAGCGGAGATAAAGTGCACGCGGGCGAAGTCGATGAAGCCCAGACGGAAGTCGAGGGTCTCTTTCACCTGCTCTCTCACTTCCTGGCTCAGGCCATCCCATTTGTTAACCACGATAACCAGGGAACGACCGCTGTTAAGAATAAAGCCCAGCAGCGACAGATCCTGATCGGAGATGCCTTCACGGGCATCAATGACCAGCATCACCACGTTGGCGTCTTCAATCGCCTGCAGCGTCTTGATGACCGAGAATTTCTCCACGACGTCGGTAATTTTGCCGCGCTTACGCACGCCGGCGGTATCGATAAGCACATATTCGCGTTCATCGCGCTGCATCGGGATGTAGATACTGTCGCGGGTTGTACCCGGCATATCGTAAACCACCACGCGGTCTTCGCCGAGAATACGGTTAGTCAGCGTTGACTTACCGACATTTGGACGACCGACGATCGCAAGCTTAATCGGGAGATCTTGCGGGTTGAAGTCGTCTTCCGGCTCTTCAGCTTCTTCGCCGTTTTGCTCGGCTTCAAACTGCGCCCAGTAGGCGGCGTCTTCATCCACTTCTTCCTGAGGATTAACCTCATCTACCCACGGCAGCAGTACGTGTTCCAGCAGGCTGGTGACGCCGCGGCCATGCGAAGCGGCAATCGGATAAATATCGCCCAGCCCCAGCGACCAGAAGTCGGCCATCGCCTGATCGACGTCGATGCCGTCAGTTTTGTTCGCCACCAGGAAGGTCGGTTTTTCGCGAGAACGCAGATGTTTGGCGATCGCGGAATCCGCCGGCATCAGGCCCGCGCGCGCATCAACCATAAACAGCACCACGTCGGCCTCTTCAATCGCCAGCAGAGACTGTTCCGCCATCCGGGTTTCCACGCCTTCTTCCGTACCGTCGATACCACCGGTATCGATACAGATGAATTCGCGGCCTTCCACTTCAGCACGACCGTACTTACGGTCGCGAGTCAGCCCCGGGAAATCCGCGACCAACGCGTCACGAGTGCGCGTTAAGCGGTTGAAGAGCGTGGATTTTCCAACGTTAGGGCGCCCGACAAGCGCGACCACAGGTATCATGTTAAATGCCTCATACAAATTGCAATACAACCTCATTTTACGAGGTTTTTTAAAAAGTCAAAACGGCCCCTGTCTGTCAGGAGCCGTTTATTAAAGCGATACTACCGCGCGAGTTAACGCGTGATTGAATACAGCGTACCGTCTTTGGCCTGGATAAGCAGGCGACCGTCGGCGATAACCGGGTCGGTCAGGAAGCCGGAACTATCGACTTTCTGCTGCGCCACAAAGTGGCCGTCTTCCGGATTGATCCAGTGCATGTAGCCTTCGCTGTCGCCTACCACCAGGCTGCCGTTATACAGCGCCGGAGCGGTCAGCAGACGGTGCAGCAGATCGCTCTGGGTCCACAGCGTTACGCCGCCATCGGTGGTCAGCGCCAGCAGGCGGTCATTCTGATCGACCAGATAGATACGATTGCCGTCAACGATGAAATCGTTCACTGAACCCAGTTCGCGTTTCCAGATAATCTGGCCGCTGCGCAGATCCAGCGCGGTCAGGTTGCCATTATAAGCCAACGTATAAACAACGCCATTAACGATAACCGGCGTGGTGTCAACGTCGTTCAGACGGTCGATCTCAGTCGGGCCGGTGGCCGTAGAAATACGCTGCTGCCAAATCATCTGCCCCTGCTGCATCAGCACGGCGCTGACGCGACCGTTGTCACCGCCGACAATCGCCGCGCCATAGGCGGTAGCCGGAGCGGACTCACCGCGCAGGGAGAGCGCAGGCATGTCCAGGTTTACGGTCCATTTCACCGCGCCGTCGGTTTCGTTCAGCGCCTGCAGCTGACCGTTACTGGTATGCACCAGTACCATGCCATCGCTAACGACCGGACGAGAAATCGCTTCACCCGCAACACGGCTCTGCCACGCGACGGTACCGTCACTGGTATTCAGCGCGAACAGCTGCGCCTTTTCAGTACCAACATAAACGTGGCCGCCGGAAACGGTCAGCCCGCCGGAGAGCAGCGCCGGAGCGCGCGAGAACCAGCCGTCTTTTTCCGCCAGGTTCACTGACCAGACTTCTTTACCGTCTTCAGCGTGCAGCGCTTTCACGGTGCCTTTACGGTCAGCCGCATACACAACGCCGTCGGCAAACGCCGGGTGCAGGTTGGAATAGAAATCACCGATACCATCGCCAACTGAAGTGCTCCAGGACGTGGACGGCGTAAACTGATTTTCCACCGTCGGCAGCGGTGACATTTTCACCACATCTTCTTCGCTGTTAAACAGCGAGCAACCGCTCAGTAAGGTGACGGAAAGCAGCCCTGGCAAAAGTAATTTACGCAATTGCATCGAGTCCCTCTCAGATGGACAAATTATTTATTTTCATACGCATCATTTCGCTGAGCGCTGGCGATGCATCGCTTTTCACGCCTGCTTCCCAGGCCGCGCGGGCGCCCTGCTTGTCGCCTTTGCTCAGCAGAATTTCACCACGCAAATCGGCGACGATAGCGGTCCAGCCTTCGCCTTTAATGCCTTCCAGGGTTTTCAGCGCCGCATCCGGCTGCTTGAGCTGCAGCTGTACGCGCGCCAGACGCATATTGATAACTGATTTCAGGTTATCATCAGAGGCGGCAGCCAGCCCTTGTTGCAGCTGCTTCTCCGCGCCCTGCAGATCGTTTTTATCGACCAGACGCTGCGCGAGCTCCAGCGATGCGAACGCACCATAGGTGTTTTTACTGTCGGCGGCGAATTTCTCCGCCGCGGTCAGCGTTTCAGGCGAACCTGACTTCAGCGCGGAAATGGCATTCTCATAGGCCAAAGAGGAATCCCGGGCCGAATCCAGCTGATGGGAAGTCCAGTAGCGCCAGCCAACCAGCGCGCCGATCCCTAAAATCACCCCGACGGCCAGCGCTTTACCGTTCTCGGCAAAGAAACGCTTGAGGGCGTCGACCTGCTCGTTTTCGTTGTTGAAAGTTTCCACGCAGTCCTTCTCCTGACTAATGGTTTCCGGGAAATTAACCCAGAAGTGTGCGCAAATGCGCGGCAACGCTATCCTGCGTTACGGTAGTTTGCTCACCTGAGCGTAAATCCTTCACTACCACGTTTCCGTCAGCAATTTCTGACTCACCGACCACCAGCGCGACGCGCGCGCCCCACTTGTCAGCGCGGGCGAACTGCTTCTTAAAGTTACCGCCGCCGTGGTTAGTCATCAGCTTAACGCCGGGCAGCGCATCGCGAACCTGCTCAGCCAGACGCATTGCTGCGGACTGAGTATCGGTACCGGAGGCTACCAGGTATATATCGACAACAGGATCGGCTTTAAATTCCGGATTGACTGCCTGAACCAGCAAAACAAGACGTTCCAGGCCCATCGCAAAGCCAACGCCCGGCGTCGCGCGACCGCCAAGCTGCTCAACCAGACCGTCGTAACGGCCGCCGGCGCAGACGGTGCCCTGCGAACCGAGGCTGGTGGTGACCCACTCAAATACGGTGCGATTGTAATAGTCAAGCCCGCGCACCAGACGCTGGTTGACGATATAGCGAATTCCGGCCGCGTCGAGCAGCGCGCACAGACCGGCGAAGTGTTCTTTGGACTCGTCGTCCAGATAATCGCCCAGCGCCGGCGCATCGTTCAGCAGCGCCTGTACTTCAGGATTTTTAGAGTCCAGCACGCGCAGCGGGTTGGTATACATGCGGCGTTTGCAGTCTTCATCCAGCTTATCTTTGAATTGTTCCAGATAGGCAACCAGCGCGTCGCGATAGGCGGCACGCGCCTCCAGCGAACCGATGGAGTTCAGTTCGAGGCTGACGTGATCGGAAATGCCAAGCTCGCGCCACCAGCGCGCGGTCAACATGATAAGCTCAGCGTCGATATCCGGGCCCTGCAGGCCAAAGACTTCCGCGCCAATCTGATGGAACTGACGGTAGCGCCCTTTCTGCGGACGCTCGTGGCGGAACATCGGCCCCACGTACCACAGACGCTGTTCTTGATTGTACAGCAGACCATGTTCGATGCCGGCACGTACGCAGCCCGCCGTTCCTTCCGGACGCAGCGTCAAGCTATCGCCATTGCGGTCTTCGAAGGTATACATCTCTTTTTCAACCACGTCGGTCACTTCGCCGATCGCACGTTTGAATAACGGGGTCTGCTCTACAATCGGCAAACGAATTTCGCTGTAACCGTAGCTACCGAGCACCTGCTTCAGTGAGCCTTCAATGCGCTGCCAGAGAGCGGTTTCGCCCGGCAGATAATCGTTCATGCCACGGATGGCTTGAATGTTCTTTGCCACGTTTATTCTCTTTATATATAAAAATGAACCCCGGCGCCTTGCGCCCGCAGGTTCAATCATACACGGGAAGCGTATTGCTTCCCAACACGTTATTTTGCTTCAACCTGCTGAACTTCAATACGACGCGCTTCATCCAGCATGGTAGCTTTCGCGCGGATACGCGCTTCCAACTGGTCGATCATGTCGTTATTGTCCAGTCGGTCTTTGCGCACGCCGTCTTCGTACAGGCCGCTTTTCTTGTTGCCGCCGGTGACGCCGAGAGTGGAAACCAGCGCTTCGCCTGGGCCGTTAACCACGCAACCGATGATCGAAACATCCATCGGAGTGATGATATCTTCCAGACGCTGCTCCAGCGCGTTCACCGTACCAATGACGTCAAATTCCTGACGCGAGCAGGTCGGGCAAGCGATGAAGTTAATACCGCGAGAGCGGATGCGTAGCGACTTGAGGATATCGAAACCGACTTTGATCTCTTCCACCGGGTCGGCGGCCAGCGACACGCGCAGGGTATCGCCGATCCCTTCAGACAGCAGCAAACCTAAACCGATCGCGGATTTCACCGCGCCGCTACGCGCGCCGCCGGCTTCGGTGATCCCGAGATGCAGCGGCTGATCGATCTGCTTCGCCAGCAGGCGATAGGATTCAACGGCGAGGAAGACATCAGAGGCTTTTACGCTAACTTTGAACCGATCGAAGTTCAAACGATCGAGATGATCGACGTGACGCATGGCGGACTCTAACAGCGCCTGCGGCGTCGGCTCGCCGTATTTTTCCTGCAGATCTTTTTCCAGCGAACCGGCGTTGACGCCGATGCGGATAGGAATGTTTTTGTCGCGCGCGCAGTCCACAACCATGCGGATACGCTCTTCGTTACCGATGTTGCCTGGGTTGATGCGCAGGCAATCAACGCCATATTCCGCGACTTTCAGCGCGATACGGTAGTCAAAGTGGATATCGGCGACCAGCGGGACATTGACCTGCTGTTTGATGAGCTTGAAAGCTTCCGCCGCGTCCATCGTCGGGACGGAAACGCGGACGATGTCCGCGCCCACGCGCTCCAGCGCTTTGATTTGATTTACCGTCGCGGCCACATCGGTGGTGCGAGTATTGGTCATCGACTGTACGGCGATGGGTGCCCCATCGCCAATCGGCACATTACCAACGTAAATGCGTTTGGACTTTCTACGTTGAATCGGAGCCTGGTTATGCATGAAAAATCTCCCGCGTTACCCGTCTGTTACTGCGCCGGTGATTGTTCGGCATTTAGGGTCAGACGCGCAACCTGGTTAGTTCTGATAAAACGACTCAAATCGACTGGTTTGCCCAGATACTGGATTTGTACCGCAGCCGGGGCGCCGATTTTCAGCTTATATGGCGCCTGACCGCTCAAGTTCAGGTTCCCGCCTTTACGCTGCAGGCCGCTGAACAGTTTTTTACCGGTCGCATCGCTCACTTCCAGCCAGCAATCGGCGCTAAAGTTCATTACCAGATCCTGAGCGGAAGCCGCCGCTGCGGCATTCGCCTGATCGGTCGGCAACGCGGAGGTCGGGGCTGGCGAAGCCGGCGCGGCGGCGGCGGTATCGACGTTAGCCTGCGAAGGGGCGACCACGGCGTTGTTATCCACCGGCGCGGAGGTAGCCGCTGGTGCGCTTGGCGCAGGTGCGGTGGAGGTATCGACCGGCGCGCTATTGGTATTGGCTGCCGTCGTATCCGGCGCGTTATTCGCCGAGCTGGTATCCAGCGGAATTGACTGACTGCCGTTCAGGTCGCTGGTGGATTGATCGGCCATGCTGGTGATCTCTTCCTGCTGCGCTTTGTGGTCTTGCCACCACCATGCGCCGCTCAGGCCGATAACCACAAACAAAATCAGCCAGGTAAAGCTCATCAGCCAACCGTCGCGTTTTTTACGACGTTTACCCAGCGAGAAGCTCTGCATCGGCGCCACTTTGGCGGCGCGAATTGGCGCTTGCTTCGCCATCATCGGCAGCAGTTCTTCTTCCGGAATATGTACGAGGCGAGCGTAGGAACGGATATAGCCGCGCAGGAAGGTCGAAGCGAGATCGGCTGGCGCCTTATCTTCTTCAATATCACGAACCGTGGAAACCTTCAGGCATAAGCGTTCAGCCACCGCTTGCTGGCTGAGTCCGAGTTGTTCGCGGGCGTTACGCAGGCGCGCGCCCGTAGAGTTTGCTTCTTGATGGTCTTGAGTGGCTTCAGTATTCATTCGCTACAACTACTGGTACGTGAAATTTAAAGTTCAGCGCGGGAAAGAGCCTGCGCCGCGAGACACTGCTCAACGTCAACCGACAGTATAAGGCTGTCCGGGCGACTATCACAGAGACTTATCAATATTGAATGCTAAGCGGTTGTTGTACCGCTACATACTGCCTCAAAGTCGACAAAAACGCACCGTAATTATTAACCGAATCAGCGTATTTCGCCTGGCAATTCGACATATTTATGCAGCGCGCAGCGAAAGCTGTGCGCTGCATAACTTATCAGACGGCTTTAACGTCGATCGCTTCGCCCTGCATACGCTTACGCAGCGTACGTTTGGTGCGGTCGATAACATCGCCCGCCAGCTGGCCGCAGGCAGCATCGATATCGTCGCCGCGGGTTTTACGCACGATGGTGGTGAAACCATATTCCATCAGCACTTTGGAGAAACGATCGATACGGCTGTTAGAACTACGGCCATACGGCGCGCCCGGGAACGGATTCCATGGGATCAGGTTGATCTTGCACGGCGTATCTTTCAACAGCGCCGCCAGTTCGTGGGCGTGCTCGGTACCGTCGTTGACGTGATCCAGCATGACGTACTCGATGGTCACTCGGCCCTGGTTGGCGTTGGACTTCGAAATATAGCCGCGCACCGAGTTCAGGAAGGTCTCAATATTGTACTTTTTGTTAATCGGTACAATTTCGTCACGGATGGTGTCGTTCGGCGCGTGCAGAGAAATCGCCAGCGCAACGTCGATCATATCGCCGAGTTTATCCAGCGCCGGCACCACGCCGGAAGTGGACAAGGTCACGCGGCGTTTGGAAAGACCAAAACCGAAATCATCCAACATGATTTCCATCGCCGGAACGACGTTGTTGAGATTCAGCAGCGGCTCGCCCATACCCATCATTACCACGTTGGTAATTGGACGCACGCCGGTAGTCTTCACCGCGCCGACGATTTTCGCCGCGCGCCAGACCTGGCCGATAATTTCGGAAACGCGCAGGTTACGGTTGAAGCCTTGCTGAGCGGTGGAGCAGAATTTACATTCCAGCGCACAGCCAACCTGTGAAGAGACGCACAGCGTGGCGCGGTCTTCTTCCGGGATGTAGACCGTTTCAACGCGCTGATCGCCAACGGCAATCGCCCATTTGATGGTGCCATCGCTGGAGCGCTGCTCTTCAACGACTTCCGGGGCGCGGATCTCGGCGACTTCCTTCAGTTTGCCGCGCAGGACTTTGTTGATGTCGGTCATTTCATCAAAGTCATCGCAGCAGTAGTGATACATCCATTTCATCACCTGATCGGCGCGGAAAGGCTTCTCGCCCATGTTTTTGAAAAACTCGCGCATCTGCTGACGGTTTAAATCCAGCAGGTTGATTTTGGCATCTTTATTCGGCACCGTCAGAGCGGCGGTATCAGGTGTGACAATTTGTTCAGACATAATTTTTCCGGCCTCGTTATTACACGTTATGGCCCCAGGTGGGTTGAAAAAGAAACGCCCCGGAGAGCAACTGCTCGTCCGGGGGCGCTATATTCTACAAATTCTGGCGCATCATTGCCACGTTTGCACAAAGCAATGATAAAAAAATCTGTAACTGACTGCTCAATCCTCTAAGGCTTTTCGATTGTCAGGCCAACGCCGCGACGGTCGAAAAGACGAGGGTCGTATCTCCAAAGTATTTCAGGTCACCGCGAGGCGGCGAGTTCGCAAATCCCCGGGAGCATAGATAACTATGTGACCGGGGTGCGCGAATGAAGCCAACAAAGCGGTGGCGTGAAAGACGCAGGAGATTAGCGAGTGCGCGGGCAAACCTCGCCTTCAGCAAAGAAGAACGCGATTTCGCGAGCAGCGGATTCTACAGAGTCGGAACCGTGGGTGCCGTTCTCGGTGAAGCTGTCAGCGTAGTCAGCGCGCAGGGTACCTGCCAGGGCGTTGTCCGGGTTGGTGGCGCCCAGCAGGTCACGGTGACGCTGTACCGCGTTTTCGCCTTCCAGTACGGAAACCACGATCGGACCGGAGGTCATGAACTCAACCAGACCGTCGAAGAACGGACGGCCTTCGTGCTCAGCGTAGAAGCCGCGAGCCTGCTCAACGGTCAGATGCAGCATTTTGGTGCCGACGATTTTGAACCCTGCAGCTTCAAAGCGAGAAAAGATGCTGCCAATAACGTTTTTTGCCACCGCGTTTGGTTTGATGATGGAAAAAGTACGTTCAATAGCCATGATTACCTCTAATTAAATGTTCTGTTGTTGCACATACGATCGTATGGCCTGGCGCGCATTATAATGAGCAACGTCGGCGATGCCTACGGATGAAGGTAACATTTTGTTAAAATAAGATGAGTATTAGCAACACAAACCGCCAACAACAGATTTACCCTGTTTATTGTAAGGTAAAACTGGCCGCTGCCGTTTGCCCTGCCTCATCCATTACCACCAGTTGCCATTCGCCGGGTTTATCTAGCGTAATTGTCGTTCTTGCGCCTGTCGCCTCTAACGGTTCGCCGTTAATAAACCACCAGCGCCGCCCTTCTCCACCGCTCGTTTGCACGGGTAACATCACCCGCGCCTCGCCCGGGAGCCGTTTTATCACCGCCCCTTCGCGAATGCCGGAAAGCACCAGCGGCGCGGCATCCTGAGTTTGCAGCGGCGGACACGTCCTCGATGCCATGCCCAGCCGCGCGCGGCGGCGCTCGCTAACCGGCAGCCAGGGTTCCAGCGGTAGCGGCCAGACATCAACAGAAGTTTCTGTCGCGCCAGGACAATCCGCGGCGACCCTTTCTCCTGCTGCGTTGCGCCATACCGGGAAGCGGATACCGCGCACGCCCTCCTGACCCGGCAGCAGCAGCGTCGGCGGCTGGCTGGCATCCAGTAGCCAGCTGGCTAAGCGCCGGCGGCAGTTGCTATCGCCAACCGGCAGATCCTGCCCACCGGGCCAGCAGATAGTGCCGCGGCTGACCGACTGTGGACGCGGGTCGACCGGCAGCCCGCCGCGGCTCATTAACGGACGCGCCAGCAGCATATTATTGACCTGGTTTAACAGCGGCACGGCGCTGGCAAAACCAAACTGCCCCACCACCGGCGTACCGTCTGGCCGTCCGGTCCAGATGCCAATCAAGTAACGCGCGTTGAGGCCTACCGCCCACGCATCGCGATAACCGTAGCTGGTACCGGTTTTCCACGCCAGCGGCACCGCCTGCGGCAGCGACGCATCGGGTAACGGCTGGGCTTCGCCTGCCAATATCCGCCGGGTGATCCACGCCGCGCCCGGCGACATTAGCGCTCTTTCCACCAGCGGGTCGTCGGGTTTCATGCGCAGCCGCGCTGCCTTGCCATGGCGGGCGAAAGCGCCGTACGCCGCGACAATATCTTCCAGCCGCGCCCCGGCGCCGCCGAGGATCAGCGACAGATTCGGTTCGGCGCCGGAGGGTAGCATCAGAGGGAGCCCGGCATTACGTAAATTAGCCGCAAAGCGTTTTGGTCCATAGGCTTCGAGCACCTGCACCGCCGGCAGATTCAACGAACGCACCAGAGCCTCGCTGGCGCTCACCGGGCCATGAAACCCGCTGTCGAAATTACCTGGACGATAATCGCTAAAGCGCCGTGGCACATCCTGTAATAGCGATGCCGGGTGAATCAGCCCGTCATCCATCGCCATCGCGTAGATAAAGGGTTTCAGCACCGACCCCGGCGAGCGCACCGCCGAGACCATATCAATGTGGCCAAAGCGGCTATCATCGCGGATATCCGCCGATCCCACCCAGCCGCGGACTTTCATATCAGTATGATCGACGACAACAATCGCCAGTGAGCTGCGCGGCGGCAGACGTGATTTCCAGTTCATCGCCAGATCTTCAAGCTGCCGCTGGAGCCCGGCATCGAGCGTTGTCGTCACCTTTTCATCACCGCTTGTCGCCAGCGCCCGGCGCGCAAACAGCGGCGCCAGCTGAGGCATCTGCCGTGGGAATAGCCATACAGGTTCTTCCATCGCTTCCTGTACCGCTCGCTGCGGCCAGACGCCCTGGCTGAGCATCCGCCCCAGTACCTTATCGCGAGCGGCCTGGGCCCGCTGCGGCCAGCGGTCCGGGCGTAAACGGCTCGGCGCCTGCGGCAGCACGGCCAGTAGCGCCGCCTCGCCGTAGCTAAGCTGAGCGGGCGGTTTACCAAGATAAGCCCAGCTGGCCGCGCCGATCCCCTGCAGGGTGCCGCCAAACGGCGCGCGGTTCAGATACAGGGTAAGAATTTCGCTTTTTGACAGATGCCACTCCAGCTGCAGCGCCCGCCATAGCTGGCGTAGCTTGCCGCCGAAGGTGCGCGGATGAGGGTCGAGCAGACGCGCGACCTGCATGGTGAGCGTGCTGCCGCCAGAAACCACCCGCCCGGAAGTGAGATCCTGCCAGGCGGCGCGCAGCACCGCGAAGGGATTGACCCCCGGATGTTTCCAGAACCAGCGGTCTTCATACTGAATGAGCGCCTGCAGATAGCGCGGCGAAACGTCAGCAATAGCCACCGGGTAACGCCAGACGCCCTGCGCATCGGCAAAGCGCCAGAGCGGCGTGCCGTCTTCCGCCACCACCACGCGGGCAGGCGTGACTTCATGCAGCGGCAGCGGCCACAGACGATCGGCCGCCAATAGCGCCAGCCACACTAGAAAAATAAACGCCGCCAGCCAGCGCCAGCGACGTTTTATGCGAGGTAATGCGCGCATTTACGGCGTAACGGTAAGCGGGCCGCTAGCCGTTCCGGTCGCCCGCCACTGCGGTACATACATCGATTCCACCTGCGGTTGCGGAACCTGATAGGTGCCCGGCGTCACCGCCCGCGCCAGATAGACCAGCGTCACCGGCTGACCTTCATTAATGGCGACTGCGGCGACAAAGCGGTCATCGCGGAACTCGAGATGCTGAATATCCGCCTGCTGCATCTGGTTAAGCAGGTTTTGTACCGCTTCGCCATTCTCCTGCAGGCTGGCGCTGCTATTGGCCAGGTTCTGGTTTTCCAGCTCAAGTCCAGCCGGCAGCAGATCGACCACCAGCGCGTCAGGAACGTTACGTTTGGCGGTCACCTCCAGCTTGACCAGCACCAGTTCGCCGCTGCGCAGCGAGGTCAGCGATTTCTGCTGTCCGTGGGTATCGAAAATAGCGCGTTCAATCCCCAACACGTTGCCTCCCGGCTGCGGCGCGCTTTGCGGATAACCGCTGCTATCGAGGCGCAGCCACAGCGGCTGATTGCCGGTATTCGTCACCTGCAGCGACGCCAGCCGATCGCCGTCGAGATTGCGGGTTTGCGCTTTATCGCTGGCAAGCGGATCCGCCTGCAGCGAGGTTTGCGCCTGCCAGTTGCCCGGCAGGTCGGCAAGCGTACGCCCGGCAAGGAACAGCGCGTTGGTTTCCTGCGTCGACAGCCAGCGCTGGCCATAGGCCTCTTCCGACAAGCTGCCCAACAGCTGGTTTTGCACCTCCGGCAGCACCTTGTTCTCTTCCAGCAGCGCCAGCTTCAGCGCATCATCGCGAAGTTGGCTGCCGTAATCGCCCAGCCAACGATTCTCATCCTGGCGCGGCGTGGCAACCGCCAGCTTCATAGCCTCAGCGCCGCGCGGCGCATCGCCCATGGTTTTCAGCGCAATACCGAGTTGCAGCAGCGGCAATCCGGAGCGCGCCTGTTCGTGACGGCTCCAGATTTCACGCAAGGCGCCGAGCGGCGCTTTTTGCTGACGCGCCAGCACCAGCGCGGCGTATGCCTGAGCGGCAAAGCGGCTGGCCTGGGCATCGTCGCTGTAGCGCACGGTCATCAACCCCGGTTCCTGCAGATAGCGCAGCAGGCGCTCGTTGCCTTTATTAAGGGCGTTGACCGGCACGCTATAGCCCTGCTCGCCCGCGCGGACGAGGAAGTCCATGGCGTAGGCGGTCAACCAGTACTCTTCCGGGCCCTCTTTATCCCATAGCGCAAAGCCGCCGTTTTCCAGCTGCATCTGCAGCAGGCGCGAGATACCAACATCGACCGCCGCGCGGCGTTTTTCATCGCTATCGCCGCTGATGCCCAGCGCTTTTAGCTGCGCCGCGCTGGTGTATAAAGAAGGGAACAGGCCGCTGGCGGTCTGCTCAAGGCAGCCGTAAGGATAGGCTTTCAGCTCGCGAATATAGCGGGCGAGATTCAACGGCGGTTTACCGCTGAGCAGCAGTTGGCCCTGCAGCGTTTGCGGGGCGAACCCCTGACTCTGCGCCGCCGGCGCCAGCCAGCTTTCGCCAGGTTGTAGCACCGCGCCGCTATTGACGGTCTGCGCCGGGAACGCCGGACGCACGCCGATTTTCCACTGTTTTTGCAACGGCGCGAAGGTTTCGCCCGGCAGGTTCAGGCCGCTGATGGTGGCATTGACCTGACCATCGCCGAATCCCGCTAACGCGGTCACCGGTATAAACAGCGTGCTGCGCGCGCCCGGCGCCAGTTGTACCGGCGGCAGTTGGCCCTCGGTCAACGTGACCAACCCGCTGGCGGTAAGATGTACCTGCAGGGTTTGCGGTTTGTCGGTCAGATTGCTGAGATCCAGCGCCAGACGCGTGGCGTCGCCGCTGGCGAGGAAACGCGGGGTATTTAGTTCCGCGATAACCGGGGCGGCTACCACCACTTTATCTTCGCTGCTGCCGAAGTCATCTGCCGTCCATGCCTGCGCCATCACCCGCAGCTCGCCGTTAAAATCGCCGATGGGTAATGTCACCGAGCCTTCACCCCGATCGTCCAACACTACCGGCTGCGCCTGCTGAGCGACGATCGTCACGTGATTAACCGGCGGTTTGCCGCCGCGTTTTAACTCGTCGCCATCGCCGCCGAAGCGCAGACTGGCTAATCGCCCTTGCCCTTCGATCACCTGACCGTAGATGTCATAAATATCCGCGCCGTAACGTTTCTGGCCGAAGAACGCGTTCCACGGATCCGGCGTGGCATAATCGGTAATATTCAGCACCCCGCTATCCACCGCCGAGAGCAGAACGTTAACCTGTTTCGGTACCTCGCCCTCTTTCACGCTGGCCTTCACTTTCACCGTCAGCGGCTGGTTCGGGCGCATTTTATCCGGCGCCTCCAGCGCCAGAGACAGACGGCGGTTTTCATCGCCCAGCGGCAGATGCAGCAAGCCGACCGCGCGTTTCGGCGTCGCCGAGCGCGATTTATCGCCGGGGCGAACCACCAGCGTGCTGAGGTAGAGATCGTGTCGATTCCAGGCTTTATCAACCGGAATAGACAGATCCATCCCCTCCGCCGGGACGTCAATTTCCTGCCACCACAGCGGCCCTTCGCTGGATTCCACCATCGCGTAGCCTTTACCCGCCGCCGGGGCGGCAATATGCAGCTTGATGGTGTCACCCGGTTTATAGCCTGGTTTATCGAGCTTCATCGTTACGCGGTCAGGACGCGCCGCGCCGGCGCCTTCGCTGTTATCCTGCCAGCTATAGCCCGCCCAAAAGCGCACGCTGCTGACAACGTCGTCCGGCCCTTTCACCTCCAGGCGATACGAGCCCCACTCCACCGGGAAACTCACTTTACCAGTCTGCCCGGCCTGCAGATCCAGCGACGTTTCGCCCTCCTGCAGATCTTTTTGATCAAACTGCGACTGCCAGCCTTCGCTATCGGACCAGTTCCAGTAGTAGTCGCGCCGCTCGCGGATCAGCCGCACCTGCAGACTGGAGACCGCTTTTTTCTCGCCCTTGGCATCGGCATAGACGATGTCAAACGCGGCGTTACTGTTTTCATCGACCACCGGCTGTTTCACCGTGGTATCAGTGCGGTAGTCGTAAACGTCCTTCAGCGTAAATTGCGGGCGGATCCCCGGCAGCGCCTCGGCAGGCCAGATCGGCTGCTGTACGGTGCGGGTCACCGGACGGCCGCCTGACTCCAGCAGGCTGGCCTGCAACACCACCTGCAGCGGCGAGTGGCTATCCTGCCACTGGCTCGAAGTCGTCACTTCTCCATGGCCTTTTTCATCCAGCGTCAGCTGAACTTCATCGAGGCTACGGGAGAGGTTTTCTTCCGCGATATCGCCGAACTGGAAGCCCGGCAGCGCAGCGACGGCATCGCGCAGCGGGCGCAGGAATAGTTTGCCCTGCAGCTGATTGCCGCTGGCCGGCGCGCCGTAGAGATAAGCGCCGCTGACGCTAAAGGCGACGTCGGCATCCGGGGCGATAGGCGCGGCCTGCGGCGTCAGATTCAGCGCCATGCGCTCGGGCATAAAGTCTTCGACGTGGAAATCCCACTCGCGGGGTTGATTATCGCCGGTGCTGGCGCGAATGTGCCACATACCGGTGGCCGCGCCGCTGTCGAGCGGATAAGTAAACTGATACAGGCCATTGACCGGTTTGCTCATCACAGAGCGAATCACCTGGCCATCCGGCTGCACCACTTCCAGCTTCACCGGCTGCTCCGCCAGCGGTTTTCCATCGCCGTCACGCAACAGCGCGTTAAGGATAACCGTTTCCCCCGGGCGATAGAGATCGCGCGGGCCAAACATAAAGAACTGTTTGCTGAAGCCAGGGGCGCCAGCGATGGAGAACTCCGCCAGATCCAGCGCCGGCAGTTTAAGGTCAAGCAACGTAGTCTGCCCGTCTTTTCGCGCCAGCAGCAGCGCCGCTTCTTTATCGGTTTGCAGAGTAACATGGCCCTGGCTATCGCTTTTCGCCTGCGCCAGCGTCTGCCCTTTGGCGTTTAGCAACTGCACTTCAATACCCGACTGCGCGGCGCCGTTTTCGAGGCTCTGGGTAAAGACATCAAGCCGGTTATGGTAGCGATGCGCGGAGACGCCGATATCGCTGAGGGTGAACAGCGTTGCCGCATTACTGTAGCTATAATGACCCGCCGGGTTCATCACCGCCACATAGACGCCAGGCTGCTGGAGCGGCTTGATGTCGTTAAGCGGCAGCAGCAGCTTTTCACGGGTATTCCGCGCCGGGTTGAGATCGAAGCGGCCGCTATAAACCAGATCGGCCATCTTCAGCAGTTCGTCAGATTCCCAATTGCTTAACGAATTACGGTATTCCCACTGACTGACGAAGGCTGAGAGTGATTCCGGCTTAATACGGAAGAAATTGACATCGACATTGTCGACGTTCAGCGCCATCACCGGCAGCCCGGCGACCACTTTCCCCGGCAGCAGCGAACCGCGGCTGGCGAAACCGACGCTCGGCGCGATATCGCGAGTGGCGATGGTTTTTTCAAAAGGGCTGCCAAGGGTGGCGTCATTGAGGGCAATGAGCGTTGGGTCAACGGTGACGATCAATTCACGCTTTGGCTCGAGGTGGCGCAGACGCAGCTCTTTGAGATTCGGCGCCAGCTCCCACGCGCCGTCAACCTTGCCGCTTTTCTTATCGACCAGATGGACGCTGCGGGAAAAATCCTGATCCGGTTTGAGCGGAATGGAGAAGGTCAGCACCAGCGTCGCCGCGCCATCAAGCTGTACTTCAGAAGCGTCGAGCAACGTCAAAGCCTTGCCCTGGCTTTTTTCTTTTAACGTCGCCAGCTGCGCGCTATCCGGCTTTTTCGCGCTATCGGTAGCGCCTTTATCGGCCGCCGACACGGCCTGCGGCTCACCGCTGTTATCGCAGCCGCTTAATGATAGTGCGGTAAGGAGCGCCAACGAAAGCGCCGCTAAACGAAATGGTTTCATCCTTCTAACCCCTCGGCCCAGAGCCTGATGCAATCAATAACGTTCTATTATGCGCCATCACGGCGATTCTCAACAGCTACCAGCATAGAAACCACCGATGAATCAGAAAACTGCGTGACCGCCTCCCCACTCCCGCGACCTTAACTTGTCAGCCCTTTATAAAACGCCGACAATTCATTGATCGATAATAAAACGGAGGCACTCATGTCCACCTCATTCTTTGTTGCGGCCGACTGGCTGGCGGAACATATTGATGACCCGCAGATTCAAATTCTGGATGCGCGGATGGCGCCGGCGGGTCAGGAAGCGCTGCGCGATATGGCGGCGGAATACCGCGACGGGCATATCCCCGGCGCGGTTTTTTTTGATATCGAAGCGCTGTCTGACCACACCAGCCCGCTGCCGCATATGATGCCGCGTGCGGAAACCTTCGCCGTGGCGATGCGCGAGCTTGGCGTCAACAGCGATAAGCACCTGGTGGTTTATGATGAAGGCAATCTGTTCTCAGCGCCGCGCGCCTGGTGGATGTTACGCACCTTCGGCGTCGAAAAAGTGTCGATTGTCGCCGGTGGCCTCGAAGGCTGGCGCCGCGATGAATTGCCGCTTGAGAAAGGCGAACCGGACCTGCCAGAAGGCGAATTTGAGGTGAACTTCGATCCGGAGGTTATCAAACGCTTAACCGATGTGCTGCTGGTCAGCCATGAAGGATCGGCGCAGATCGTCGATGCCCGTCCGGCGGCGCGTTTTAACGGACTGGCGGATGAACCGCGTCCGGGCTTACGCCGCGGGCATATCCCCGGCGCGCTTAACGTCCCGTGGACCGAGCTGGTGATTAATGGCGAACTGAAGACAGTCGATGAGATGAACGATATCTTTAAGCGTCAGGGCGTTGATTTTTCACGACCGATTATCGCCAGCTGCGGCTCCGGGGTAACGGCGGCAGTAGTGATACTGGCGTTGACCACCCTCGGCGTCAACGGCGTGTGCCTGTACGATGGTTCGTGGAGCGAATGGGGCGCGAGAACGGATTTGCCGATCGAGCCGGCTCCTGCCGCTGAGTAAACGCGGCGTGACTGCGGGCCTCCCGTCCCGCGGTCACTAAATAATTTCTGATTTTCCCCGCCCTTTTATTCTGCTTCTCGCCAAACCGGTTACTCTATCCTGCCGCAGGGCTTGTAGCTGCCGTATTTGCTCTACTTACACCCAATTTATAAGGAAATTAAATAATGACCGTTTCATTACAGAACCTCATGGATGTCGTAAAAAAGTACAACCGCAATCCCACACCGAAACCTATGCCGGAAGATGAGGTGGAGCGCCTGCGGGTCCGGAAATATCGCGATCCGCAAAATAGCGAAACCGTGGCGCTTCCGGACAGTCTGAAAGCGCTGTTGGCCTACGATTGCCAGCTGAAAGGCCCCTACGGCCAGCTGGTACTGGAATGGGTTGTGGACTCTATTGATGAACATGGCATCCTGCTTTCCGACTCGCTGGATGAAGATGCTTATTACATGAATGGTCTTGATATGGCCGGACTAGACTTTGAAGAGCTGACGCCAATCTGGAACGACGATCCGCGTCTTCCTGCCCTGATTCGCATCAGCCATGCCGGCGATCAGCAGGTATTTATTTATGTCACTGAACGTGATGAACAGGGTGAATATCCTGTCGTCCGCTTCGAAGGTAAAGAGAATGACCTCTGGCTGGCAGAATCGTCGCTGATTGAATATCTGCAAGGGGTCTTTACCGATGAGGAGGAGAGCCACGACGAATGGCAACGCCAGCAGGACCTCAACCAGGTACGCGATGGCGCCTTGCTGGAGCTGGAATACATCCACGAGGACCTTTACGCGAAAATCGAAGGCTGCTCTGACTAACTCGCGGTCTCACCCCGAATAGCGCGGCCAGTTCGCGCTATTCACAGGGATGATAACGGCGTATGTATTGGGACGTGTCATCGTTAACGTCGTCTCCTCCAACCCGTATAACAATTAAGCTAATGCATGCGTATTTTTACCGGGTTGCGCTACGTTTATCCGGCCTATCAACTGTAATTTTCAGAATAACTCATGGTTTATTAATTTTTCAGGCATAAATAAGAACAAGGAATGATAATGGTAGATGATGGCAATGGAAATAACCTGCAAAAACTCCCGTGGTTAGGCGGTATCGCTGGTCTGATAGTAGGAGCTTTAATACTCTATTTCTGGAAGGAGTGGGCATCATGGCTTCCGGGAATCACATTTGAGAAAATGGCAACTTATGCCTATCAAAATGACCTTGAAAGAAATAGCTTACTGCCTATTACGGTATATGTCGATCTTCTTTTCTCGACTTTCCTACTTGTTCTTTTTCAACCTGGCTATCCACAAGCACCGATTGTATCTTGGGTATTACATAATAAACCCTCAGCTAAAAACATCATCATTTATATATTGCTCGCCTGGATACTCAGCCTTATTATACAGGGTATCCTTATATCACTCCCACAAAGTACCTTACTAAAATCAATACTATATATACTGGCCTTACTGACCATGGTTAGAATGCTTGTAACCGATGCCAGGCGCCAGTCCCAGGCGCTTTCCTCCCCCTTAAATCAGTTGCGCCCCGCCGTTATTGCTATTATTGCTCTTCAGTCTATCTGGCCGGTTAAAGCAACACTAATATTTGCCGATTTATATGACAACATCGGATTACGCTTGATGTTCCCAGTTGCAATAATGATTGGTGTTCTGCTGGCTTACTTAACCACTGCTGGTCTGGCCTGGTTAACGCGCCTTGTAATAGGCGAGAAAAACCTCCGGGCCTGGCGTGGGCAGTTTGCATTATTCAACGGAATAATCATCTTCTGTGTGGCGGGAAAATATTTTTTTCATTTGGTATCACGTTTTATGTAATAAAAAATATACACCGGGCGTCCAGCCATGCCGAAGCTGTATTAACCATTATTTTTGAATATAAGGACGGGGGTTGCCCCCCGTACGATTCAGATAATCCGGTTCTGCTTGAAATCGCGCAGGAAGCTGCCCCAGCGCTTTTCATAGAACGGCGTGATATGGGCAATCATAAAGTGGCTGATGCCCTTCTCGCCTTCTACCACCCGGCAAATATCGATAGGTTCATCGCCCGGCAAGGTATCGGTGGCCACGCTGCCGGTGGTCTGGATAATGGATTCAATATCCCCTTCCGCTTCAATCCCGATCAACAAGTTTGCCGGCGCGTCGGCGCTCTCTTTAATCGAGCATAGAAACGCCCGCTTGACGGTCTTCAGCGTTTTGAACAGCGTGGTCAGCGAATCCACCATCTGCGCCGGCGGTTCGGCGACTTCAGACAGCAGCAGCGCTTCGCCGCCTTCCAGTACCGTCTGGGTACTGAGCGGGCTGCCCTCTTCACCCAGCAGATGGCTGATTTCCCGCGGGGTAAATTCTTTGCCGCTCGGCAGCTTCGGGTTGAGAAACAGCGATTCGCCCAGCGTCATCGCCATCAGCGTGCGCGCCGGCATCATCACGAAGGCCTGTTCCTCTTCTACCGCCTGCTGTAGCGCCTCCAGCGAGGTGAAGAACGGAATGACCGACGTGCCGTCATCTTTTTCCCAATGCTTTAGATCGAGGGCGCTATCTTCGACAATCTGCTCGCCGTCCGCCGCGCTACCCGGCACCCAGACGGTGGCCTCAAGCAGCGCGGTGAAAAATGCCGGACGATGAGCAGGCTCGGTCGCCGCCTTCTCCAGCAGGGTTTCTAATTCATTTTTAGTATCAGACATAGATTCGCTACTTCAAAAATCGCCCGTCCGCGCGGGCCTACGGTTTTCCAGGCCGGGTAAGCGTAGCGCCACCCGGCAAGGCCATTACTCAGCCGTCAGCAGATTAGCGATAGTGCGCACACCAAGGCCCGTGGCACCCGCCGACCACTGTTCAACCGCAGCTTTACGGTAAGTCGCAGAGCAGTCGATATGCAGCCAGCCCTGGTGGTAGTTTTCCACGAAGTGGGACAGGAAGCCCGCTGCGGTGCTGGCGCCGGCCGGATACGCCGCGCTACCGGTGTTGTTCAGCTCAGCGAAGTTAGACGGCAGCTGGTTGCGGTGGAATTCGGCCAGCGGCAGACGCCAGAAGGCTTCATTTTCCGCCTGCGCGCTCGCCAGCAGACGATTCGCCAGCGCGTCGTCAAAGCTAAACAGCGCGTGGTAGTCGTTACCCAACGCCGTTTTCGCCGCACCGGTCAGGGTGGCGGCATCGATGATCAGCTGCGGCTTCTGCGCCGAGGCGTCGATCAGGCCATCCGCCAGCACCAGGCGACCTTCGGCGTCGGTATTCATGATTTCAACGGTTTTACCGTTGCGGTAATGAATGATATCGCCAAGCTTGAAAGCGTTGCCGCTAATCAGGTTATCCGCGCAGCACAGGAACAGCTTCACACGTTTGTTCAGACCTCGGGTAATGGCGAAAGCCAGCGCGCCGGTCACGGTGGCCGCGCCGCCCATGTCGGATTTCATCGAATCCATAAAGGCGCTTTGCTTGATGCTGTAGCCGCCGGAGTCGAAAGTGATGCCTTTGCCGACCAGACAGGCGTATACCGGCGCGTCTTTATCGCCAGTCGGGTTATAGTCCAGCGCCAGCAGGACCGGCGGGCGCTCGGAGCCGCGGCCAACGGTATGCAGGCCAAGATAGTTTTGCTCGCGCAGATCTTCGCCTTTGGTGATGCGATAGCTGACCTTTTCGCCCGCCACGCCGCACAGCAGATCGACGGCGCGCTGGGCCAGCTGTTCTGGTCCCAGCTCTTCTGCCGGTGCGTTGATGGTGTCGCGAACCCAATCGATAATCGTCAGGCGGTTATCCAGCTCGCTGCGCTGCGCGTCATCCAGGGTTGGCCATTCGACCTGGCGCTGACCTTTCGGCCCTTTATAGCCGGCCCAAAAAGCCCAGGCGCGATCGGTGTTCCAGCCTTCGCCGCTCAGGGCGACGTGCTTGATACCCATACCGTCAATTTTGCGCGCCGCGCGCTGGATTAACCCCAGGTCGTCTTTACCGTTGAGATGTAAGGCGATACCGTCGTTATTGATACTCCAGGTCGCTTTTTCTCCCCAGCGCGCATCGGCAGGCAGAGTAGAAAGCGTAATCTTCATGGCTTCGGTCATTATCTTTATCCTTATTAGCAAACGGGCCACCCTATGGCAGCCCGTTAAAATTTTTCCGCTTGAGGCGAAAATTATTCGGCTTCGTCTAACCAGACTAGCAGAATCGCCTCCAGAATTTTTTCATTGGATGCGTTTGGGTCGTCATCGAACTCTTCCAGGTCGCAAATCCACTGATGCATATCGGTGAAGCGAACGGTTTTCGGGTCGAGATCCGGGTAAGCGTCATACAAGGCTTCGCCGATTTCGCGACTGTCGGTCCATTTCAGTGCCATATTAGTGCTCGCGTGCGTGGTTGATGGTGTAACGCGGGATCTCAACGACCAGATCTTCGTCGGTAACGCGCGCCTGGCAGCTCAGACGGCTGTCAGGTTCTAGCCCCCAGGCTTTATCCAGCATGTCGTCTTCATCTTCGCTACTTTCCGCCAGCGAGTCAAAACCTTCACGCACGATGCAGTGGCAGGTGGTGCAGGCACAGGATTTTTCACAGGCGTGTTCAATCTCGATACCGCTACGCAGCGCCGCATCCAGAATGGTTTCACCGCTCTCAGCTTCCACAACTACGCCATCCGGACACAGGTCCTGGTGGGGCAGAAAAACAATTTTTGGCATTTTAAACCTCGTCCACGGATTGGCCTTTCAGCGCAGCGCGGACCGACTGGTCCATGCGGCGTGCGGCGAATTCCTGGGTTTGTGTGTCGATATTTTTAATGGCTTCTTTAATCGCGTCGGCATCTTCGCCTGCCGCGGCGGCGCGAACTTGCTCCGCGGCGGCATCGATAACCTGACGCTCTGCGGCGCTTAACAGCGCGGCGTCGGCGGCCAGCGCGCTTTCCAGGCTCTCCAGTACGCGAGCGGCTTCGACTTTCTGTTCAGCCAGCATACGCGCCTGGATATCCTGTTCGGCGTAGCTCATCGAATCTTTAATCATGTTGGCGATTTCGCCATCGGTCAGGCCGTAAGACGGTTTCACCTGGATTGAGGCTTCCACGCCGGTCGATTTTTCCATCGCTGTGACGCTCAGCAGACCGTCGGCATCAACCTGGAAGGTGACGCGAATATGCGCCCCGCCCGCCGGCAGCGCCGGGATACCGCGCAGCGCGAAACGCGCCAGCGAGCGGCAATCCTGCACCAGCTCACGCTCGCCCTGCATCACGTGAATGGACATCGCCGTTTGGCCATCTTTGAAAGTGGTAAACTCCTGCGCGCGGGCCACCGGAATGGTGGTATTACGCGGGATCACTTTCTCTACCAGGCCGCCCATGGTTTCCAGCCCAAGCGACAGCGGGATAACATCAAGCAGCAGCAGTTCGCTGTCCGGTTTGTTGCCGACCAGAATATCCGCCTGAATCGCCGCGCCGATGGCGACGACTTTGTCCGGGTCGATAGAGGTTAGCGGGTTACGGCCAAAGAATTCGCCAACGCGCTCACGCACCAACGGCACGCGGGTGGAACCGCCGACCATCACCACTTCCAGCACCTCTTGCGCTTCAACGCCGGCGTCTTTCAGCGCGCGACGGCAGGCCATCAGGGTACGTTTTACCAGTGGGGCAATCAGATCGTTAAACTGGCTACGGGTGATATCGCCCTGCCAGCCGCCGACTTCGACGTGCGCCACGTCGGCGTCGCTCAAGGCGATTTTCGCCGCAATGGCGGCATCCAGCAGCTCACGCTGCAGGCGGTTATCGCTACGGTCGCTGAGGCCCGCCTGCTCGCGCAGATAGTCGGCCAGCAGATGGTCGAAATCATCGCCGCCGAGAGCGGAATCACCGCCGGTCGCCAGCACTTCAAACACCCCACGGCTTAAGCGCAGAATGGAGATATCAAAGGTACCGCCGCCGAGATCGTAAACCGCAATCACCCCTTCCTGGCCGGAATCGAGACCGTAGGCGATAGCCGCCGCGGTCGGCTCATTGAGCAAACGCAGCACGTGCAGGCCCGCCAGACGCGCCGCGTCTTTGGTTCCCTGACGCTGAGCGTCATCGAAATAGGCCGGAACGGTAATGACCACGCCGTCGAGATCGCCCGCCAGCGCTTCAGTGGCGCGGGCGGCCAGCGCTTTCAGGATGTCGGCGGAGACCCGCACCGGGTTCAGCAGGCCGCCGGCGGTCTGGATCATCGGCAGTCCATTTTCACTGGCCTGCAGCTGGTACGGCAAGTGCGGATAGCGGGTTTGAATATCGGCGAGGGAACGCCCCATCATTCGCTTCACCGAGCTGATGGTGTTCACCGGATCCTGAGCGGCATTGAGCCGGGCTTCATAGCCGACGGTCAGTCCAGAGGCGTGGTAGTTCACGACCGACGGCAGCAGGTAGCGGCCTTGATGGTCGGGCAGAGTTTCGGCCTGGCCGCTACGCACGGTAGCAACCAGAGAATTGGTGGTGCCAAGGTCGATACCTGCCGCCAATCGACGCTGATGCGGCGCGGCGCTCAGACCAGGCTCACTAATTTGTAATAGGGCCATAATTGCTTCCGAAAATTAAAAGTCGAGCAGTTTTTCTTCGAGTTCTTCAGCACTGCTGCGCAGTTTATCGAGAAAACGGAGCTTGCGTACAGTATCAGCCGCCGCATCCCAGGTCTCGTTTTGCAATTGTTCAACCATCAGTTGATGGCGGGTATCAAACAGCGCTTTTACCCGTTTGATAAAGGTTTCCAGCCGCGCTTCGTCTTTCGCCTGGCCGATTTCATCGAGCTCTTCGCGCAGTTCCAGCTGTTCCATCAGGAACGCGGTGTCGCGGACGGTGTGCTGCTCGCTGGCGAGGTCAAAACCGTGCAGCGAAAGGAGATATTCCGCACGGGTCAGCGGATGACGCAGAGTCTGCCAGGCCTGGTTAATGGTGGCGGAGTGCTGAACCGCAGCCAGCTGTTCCGCAGCGGGCGCGCTGGCAAATTTATCCGGATGGTACTGGCGCTGCAGATCCTGATACCGGACAGCCAGTTGTTCAAGCGAGAGGGTATAGCTGGCTGGTAACCCGAAGAGGGTGAAATAGTCCATAGTAACCTCAGGGTCATGCATCTAAACTAAAACCCCACGCGCGGCGTGACCGCGGTGGGGTTGGGGATTACCGATTATACGTTAAAGCTTTCGCCGCAACCGCACTCATCTTTCACGTTCGGGTTGGTAAATTTGAACCCTTCGTTAAGGCCTTCTTTGACGAAGTCCAGTTGAGTGCCGTCGAGGAATTGCAGGCTCTTACCGTCGATCACGACTTTCACGCCTTTGTCTTCAAACACGGTGTCTTCTGCCGCCGGCTCGTCAACAAATTCCAGTACATAAGCCATACCTGAACAGCCGGAGGTTCTTACCCCCAGACGCAGGCCAAAGCCTTTACCGCGGTTCGCCAGGAAGGAATTGACTCGCGCTGCTGCACTGTCGCTTAAGGTAATCGACATAACAAACCTCAACTCTTAATTATTTTGCTTCACGTTTGCTTTTGTAATCCGCAATCGCGGCTTTAATCGCGTCTTCCGCCAGGATAGAGCAGTGAATTTTCACCGGCGGCAGTTCCAGTTCATCGGCGATATCGGTGTTCTTGATAGCCTGCGCTTCGTCCAGCGATTTACCTTTCACCCACTCGGTGACCAGGGAGCTGGAAGCGATAGCGGAACCGCAGCCATAGGTCTTGAAGCGCGCGTCTTCAATGATACCTTCATTGTTGACTTTAATCTGCAACTTCATGACGTCGCCGCACGCAGGTGCGCCAACCATACCGCTACCGACGCTGTCGTCGCTGTTGTCGAAAGAGCCGACGTTGCGCGGGTTTTCGTAATGATCGATGACTTTTTCGCTGTATGCCATGATGAATTCTCCTTATCGGTGCCGAATTAGTGATGTGACCATTCAATGCTGTTCAGATCCACGCCCTGCTTGAACATTTCCCACAGCGGAGAAAGATCGCGCAGACGGCCGATGGAGTTACGAACCAGTTTGATGGTGTAGTCAATCTCTTCTTCGGTAGTAAAACGACCTAAAGAGAAACGAATAGAACTGTGCGCCAGTTCATCAGTCATGCCTAACGCGCGCAGCACGTAGGATGGTTCAAGGCTCGCGGAAGTACAGGCTGAACCGGAGGAAACCGCCAGGTCTTTCAGCGCCATAATCAGCGACTCGCCTTCAACATAGTTGAAGCTGACGTTAAGAATGTTCGGCGCGCCCTGCTCGAGGTCGCCATTCAGATAAACTTCTTCCATATCTTTCACGCCGTTCCACAGACGGTCACGCAGGCCGCGCAGGCGCGCCATTTCGCTTTCCATCTCTTCTTTGGCGATACGGTAAGCTTCGCCCATACCGACGATCTGGTGGACAGGCAGGGTGCCTGAACGCATGCCGCGCTCGTGGCCGCCGCCGTGCATCTGCGCTTCGATGCGGATACGCGGCTTACGGCGTACGTACAGCGCGCCGATACCTTTCGGGCCGTAAATTTTGTGACCGGAGAAGGACATCAGGTCAACTTTCAGCTGGCTCAGATCGATAGGCAGCTTGCCCACGCTCTGGGTGGCGTCAACGTGGTAAATGATACCGCGGGCGCGGCACATCTCGCCGATGGTAGCGATATCCTGCACCACGCCGATTTCGTTGTTCACGTGCATAATGGAAACCAGGATGGTGTCGTCACGCATCGCCGCTTCCAGTTCTTTCAGATCGATAATACCGTTGCTCTGCGGAGCAAGGTAGGTCACTTCAAAACCTTCGCGCTCAAGCTGACGGCAGGTATCCAGTACCGCTTTATGCTCGGTTTTGCTGGTGATGATGTGCTTGCCTTTTTTCTGATAAAAGTTGGCTGCACCTTTAATCGCCAGGTTATCGGATTCCGTTGCGCCGGAGGTAAAGACGATTTCGCGCGGATCGGCACCGACCAGTTCGGCAATCTGATTACGGGCGATATCTACCGCCTCTTCAGCCTGCCAACCGAAACGGTGAGAACGTGAGGCCGGGTTACCAAAGGTCCCGTCCAGGGTCAGGAACTGCATCATTTTCTCGGCAACACGCGGGTCCACCGGCGTTGTTGCGGAGTAATCGAGGTAAATCGGTAATTTCATTGCTCTTAAACTCCGTACATCACTCAATGCAAGGAACCAGGCAACCGGCTTGATGTACGACCGAGTACACGAGATGCCTCAACATCCCGGCCTGATTCTGAAAATCTTTATTATTGCTATCTACCCTGCCGTTTCACCTTGCAGCCCGTAAGCCGCAAGCTGAAACTAAGCCTCGTGCTAGGCGCGCAGTTTTACGTCAATGGCGTCCTGAGAACGCGTAGTACGCTGAGATTCATGATTGTGCTGACGACCAGAAACATCGAGGATTTCCTGGTTATTCACCAGTTCGCCCAGGGTGATGTTGTTGAGGAAACCGGTCAAACGTTCGCTCAGATCGCGCCACAGCGCGTGGGTCAGACACTTATCGCCACCCTGGCAGCCGCCTTTACCCTGACAACGGGTGGCGTCAACGGATTCGTCTACGGCGCTGATCACTTCGCCTACGGCGATGCTGCCAGCTTCTTTACCTAACAGGTAACCGCCGCCTGGCCCACGAACGCTGGATACCAGACCATTTTTACGCAGGCGAGAGAACAGCTGTTCCAGATAGGAAAGCGAAATTCCCTGACGCTCTGAAATATCTGCCAACGGAACCGGGCCCGTTTCAGAGTTGAGCGCAACGTCAAGCATTGCGGTCACGGCATAACGCCCTTTAGATGTCAGTCTCATGTCTTACTTAACCTCAAACTCGCCCCTGCCCGGGCTTTTTATTAATATGGGTATTGCATAGCAGGGCCAAGTCTGACATTCCCGAGTAAATTGGTCAACTATTTACTTGACTGTTTTAGTCAGGTATTTGGCTTTCCGTGCCGTTATTGATTTCGATCCGCGCCCGGGCTACAACAGCGATGTGGATTCGTAGGCCGGATAAGCGAAGCGCCATCCGGCGTTAACGCGCTTACTTACCTTTATTCTGCTGGTCAATGGACGCCAGCATCCCGCGCAGGATGTTCAGCTCCTGGCTTTCCGGACGCGCGCGAGTGAACAGACGACGCAGCTTGTTCATCACCTGCCCCGGATGATTCGGGCGGATAAAACCGGTCGCCAGCAGAGTCTGCTCAAGGTGGCCGTAGAAACGTTCTAAATCATCGACCAGCGGATATGGCGTTTCTTCATGTTCAACCGCCGGCTGCGCCTGCTCCTGAGTCGCCAGCCAGGCCATTCGCACTTCATAGGCGATAACCTGCACCGCCATTGCCAGGTTCAGCGAGCTGTACTCGGGGTTGGCGGCGATCGCCACGTGATAGTGGCACTTCTGCAGTTCGTCGTTAGTCAGGCCAACGCGCTCGCGGCCAAAGACCAGCGCGACCGGCGCATGCTGACCTTCGGCGACGCTTTTCAGACCGCATTCGCGCGGATCCAGCATCGGCCACGGCAGCGTGCGGGAGCGCGCGCTGGTGCCAACCACCAGGCTACAGCCCGCCAGCGCTTCATCAAGGGTATCGACGATCTGCGCGTTACCAATCACATCGCTGGCGCCAGCGGCCAGCGCGATGGCCTGGGAATCAGGTTTCACCAGCGGGTTGACCAGCCACAGGTTAGTTAAGCCCATGGTTTTCATCGCGCGGGCAACGGAGCCCATATTGCCGGTGTGTGAGGTTTCTACCAGTACGATTCGAATATTTTGCAGCATTATGGTTCTTCGGCTAAAGATTATTCGTGCATGCTAACATAAAACGGAGACATAAGCAGAATTCGCTGTTACTATATGCGCCGTTTTTTCCCGTTCTTTAACATCCAGTGAGAGATACCGATGCATCCGATGCTGAACATTGCCGTGCGCGCAGCGCGCAAGGCGGGTAATTTAATTGCCAAGCACTACGAAACGCCAGATTCCGTAGAAACCAGCCAGAAAGGCAGCAATGACTTTGTGACTAACGTCGATAAAGCCGCAGAAGCGATTATTATCGAAACCATTCGCAAGTCTTACCCACAGCACACCATCATCACCGAAGAAAGCGGCGAGCACGCTGGTGAAGATCAGGATATTCAATGGGTTATCGATCCACTGGATGGCACCACCAACTTCGTTAAACGTCTGCCACACTTCTCTGTTTCCATCGCCGTACGCATTAAAGGCCGTACTGAAGTCGCCGTGGTTTACGATCCAATGCGTAATGAACTGTTCACCGCCACCCGCGGCCAGGGCGCGCAGCTGAACGGCTACCGTCTGCGCGGCAGCAACGCTCGCGATCTCGACGGTACTATCATCGCCACCGGTTTCCCGTTCAAAGCGAAGCAGCACGCTACCGCTTACATGAACATCCTCGGCAACATGTTCACCGAGTGCGCTGACTTCCGTCGCACTGGTTCCGCCGCGCTGGATCTGGCCTACGTTGCCGCTGGCCGCGTTGACGGTTACTTTGAAATCGCCCTCAAACCGTGGGATTTCGCCGCTGGTGAACTGATCGCTCGTGAAGCAGGCGCCATCGTTTGCGACTTCACCGGTGGTCATAACTATATGCTGACCGGCAACATCGTAGCCGGTAACCCGCGAGTCGTGAAAGCGATGCTGGCGAACATGCGCGAGCAGCTGAGCGAAGCGCTGAAGCGTTAATTTCTCACTGAATGTAAAAAGGAAGCCGCGGCTTCCTTTTTTTATACCCTAAAACGGCCGCAAGCCGCCGCCCGGCGGGATCGCGCTACTCCACATCACGACAGCCGCCGTCAATAGTGCCACGCCGCCGGCCAGCGCCAGCGTCGCCCAGCCAACCTGTTTCCACATCGCCGGCGCCTGATAGCCACTCAGGCGGATAGCCAACTGGCGGAATCCATGCACCAACAGCGCCAGCCCGCTTATGGTCAGCGACGTTCCCGCCGCCATCACCAGCGCGGCCGCCATGCCCCAGCCAAAGACGCCGATTACCTTGCTGAACAGCAGCACCATAATCGCTCCCGAGCAGGGACGCATGCCCATCGACAGTACAATCGCCAGCCTGGCGCGCCAGTCGTCGCCACTCTGTAGTTGATCCGGCGCCGGAAGGTGCTGATGGCCGCAGCCGCAATGTTCATCATGGACATGATGCGGGGTAAAAGCGGTAAACGTTGGCCGCCGCAGCAAGACTCGCAGTTTTTTCAATGCCCGCCAGCACAGTAAAAGCCCCAATGCGCCGACCAGCAGATAGCTCCCCTTCTCCAGCCAGAAGCTGCTGAGGTGCAGTTGACGCGCCGGAAGCTGCAGCAGCGTCAATACCACCACCACCAGTACTATCGCCACCATTCCCTGCAACAGCGATGCCGCCAGCGTCAGCGTAATACTCGATTTCAGCTTTGAGGGATGGGTGGCAAGCCAGGTGGTTATCACGATTTTTCCGTGACCGGGGCCAAGCGCGTGCAGTACGCCGTAGACAAAACTGAACCCGAGCAGTGACAGCCCCGCCGCTGACGGATTATCCGCCACCGCCTGCAGCAGTTGGCTGAGCTCAAGATTCAGTGAACGCTGCCAGACCGCGCTTTGCAACAGTACCTGCGGCCAGGCGAGCCACAACCAGATACCGCCCACGACGGTCAGCGTCAGAAACAGCGCCAGCGGCCAGAATGATTTCCAGCGCGGCGCCCGCGCTCGCGGCGTAAAGACTACTGACATGTCAAGGTCACCTTCTGGGCGAAGTAGTTACCCAGTTCCATATCTTCCGGCGGCGCGTCCTCTTTATCGAGCGACTGCGCATAAGACAACATTTTGTCGTTGGGTTTCGGCGTCATTACCGTGGCCTTGCAGGAGGCCCGCAGCGCGGCAGGCAACGAAAAATCGCTATCCTGCTCATAAAACATATCGACGTAGTAGGTCGGATCGAAGGTGGATAAAGTAAAGGTTTGTCCGGCAACAGGTTGCGGTGTCGCCAACGGCAAGGTGAAGGTGAGTACCGCCTGCAGCCCGCTACGCGCAAGGCCGTAGCCATCCGGGCGGTTAGCAAACTTAACCCGCTGGCCGTTGTGCCACAGTTCGCTGAAGTAGTGCTGGCCGAGTACGTTGGCCATGACCTCCGCCGCCAGTTTTTTCCATACTTCGCTGCCCGCCTTTGCATTGCCGGCATCATAGAGCAGATCCGCTGAAGTTATTTCGTCCATCGTCCAGCGCATCTTAAAACCGGTCAACAGACCGTCTTTCACCACGGCTTCACTCTGCAAATTAATGAAGCTGTGCGGATGCGCAACGGCTGACAATGATAAAACCATGAAAAATGCCGCACCGACGCAGTGTTTCACTTTCTTCATCTGTTCCTCGCGTGAAAAATTCTGTGAACTTCGCCAGCAATCCTGATCTAAAGGCCGCGGCCCGCCCTGCTCACCCTGCATCCTTTGGCTATTCTTAGCTGAAACCCTAACTGGAACTTACCAGATGATGACAGTGATTGAACCACCATCTGCGCTTTCCAGTCCACAGCGCCGTAGCCAGGTGCTCCTGATGTTCTATCTTCCGGGACAATCCGTCACGCCGCAACAGCTGGTCAGGCTCAACCAGGTGGATGAGGCGACGGCCCAACAGGATATCGCGGAGACGGGGCGCGAAATTCAGCGTTATCATCGACTGACTCTCGCGTCGCAGATGGACGGCAGCTATCGGATTGAAGGCGCCGCGCTCGATCAACGCCTGTGCCTGCTGCACGCTCTCCGGCGTGGGCTACGCCTGTGCCCGCATTTCGTTCATCACCATTTTACCCCGGCGTTAAAAACGCAGCTTAAACAGCAGGGTATCGCGCGAACCTTATATGATGATACCAATCTTCAGGCGCTGGTGAATCGCTGCGCTCGCGCGCTCAATCGGCAGTTCGACTGCCGGGATGGTCAGTTCCTGCGCCTGTATCTTCAGTACTGCCTGCTACAACATCATCTGGGCCAGTCGCCGGATTTCACCCGTGAGCAGCGCAACTGGGCGCAGGCCGCGGCGGAATTTAACCTCGCCGCCGAAATCGTCCGCCACTGGCAGCGCCGGGTCAGCGCCACGCCCCACGCCGGCGAACAACTTTTCCTGACCCTGCTGTTTATGTTACTGAAAACGCCGGATCCCATTCACGACGGTCATCAACAGGACAGACGCCTGCATCTGGCGATCTCCCGCTTGATCCATCGTTTCCAGGATCTGGCGGGACGGCCATTCAGCGATGAACAAGGGTTGAGTGACCAGCTCTATATCCATCTTTCGCAGGCGTTGAACCGCAGCGTATTCGCCATCGGTATTGATAACGCTTTACCGGAGGAGATCGGACGCCTGTATCCGCGCCTGATGCGTACCACCCAGGAGGCATTACGCGATTTCGAAACGGCCTATCATATTCAATTTAATCAGGAAGAGGTCAGTTTAATCGCGGTGATTTTCGGCGCGTGGTTGATGCAAAAAGCCGACCTGCATGAAAAGCAGGTAGTGCTGCTGACGCGGGAAAATAGCGAACTGGAACAGGCGCTGGAAATGCAATTGCGGGAATTAACGCTGCTGCCGCTGAATATTAAATACTTAAGCGTGACTCAGTTTCAGCAACAAGGCGCGCCGAAGGATGTGACCTTAGTGGTCACGCCTTACACCACCGCGCTACCGCTGTTTTCGCCGCCGCTGTTTCATGCTGAAGAGAATTTTAGCGATCACCAGCGGCAGCAGATTTGCAAAATGCTTGAGGATTAGGCGCTCACCGCCTTCGGTCGCACGATCAGCGCCGGTAGCGCCACCAGCGCCATCACCCAGAAGACGCCCTGATGCAGGTGCTGGTAGAGGAAACCAGCAAACACCGTCATCACCGCGATGCTGCCGCCCATAGCCACCGCCGAGTAAACGGCCTGCAGGCGGATAACCTCACTTCCCTGCCGCGCGGCGATATAGCGCATGGCCGCCAGATGACAGACGGTAAACGTTCCGCAGTGGAGGATCTGCGCGACCAGTAGCCATGGCAGTGCGGTCGTCCAGCCCATAATCGTCCAGCGCGCCACCCCGCACACCGCCGAGAGCAGCAGCAGGTCGCGGGCGCTAAAGCGGCGGAACACTTTTTTACTCAAGGCGAAAATCACCACTTCGGCGACGACGCCGAGCGACCATAAATAACCGACGGCGGAGGCAGAATAACCGGCCTGCTGCCAGTATAGCGCGCTGAAGCCATAGTAGGCGGCATGCGCCCCCTGCAACAGACAGACGCAGGCTAGAAAACGCCAGCTTTGCCGCACCAGGCTAAGCCACGCCGGTAGTCCGGCCGCCTCCTGGTGGCGGCTCTCCCCCTGCGGCATCACTGAAGGTTTCAGCAGCATGCCCAACAGCATCGAAGCAGTGCCCAGGCTTAACAACAACAGGATCGCCCGGTAATCAAACAGACTCACCAGCTTGCCGGTCAGCGCAGAACCGATGACAAAAGCAATCGATCCCCACAACCGCACCCGGCCGTAATCCATGGTGATCTGCTTTTGCCAGGTGTTGGCCAGCGCATCGGTTAAGGGTACCAGCGGCGAGAAAAAGAGGTTGAATCCGACGATGACCACCATCAGCCAGGCCACCTGCCCGCCGACCCAGAAGGCGAGAGCAAACAGCAGCGTCAGCAACGCCAGGATACGCAAGGCGCTAATCAAACGAGAAGGATCGCTGACCCGCGGCGCAATTAGCAGGCTGCCCAGAAAACGCGCCACCAGCCCGGCGCCGAGCAGCACGCCAATGGTTTCCGGCGTCAGGCCAACGCCTGCCAGCCAGACGCTCCAGAATGGTAAAAAAATACCGTAGCTAAAAAAGTAGGTGAAGTAACTTAGCGCCAGCCAGCGCGTGGAGTGCAAGACCATGATTCCCTCCCGAATGGAAGCTCTAGTCTGGCGATAAAGCGCATACTGAGCAAACCCATGTCTCACTATCTTCATGGTCGTTAAGTACATTTCTCTTAAAATCGTGAGCATTGTCACGCGATGAGTGTGCGACATGGCGGGCAGTATGAAAAAAAATCCGATAACCGGGCATCAGAGCGCTTCCCTCGTATCGGCTTAATCGCCGCTCAACGAGGCGCAACAATATTATTTTCCCGGCGTGGCGGGGAGTAAAAATGTGTATTACGTTTAGATCACACGCCTGTGATAAAGGACTGATTATGAACACGCTACGCTATTTTGACTTTGGCTCTTCCCGCCCTGTCCTGCTGTTAATCGCACGTATTGCGATCGTGCTGCTGTTCATTATTTTTGGCTATCCGAAACTGATGGGGTTTAGCGGAACGGTACAATATATGGCTTCTTCCGGCGCGCCGATGCCGACACTGGCGGCGATCATCGCGGTCATCATGGAGGTACCCGCCGCTATTCTGATTATTTTAGGTTTCTTCACCCGCCCGCTGGCGGTGATCTTTATCTTTTACACCCTGGGTACCGCGGTTATCGGCCATCATTACTGGGATATGACCGGCGATGCGGTATTGCCGAATATGATTAACTTCTATAAGAACGTCAGTATCGCCGGGGCCTTCCTGCTACTGGCTATAACCGGACCAGGTTCGATTTCGCTGGACCGTCGATAACCAGCAGACACAAAAAAGGCCGCAATCGCGGCCTTTTTTATCTTAACGCGGCAAGATTACGCGTAAACCGGGAAACGGGCGCAGATATCCAGCACTTTACCTTTGACGCGCTCAATAACAGCTTCGTCGTTGATATTGTCGAGAACGTCGCACATCCAGCCAGCCAGCTCTTTCACTTCCGCTTCTTTAAAGCCGCGGCGAGTCACAGCCGGAGAACCGATACGGATACCGGAAGTCACGAACGGGCTCTTCGGATCGTTCGGTACGCTGTTTTTGTTAACGGTGATGTTGGCGCGGCCCAGGGCGGCGTCAGCTTCTTTACCGGTCAGGTTTTTATCTACCAGATCCAGCAGGAACAGGTGGTTTTCAGTACCGCCGGAAACCACTTTGTAACCGCGGTTCAGGAACACTTCCACCATCGCTTTGGCGTTTTTGGCAACCTGCTGCTGGTAAACTTTGAACTCTGGCTCCATCGCTTCTTTCAGCGCCACCGCTTTCGCGGCGATAACGTGCATCAGTGGGCCGCCCTGCGCGCTTGGGAACACGGCGGAGTTCAGTTTCTTGTACAGCTCTTCGCTACCGCCTTTCGCCAGGATCAGGCCGCCGCGCGGACCCGCCAGGGTTTTGTGGGTGGTAGTAGTAACAACGTGGGCGTGCGGAACCGGGTTCGGATAAACGCCGGCGGCAATCAGGCCCGCTACGTGCGCCATATCGACGAACAGATAAGCGCCGATGCTGTCAGCGATTTCACGCATTTTCGCCCAGTCAACGATACCGGAGTAAGCGGAGAAGCCACCGATGATCATCTTCGGTTTGTGCTCCTGGGCCTGCTTCGCCATGTCTTCGTAGTCAATTTTACCGGACTCATCGATACCATAAGGAATGATGTTGTACAGTTTACCGGAGAAGTTAACCGGGGAGCCGTGGGTCAGGTGGCCGCCTTGCGCCAGGTTCATACCCAGCACGGTATCGCCTGGCTGCAGCAGTGCGGTGTAGACGGCAAAGTTAGCCTGCGAGCCGGAGTGCGGCTGCACGTTAGCGTAGTCGGCGCCGAACAGTTCTTTCGCGCGGTCGATAGCCAGTTGCTCAACGATATCCACGTACTCGCAGCCACCGTAGTAGCGCTTGCCCGGATAACCTTCGGCATATTTGTTAGTCAGCTGGGAACCCTGAGCCTGCATCACGCGCGGACTGGTGTAGTTCTCGGAGGCGATCAGTTCGATGTGCTCTTCCTGACGTACTTTTTCCTGCTCCATAGCCTGCCACAGTTCGGCATCATAATCGGCAATGTTCATTTCACGCTTTAACATCCGCATCTCCTGACTCAGCTAACGATAAAATTTTGGCCTAAAAAGGCGGTCCTGATGGACAACGGCCCACAGTATAACCGAATCATTCTGTGATAACAGGTCTTGACAAAGGATTTTACGCAAACGATTGGCTCCACAGCACACAAGGCTTTGAGCAATAACGCATCAAACATTATCAACGGATTTCTTTTCAGGTTTGTGATGCAAATTCTTCATGTTGTAACTGCTTTGCGGCAAAGTGATAAAGAACCATTTACATAGCAGGGTTATTTATATAAGATGCATTTGAAATGCATCAATAGGATAACATTTAAGGAAGCTGCTATGCTCGACGCTCAAACCATCGCCACGGTCAAAGCCACTATTCCCCTGCTTGTAGAGACCGGCCCAAAGCTAACCGCGCATTTTTATGACCGCATGTTTACTCATAACCCGGAGCTCAAAGAGATCTTCAATATGAGTAACCAGCGCAACGGCGATCAGCGCGAAGCGCTGTTCAACGCTATCGCCGCCTACGCCAGTAATATCGACAACCTGCCGGCCCTGCTGCCGGCGGTCGAAAAAATCGCCCAGAAACATACCAGCTTCCAGATTAAACCGGAGCAGTACAATATTGTCGGCAGCCATCTGCTGGCGACCCTCGACGAAATGTTTAGCCCAGGCCAGGAAGTACTCGACGCCTGGGGCAAAGCCTATGGCGTGCTGGCGAACGTCTTTATCAATCGCGAAGCGGAAATCTACCAGGATAACGCCAGTAAAAATGGCGGCTGGGAAGGTACCCGCGCGTTCCGCATTGTTAAGAAAACCCCACGCAGCCAGCTTATTACCAGCTTTGAACTGGAGCCTGTCGACGGGCAGCCGGTCGCCGATTACCAGCCGGGACAGTATCTGGCTATCTGGCTGAAGCCGGAAGCCTTCGAGTATCAGGAAATTCGTCAATACTCTCTGACCCGCAAAGCGGACGGTAAAGGCTATCGCATCGCGGTGAAACGTGAAAACGGCGGCCAGGTGTCCAACTGGCTACATAACCACGCCAGCGAAGGTGACGTTGTCTACTTAGCCGCGCCGGCAGGCGACTTCTTCCTCAACGTGGCAGCGCAGACGCCGGTGACCTTGCTCTCCGGCGGCGTGGGCCAAACGCCAATGCTGGCGATGCTGGATACGCTGGCGAAAAGCCATCATCAGGGCCAGGTGAACTGGTTCCACGCGGCAGAAAACGGTGACGTTCACGCCTTTGCGGACGAAGTGAAGGCGCTTGGCGCGGCGTTGCCGAAGTTTACTTCTCACGTCTGGTACCGTAGCCCGAGCGAGGCCGACCGTCAGGCTGGTCGTTTTGATAGCGAAGGTTTGATGGATTTAGCGCCGCTGGCGGAAAATATTCGCGACCCGCAGATGCAATTCTATCTCTGCGGCCCGGTGGCCTTTATGCAGTTTGCAGCGAAGCAGCTGGTAGAATTAGGGGTCAATAAAGACAACATTCATTACGAATGTTTCGGCCCGCATAAGGTTCTGTAAGCCCAACGACGCGGGGATTTGTAGGCCGGGTAAGCGCAGCGCCACCCGGCAATACTGCTGCGAGCGGGGAGGATTAAATCGCCGCGTCGTCTTCTTCACCGGTACGGATACGAATCACCCGCGCCACGTCGAAGACAAAGATTTTACCGTCGCCGATTTTACCGGTCTGGGCGGTACGAATGATGGTATCTACGCAGGTATCGACGATATCGTCCGTCACCACGATTTCAATTTTCACCTTCGGCAGAAAATCCACCATATATTCCGCGCCGCGGTACAGCTCGGTATGCCCTTTCTGACGACCAAACCCTTTGACTTCCGTCACCGTCATGCCGGTGATACCGACTTCCGCCAGCGCTTCACGCACGTCATCCAGTTTGAACGGTTTAATAATCGCATCAATCTTTTTCATGGTTTTCCTGTCTTTGTCGCGTAACCGGTTGCTTACCGTATCATAGCTTGCGCTATGCCGCGGGGCTACTCTTTAAAGTCGTTGGCGTCGAGCTCGTGGCGCGACAGCAGTTTGTAAAACTCGGTGCGGTTGCGCCCGGCCATCCGCGCGGCATGCGTCACGTTGCCTTTGGTTATCTGCAAAAGCTTACGCAGGTAGTTGAGCTCAAACTGATTACGCGCCTCGACGAAGGTCGGTAGCGCGGTATTCTCACCCTCCAGCGCCTGCTCCACCAGCGCATCGCTGATCACCGGCGATGAGGTCAGCGCCACACACTGTTCAATCACGTTAACCAGCTGGCGCACATTGCCCGGCCATTTGGCGGCCATTAGCCGCTTCATCGCATCGGTGGAGAAGGCGCGCACGAAGGGTTTGTGACGGTCGGCGGACTGGCGCAATAGATGATTGGCCAGTAGCGGGATATCCTCCGCGCGCTCGGAAAGCGGCGGGATCTTCAGGTTAACCACATTGAGCCGATAGAACAGATCTTCACGGAACTCACCGCGCGCCATCGCCTTCGGCAGATCGCGGTGGGTCGCCGAGATAATGCGCACGTCGATATCGATATCGCGGTTGCTGCCCAGCGGGCGCACCTTACGCTCCTGCAGTACGCGCAGTAGCTTCACCTGCAGCGCGACGGGCATATCGCCGATTTCATCAAGGAAAAGCGTACCGCCCTCAGCGGCCTGAAAAAGCCCTTCGCGGTTGCTGACCGCGCCGGTAAAGGCGCCGCGCGCGTGGCCGAACAGTTCGGATTCCAGCAATTGTTCCGGCAACGCGCCGCAGTTAATCGCGATAAACGGTTTTTCGTGGCGCGGACTGGCGTTGTGGATCGCCTGGGCGACAATCTCTTTCCCGGTACCGCTCTGGCCGATAATCAGCACGCTAACGTCCGACTGCGCCACCATACCGGCCTGCTCCAGCAGCCGCAGCATCTGTGGGCTGCGGGTGACAATCGCCTGTCGCCAGCGCTCGTCGGTGGCCGGCGAGCTCTGCTCGAGAGCATCATCAATCGCTTTATACAGCGCGTCTTTATCGACCGGTTTAGTCAGAAAACTAAACACCCCTTGTTGGGTAGCGGCAACGGCGTCAGGAATGGAGCCGTGGGCAGTCAGGATGATGACCGGCATGCCGGGCTGCGCCTTTTGGATTTCAGCAAACAGCTGCAGGCCATCCATTTCATCCATGCGTAAATCGCTCACCACCAGGTCCACCCGCTCGCGCGTCAGCACGCGTAGCGCCTCGGGCCCGCTTTCCGCCGTGACCACGCTGTAACCTTCGCTGACCAGACGCATCCCCAGCAGCTTTAACAGCCCCGGATCGTCGTCCACCAGCAGCAGGTGGGCGGGTTTACGGATCGTCATGGATCACCTCCGGTACCTTATCGCTACCGCTATTAAAATTGCCGCCGGGCTTACGGCTGGAGAGCTGGCGCTCAATATCGGTAAGGTTTTCCAGCTTGCGGGTGGTCAGCTCCAGTTGGCTACGCAACTGTTGCTCCTGCTGACGCAAGGTTTCCAGTTCAGCATCGCTTGATTGCTGGAGTTTGCCGTAGCGGGATCGCTCCTCAAATAACTGCAATTGGCGGGCTTGGCCGTCGCGCCACAGCCGGTACAGCGGGCGAACCTGGGCGGCGATTTGCGGGCTAAAGCTGTCGATGCGGGCAACCATTTCGCGACGCTCGTCGGGGGTGATTTTGGCGTCGGCCAGCAGAATGCCGCGTTTCAACGCATCCTGCCAGTTATCATCGTTATGCAATTTGGCTTCGGCGCGGGCCTGTACCGGCGCCAGGCGATCCGCGCAGTCAATGCCGCGCAGCCAGTACAGCGGGTTTTTATCACTGGCATCGTTTTCCAGCGACCAGATATTGGCGCAATCTACGGAGAGAAAATCCGCCACCTGATGTTCCGGCAGCTCGGGCGGCGCATTGCCGTCAGCGGCGCGCGGCGACATAGCGGCGGAACAACCCGCCAGCGTCAGGCAGCATAGGCCCGACAGCAGCCATCCCCGTAAAGGACGGCGCAATGCGAAAAAGTGGGACATATTCACCCAATGTTGATTCATGTGTTGGTTTTTCCCGGCTCAGCGGCGGGGAGCGAGATGCGAAAACAGATGAACCCGGGATTATCATCGACCAGGCTCAGCTCTCCCTGCATTTGCCGTACGCAGTCGCGGGCGATACTTAACCCCAGACCGCTGCCTTTTACTGCCCCTTTACGCAGGTGGCTTCCCTGATAAAAAGGCTCGAAAATCATATTTCTTTCGGCGGCGGGGATCGGCTCGCCGCTATTGGCGACATCGATACGAACCTGCTCGCCGTGGCGGTAACTATGAATCCGAATGTTACCGGATTCAGCGCCATAGTGCACCGCATTGGAGTACAGATTATCAAGCACGCTGGTCAGCAACGTCGGCTCCGCCAGGCAGAAGCGTTCACCCAGCGCAAGCTCGGTAGACATCATCTTGGCTCTTGCCGGTAAACTATGCGCGGAAACGACGGTCTGCGCCAGTTCGGCAATATCCACTTTCTGCCGCTCGACCGGGCCATCGGCCAGTTTGCGATTATAGTCGAGTAGCTGTTCGATCAGCTTTTGCAGATTGCGGCTGCTGTTATCGAGGATCTCAACGATTTCTTGCTGTTCCGTCGTCAGCGGCCCCGCGACCCGGTCCGCCAGCAGTTCCGTTCCTTCACGCATGCTGGCGAGCGGCGTTTTCAGTTCATGTGACAAATGACGAAGAAATTGGTGGCGTTGGGACTCCAGCCACGCCAGACGTTCACTCAACCAGATAATCCGTTTACCAACCGACCGCAGTTCGCGCGGGCCGGTGAATAGCGCCGCATCATCCAGCGTTTTCCCCTCCCCCAGGCGATTGATCATCTTCTCAATGCCCTTCACCGGGCCGATGATCATGCGGGTAAACAGCAAGACCAGCGTCAGGCTCAGCAGAAACAGAACCAGCGCCTGCCAGCCGAAGAACTGCCCGCGCTCGGCAATCTCCTGCTGTAGCTGCTGGCCGCGGGAGAAAATCACCGTGCGGGTCGCTTGCACCATTTCACTGTTAGCATCGGCAAAGGCTTCGAGGCTCGCCGCGGCTTTGGCATCCGGCGCGCTATTATGGCAACGTAGTTGGGCCAGGTCGGCAAGGTTCTGCCGCAGGGTCTGCCAGATGTCAGCATCCGGCAACACGCCGGAGAGCGCCTCAAGCATTTCGCTATAACGCTTGCGTTGATTTTGATAGACCCGCTCAAGGGTAGGATCGTCCAGCACGCAATACTGGAGATAGCTACGCTCCATTTCCAGCGAGGCGTTGACCATCGCTTCGCTACGCCGCGCATCCGTCAAGGTGGTGCGGTTAATATGCGCGGCCTGGGCACTGAGCGCGTTCAGGCTTTGCCAGGCCTGCCATGCCAGCACCAGCAGCGGCAGCATGATCAGCACAAAGGAAAGCGTCACCAGTTGGCGCAAGGAACGGGGGAAAAGAGAGAATCGCTTCAAAGATATAGCCTCAACCATTAGCTCCTGAAGATGCTAACTGAGGATGGCGGAAACATCCACGGCAGAAACAATAAAGGCAGGCTCTAAAGCCTGCCTTTATTAAGGAATGAGGCGGTGCCTTACTCGACGTTTCGCCCGATGGCTGATAAAGCAGAGCTGTTATCAGGAGTTGGACGGCAGGCACCTGTTTGTGCGTCATTCGAAGTTTATGTAGCGCTTCCCGAAGGGGCTGACATAAGAAGGTGAATGAGCCACTGCTGATTATTATGCACGAACTATGCCACCTTTCAAAACAAATTATTAACACTATGATATATAAAGAATTACATGCAAAAACCCACCCAAAATAATTTGCCTGTTTTTTGACCATAGTGTCGCCAATTAGCAACAGCAAATCGACCTTCAATTACACACATTTAAAATCAATAACTTAAGTGTCGTCATTCAGAGACACCGCAAAACCACGTCTGTCGGTAATTCCCGACACTCTGATACGGCCTCGATCACAAATAAAAAAGCCCCCTGGATTAACAGGGGGCTCGTTTTCATCAACACAATACGCTAGCGGTATTAACCCAGTTGCTTACGCGCGTTGCGGAAGATGCGCATCCATGGGCTGTCTTCACCCCAGTTTTCCGGGTGCCAGGAGTTGCTGACGGTACGGAAGACGCGTTCCGGGTGCGGCATCATAATCGTCGCGCGACCGCTTTCGCTGGTCACCGCGGTAATGCCGTTCACCGAGCCATTCGGGTTCGCCGGATAGGTTTGCGTCACTTTGCCGAAGTTATCGACGAAGCGCAGCGCCACCAGCCCCTTGCTTTCAAGCTGAGCCAGATGCGCGCTATCACGAACTTCCACCTGCCCTTCGCCGTGCGAAACGGCAATCGGCATCATCGAACCGGCCATACCCTGCAACAGCAGCGATGGGCTTTGGGTGACTTCAACCAGGCTGAAACGCGCTTCAAAGCGGTCTGAGTGGTTGCGTACGAAGCGCGGCCACAGATCGCTGCCAGGAATCAGCTCACGCAGGTTGGACATCATCTGACAACCGTTACACACGCCCAGCGCCAGCGTCTGCGGGCGGTGGAAGAAAGTGGCGAACTCATCGCGTACGCGTTCGTTGAACAGAATCGATTTCGCCCAACCTTCACCTGCCCCCAGTACATCACCGTAGGAGAAGCCGCCGCAGGCCACCAGCGCATGGAAGTCGCCAAGACCGGAACGACCTGCCAGCAGATCGCTCATATGCACGTCGATGGCATCGAATCCGGCGCGATGGAAAGCGGCCGCCATTTCAACATGGGAGTTAACCCCCTGCTCGCGCAGCACGGCCACTTTCGGGCGCGCGCCGGTCGCAATATACGGTGCGGCAACATCTTCATTGATATCAAACGACAGCTTAACGTTAAGACCCGGGTCGCTATCGTTAGACTTCGCCTGGTGTTCCTGATCGGCGCACTCCGGGTTGTCGCGCAGACGCTGCATCTGCCAGGTGGTTTCCGCCCACCACATACGCAGCGTGGTGCGGCTTTCGCTGAACAGCGGCTGACCGTCGGCGGTAATAACAAAACGATCGCCTGCCGTCGCCTGGCCTAAGTAGTGCACGCAATCTGCCAGACCATTCATCGCCAGCAGCGCTTCTACCGCTTCGCGATCCGCGGCGCGAACCTGAATCACCGCGCCCAACTCTTCGTTGAACAGCGCGGCCAGACGGTCATCGCCCAGCGCGGCGATATCGGCAGTTACGCCGCAGTGACCGGCGAACGCCATTTCCGCCAGCGTCACTAACAAGCCGCCATCGGAGCGGTCGTGATAGGCCAACAGCTTACGCTGCGCCACCAGCGCCTGCATCGCGTCCCAGAAGCCTTTCAGCTGCGCGACATCACGCACGTCGGCCGGCTGGTCGCCAAGCTGACGATAGACCTGCGCCAGCGCGGTAGCGCCCAACGCGTTATGCCCTTTGCCGAGATCGATCAGCAGCAGGGCGTTGTCTTCCGTAGAGAGCTGCGGGGTCACGGTGCCGCGCACGTCTTCAACGCGGGCAAACGCGGAGATAACCAACGACAGCGGCGAGGTCATTTCGCGCTGCTCGCTACCTTCCTGCCAGCGGGTTTTCATCGACATTGAGTCTTTGCCCACCGGGATAGTCAGGCCCAGCGCGGGGCACAGTTCTTCACCGACCGCTTTTACCGCCTCATACAGACCGGCGTCTTCCCCCGGGTGACCGGCTGCCGCCATCCAGTTTGCCGACAGTTTGACGCGGTTGAGTTCGCCAATCTGCGTAGCGGCGATGTTTGTCAACGCTTCGCCGACCGCCAGGCGGGCAGAGGCGGCAAAGTCGAGCAGCGCAACCGGCGCGCGTTCACCCATCGCCATCGCTTCGCCGTAGTAGCTATCGAGGCTGGCGGTGGTCACCGCGCAGTTGGCGACCGGGATCTGCCACGGCCCCACCATCTGGTCACGCGCCACCATGCCGGTGACGGTACGGTCGCCGATGGTCACGAGGAAGGTTTTCTCAGCCACCGTCGGCAGATGCAGCACGCGGTTAACCGCATCGGCAATCGCCATCGGTTGACGATCCAGCTCGCTGCCCTGCGCTTTCAGCGTTTGCACGTCACGCGTCATTTTCGGCGTTTTGCCAAGCAGGACGTCCAGCGGCAGGTCGATCGGCCGATCGTTAAAGTGGCTGTCGCTCAGGCTGAGGTGTTGCTCCGCCGTGGCTTCGCCGATCACCGCATAAGGCGCGCGCTCGCGGCGGCACAGCTCTTCAAACAGCGGCAGCTGTTCCGGCGCGACCGCCAGAACGTAACGTTCCTGGGATTCGTTACACCAGATCTCCAGCGGACTCATGCCCGGCTCATCGCTGAGGATATCGCGCAGCTGGAATTTTCCGCCGCGGCCGCCGTCGCTCACCAACTCCGGCATCGCGTTAGAGAGACCGCCCGCGCCAACGTCGTGGATAAACAGAATCGGGTTAGCATCGCCCAGCTGCCAGCAGCGGTCGATCACTTCCTGACAGCGGCGCTCCATTTCCGGGTTGTCGCGCTGTACGGAGGCGAAATCCAGATCGGCATCAGACTGGCCGGAAGCCATAGATGACGCCGCGCCGCCGCCGAGACCAATGTTCATCGCCGGGCCGCCCAGCACAATAAGCTTGGCGCCAACGGTGATTTCGCCCTTCTGGACGTGCTCGCCGCGGATGTTGCCAATACCGCCCGCCAGCATGATCGGTTTGTGATAGCCGCGCAGCTCTTCGCCATTGTGGCTGGTCACTTTCTCTTCATAGGTACGGAAGTAGCCATTCAGCGCCGGACGACCAAATTCGTTGTTAAACGCCGCGCCGCCCAGCGGGCCTTCGGTCATGATATCCAGCGCGGTCACGATACGCTCTGGTTTACCGAAATCCTCTTCCCACGGCTGCTCAAAGCCCGGAATACGCAGGTTCGAAACCGAGAAGCCGACCAGGCCCGCTTTCGGCTTCGCGCCGCGTCCCGTTGCGCCTTCGTCGCGGATCTCGCCGCCGGAACCGGTCGCGGCCCCTGGCCACGGCGAAATTGCCGTCGGGTGGTTGTGGGTTTCAACTTTCATCAGAATGTGCGCAGGCTCCTGATGGAAGTCATAGCGCCCGGTCTGATAGTCGGCGAAATAACGGCCGACTTCGGAACCTTCCATTACCGCGGCGTTGTCTTTATAGGCAGACAGCACATATTCCGGGTTTTTCTCGAAGGTGTTTTTGATCATTTTAAACAGCGACTTCGGCTGTTTTTGGCCGTCGATAATCCAGTCGGCGTTAAAAATTTTGTGGCGGCAATGTTCCGAGTTGGCCTGCGCGAACATATACAGTTCGATGTCGTTCGGATTGCGGCCAAGCTTAACGAATGCGTCCTGCAGGTAGTCGATTTCGTCATCGGCCAGCGCCAGCCCCAGACGGAGGTTGGCGTCAATCAGCGCCTGACGTCCCTGACCCAGTAGGTCCACGCTGGTCACCGGCGTCGGCTGATGGTGAGCAAACAGCTTCTCCCCCTCTTCCAGCTCAGTGAAAACGCTCTCCATCATGCGATCGTGCAGTTCTGCCGCAACGGCGTCCCACTGCGCGTCGCTCAGACCCTGTGCTTCAACGTAGTACGCCACGCCGCGTTCCAGCCGCACGACCTGCGATAAACCGCAGTTATGGGCGATGTCGGTAGCTTTGGAGGACCAGGGAGAGATAGTGCCGGGGCGAGGGGTGACGAGCAGTAATTTACCGGTTGGCGTATGGCTGCTGAGGCTTGGGCCATATTTAAGCAGTCTGACCAGTCTTTCGCGCTCCTCATCGCTTAGCGGGGCGCTCAGGTCGGCAAAGTGAACATACTCCGCGTATAAGGTGCTAACCGGCAGGTTGGCCGCCTGAAAACGTGCCAGCAGTTTGTTGATACGGAATGCCGACAGTGCAGGTGAACCACGCAAAATATCCATCATAAGTCTCTCGTCTTCGAAGCTTTCAAGGTGAGCCAGGGGGAAACGGGCGCCATTATAGAGAATCCTGAGCCCCGACGAAACCGTTTGCGTAGAAATAAAATGATTCATCAGTTTTATCAATAAATGTGACATGAATCGCGAATAAGTTGCCAACTGGCGCATTCTTAAGCAAAATGCCGCTCAACTTACGGCAACCTTTTACTTTTTCCGGATATACCCAGCTGAGGAACTCCACGCTGCAGAAAATTAACTATTTGAAAAAATTAAAGATTAATTATCTGCTGATCGGCATCGTCACCCTTTTGTTGGCGGCGGCGCTGTGGCCGTCTTTACCGTGGATGGGAAAACCGGAGAACCGCGTTGCCGGGATCATTGCTCGCGGCGAACTGCGCGTGAGTACAATTAACTCCCCGCTGACCTACGCCGCCATCAACAATAAAGACTACGGTCTTGATTACGAACTGGCGAAACGCTTCGCCGATTACCTTGGGGTGAAGCTGAAAGTCACCGTGCGGCAGAATATTAGCCAGCTATTTGACGATCTCGATGCCGGTAAAACCGATATGCTGGCCGCCGGGCTGGTCTATAACACCGAGCGGGTAAAGAACTATCAGGCGGGCCCCACCTATTATTCCGTTTCGCAGCAGCTGGTCTATCGCGTTGGCGGTAATCGCCCGCGCACGCTGGCCGGGATCAACGCCGAACAGCTCGCCATCGCCCCAGGCCACGTCGCCCTTAACGACCTGCAGGCGCTGAAGGAGAGCAAATACCCGGACCTCAACTGGCGCGTCGATGAAAAACGCGGCACTACCGCCCTGATGCAGGCGGTCATCGACGGCACGCTGGAATATACCGTCGCCGATTCCGTCGCCGTCAGCCTGTTCCAGCGCGTGCATCCGGAGCTGGCTGTGGCGCTCGATATCAGCGATGAACAGCCGGTCACCTGGTTTAGCGAAAAAAGCGAAGACAATTCACTATCGGCAGCTATGCTCGATTTCTTTAATAGTATGAATGAAGACGGCACCCTCGCCCGCCTGGAAGAGAAGTATCTCGGCCACGGCAACGATTTCGACTATGTTGATACCCGCACCTTCCTGCGCGCGGTGCAGAATACGCTGCCGGATCTGAAGCCGCTTTTTGAGAAATACGCCCGGCAGATCGACTGGCGACTGCTGGCGGCGATTGCCTGGCAGGAGTCGCACTGGGATCCGCAGGCCACCTCGCCAACCGGCGTGCGCGGCATGATGATGCTAACCCGTAACACCGCCCAGAGTTTAGGCCTGACCGACCGTACCGATGCCGAACAGAGCCTCGATGGCGGTATGCGCTATCTGCAGGATATGATGGCCAAAGTGCCGGATTCAATCCCGAAAGAGGAGCGGATCTGGTTTGCGCTGGCGGCTTATAACATGGGCTACGCGCATATGCTTGACGCGATGGCGCTGACAAAAAAACAAAAAGGCAATCCGAACAGCTGGTCCGACGTTAAGCAACGTCTACCATTATTGAGCCAGAAGCCCTACTACAGCCGCTTAAAATATGGCTACGCCCGAGGCCATGAGGCCTACGCCTACGTGGAAAATATTCGTAAGTACCATATCAGTCTGGTTGGGTATTTGTCTGAACAGGAAAGGAAAGCGGCGCAGGAGATGGCGATTGCCGAAGATTATCCAGCCGTCGCGCCGGAAGAACTCGATAGCGAGCATAAAGAGTATGCGATGCCCTTCTTTAAGTTTCGCGGCGAAAAGCTTGTCGACAACGTTAAACTGAAGTTGCCGACATTGGGACGTTAGCCCTCTTCCTGACGCGCTTTCTTCAATGCCTTTTTCTCTTCCCGCCGCCAGCGGAAGAAATCGCTCAGCATTGCGGAGCAAGATTCAGCCAGAATTCCCTCGGTAATTTCAACGCGGTGGTTCATCCCCGGATGATGCAGCACATCGATTAACGACCCGGCCGCGCCGGTTTTAGCATCGCGGGCGCCGAACACCAGCCGCGAGATACGGCTATGCACCATCGCCCCGGCGCACATCACACAAGGCTCCAGCGTGACGTACAGCGTGGCATCAATTAAACGATAGTTCTGCAGGACCAGCCCTCCCTGACGCAGCGCCATAATTTCGGCATGGGCGGTGGGATCGTGACGACCAATCGGCCGGTTCCAGCCCTCACCGATGACCTGATTGTTATGCACCAGCACGGCGCCCACCGGCACCTCGCCCTCTTCCCAGGCGCGTTTCGCCAGCGTCAGCGCATGGCGCATCCAGTATTCATCATTAAATTCGTGGTCAGACACAGCGGCACTCCTGCAGAAAAAGCGGGGCGCATTATACATGGGCGCTATATATCGCCCAAATAATTCGCCTGCAGCAGAATTATTCGAGCTGCTGGAGATCGCCCTGCGGCGTCACCCGCCAGCGGTGCTGGCAAAAACAGAGTAGCGGGTTATCCTGCTCGCTATCGCTATAGCCGCTATATAAGCGTAGCGGCGCGCCGATCCGCTGTTCCAGCTGCGCTACTTTCTCATGGCCCAGGCAACGCAGCGTCAGCACCCAGCCGCCGCGACGGCGGCTCATACGGCTGGCGATAAGCTTTACGCGCGGCAGCCAAAGCGTATCGGCATAGACCTGTTCCACCAGCGACTGCGGTGAGCCGGTAATCAGCCAGACGTCGGCATCGGTACTGGTTAAATAGTCGTTTAGCCGGCCCTGTACCACGGGAAAGGCGGTCACGTGCTGGCGAAACCAGCTAACGAACTCCGCCTCCAGACGCTTAAGATGGCTTTCACGCCGGCCACAGGTGGCGGCCCACAGCAGCAGGCTCATCGGCCAGCGCGCCGCGCGTCCGTTAACCAACAGCCCCAGCAGTACTATTGGCGACAAGGCCGCCACTGCCAGTACGTTGAGCGGTTGACGACGTAAGAGGTAACGAATAAAGCTGCCGAACATATCCTGCTGGTGCAAGGTGCCATCAAGATCGAAAAACACGACTCGTCGCGCGTTACTGTTCAAACCGAACTCCTTTCTGGTACGGATTTTCCTGGCGATGTCGATAGCTTAACAGGCTTGCCGCGACGAGCGCGAAATTGTCTGCCGTGGTTGAGGTAAGATTCAGAATCTGACCCGTTCGCATAATTCTTCACAGCAGAATTTTTAATTCGTATTATTCCACTTATAATCGAATACAAAATTCTTTTCGCCGCTAACGCCCTCCTTCGGAGAAGCCATGAACTGTTTAATCCGCATCCGCCAACGTTACCCGTCGCTGGCGGCGAGCGACAAAAAACTTGCCGACTTTATTCTGGCTCAGCCGGACCAAACCCGCCATCTCAGCTCGCAGCAGCTGGCGGGCGAAGCGGGTGTAAGCCAGTCCAGCGTGGTGAAGTTCGCGCAAAAAATGGGGTTTAAAGGCTTTCCGGCATTAAAACTGGCGCTCAGCGAAGCGCTGGCTAGCAGCCCGGATCCGCACTCTGTACCGGTACATAACCAAATTCGCGGCGACGATCCGCTGCGTCTGGTGGGCGAGAAGTTGATCAAGGATAACATCGCGGCGATGCACGCCTCGCTTGACGTCAACAGCGAAGAGAAACTTCTGGAGGCTGTGACCCTACTGCGCGATGCTCGCCGGGTGATCATTACCGGCATCGGCGCCTCCGGGCTGGTGGCGCGCAATTTTAGCTGGAAGTTAATGAAAATTGGCATCAACGCCGTCGCCGAGCAGGATATGCATGCGCTGCTGGCAACGGTGCAGGCGATGTCGGCGGACGATCTGCTGCTGGCTATCTCCTATTCCGGCGAACGCCGCGAGATCAATATGGCGGCTGCTGAAGCGCTACGCGTTGGCAGCAAAATCCTCGCGATCACCGGGTTTACTCCCAACGCCTTGCAGCAGCAGGCTTCGCAGTGTCTCTACACTATTGCTGAAGAGCAGGCGACGCGCAGCGCGGCGATCTCCTCCACCAGCGCGCAAATGATGCTCACCGATCTCCTGTTTATGGCGCTGGTGCAGCAAGATCTCGAACACGCGCCGGAACGCATACGCCATAGCGAAGCGCTGGTGAAAAAGCTGGTCTGAGTAGAAAATGGGCATCTGGCAATGCCCACAAACATTAGATTGTTTTTAGCTGATTGATAATAAAAGGATTTAGCTGTAATAAAAGCAGCAATTTTCGCGGCGCCCCGGTTGGCTGGCGTCGTTTTGTTTCCCAGCTTTTTACCAGGTCGTAGCTCACCCCTACCGCCAGGGCAAAATCCTGTTGTTTTAAGCCCGTCGCTTCGCGAATCGCTTTCACATCGATCGGGCTAAAGGTGTGAACATGCTGCGGCTCAGGGGTTTGTTCACCTTTTTCAATTCTCACCATTTCTTCTGCACTGGCCAGCAGATCGGCAAATAACTCGTCTTTCATCTGTACCTCATCGCCCTCGTGGACACCACTGGCACCGTTGCCTCGTGGGAGTGACAGAACCTCAGCGGGATACCAGCATAGCGGATAACTGCTTCAGCATCTTCTTTTGTTCTTCCGTTAAATCATCCAGCTCATTTTTGGGATAGACCAATGCCAGATAAATTCGCCCTTTACGCGTCACATTGTAATAAATAATTCTCACCCCGCCACGCTTGCCCATCCCCGGTCGGCTCCAGCGAATTTTTCGAAATCCCCCAGTCCCTGCAATGGTATCGCCAGCCTCAGGATCCTCAATCAACATCTCCTGAAAAACGCGAAACTCGTCATCCGGTAGAAGCGCCTGACGCCGTTTACTGAAACCCTGCAGCTCAATAAAAGTGTACATACCGCATCCTGCGTATCATGATTATAAAATCATCATAAGTGTACAGGGTACAACAATCAAGTTGATAAATGTACCAGGTACATATTCAGGGTCAACGGGATTATAAATATACACGCTAGCGAAGCCTGGTGAAAAAGCTGGTCTGAGTAGAAAATGGGCGTATAATGCCCGCCCTGTTTGTGTTGTTTCTGAGATTTTCCTGATGGCGCTGTTAATCACCAAAAAATGCATCAATTGCGACATGTGCGAGCCGGAGTGCCCGAATGAGGCCATTTCGATGGGCGAGAGCATTTATGAGATTAACAGCAATCGCTGCACCGAGTGCGTGGGCCACTACGACACGCCAACCTGCCAGAAAGTGTGCCCGATCCCGAATACTATTCTCAAAGATCCGGCGCACGTCGAGAATGAAGAACAGTTGTGGGATAAATTCGTGCTCATGCACCACGCGGATAAGCTTTAACCCGCGGGTTTAGCTTTCGACGATCACCGTGGCGCAGGCGTAGTGGCGTTCATCGGCGAGAGTGACGTGAATAGCGCTTACCCCCATCCGTTCAGCCAATAGCTTTGCTTCGCCCCATAGCCGCAGTTTCGGCTTGCCTAATTCATCGTTGTAAACTTCGAACTGATTAAACGCCAGGCCGTTGCGAATACCGGTTCCGAGCGCTTTCGCCGCTGCTTCTTTGACCGCAAAGCGTTTTGCCAGAAAACGCACCGGCTGCTGATGCTGCTCCCAAATGCTCCATTCGTGATTGCTCAGTACCCGGCGCGCCAGGCGATCGCCGCTACGGGCGATCACCGCTTCGATGCGGGCGATTTCGACGATGTCGGTACCCAGCCCGAGAATCGCCATTAGCCGCGCGCTTCCAGCATCAGGCGTTTCATTTCCGCGACAGCTTCTTTCAGGCCGCTCATCACCGCGCGACCAATAATGGCATGACCGATATTCAGCTCATGCATTTCCGGCAAGGCGGCAATGGCTTTCACGTTGTGATAGGTCAAACCGTGACCGGCATTCACCTTCAGACCAAGGCTGGCGGCATAAGTCGCCGCTTTGGCGATACGCTCAAGCTCTTTTGCCTGTTCGGCATCGGTTTTGGCATCGGCATAGCAGCCGGTATGGATTTCGATATACGGCGCGCCCACGTCGGCAGCCGCTTTGATCTGCTCATTATCCGCGTCAATAAACAGGGAGACCAGAATACCGGCATCCGCTAGGCGCTGACAGGCATCGCGCATCTTATCGCGCTGTCCGGCCACGTCCAGCCCACCCTCGGTGGTCACTTCCTGACGCTTCTCCGGCACCAGGCAGCAAAAGTGCGGTTTAGTTTCGCAGGCAATCGCCAGCATCTCTTCAGTGACCGCCATTTCAAGGTTCATTCGGGTGTGCAGAGTCTGGCGCAGGATGCGCACGTCACGATCGGTGATATGGCGGCGGTCTTCGCGCAGGTGCACGGTAATACCATCGGCGCCGGCCTGTTCAGCAATAAAAGCCGCCTGCACCGGATCCGGATAAGCGGTACCGCGCGCGTTACGCAATGTCGCAATGTGGTCAATATTGACCCCTAACAGTAATTCAGCCATGACAATCCTCGTTAATCATTATTCGTATTATCGGCTCGCGCCTTTCGCGCGGGCATAAACTGGCGAAACAGTTCCCGGCTCTTGAGCGGTTTCCCTCCAAGATACGGCTTCAGGGCGATGCGGGTAAAGCGCTTCGCGGCGCGCAGCGTATCTACATCCGGAAACTCTCGGCTAGCCAACGCTTTCAAATGGTGCCCGGTAAACGTGCTGTTATCAATCACCAGGCTGGCGATAAAGCCTTTTTCTTTACGATAGCGGTAGGTCATGGTGTCATCCACCGGGTCGCCGCTGCCGGCGCAGTGGAGGAAATCAACGCCATAGCCCAGGTGCCCGAGCAGCGCCAGTTCAAAGCGCCGCAGCGCGGGCTCCGGCGAACCGCTGGTCCCGGCAAGGGCCTGAATGCAGTGCAGGTAGTCGAAAAAGAGTTCGGAGAAGCGCGTTTCGTGCTCGAGCACGCGGGAGATGAGTTCGTTAACGTAAAGACCGCTGTAGAGCGTGATGCCGCTGAGCGGCAGCGCCAGCGAGACGGCTTCCGCGCTGCGAAGGGTTTTGACTTCGCCGCGGCCGCCGAAGCGAACCAGTAAGGGGGTGAAGGGCTGTAAGGCGCCTTTGAGATTAGAACGTTTGGAGCGTGCGCCTTTGGCAACCAGGCGCACGCGACCGGACTCTTCCGTGAAGACGTCCAGCATCAGGCTGGTTTCGCTCCACGGTCGGCTATGCAGGACAAAGGCGCGCTGCCATCCATCCACGTTGCGTTAACTCAGAGGTCGTCAACGTAACCGAGACTGCGCAGCGCGCGCTCGTCATCGGCCCAGCCGGATTTCACTTTGACCCACAGTTCGAGGTGCACCGGCGCTTCAAACATCTCTTGCATGTCTTTGCGCGCTTCGATGCCGATGGTTTTGATTTTGGCGCCTTTGTTGCCAATTACCATCTTCTTCTGCCCTTCACGCTCGACGAGGATCAGGCCGTTGATGTCGTAACCGCCGCGTTCGTTACTCACGAAACGTTCAATTTCGACGGTCACGGAGTACGGCAGTTCAGCGCCCAGGAAACGCATCAGCTTTTCACGGATGATCTCGGAAGCCATGAAACGCTGGGAACGGTCGGTAATGTAATCTTCCGGGAAGTGATGAATCGCTTCCGGCAGATGTTTACGTACGATCGACGCGATAGTATCAACGTTGGTGCCGGTTTCCGCAGAGATCGGCACGATGTCGAGGAAGTTCATCTGGCTGGCAAGGAACTGCAGGTGCGGCAGCAGATCCGCTTTTTCCTGCACGTTATCAACTTTGTTGACGGCCAGAATCACCGGCGCGCGCGCATCGCGCAGCTTGTTCAGCACCATCTCGTCATCTTGCGTCCAGCGGGTGCCTTCAACGACAAAGATAACCAGTTCCACGTCGCCAATAGAGCTGCTGGCCGCTTTGTTCATTAAGCGGTTAATCGCGCGCTTCTCTTCCATATGCAGGCCCGGGGTATCAACATAAATCGCCTGATACGGCCCTTCGGTATGGATACCGACGATGCGGTGACGGGTAGTCTGCGCTTTACGGGAAGTGATCGAAATCTTCTGCCCCAGCAGCTTGTTCAACAGCGTGGATTTGCCAACGTTTGGACGACCAACGATGGCGACAAATCCGCAATAACTTTTTTCTTCGCTCATTCCAGCTCCAGTTTTTTCAGCGCCTGTTCGGCGGCAGCCTGCTCCGCCTTGCGACGGCTGGAACCTGTGCCAACCACCGGTTCACTCAGGCCACTGACCTGGCAGTGGATAGTAAATTCCTGATCGTGCGCTTCGCCGCGTACCTGGACGACCAGGTAGGACGGCAGCGGCAGATGACGCCCCTGCAGATACTCCTGCAGACGAGTCTTCGGATCCTTTTGCTTATCGCCCGGGCTGATTTCATCCAGACGAGTCTGGTACCAGGAGAGGATTAAGCGTTCAACATTTTGAATATCGCTGTCGAGGAAAACCCCGCCGATTAAGGCTTCTACGGTGTCAGCCAGAATCGATTCGCGACGAAAACCGCCGCTCTTCAGCTCGCCAGGCCCAAGGCGCAGGCACTCGCCCAGTTCAAATTCGCGGGCGATTTCCGCCAGCGTATTGCCTCGCACCAGCGTCGCGCGCATACGGCTCATATCTCCTTCGTCTACCCGAGGGAAACGATGATAGAGCGCATTGGCGATCACGAAACTTAAAATAGAGTCGCCTAAAAACTCGAGACGCTCGTTGTGTTTGCTGCTGGCACTGCGGTGAGTTAATGCCTGTTGCAACAGCTCCTGATGAACAAAAGTGTAGCCCAGCTTTCGTTGAAGCCGATTAATTACGATGGGGTTCATGCGTTACCAATAAATGAATGCGTCAAAGATGCAGCACACGAAACCGACCTGAGCATACATACCCTTGATATATAAGGGCAGAAACTAACCAACGCGGTTTCGTGTGCAGTGTCACTCTTTCGAGAGACAACCAAAAACTTCGGGGGGATATTCTATACTCAACGACAAGGGATGTCGTTAGTTTGGATGGATTTAAATACTAAATAATTCACGCTGCCGTTATTGCACCAGCAGCGTGAATTAAGATGGGGAATTAGTGGATACCGCCGATGCGCGATAAACGTACGCCGGTTGGCCACTCACCTTCCTGTTTTTCGAAGCTCATCCAGATGGCGGTGGCTTTACCCACCAGGTTCGCTTCCGGCACGAAACCCCAGTAACGGCTGTCGGCGCTGTTGTCGCGGTTATCGCCCATCATGAAGTATTCACCCGGCGGAACGACCCACGTTGCCAGTGGTTGGCCAGACTGACGATAGTACATCCCCACCTGATCCTGAGCGATAGGTACCGTCAGAATACGGTGGGTCACTTCGCCCAGCGTTTCTTTGCGCTCGGTCAGACGAATACCGTCGGCTTTGGTTTCGCCTTTTGGCAGTTGCCAGAAACCGCTGGTAGCTTCACCACCGTTGCGACGGGAGAAGGTCTGAACGAAATCGCTTGGTTCGACGTTGGAGTAGGTGATCGGCAAGGCGCTACCGCATGCCTGACCCGACGCGCAGCCAGGCTCGATCGTGACCTGTTTAGCGACCGGATCGTAAGTGACTTTATCACCCGGCAGACCAACCGCACGCTTGATGTAGTCAAGGCGCGGATCTTCCGGATATTTAAATACCACGATGTCGCCGCGCTTCGGATGACCGGTTTCGATCAGCGTTTTCTGGTAGATCGGATCTTTAATACCATAGGCGAATTTCTCCACCAGGATAAAATCGCCAATCAGCAGAGTCGGCATCATCGAACCTGACGGGATCTGGAACGGTTCATAGATAAACGAACGCACAATCAGCACAATCGCCAGCACCGGGAAGATAGAGGCGCCGGTTTCCAGCCAGCCCGGTTTTGGGCCGACCTTCTTCAGCGTTTTCTTGTCCAGCTGATCGCCGGTCGCTGCCTGAGCAGCGGCCTGACGTTCACGACGTTTCGGTGCGAATATGAACTTATCCAGACACCACAACAGCCCTGTGACGAGGGTCGCAATGACCAGAATCAGGGCAAACATGTTCGCCATGCCAACTCCTTAGATTATTTGCCGTCTTTACCAACGTGCAGAATGGCGAGGAACGCTTCCTGCGGCAGTTCAACGTTACCAACCTGTTTCATACGCTTCTTACCTTCTTTCTGCTTCTGCAGCAGCTTTTTCTTACGGCTGACATCACCGCCGTAGCATTTCGCCAGGACGTTTTTACGCAGCTGTTTGACGGTAGAGCGCGCGATGATGTGGTTGCCAATAGCCGCCTGAATCGCGATATCGAACTGCTGACGCGGGATCAGCTCTTTCATCTTCTCGACCAGCTCGCGGCCACGATACGGCGCGTTGTCGTTGTGCGTAATTAACGCCAGCGCATCGACGCGCTCACCGTTGATCAGTACGTCAACGCGCACCATGTTAGAGGCCTGGAAACGCTTGAAGTTATAATCCAGCGACGCATAGCCGCGGGAGGTGGACTTCAGACGGTCGAAGAAGTCGAGGACCACTTCCGCCATCGGGATTTCATAGGTCAGCGCAACCTGTTTGCCGTGGTAAACCATGTTGGTTTGCACGCCGCGTTTCTCGATACACAAGGTGATCACGTTGCCGAGGAACTCCTGCGGCAGCAGCATGTGACATTCGGCGATCGGTTCACGCAGTTCCTGAATATTATTCAGCGGCGGCAGCTTCGACGGACTATCGACGTAAATAACCTCTTTAGAGGTGGTTTCTACTTCATAGACTACCGTCGGCGCGGTGGTAATCAGGTCAAGATCGTATTCACGCTCCAGACGCTCCTGAATGATTTCCATGTGCAGCAGGCCGAGGAAGCCGCAGCGGAAGCCGAAGCCCAGCGCCGTTGAGCTTTCCGGCTCATAGAACAAGGATGCATCGTTCAGACTCAGTTTACCCAGCGCATCGCGGAAGTTCTCATAGTCATCAGAGCTCACCGGGAACAGACCGGCATAGACCTGTGGCTTCACTTTTTTGAAGCCCGGCAGCGCCTTATCCGCTGGATTACGCGCCGCGGTCAGGGTATCGCCCACCGGCGCGCCAAGGATGTCTTTAATGGCGCACACCAGCCAACCCACCTCGCCGCATTTGAGTTCGGTACGGTCAACCTGTTTCGGGGTGAAGATGCCCAGACGGTCGGCGTTATAGACCTGACCGGTGCTCATCACCTTAATTTTGTCGCCTTTGCGCATGGTGCCGTTTTTAATACGCACCAGCGACACGACGCCTAAATAGTTATCGAACCAGGAGTCGATAATCAGCGCCTGCAGCGGGGCGTCCGGATCGCCTTCCGGCGGCGGAATGTCGCGTACCAGACGTTCCAGCACATCCGGCACGCCAACACCGGTTTTCGCCGAGCAGCGAACCGCGTCGTGAGCGTCGATACCGACGATATCTTCAATCTCGTCCGCTACGCGCTCAGGGTCGGCCGCAGGCAGGTCGATCTTGTTAAGAACCGGAACGACTTCGAGGTCCATTTCCATCGCGGTATAGCAGTTCGCCAGGGTCTGGGCTTCTACGCCCTGCCCGGCGTCAACCACCAGCAGCGCGCCTTCGCACGCTGCCAGGGAGCGCGAGACTTCATAAGAGAAGTCAACGTGGCCCGGGGTGTCGATAAAGTTAAGCTGATAGGTTTCACCATCGCTGGCTTTATAGTCGAGGGTGACGCTCTGCGCCTTGATGGTAATGCCGCGCTCACGTTCAAGGTCCATGGAGTCCAGAACCTGGGCCGCCATTTCGCGATCAGAAAGGCCACCGCAAATCTGGATGATACGGTCAGACAGCGTCGACTTACCGTGGTCGATGTGAGCGATGATCGAAAAGTTACGTATATTCTTCATATTTAGAGTTAATTATGCCTTACGAGTCTCATGAGGCCGCTGTTCTGTGCCTGACGTTTTTTAATCCGAAAACGCCGCATTCTACACTACATCCGCGAAACCAGGAAATGCTGTTAGATCCAGCATAACGGCAGAATTGTGGCGTTGTATCAGGAAGCGTAAATAAAGATGAGGGACAGTGAAATCACTGCCCCATTTCAGAGGAAGGCGTATCAACGCGCAGCAAATCCGGCGGTAAACCGACGCTTAAAATCACCGGCTGCCACGACTGGCGAGCAGCCAGCTTCGGCGACAGCCCGCGCGCCACCAGGAATCCGCCGACGCCGCCAAGCAACGCGCCGCACAGCGAAGCAATATCGCTGGCAAACAACACCTGAAAAATAGATGCCATCACAAACAGCCCGAACAGCGGCGCCATGTAGACCAGCATCGCCGAACCCAGCAAGCTGCTTTCAGCAATGCCCAGCTCCACTTTTTGCCCGGCCGTCAGCGGCTGGTCGCAGGGAACGCTAATGGTATGGCTGGTTTGCGGCCCCAGTTTATTGAGCACCCGGCTACCGCAACCGGCGCGCGAGGCGCAGCTGCTGCAAGAGGCTTTAACATCGCAGTGAACCTGCGCCACGCCGTTATGCCAGGAGACGACAGTCGCCCACTCTTTGATCATTGCGCGGCCCTGAACTTAATGCTGTCTGAGATACGTTTTGCCGTCTGCGGCGGTAATTCGCCAACCACCGAGATTTCGGCGTTATCGCGCACCGAAGTGCTGACGGTACGGCGACCTGTGCGCAGCAGCTGATCGCTGCTGTTAGCCGTCGCGCGGTTAACGTTAACGGAGAAGCTAAACAGACCGTCGGAATAGAGACGAGACTCGACCGGACCGTCGAAGGTCGGTAAACGACGCTGGCTGCTGGAAACTTCCGTCACGCCCTGCGGCAGCCAGGTTGGCGCCCAGTTAAAGTTGGCTTTATTGCCGCTTTCCGGAACCGACAGTTGCGGCGGCAGGCTGGCTTTTGACAGCGCTTCCATACTCGAGCTTACGTTATCACCGATATTGAATGAGACCACCCGGAACTGCTCCAGGGTTTCACCGTCGCGGTCGAGCAAGTCGACGCGTAGCGGCAGCTTGGTCTCGGCATCCAACCACGCAATGTAGCTATAGCGCGTACCGTCGCGGGCCACCACGCGCACTACATCGCATAGGCGATCGGCGATACGCGTCCGGCCAACGGAGATGAAATCATAATACGAGGCCAGCTTTTTGAAATCGGTATACACCAGAGACGGCAAGGAATCGACGATATAGTCGCCGTTCAGGGTGAAGGGATCGAGACCGGGTTCAAAATAGCTGATTTCAGTACCGCGCAGCACCACTTCCCGACGAGGACCGTCGAGCTGCAGCAACTGAGCAAGGGGCTGGTTGTTCAACCGCACGTGACGATAGCGCAGCGACTCAACGCCCTGTTTGTTGATACTGACAAAAGACAGCTCGTAGTTGAGGGACTGGCTAGCCAGGTTCATCTGCTGCAACAACGCCCCGGACGATGTATCAGCCGAGGCGTTGGTGGAGAAGAACAGGCTGCCTGCCATGAGCGACATGGCACACCAAAGTTGCTTCATTACTGCGATTGCGTTCCTAAAGTTTGATAACCCGGCACCTGAACAGCGGCTTGCTGAGTCTGGGCCTGGCCAAACTGAAGCTGCTCAGCGTGCAGGCGACGCTGCAATTCATAGTCCTGCAGCATAGCATTAATACGACGACGTTGCTCCTGAACCTGCGCCTGCTGACCGCTGCCGGCGGAGGCATCGGCCGGAACGCCCAGGCTAACCGGGCTGGCTTTGCCCATCATCGGCATGGTGTTGAAGACTGGCGCTTCCGGCTGCTGGGAGGCATCGGAGTGTCCGTTATACTGCTGGACACCGACGATAACGGCCAGAGAAACGCACGCTGCCACGCCCATTTGGGTAAGCGAGCTGGCCCACGGGCGCACTTTCTGCCAGAAAGGCATTTGACGCCACTGGTGTGGAGCGGGTTGAGATTCAGGAATAAGCGGCGCAACCTGACGAGCAGGTTCGTTCTCGATGGCGGCCATCACGCGAGCTGAGATATCAAATTGGAGCATCTCAGCGGTATCGCCTCGCAGCGTGTCGCGGATGAGATGGTAGCTCTCCCAGGTTTTTTGCATTTCAGAAGAACGACTCAGCTCATTGAGCAGCTCGTTATCCAGCGTTTCACCATCCATTAAGGCCGAAAGTTTTTCTTTCTGCATGCCTGATACCCTTTTCCAGTATTCCGCTATCGTCAACGCCTGATTAGCGGTTGAACTTTATTATCAATAGCTTCACGTGCCCGGAAGATACGCGAACGTACCGTGCCAACCGGACAATCCATGATGGCGGCTATTTCTTCATAGCTCAGGCCATCCAGCTCCCGCAACGTAATTGCCATGCGTAAATCTTCCGGGAGCGATTCAATGGTACGAAAAACTATTTGTCTCAGCTCTTCTGACAACATTAAGTTCTCAGGGTTCGAAATTTCTTTCAATGCCCCGCCGCTTTCGAAGTTTTCCGCCTCGTTGGCGTCAACATCGCTTGATGGCGGACGGCGTCCCTGAGCAACCAGATAATTCTTTGCCGTGTTCACGGCGATACGATACAACCAGGTATAAAAAGCGCTATCCCCCCGGAAAGAATCCAGCGCACGCCACGCCTTCACGAACGATTCCTGAACAACGTCAGCGATATCGCCCGGCGGTACATAGCGGGAGACCAGGCTTGCCACCTTGTGCTGATAGCGCACTACCAGTAGGTTAAAGGCTTTCTGATCTCCTTTCTGGACCCGTTCAACGAGGACCTGATCCGTTAACTGCTCGCTCATCCGAGGTAATGTCTCCCCAAACCCAATTCCCATGCGTATTCAGAACACCACCCAAGCACTGCATTATGAGCAAGCAGACGTTTGGAGTGTCTGAACACAATAAAGTTCCGTTACGCTTTTGATTTTTGTCTGACAACGGTGGACTGATTGTTATCTCTCATTATAAGTCCCGTTGTTCAACGCCAGGTAAGCTAATGAAGAAAAAGCGCAAGGCCCGCCTGAAGGGTAACGTAACCCAACTTATTTTTCACTATAAAATCTGAAGGTAACGGTCTGCTTCGCAAATATTTTCTTTCGTTTACATATTTACTTTTCCGCCTGCCTTGTTTAGCCCGCACAACTATTCACGAAAATAATTGTACGATTTAGCCCCACCAGGTGCTATGGTGAGGCCATTGTGTTTAGTAAATTAAACAGAAGCTATGAAGACGACTCCCGACTTTTCCTGTGATGTATTGATTATCGGCAGCGGCGCTGCCGGATTGTCTCTGGCGCTGCGCCTGGCGGAACGCCACTCAGTTACCGTCCTGAGCAAAGGCCCGGTTAGCGAAGGTTCAACTTTCTATGCCCAAGGAGGGATTGCCGCCGTTTTCGACGAAACCGACAGCATCGAATCCCACGTCGAAGATACGCTCATCGCCGGGGCCGGCCTTTGCGACCGTCATGCCGTCTCCTTTGTCGCAAGCAACGCCAAACCCTGCGTACAGTGGCTTATCGATCAGGGGGTACTGTTTGATACCCAGGTCCAGGCCAATGGCGAAGAGAGCTACCATCTGACCCGCGAAGGCGGCCATAGCCATCGGCGGATCCTGCATGCCGCCGATGCCACCGGTAAAGAGGTTGAGACGACGTTGGTTGGCAAAGCGCTGGCACATCCGAATATCACCATTCTGGAACGTAGCAACGCGGTTGACCTGATTATCTCCGATAAGATTGGCCTGCCGGGTACCCGGCGGGTGGTGGGCGCATGGATCTGGAACCGTAATAAGGAAAAGGTAGAAACCTGCAGCGCAAGAGCCGTGGTGCTCGCGACCGGCGGCGCAGCTAAAGTCTATCAATACACCACCAACCCTGATGTCTCCTCCGGCGACGGCATCGCCATGGCCTGGCGCGCGGGATGCCGTGTGGCCAATCTCGAATTTAACCAGTTCCACCCTACCGCGCTGTTTCATCCACAGGCGCGAAACTTCCTCCTGACGGAAGCCCTGCGCGGCGAAGGCGCGCTGTTGAAACGGCCTGACGGTAGCCGCTTTATGCCGGACTTCGACGAGCGCGGCGAACTGGCCCCGCGCGATATCGTCGCCCGCGCCATCGACCATGAGATGAAACGCCTCGGCGTCGACTGCATGTATCTGGATATTAGCCATAAGCCCGAAGCGTTTATTCGCCAACATTTCCCGATGATTTATGAAAAGCTACTCGGCCTCGGCATTGATTTAACCAAAGAGCCGGTGCCTATCGTGCCAGCCGCCCACTATACCTGCGGCGGCGTGATGGTGGATGATAACGGACGTACCGACGTCGACGGCCTGTACGCTATCGGCGAGGTGAGCTACACCGGGCTGCACGGCGCCAACCGCATGGCCTCGAACTCATTGCTGGAGTGTCTGGTGTACGGCTGGTCGGCAGCCGAGGACATTGCCAAACGCCTGCCGCTGGCGCAAGCGGCGGAACAGCTGCCGCCGTGGGATGAAAGCCAGGTTGAGATCCCGGATGAACTGGTGGTGATTCAACATAACTGGCACGAACTGCGCCTGCTAATGTGGGATTATGTCGGAATTGTGCGTACCACCCGCCGGCTGGAACGAGCGCTGCGGCGTATTACTATGCTGCAGCAAGAGTTGGATGAGTATTACGCGCGTTTTCGCGTCTCCAATAACTTACTGGAGCTACGCAATCTGGTGCAGGTGGCCGAGCTTATCGTGCGTTGCGCCATGCAGCGTAAGGAGAGCCGCGGCCTGCACTATACGCTCGACTATCCGGACACGCTGGAAAACAGCGGTCCGTCGGTGCTCTCGCCGCTTGCTCACATAAAGAGATAGAAATCGCGGGTCAGGGCGGTAAAGCCTTCAGAGTACTGCTGCTCTGGCCCACGAACCACCAGCCGATCGCTGAAACACTCGCCGGCGCTGGGAGAGAATGCCAGCAGGACGCGATGCGGCGGACGCATTTCTGTTTCCGCCACGTCGGTGCGTAAGCGCAAATGCCATCCCATCGCTTTCGCCCTATCGACAAACGCATTACCAATATCCACCGGCAGCACTACGCAGAAAAAGCCCTCCTCGGTAATCAGATCCGCGGCGCAGGCGAGCAGCGTCGTATGATCGAGCGAGGTGGTATAACGCGCTTGTTCGCGCTGCGACGTCGCACAAGGGACGCCTTCGGCAAAAAACGGCGGATTGCTGACGATAAGCTCATAGCGCCGCGGCGGCTGCGGCTGCCACTGCTGAATCGGCGCCTGAAATACCGCGACGCGTCCAGACCAGCTGCTGGCCGCCACGTTATCCCGCGCCTGCGCCGCGGCCTCTTCATCCAACTCCACCGCATCCAATTGGACCGAATCCGCGGTACGCTGGGCTAACATTAATGCCAACAAACCGCTACCGGTTCCGATATCCAGCACGTGCTTCACCTGAGCAATCGGCGCCCAGGCGCCCAGCAGAATACCGTCGGTACCGACTTTCATGGCGCAGCGATCGTGGGCGACAAAAAATTGTTTAAAGGTAAAACCATTGCGCGGCAGCGCAAACTTCGACTGAGACATCCTCAAAACCTTGCTGACGAAAACTCCTGTGCTTAAGGCTATGCACAATACCGGAGAACAGATAGCCTTACAAACAGATGAACATTACGTCAGTAACGTCTATAATCGGCGGCCCACTCAGAGGTAGAACATGACTGTAACGACTTTTTCCGAACTTGAACTCGACGAAAACCTGCTGGAAGCGCTCCAGGATAAAGGTTTCACACGCCCGACAGCCATTCAGGCCGCCGCTATTCCGCCTGCGCTTGATGGCCGTGATATTCTCGGTTCTGCGCCGACAGGCACCGGTAAAACTGCGGCATATTTGCTGCCAGCGTTGCAGCATCTGCTTGATTTCCCGCGTAAGAAATCGGGGCCGCCGCGGATCCTTATCCTGACGCCGACCCGCGAGCTGGCGATGCAGGTTGCCGATCACGCCCGCGAACTGGCGAAGCATACCCATCTGGATATTGCCACCATTACCGGCGGCGTTGCGTACATGAACCACGCGGAAGTGTTCAGCGAAAACCAGGATATCGTGGTCGCCACCACCGGTCGCCTGCTGCAGTATATTAAAGAAGAGAACTTCGACTGCCGCGCGGTAGAAACGCTGATCCTTGATGAAGCGGACCGCATGCTGGACATGGGCTTTGCCCAGGATATCGAAACCATCGCCGGTGAAACCCGCTGGCGCAAGCAGACCATGCTGTTTTCCGCCACGCTGGAAGGCGATGCGATTAAAGACTTTGCCGAACGCCTGCTGGAAGAGCCGGTTGAAGTTTCTGCAAATCCGTCGACCCGCGAACGTAAAAAAATTCACCAGTGGTACTATCGCGCCGATGATATCGATCATAAAACCGCGCTGCTGGTTAATCTGCTGAAGCAGCCGGAAGCAACCCGCTCTATCGTCTTCGTGCGTAAACGCGAGCGCGTTCACGAACTGGCCGCTAAGCTGCACGAAGCTGGCATTACCACCTGCTGGCTGGAAGGCGAAATGGTGCAGATCAAACGTAACGAAGCGATTAAACGCCTGACCGATGGTCGCGTGAACGTGCTGATTGCCACCGACGTCGCCGCACGCGGTATTGATATTCCGGATGTCAGCCACGTGTTTAACTTCGATATGCCGCGCACCGCCGATATCTATCTGCACCGTATTGGCCGTACCGGCCGTGCTGGTAAGAAAGGCACCGCTATTTCGCTGGTTGAAGCGCACGATCACCTGCTGCTGGGCAAAATCGGCCGCTACGTTGAAGAACCGCTGAAAGCGCGCGTGATTGATGAATTGCGACCGAAAACCCGCGCGCCGAGCGAGAAGTTAACCGGTAAGCCTTCAAAGAAAGTACTGGCGAAACGCGCCGAGAAAAAAGAGAAAGAAAAAGAGAAGCCGCGGGTGAAGAAACGCCACCGCGATACCAAAAACATCGGTAAGCGCCGTAAGCCAAGCGCTGCCGGGACGCCCTCAACGTCTAACGAAGAGTAAAAAAAACGCCGGGATATCCCGGCGTTTTCACATCTGGCTTGAGCCTTACAGGCTTTCGGTAAAGGTACGAGCGATAACGTCGCGCTGCTGTTCCGGAGTCAGAGAGTTAAAACGTACCGCGTAGCCGGAAACACGAATAGTCAGCTGCGGGTATTTTTCCGGGTGCTCAACGGCATCCAGCAGGGTTTCACGACGCAGCACGTTCACGTTCAGGTGCTGACCGCCTTCCACGCGGACTTCCGGTTTCACGTCTACCGGGATTTCACGGTATTCGATTTCACCCAGTTTGCTCATCGCAACCACGTCATCTTCCGCAAAACCACCCTTGGCACACAGGCAGCGCGCTTCGCCTTTTTCGCTATCCAGCAGCCAGAAAGAGTTCAGCAGGTCGTCGTTTGCCGCTTTAGTAATTTGGATACCAGTAATCATTTGATGCCTCCCAGGCAGTGTTTATTCGATTTTGGCCTCTTAGCGGCCAATTGGTAAAACCATTGTTGTATGAGTGTATATATATCAGCCGCTCACCCGGCATTCATTGATTTAAATCAACAAAAACCACTCACTCAAAGTGGGTATATAGGGATAGTATTGTTTTACATCAAGTTACGCCAGTAGATGCCATAAAAAATATTGTAAATTTTCAATTTTTTTATGCGCAATCAGTCAGGAATAACGTCGCGATTTTGTTATGCAGAAAGAAGCAGTTAAGCTATGGGCATGACACTTTGCAGGAGAGCAAGATGACCACCCCATTAACCTGGCACGACGTGCTGGCGGAAGAGAAGCAGCAGCCCTATTTTCTCAACACCCTCAAGACCGTCGCCGAAGAGCGCCAGTCCGGCATGACTATCTATCCGCCGCAGAAAGATGTCTTTAACGCCTTTCGCTATACCGAACTGGGCGAGGTCAAAGTGGTCATCTTAGGTCAGGATCCCTATCACGGCCCGGGACAGGCGCACGGTCTGGCCTTTTCTGTTTTACCGGGAGTGCAGATACCGCCGTCGCTGCTGAACATGTATAAAGAGCTGGAAGGCACCATCCCCGGCTTTCAGCGCCCGGCGCATGGTTATCTCGAAAGCTGGGCACGCCAGGGCGTGCTTCTGCTTAATACCGTGTTAACGGTGCGCGCCGGCCAGGCGCATTCACACGCCAGTCTCGGCTGGGAAACCTTTACCGATAAAGTGATAGCGCTGATTAACCAGCATTGTGAAGGAGTGGTTTTTTTATTGTGGGGCGCACACGCGCAGAAAAAAGGCGCCATTATCGATCGCCAGCGCCATTGCGTTCTGAAAGCGCCGCACCCATCGCCGCTGTCGGCGCACCGCGGTTTCTTCGGCTGCAACCACTTTGTGCAAACCAACCAGTGGCTGGCCGAACGCGGTGAGGCGCCCATTGACTGGATGCCGGTGCTGCCCGCTGAAAGCGAGTGAGCGACGACAATAAAAAAGCCAGCATCAGCTGGCTTTTTGCATTCAGAGACCGATATCAGGCCTTATTCTGACGCCACCATTCCGCCAGCAGCACGCCGGTCGCCACGGAGACGTTAAGGCTTTCGACGTTACCGGTGCCGTCGATGGCGACGTTGAGGTCAGAGCTGGAGATCGCCGCATCGGACAGACCGTCGCGCTCCTGGCCTAATACCAGCACCATTTTTTTCGGCAGCTCGGCCTTAAACAGCGGCGTACCGTTATGGCTGGACGTAGAGACGATAGCGTAGCCAGCCTGACGGAACTGCGTCAGGGTATCGATAAAGCTGTCGCCGGTGATCGGCTCAACATGTTCCGCACCGCCTTCTGCAGTACGGATCGCCGCGCCAGACTCTAGCACGCCGGCATCCTGCACTACTACGCCTTTCACGCCAAAGTGCGCGCAGCTACGCATAATCGCGCCGAGGTTGTGCGGGTTGCCGACATCTTCCAGCGCCAGTACGCAATCTTCGGCTTCTGCTTTCGCCACCCACTGGGCCACGGAAGTACCATGACGTTTTTTGATCAGGAAGCAGACGCCGCCGTGGTGTTCGGTACCAGACGCCTTCGCCAGTTCGGCTTCGTCCACTACGTGGTAGGCCTTACGGTTGGCCGCCATCCAGCGCAGCGCCTCTTTAAAGCGCGGAGTGACGCTCTGGATAAACCAGGCGCGTACGATGGCTTCCGGACGGCTCTGGAACAGCGCCTGACAGGCGTTCTCGCCGTAGACGCGGGTCTCTTCCGCGCGCTGACGACGCAGCACTTCCGGATCGATAAAGCTCTTACCGCTGATACCGCCGTGATCTTCTTTTACCGGCGTCTCATCACCCGGAGCGCGGGAAACGGTGCGCCACGGGGACGCATCGTCACGGTTAAAATCATTGCGCTTGCGATCGTCGCGTTTGCGATCGTCGCCGCGGCTGTTACGTTCATCGCGCGCAGGGCGGCTGCGGCCGTCAACACGTGACTTTCCTGGACGCCCTCCCCCTTTCCCGGTACGCGGGTTATGGGTACGTTTGTCAGAATCATCATCACTGCGGACATACATCACTTTGACCTTGCCGCTTTTATTTTTCAGTTCGTCGCTCATCTATTTTCTCCACCTGCGCTGCGCGAAGCGCGAAGATTACCCGATGTATCTTCACTTAGCCATTATTTCATTTAAAAGCCTTGGTCTATTGTAACCATCGAACAAAAGACATTGTCCTTTATTCGCGCCTCATCGATAATATGTAACATTACAGAAACAAATCGGCCACGTGCCGCGCTGCAACCCCATAACCAGAGGTTAGTTATGAATACCGTTTGTGCCAGTTGTCAGGCTCTTAACCGCATCCCCGAAGACCGTAGCGCTGATGGCGCCAAGTGCGGACGCTGCGGCCACGATCTTTTTGACGGCGATGTCATCAACGCGACCGGGGCAACGCTGGATAAACTATTAAAGGACGATCTGCCAGTCGTTATTGATTTCTGGGCCCCGTGGTGCGGCCCATGCCGTAGCTTCGCGCCGATCTTTGAAGATGTGGCTGAAGAGCGCAGCGGCGAAATGCGTTTTGTGAAAGTGAACACCGAAGCCGAACGCGAACTGAGCGCTCGCTTCCGCATCCGTAGCATTCCAACCATTATGATGTTCAAAAATGGTGAAATGGTCGACATGCTGAATGGCGCCGTCCCCAAAGCGCCGTTCGATAGCTGGCTGAACGAAGCCAACCAGCAGTAAACCCACCGGGGCACCGCTTGTGCCCCGTTTTCTCCTCTGCGACAATAGCGTTTTTCATTAGCGACTCCCATGATTGATAACGCTGTCCTTCGGCTACGCGCCGAACGCCTCGCGCGCGCAACCCGGCCTTTTCTTGCTCGCGGCAACCGCATCCGCCGCTGTCAGCGCTGCCTGCTCCCCCTAAAACAGTGTCTGTGCGCAACGCTGGCGCCGGCACCTGCCGACAGCCGTTTTTGCCTGGTGATGTTCGACACCGAGCCAATGAAGCCCAGCAATACCGGACGCCTTATCGCCGATATTCTGCCCAACACCGAAGCGTTTCAGTGGTCGCGTACCGAGCCGCCGCAGGCGCTGCTCGATCTGGTCGCCAACCCCGATTATCAGCCCATGGTCGTCTTTCCGGCCTCTTATGCCGGAGCGGAACGCCAGGTACTGAGCGCCCCGCCGGAGGGTAAGCCGCCGCTGTTTATTATGCTCGACGGCACCTGGACGGAAGCGCGGAAAATGTTTCGCAAAAGCCCGTATCTCGATGCGCTGCCGGTGATCTCTGTCGACCTGTCGCGCATCTCCGCCTATCACCTGCGCGAGGCCCATGCCGACGGCCAGTACTGTACGGCGGAAGTCGCCATCGCCCTGCTGGACTTAGCCGGCGACGCACAGGCGGCTGCCGCGCTTGGCGATCACTTTAGCCTGTTCAGAAGCCGCTATCTGGCGGGAAAAACGCAGCATAAGGGCAGTATCACAGCACAACAGGCTGAAAGCGTTTAAAATCATTCGGTCACTGGGGATCAAAGGAGACCGGTATGAGCCAACGAGGCCTGGAAGCACTGCTGCGGCCAAAATCGATCGCCGTCATTGGCGCATCGATGAAACCGCAGCGCGCTGGCTATTTAATGATGCGCAATTTGTTGGCCGGCGGTTTTAATGGCCCGGTCCTGCCGGTGACGCCCGCCTGGAAAGCGGTGCTTGGCGTACTGGCGTGGCCGACTATCGACAGCCTGCCGTTTACCCCGGATCTGGCGGTGCTCTGTACTAATGCCCGCCGCAATCTCGAGTTGCTCGAGGCCTTAGGGCGGAAAGGGTGTAAAACCTGCATTATCCTCTCTTCACAGCCAGACCAGTACCCGGCGCTGCTCGAGTGCGCCGCCCGTTATCAAATGCGTCTGCTCGGCCCCAACAGCCTGGGGCTGCTGGCGCCGTGGCAGGGCCTGAACGCCAGCTTTTCGCCGGTCCCTATCCAGCGCGGCAAGCTGGCGTTTATCTCGCAATCCGCCGCCGTCTCTAACACCATTCTGGACTGGGCGCAGCAGCGTGAAATGGGTTTTTCGTACTTTATTGCGCTGGGCGATAGCCTTGATATCGACGTCGACGACCTGCTCGATTTTCTCGCCCGCGATAGCAAAACCAGCGCTATCCTGCTCTATCTGGAGCATCTCAGCGATGCCCGGCGTTTTGTCTCCGCTGCCCGTAGCGCCTCGCGTAATAAACCCATTCTGGTCATTAAAAGCGGCCGCAGCCCGGCGGCGCAGAAATTACTGCATGTAAACTCAGGGATGGATCCCGCCTGGGACGCCGCTATTCAGCGGGCGGGGCTGCTGCGCGTGCAGGACACCCATGAACTCTTTTCCGCCGTTGAAACCCTGAGCCATATGCGCCCATTGCGCGGCGAAAAGCTGATGATCATCAGTAATGGCGCCGCGCCGGCAGCGCTGGCGTTGGACGAACTGTGGCTGCGTAACGGCAAGCTCGCCAATCTCAGTGAAGCCACCTGTGACCAGCTCAGGCAGGCGTTACCGACGGGCGTCGAAGTGGCTAATCCTCTGGATCTGCGCGATGACGCCAGTAGCGAGCACTATCTCAAAGCGCTGAATGTATTGCTGGACAGCCAGGATTATGATGCGCTGCTGGTGATTCACTCCCCCAGCGCCGCGGCGCCGGGCACCGAAAGCGCGCTGGCGTTGATTGATGCCCTTAAGCGTCATCCGCGCGGAAAATACGTCACGGTGCTGACGAACTGGTGCGGGGAGTTCTCCTCCCAGGAGGCGCGACGGCTATTTAGCGAGGCAGGTATTCCAACCTATCGCACACCCGAGGGTACCATTACCGCCTTTATGCATATGGTGGAATACCGTCGCAACCAGAAACAGCTCCGTGAAACGCCGGTATTGTCCGATACGTTGACCGCCAATACCGCCGAGGCTCACACGCTGTTGCAGCGCGCGCTGAGCGAAGGCGCGACCTCACTGGACACCCATGAGGTCAGCCCGGTGCTGCGCGCCTACGGCATCCATACTCTTCCCACCTGGATTGCCGCCGACAGCGCCGAAGCGGTACATATCGCCGAGCAGATTGGCTACCCGGTGGCCTTGAAGTTACGTTCGCCGGATATTCCGCATAAATCTGAAGTTCAGGGCGTTATGCTCTATTTGCGTACTGCTGCTGAAGTCCAGCAGGCGGCGGACGCGATTATTGACCGGGTAAAAATGGCCTGGCCGCAGGCGCGCATTCATGGCCTGTTGGTACAGAGCATGGCCAACCGCGCCGGGGCACAGGAACTTCGGGTCGTCGTCGAGCATGACCCGCTTTTCGGCCCGCTGATTATGCTTGGCGAGGGCGGCGTCGAATGGCGAGCGGAAAATCAAGCCGCGGTCGCCCTGCCGCCGCTGAATATGAACCTGGCGCGTTATCTGGTGATCCAGGCCATCAAGAGCAAAAAGATCCGCGGACGCAGCGCGCTACGCCCGCTTGATATTCCCGGTCTCAGCCAGTTGCTGGTACAGGTCTCTAACCTGATCGTCGATTGCCCCGAGATCCAGCGGCTGGATATTCACCCCTTGCTTGCTTCCGGCAACGAATTTACCGCCCTCGACGTTACTCTCAGCCTGGCGCCATTTAGCGGCGACAGCGAAAGCCGGCTGGCAGTCAGACCCTATCCGCAGCAACTTGAGGAATGGGTGGTAATGAAAAACGGCGAGCGCTGCCTGTTCCGGCCGATCCTGCCTGAGGATGAACCTCTGTTATTAGCCTTTATTGAGCAGGTCACCAAAGAAGATCTCTATTACCGCTACTTCAGCGAGATCAACGAATTCACCCATGACGACTTAGCCAATATGACGCAGATCGACTACGATCGTGAAATGGCTTTTGTTGCGGTACGCGCCACGGAGCAAGGAAGCGAGATCCTCGGCGTGACCAGAGCGATTTCCGACCCTGATAATATTGATGCCGAGTTTGCCGTACTGGTACGCTCGGACCTGAAAGGTTTAGGCCTTGGCCGACAGCTCCTTGAAAAGCTGATCGCCTACACGCAAGGACACGGATTACAGCGCTTAAATGGCATCACCATGCCAAATAACCGCGGCATGATAGGCCTCGCCAGGAAACTTGGCTTTGCAGTGGATATCCAGTTAGAAGACGGAATTGTAAGCCTGTCTCTTGCACTAAATACGTTACATTCGGTGACAAGCGACAGCAATTAATGACCACATTCGCGGGTAGTGATGGTATTATTGCCCGCTTACGTCGTCTGCATGGTACAGAAGACCCTTCAATAAACAGAGAAGAAACGCACTGTGATGTTGTCAAAATTTAAGCGTAATAAACATCAACAACACCTTGCCCAACTCCCTAAGCTCTCTCAGTCAGTTGATGATATCGAGTTCTTTTACGCGCCGGCTGATTTCCGCCAGGCGCTACTGGCAAAGATAGCCCACGCCACCCAGCGTATTTGCATTATTGCGCTCTACCTCGAGCAAGATGATGGCGGAAAAGGAATACTGCAAGCCCTGTATGACGCTAAACGTCAACGTCCGGAACTGGATGTACGCGTGCTGGTTGATTGGCATCGCGCCCAGCGCGGCCGCATCGGCGCAGCAGCCTCCAATACCAATGCCGACTGGTACTGTCGTATGGCCCAGGAAAACCCTGGGATTGAAATCCCGGTCTATGGCGTCCCGGTCAATACCCGGGAAGCGCTCGGCGTGCTCCATTTTAAAGGCTTCATCATCGACGATAGCGTCATCTATAGCGGCGCCAGCCTGAATGATGTGTACCTGCATCAGCATGATAAATATCGCTACGATCGCTATCAGTGTATCCGCAACGGCAAGATGGCCGACGTAATGTTCGACTGGGTCGAGCACAACCTGGTACAAGGTCGCGGCGTAAATCGACTGGATCGCCCGGATCGGCCGAAAAGCCCGGAAATCAAAAATGATATCCGCCTGTATCGCCAGGATCTGCGCGAAAGCGGCTATCACTTCACCGGCAATGCCGATGAAGATCAACTGTCAGTCACACCGCTGGTCGGGCTCGGTAAATCGAGCCTGCTCAACAAGACTATCTTCCACCTGATGCCGTGTGCGGAACATAAGCTGACCATCTGCACCCCGTATTTCAACCTGCCCGCCGTACTGGTCAGAAACATTATTTCTCTGCTACGCAGCGGCAAAAAAGTGGAAATCATCGTCGGCGATAAGACCGCGAACGACTTCTATATCCCGGAAGATCAGCCGTTTAAAATCATCGGCGCATTGCCTTATTTGTACGAAATTAACCTGCGTCGCTTCCTGAGCCGACTGCAATATTATGTGAATACCGATCAGCTCATCGTGCGTTTATGGAAAGATGACGATAACAGCTACCACCTGAAAGGTATGTGGGTTGATAACGAATGGATGCTGTTGACCGGCAACAACCTCAATCCGCGCGCCTGGCGGCTGGATTTGGAAAATGCCGTGCTTATCCACGATCCTAAGCATCAACTGCGCGAAATGCGGGAAAAGGAGCTTCAGCTCATCCGTACGCATACGACGGTAGTGAAGCATTATCGCGATCTACAAAGCATCGCCGACTATCCGGTGAAGGTGAAAAAGCTCATCCGCCGTTTGCGACGCATCCGCATCGACCGTCTTATCAGCCGCATTCTCTAAGATCAACGCCCCGTAATACGGGGCTTTTTTCAGGAAGCACTATGCGCTACTTCGTGATTATTATCCCTCTTCTGCTCAGTGGTTGCAGCCATATGGCCAATGATTCCTGGCGTGGTCAGGACAAGGCCCAACACTTTCTCGCGTCGGCAATGCTCTCCGCGGCCGGCAATGAATATGCGCAGCATCAGGGATACAGCCGCGATCGCAGCGCCGCCATCGGCCTGATGTTTTCCGTTAGTCTGGGGGCATCAAAAGAGTTATGGGACAGCCGCCCGGCTGGGAGCGGCTGGAGCTGGAAGGATTTCGCCTGGGATGTCGCCGGCGCCACCACCGGCTATGCGGTGTGGCAACTGGCGCATCAATAAGGTTACAAACGCAGGCCCTTCCCTTTGCCATGTAGCATCAGGGAGACCAGGAAGGCAATCGCCGCCATTACCGTCACGTACCAGTAGAAGGCATTTTCCATTCCCGCAGATTTAAGCGACAGCGCGACATATTCAGCCGAACCGCCGAACAGCGCGTTTGCTACCGCATAGGACAGGCCCACGCCCAGCGCGCGAACCTGTGCTGGAAACATTTCCGCCTTCAGGATACCGCTGATGGAAGTGTAGAAGCTGACGATCAACAACGCGCAAATCACCAGCGCAAATGCGGCATACGGCGAGCTAACATTCTGCAGCGCACTCAAGATTGGCACGGTAAACAGCGTCGCCAGCACGCCGAAACACAACATTGAAGTACGGCGCCCCACCTTATCCGAGAAGGCGCCAAATAGCGGTTGTACCAGCATATACACGAAAAGCGCCGCCGTCATAATCATGCTGGCAGTGCTGGCCGACATGCCGGCGGTATTCACCAGATATTTTTGCATATACGTGGTGAAGGTGTAAAAAGTCAGCGAACCGGCGGCAGTAAAGCCCAGCACCATGACAAAAGCCCGGCGATTACGCCACAAACCTTTAAAGGAACCGGCCTCTTTCAGCGCACGGGTTTCCTGCTTCGAGGTTTCATCCAACTGACGACGCAGCCACAGCGCGACGATGGCCAGTACTGCGCCCAGCGCAAAAGGAATACGCCATCCCCAGGCATGCAAATCTTCATCACTGAGGATTTGCTGTAGTGCGACAACGACCAGTACCGCCAGCAGTTGACCGCCAATTAACGTAACGTACTGGAAGGAGGCGTAGAATCCTTTCTTTCCTTCTACTGCGACTTCACTCATGTAGGTCGCGCTGGTGCCATATTCCCCGCCAACGGACAGGCCCTGGAACAGACGTGCCAGCAACAGCAGTGCCGGCGCCCAGGTACCGATAGTGGCGTACCCCGGTAGACAAGCAATCACCAGCGAGCCGAAGCACATCATGCATACCGAAATAAGCATTGAGGCTTTACGTCCGCGCCGGTCAGCAATGCGGCCAAATAGCCAGCCGCCGATGGGGCGCATCAGGAAGCCAGCAGCAAAAACTCCGGCCGTTTGTAACAATTGAGTGGTGGTATTTCCTGAAGGGAAGAAGATGTGCGCAAAATAGAGTGAGCAAAATGAGTAGACATAAAAATCAAACCATTCCACCAGGTTCCCTGAAGATGCCCCCACAATTGCCCATACACGGCGCCGGGTATCGCCCTGCTCCAGGGAACCCTGCTCGTTAATGCTACTTTCTGTCATTATAATTTTGCTCCAGCAAAGACCGTAATCTGTCTCATCGGGCGTGACACGTCACTCAGACAAATTAATTAGTGAACCAAATGTTATATAATTGTTATTTATTTATATGTGATTGTATTCACATTTTTTTTCGTAACACCGGTTTTCGCGATTAACGTCAGCACATGAGCAGTGAAAAAGTGAATTATGGCGAAGTGGGTATAACAACGGGGTTTTATATGGCTTTGAATGAAGGTGAGCGTGTGGATATGGCGCGATCTTCCCCGCAGGAGGTGCGGATCGGTAGCCCCGGTAAGCGCAGCGCCACCGGGGAGATGGCGGAGTACCTGTCCGCAAAACACAAAAACAAAAGGCTCGGTCTTCCGACTGAGCCTTTCGTTTACGTTGGTATGACAGTGGCTTTCCCCGGGGGCGGCGCGAGGCGCCTTTCCCGGGCTACGGGTTGCTACGCGGTCTGTAGCCCCGGTAAGCGCAGCGCTACCGGGGGGATAGACGCCACACAGCAAAAAACCCCGCACCTTTCGGTACGGGGTTCTTCTTATTTGATGCCTGGCAGTTCCCTACTCTCACATGGGGAGACCCCACACTACCATCGGCGCTACGGCGTTTCACTTCTGAGTTCGGCATGGGGTCAG